>JAEWSG010000066.1 GCA_023398495.1 Bacillota bacterium
ATTTTTTGAATTTAGATTTGGATTATTTATACTCAAAACCCATGGACAAAATTTCTAACTATATTTTGCCCATGAGTTTAAGTTTGAAATTGATGGAAAGAAGAACTAAGTTCTTAAATTAACTTAAATAGTATAAAAGATTACCAGCTTTTCAATAACTCTTCCGGGGTGATTTCATGAAAGAACGTAAAACAATAGGCCTCCTTATAAGTGATATTGACGGAAATTATCAAGCGTATTTGTGGTCGCTATTTAAGCAGGCGGCTGAGGATTTAGACTGTAATATCATAGTGTTTGAAGGAAGAACATTAAACAGCAATGCCGATGCTGACAGACATCATCATATAGTTTATAACTTTATTGATAAAGAACGAATAGATGGACTTGTTATAACAAGTAATTCGATTGTAAGCTATATAAGCGACGAAGAATTTATGGAGTTCTGTAAAAAATTTAAAAATATTCCTGTTGTATCATATGGTGTAGCATTACCTGATGCAGTAAATATTATGTACGATAATAAGGAAGGCATGAAAAGTATGGTCAGGCATTTGATAGATGATCACGAATATAAAAAAATTATTTTTGTAACAGGACCTGAAAACAATGCAGATTCTTTAGAGCGGCTTGAAGCATTTACGGAGGTTCTCGCCGAAAAAAAAATAGCTTTTGAAGATAAGCTTATATTACATGGAGATTTTGTATCTAACACAGGTTATTCAGTTATGAAAGAAATTATGCAATCCGATCTTGAGTACGATGCTATAGTTTTTGCAAATGACGATATGGCTCTAGGAGCGATAAAATGTATTAAAGATACTGAGGAATCAGAAAGATGTAATATTAATAAAAAAGTCATAATGTGTGGGTTTGATGATTCGATAAATGCAGGTCAGGTTAGTCCGCCTCTTACAACAGTCAGGCAGCCGTTAAAAGAAATGTGCTATAAGGCAATTGAAGTGCTTATTAATGGCAAGTATAACGAAAATAAAGGTAAGACAATAGTTTTTCCCTCAGTTATGGTTAAGAGAGCATCGTGTGGTTGTTTTTACAAAAAGGAGGAGAAAACATCTAACAACTCCATAAAACTGATATCGGATTTCAGGATACATGAGAATATTCAGACTTATATGGTTGATGAACTTTTTAATAAATTGACACCTGCCTTAAAACATTGTTTTGTGAAAAGCTGCTTTGTTTTTAAATATGTTGATGGGCCGGTTTTTTATTATCCTGAAATGGCTTTTGATGAAACCTTTGCTGTGCCCTTGAGGTCGGAAATGTTATTTGCTTATTATGAGGATGAACGAAAGGACATAGCTGAAAGTATAAGAATAATTAAGACTACCAGGATCCTTCCTGATTGCTTTATACCAAAGGATAGAAGATTTACTTATCTGGTAAAACCGTTGTTTTTTGAAAATGAACAATTTGGTTATATATGTTTTGCAGTGTATGAAAGTGATGTAATGATGTTTGAGATTGTAAGGGGACAGATAAGCAATACTCTGAAAGGTGCACTAATGTTGATGGAAAGGACTCACATTGAAGAAAGTCTCAGGGAAAATGAAAGATTGGCGTCGCTTGGTCAGCTTATAGGTGGTATTTCTCATAATCTTATGACACCAATCATGTCAATTGCTGGAGTGAGTGCAGCTTTAGAAGATTTGATAAATGAATATGGGGAATCTGTAGGAGATTCATCTGTAACAATTGAGGATCACAATGAGATTAAATCTGAAATGGCAGAATGGGTAGCAAAATTAAAAGATTACAATGCTTATATGTCTAATGTCATATCAACGGTTAAAGCTCAAGCAGTTCAATTGAATTCCCATTCCATTAATGATTTTACAGTAGAGGAACTGGTGAACAGGATAAAATTCCTTAAAGGAAGCGACATTACAATAAAGAAATCCAAGTTTGAATTGTTTGTAGAGACAGATGGAAATATTGTAATCAAAGGTGATATATCCAACATGGTGCAAATACTGGATAGCCTAATAAAAAATGCAATCCAGTCTTATGAAGGTAAAGAACTTCATGAGTGTAGAGTAGAGCTATATATACGTAAAAATGAAAATAGTATAATAATTTTGGTAAAGGATTATGGTAAAGGTATTCCGGATGAAATCAAGTCCCGCTTGTTTAAGTATATGGTAACTACAAAAGGTAAGAATGGGACAGGCTTGAGTCTTTTGTTGTCTTATTCAACTGTTAAGGGGAAATTCTCAGGGGAAATCTGGTTTGAATCTAGCGAAGAGAAGGGCACAGATTTTTATATTTCGGTGCCGATAAGTATAAGATAGATAGGTTGCAATTTTGTTTCAAAGAAGATAATTTATTGTATATACCTTTAATTTTACTTCAGATAAGAAGAGGATATGATGAAAGAGAATAAAGATAAGAAAAGCATACTGTATGAAGAAGACCTATATGCTCCCATAAGAGATTACCTTAAGGAAGCAGGCTACACAGTAAAGGGTGAGGTTGGGCATTGTGACATTATGGCTGTAAAACATGATGAGTTACTGGTGGTAGAGATGAAGAAAACCTTGAATCTTGATGTTATTCTTCAGGCATCAATACGCCAGAGGCTAACAGACATGGTTTACATAGCTGTACCTAAAAAAAGCAAAGTGATGTTTACTAGGAGATGGAAGAATATATGTTATCTTTTAAGGAGACTTGAACTAGGATTGTTTCTTGTGGCCTTTAAAGGCGAAAGCACTTTTGTTGAAGAGATTATAACTCCTCAACCTTTTAACAGGAATTTGAGCAAAAAAACATCAAGCAGAAAGAAAAAAGCTGTCCTCAACGAATTTTCCAAAAGACATGGCGACTACAATACAGGTGGATGTACCGGAAAAAAGCTGGTAACTGTATACAGGGAACAGGCAATACAAATAGGAGCACTGATAGGCAAGTATGGAGATCTGAGCCCTAAAAAATTAAAGGAATTAGGTACGGATAAAGATAAAACATCCAGAATATTGCAGGATAATCACTATGGATGGTTTGAGAGGGTTTCAAGAGGTGTGTATGCTTTAAGTGGCAAGGGGAAGGCAGAACTTAATCAATATTGCGATCTTGTGGATTTTTATCTTGAAGAAAAACATGATACGTAATTTATTCTATTAACCATATTTTGTGAAAAAAATACCTTGTGATGGCATATACAAAAACAGAAAAATTTTATATAATATATACTTATATATGAATAAAAAAGACTCGAATATAAAAAACAATTTAATAAGATTGGCCGTGTTTCTTTCAATAGTGTTATTGTCGGCTTTTCTCCTTATGGCGGCAATAAATATGTTAAATTTACCTAACGAAGGGTTGGGTGGAGGTGAAGATAGAAAAAATAATTCTTCTCAGGATAAGAATGATCCACCAAAGGTGAGCTCTGGCAAACATGATAATGGTTCGGATTTTGATGATTGGCAGGACAGAGCAAGAAAAAGGAGAGCTGAAAGAAAAGGTAGTACAGTTCCGGGAGAAGAATTTTCGCACGGAGAAGGTCAGGAAGGCAGTAACTATGGTGAAGGTGAATATCCAATACCAAAGGAAGTACCTAATATTGACATTTCGGGAGAAAATGATATTCCGGATATTCCATTCGGAAGCGGAGAAAATGGACAAACAATTATAATGAGCAATGAGAGACAGCCACATACAGCTGTATTTGAAGTCCTTGGTTACCCCAATTACCCATTTCTGAAGGTCATGGTAATGGATTACTATTATAATAACCGTTGGACTGTAGCTGGAGAGGAGCCGGAAGTAAAAATCAATTTTGATAAGGAATTGGATGAAAATTATAGTGCCAATTCAGTTAAAATTAAACCCATTATGCCTTCAAACGGCTATTTACCTGTCTTGTCTGGTAACATTGATTTAAAGTATAGCACAAGCGTTAAGTGGTATAAAAACTCGGAGACATACTACTCCGATGAGCCTGTGAGCAATTCTTATAAGATGGATTATGATGCACCAGCGGATATCGAACAGCTTGCATTTTCAAATACAGATGATTCATATCCCTATACAATATATGTGCCGGATGATATAGAGGCGTTTGTTGACCAAATAATTGAGAAATGTAACAGCGATTACGAGCTTATAAAGGCTGTTGAGGATTATCTTAGGATAAATTATGTTTTAAGCAACGAAACTATAAATAATTATGGTGGGAGTGACGGTATTTCTACCTTTCTTGAGAAAAAGGGAGGCAAAGGGAATACTTTAGATTTTATGTCTGCCTATGCTTATTTATTAAGGGCTGCTGGAATACCATGCAGATTGGCCATCGGATACAGGATTAATCCAGAGCTGCCATATCAGATAGTGTATAAGGACCAGACCTATATATACCCAGAGATAAAGTTTGAAAAATATGGATGGGTTCCTATGGATGTCTTTGGCTACGAACCTTCATTTACTCCACCTAACGAGACATTTACAGAAATTACTTATGCCAGTGTGGAAGCAAAGAGAGGTACAAGCTTTTCTGTAAAAGGTACAGTAAAGGATGCACATGGGTCAATGCTTGACAATATGTCGGTATTGATTTATGTAAAGCAATCCAAGTCTGAGAATACTCTTTCATATGTCAAAGCAGATGTTAAAAACGGGTATTTTGAAGTTGAATGTGATATTAAACACAGCACTGGGACGGGTAAGTACCAGGTTGTGGCTGATCTACTAGAAAATGATTTGTATAAAACCTCTACAAGTGATCCTGAAATGAAAGTTACTACAGATACTTATATAGAGTTAGAGGCAGATGACACTGCGGTGGGCAGCAGCTTTAAGATTGCGGGAAGATTTTTAGACGCTTACTCAAAAGAAGGAGTAATGGGGCAGATTTTGAGTATGGAGTTTCAAGGGGAGAGTGGCCGTACAAGTTTTATGTCCGGTGAGAATGGGAAGTTTTCTCAAGTTGTTGAGGTAAAAAATTATAGAAAGTTGTCCCCGGAGAAAGATTTTTTCTTTGTAAAGAGTTATAATATATTTTATAAAATAAATTTTGAAGGAACAGACCTTCTTTTTCCTTCAACCAAGGATGGCAGCATATACGTATGGCAGATTTTATGGATAAGGATTGTGCTGATTATCGCATTATTGATTATTATAGCAGTAGTTCTGGTTAGTGTATACTATTTCAGAAAACGCAGAATGGCAGTGCTGGGAAATGCTGGTATGTTGCTGTCTGTTGATGGAATTTTACAAAAACCGGAGGTTCATATTTCAAAGCCTACATCCCAAAAAGAGCCAAACACACGGATTGTAATTGGATTCCCTCAGATTATGAATGGTTATCCTGATGTTTGGGGAGTTAATGAAGAACTGCTTATTAGATTTGAGGATAATCAACAAAATATGGATGAGGTAAGAAACAACTTCACGAAAAAAGGTGTTTACAGGATATGGGTATCTGATGCGTCCGGGAAAATTGCGAAAAGGGAAATACGGATAGTGGATTATAGAGAGGAAATTATTATAAATGGAAAGAAGTTGTTAAGAGAGCTAGCTGTAATTATTGATATAAATGATAAGATGACGTTAAGAGAAATTCTCGAGTTGACAAAACCTAAGTTCACTGTAATGAAATTTTTTATTCTGCAACAGGTTTTTGTTACTTTAGAAAAGGCTGTTTACAGTTTGAATGATATTACAAGAGAGGATTATGAGTTGTTTTATATGTGTGTTCAGAAATATAATAATCAGGCATAGGGATTAAAGAAATATTACTTTCACTTTTTCTGATTTCAAAAGCACTAGCAGTGAAGGTTATATTTTTAGCTTTATTATTTATTAATTTTTTGGGGGGACAGGATGTATCCGGATAATACGGCAATTATAAATGCGTCGGTAAAGAAATTTGCACTCTATACTGTGATGCTTATTGCAGTTGGAGTTTGTACATTTTTTATATTCTTTTTACCAAAAAGCCCCTTGTATAATGAAATAGAAGCCTTCTTTTTTTTGATTCTGCCCATTGCTGCTATGCTTGCAGGTGGCTCTGCTAAGTCTTTTGTTAATGCATACTTTGTTGGCAGATGGTCAAGGCTTGCAGTAAGTTTTATTCTATATTTCTCAAATGGTACTGCTGCTTTTCTATTTTTAGCTTTTGCACTGCAAAATACGAGTTTGCTGACTGCGTTGATTTGGGTTTTATTATTGGATTTTTCTGTTGTTGCTCTTAAAGCATCCAGATTTTTTTATACAGGTATATATGAAGGATGTATGATAAAGGCGGCATCCTATGTCTTTATGGGTTTTTCCATAAAGAGTATGTTAGGTGTTATAGGGAAGGATAGTTATATAGGTGGAGAATTTTGGATATCACTTTCAAATATTTTAATAATCTCATTTGTAATGTTAGCTTTAATGCAGATTGCCACCCTTGTGGAACTGTTTTATACACCCGTATCGAGAAAAATTTCAATGTGGCTAAAAAGTAAGCATAAATCGAAATTCGCAGGTATAGGGGTTTGTGTGTTTGCAATAGAAGTTTTTAGGAGGGGTATGATGGGAGAATGGCTCATTGTGTTCATGGTTTTATTGGTCATATTTATAATTTTTGCAGTAAGGTTTTGGGGAGAGGTTAAAAACTCTCCGGAGGAAAAACTGGCTAAACACATTCAGGATATGAACTTTGACAAAAGTAAGGACCTTGAAAATGTATCAAAGTATATTGATGAGTATGTAAGCTATGGTAAGAAGAGCAAATTGGTATCTTATATGACTTTTTTAGGATATAAGACGGGTATACCGTTTCATGCAGTGAGCAATATAATAGCTCCTCTTGTTGAGTACAATGACCCTGAGATTCCTGGGATGTTGACAAGTGAGCAATATAAAGCTATTGAAGAGAGAAACAGGCAGAACAGGTCTAAAGTAATTGAAAAAATAACATCAAATTTACAGCTTTTTGGAAGGGGTGCATATGCATACAATGGATATGGTACAGGTTCAAACACTATGCAAGACTATAATTGATGAGGTGGAAAAAGTATTTGTATCCGGTGACCGGGTGCTGCTTAATAAAGTTCTATGTGGATTTTTATCAGGTGGACACATTCTGTTTGAAGATAATCCAGGGCTTGGAAAAACTTTGCTGGTAAAGGTTCTTGCAAAGGTTACAGGATGTGAGTGGAAGCGTATTCAGTTTACACCGGATTTGATGCCTTCCGACATATCTGGCACAAAGATATGGAAAAACAATACATCTGCCTTTGAGCTTGAAAAGGGACCGATATTTACAAATTTTTTGCTTGCAGATGAAATAAACAGGGCAATGCCCAAGACCCAGTCTGCTCTTTTAGAGGCTATGGAAGAGAGACAAGTATCAATAGAGGGAACAACTTATACTCTTCAACCTCCGTTCACAGTTATGGCTACCCAGAATCCAATTGAAATGGAGGGGACCTACCCACTTCCTGAGGCTCAGATGGACAGGTTTATAATGAAGCTTTCGTTAGGGTATCTTGATAGTACTGAAAAGGAATGTGAGGTTTTAAAGAGGCGTATTGAGTGGAAAAAGGATGATCCTACAAATGATATACGTGCCGTGGTAACTATGGACCAGCTTTTAATGTTACAGCAGGAAGCCGAAAAGGTATTTGTTGATGACAATATTCTTACTTACATTACTGAAATTGTACGCAGTACTAGGATAAACCCCAATGTAAGACTTGGAGCAAGTCCGAGGGGAGCTTTGGGTCTTTTGAAGCTTTCACGTGCCCATGCATTGATATCTGGAAGGGATTATGTTGTTCCTGATGATGTCAAATTCATAGCTGTAGAAGCTTTATCACATCGAATAATTCTTCATGTGGAGCACATTATGGAGGGACGTCTTCCTGCCGCAGTTATAAAAAGTATTGTAAGCAAAATTGATGTTCCAAAAAGTTTTACAAGGGAAAATTCAGGAGGGTTATTATAAATGCCCAATTATGTGTCCAGATTAGGTACAACCTTTTTATTTCTGTTACTCGCAGGATTTCTGTTGGCTAATAACATACTCATAACTATTTCCGTAATACCTCTGGTGCTTATGGCTATTAGCTATTTTATAGATATGCCTGCGAATATTGGTGTGAAAAAAAGTATATCTAAAGACAGGGCGTGTGTGGGTGAAGTTCTGAATGTCAGTGTTGATGTATTGGTTGAATCCGGATTTGGCCCGGTAACTATATGCGATATCTTGCATGGGAGTTTTGAACTTGTAGAAGGTAATAACTTTCATGTGATATGGAAGGGTTTTTCACCTAAAGAGGTCAGGGTAAACTATAAAATAAGATGTAATTCTTCTGGCACATACTCACTGAATGTAACTAAATGGAGGGTAAGACATCCGGTATGTGACTATTCTGATAGCGGCGTGTGTCAAAACGATATATCAGTAAAGATTATACCAAGACTTTTAGAACTTCATAAAATTAGAGGCTTGTCGGCTAAATGCAGGGTGCCCTTGCCTCAGGGGGCATTATCCAGCCTTGGGATGACGACCCATGAATTTAAAGAGGTAAGAATGTACTACCCTGGAGATCCTTTCAAATCAATTAACTGGAAGGTCACTTCAAGAAACCTTTTTAGAGGAAAGATTCATCCTGTTGTAAATGAATTTGAGAAGGAAGGAAAAAAAACTGTATATATATTTCTCGATACATATTCAACTATGAATTATGGAACAAAGTCAAAAAATGTTATAGAGTACTCCATTGAAGCAGTAAATGGTCTGGCTGACCATTATCTTGGGGAAAACTGCATTGTATCTCTTATATCTTTTGGTGAAAAGGAACTTTTCGTTCCAGCCGGAGCCGGTAAAAGGCAGTATCATAGAATACTAAGAGAACTGATGAAGATCCGGGATAGTTCAGAGATAAAAAGAGGTATAAAAAAGAAAACATCTGGTCTTGATGCGGTTGTTTATTCCAACCGGGAACATTTTCTAGGAGTAAGACCTCTGTTTATAGTGGTTACAAGGTTTTGCGGGAGTAATTCCGGAGCATTGAAGAAGGCTATTGAGGATATGTCTAAGTATACAATAAAAAATGGAAACTTACCAAGCATAATGTTAATAAATATTTTAGGTTACGAATTGAAAATTAAGAAAGAAACTGAAAGGCAAGCTGCAGTTGTAATTGAGGCGTTTGTAAACCTTATGTCAAAAGAGATAAGAAACCGATGTGTATGGATTGACTGGAATCCTGCAAGAGAAAGTCTTACAAGCGCACTTCTGAAACAGGCGGTGACTGCAAGATGAAGGAATGGACCTTAACTGCAAGGATTATATTTGCAGTATTATCATATTTGTTATCACTAATACTTTTTATGAATACATCTGCATTTGACTTTGTGAATTTTAAGACTTCATTTATTACAGTGAATTTATTAGCTGCAATTATAGTAGGAATTGGATATGCGACTTCACGAAATGCACTTTCACCGAATTTTTTTGTTTGTATAGGGCTTTGTGTTCCGTCGCTTATGTCTTATTCAAAACTGGGCAAGTCAATATTTGAAATTAATGTAAAGAATAATTTCAATGCTTATCTAACAGCAGTATTTTTCATCATAATTGTTTTAATGCTTTTATCGGCAGAAAAGCTAAAGAGGCTAGATAAAGAGCATGATAATTTGGTATCAAACGGGGCAGATGAAGAAGAGGTTAAGAATATTACAATAAATGGATTGAAAGTATATTCGGTTTTTATAGCGGGTGTTTTTGTTATAGCTATTATTGCTGCAACAGTTGGGGTTATTGTCTTGAATTTTAAGGGGTCAACCTTAATTGCAATTCTAACAGCAATTGTTGGTATAACTTTATTCTCGGGATGTATATATTTTCTTTCCCGAAAGTGGACAAATCAACCACATAAATGATATCTTCAGCTTTTTTTAGCGAAATCATATGTCTTGATCTATTGAATGCGAATTCTTAATGTAATTACTTAAATGTGCTCAATAAAGGGGCTGTTGCACTAAGAAATTAGTGTAGCAGCCCTTTTTACTTGCAAAAAACAATTGCCAGACTATTCAAAGTCCAGCAAAAGGTGTAAAATATTTTTATGCTAGTAAAAAATTTAACACATA
>JAEWSG010000155.1 GCA_023398495.1 Bacillota bacterium
GGAAGGTCCGTGGTTCTACAAGCGTAATAATTTATATTACATGGTATACGCAGGTATGACCGGAGGATCCGAAAATATCTCCTATGCGACCAGCAACAGTCCTACCGGACCATGGACCTATAGGGGTGTAATTATGTCAACCCAAGGTGGTAGTTTTACAAACCATGCAGGAGTAGCCGATTTCAAGGGAAATTCCTATTTCTTTTATCATAATGGAGCTTTGCCAGGAGGCGGCGGCTATAAAAGGTCTGTATGTGTTGAACAGTTTAAATATAATGCAAACGGTACATTTCCGACTATAAATATGACTAAGAATGGGGCACCGCAAGTTGGTAACCTTAATCCATATGTTAAAACTGAAGGTGAAACAATTTGCTGGCAATCAGGTGTTGAAACTGAAAAGTGCTCAGAAGGTGGAATGAATGTAGCCAATATTGAAAACGGGGACTATATTAAGATAAAAGGTGTTAATTTCGGCACTGGTGCTGAATCCTTTGAAGCAAGAGTGTCCTCAGCGACCAGTGGAGGAAATATTGAGATCCGGCTTGACAGTCCTACAGGGACCTTAGTTGGTACCTGTGCAGTTTCAGGTACAGGGGGCTGGCAGACCTGGACAACTAAATCATGTAAAGTTTCTGGGGCTACGGGAATACATGATTTATATCTGAAATTCACTGGTGGCAGTGGATTCCTGATGAATTTAAACTGGTGGCAGTTTAATTCCAGTACACCAATAACAACACCGACACCAACTCAAACGACACCGACACCAACTCCGGTTCAGAGAAGTGCATTTACAAAACTTGAAGCGGAGAGTTATAACAGCTTTAATTCTTCTACCATTCAAACAATAGATGCTAATGGAGGAAGCGGTATAGGCTATATCAGTAATGGCGACTATCTGGTGTTCAAAAAAATAAATTTCGCAAACGGAGCTACCTCGTTTAAGGCAACTGTTGCAGATGCAGGTACTGCCAATATTGAGCTGAGGTTAAATAGTCCTACCGGTACCCTCATAGGTACATTACCGGTAGCGTCAACAGGTGACTGGAATACATATCAGGAACAAACCTGCAGCATAAATAAGGTTACAGGAGAAAATGATCTGTATTTGGTATTCTCAGGTGCTGTAAATATTGACTGGTTTACATTTAGTGAAGGAAGCAGTAACGGAAAAAAAGGAGATTTAAATGGTGATGGAAATGTAAACTCAATAGACTTTGCATCGTTAAGATTGCATTTACTAGGCACAACTCCGCTTACAGGCACAAATCTTTCCAATGCTGATGTTAATGGAGACGGCAATACAAACTCAATTGACTTTGCATTGATGAGACAGTATTTATTAGGTATGATATCCAGTTTTAGTTGATTTTAATATACTATTTTTCTCAAAATGCGTAAAGGCTATAGAGAATGCTGACGAAGCGAAGGATAAGTCGAATGGGTGTGCTTTGCAAAGCGAGTTTGGTTCGAACCGTAGTGAGCTCACATTCTCATAGCCAGAATGCATAGGGATAACGAAAAAATAACATCCTATTCTCATATCTTGAAAACATTATCAAAACAAGTTTTTTCGTTATCCAGAATAGGAACTTATATTTTAGGCGTACCATAATTGTACAATTCTTCTTAACAAGTTTTCGAAACGAACTTTATATAAGCATATTTATTTATTAAATATACAGAAAATAGCATTAGGGTGGGGGATTTGAGTGAATTTAATTGGGATATGGGTATTGCGTTTTGCATTTGTAAGTGGTCTTATATCATTATTGCTATTAGTATTTAAAAGGGAAACAGAAGTACGAAAAAATCTTGGAGTTTTGACAGGGATTGTCTCTTGTATTGGAGTATTGCTCTCTTCTATTCTTTTGATTTATTCACTGGTAATGGGAGTTTTCTCTGTTGAATATGTATATCACAATACTGAAAAAACACTTCCGTTAATATACAAGATCTCGGCGTTTTGGTCGGGAAGTTCTGGGTCGATGTTATTTTGGACCTCGGTATTTGCAGTTTTACTTATTATAGTTTATATCAAAAACATCAACAAAGGCTCTACCAGAACTGTATTTGGCGTAATTATTTTTGTTATGACACTTTTTATGTTTGTTGTTGGTTTTATTAACAATCCATTTAAACACGTATCTGAGCAAACTGATGGTTTTGGCCTTAATCCCTCACTTCAAAGCCTTGGAATGGTAATCCATCCTCCAGTCATAATAATAGCATTTTCATTTTTCTTTTTAGCGTTTTGTTATCAGCTTTTTGATTTCAGAGAAAAAACCTCATTAAATAGTTTGGTTATATGGAAATGGGCAGTATGGGGCTGGATACTTCTTACTGCCGGAATTGTTACAGGAGGTTTATGGGCATATACGGAGCTTGGCTGGGGAGGTTATTGGGCATGGGATCCTATTGAAAACTCATCTTTGGTAAATTGGTTGTTTGCAACAGCGTTTTTGCATGGTATTAGTGGCAAAAATCCTCGATTTGGCAGAATAAGAGTAAACTTTATACTGATAACCATGACTGTTTTTACTATACTTGTGGGAACATTTTTTGCAAGGAGCGGACTGTTAGAATCGGTACATGCTTACAGCAGTAAAAGTGTAACCCTTGTTTTCGGAATAGTTCTTATAGTTATGGCTGTATTAATTATATTAATATACTACAGAATTAAAAAGTTATATAAAGATGACCTGAGAAATGAAACTGGGGAAAAGGGATTGTTGAGAAAAGAAATATTTCAGGTATTGTTTAAGCCTATGAATTTGCTCATAGCCCTATATGTAATCACAGCTGTTTTGATTTTTGGAGGAACTACTTATCCTTTGTTTGGAGGGATGTTTTTCAAAGGAGCGGCGGTAACAGCGGCCGCATTTTACGAGTATGTTTTTGGAATATTTGGACTTATTATGCTTTTAATCCTGGCATTTTGTCCCGGCTTGTTTATGGGCAAAAAGATGCTGCTGATCCCAGGTGCAGTTTCAGGATTAATTACTTTAATAATAATGATTGCGTTTTTTAATTACGGATATCTTACAAAGGCGGCTTTGTCTATTTGTGTAATGCTTGTGGTAAACCTTGCTGTTTTGTTTATAATAAATCATAAAAAAATTCTATCTAGTCGCGTGTATATATCATTTCTAATTTTACATATTTCACTAATCCTTATAACTTTAGGATTTGCAGGGTCTCGAGGAATGTCTTACAGCACTGAAACAATGCTGGAGAAAGGTAATGAAATGAGCATCAATGCTTATAACGTAAAATACAGGAATTTGTACTGGAAAGAGGAGGAAGGAAAGACATCAGCTGTTGCAGTGATCGGTGTCAGTGGACCTAAAGGAAAACTTCAACTAAAGTCTGAGCTTACGTATTATGAAAAAAGGAAGATAACTCATTCTCGTGCAGTAGTTAAAGCAGGATTGTGGGAAGATCTTTATATAATTTTCCAAGGGATAGATGAAGATGACAGTATCTCGATAAAAGTTATGGTTTTAAGGTGGGTTAGTCTTGTATGGATTGGAAGCCTTTTAATGATTGTAGGTGTAATACTTCAGTATATTTTTAAGCAGAAGGAAAACAAATTACAAAACTGAGATTATAACAGCATATCGCAGCGGAAGCTGCAATCAAAATAGTAGGTTCCGCGGCGATAAACAGATGAACTATATTTCTAAAAAGTTTGTCAAAAAAACAAACTTTTTAGAAAGAATAGTATATAAACATTTTAGAATGCTGTTGATATATTATAAAAATAGGAGGGGGTTGTTTATGAGAAAGGTATCAAAATTATTTTCCAGGGCTCTTGTTTTATTACTAATAGTAGGAGTTAGTCTGTCTACTCTTACTTTTTCAGCTCTGTCGGCAAGTGTTGATTTATCTAAACCAGAATTTGCATTTGACAAAATACTTTTTACAAAGCACCAACCGTATACAGGTTTTGAGAATCACATGATTGATGGAAGTTTTGGTTTTCTAGGAGTAAAGGGTGGTGGCTTGTATATTCTGAATAATGCTTTTTCTGGCAGACCGACAGTAACAGATGTTTTGCAGAATTCAGTTTGTAAGAATGGGCGTTACGCAGGGAGGAAGCTTGTTGGAGGAGCTTTTTATTCCTTTGATTTAAGCTACGACGCAAAACAGATAGTATTTGCTTATACGGATGCACAAAATTCGTATGGTGTATGGAACCAGAATACAACCTATCATATTTTTAAGGTGAATGTGGATGGGACAAATCTTACTCAGTTGACAGACGGAAATTATAACGATTTCGATCCCCGTTGGCTACCCGACGGAAGAATCGTTTTCATATCTGAAAGAAGAGGTGGATATGGACGTTGTCACCAACGAGTTGTTCCTACCTTTAATCTTCATACAATGAATGCTGACGGCAGCGATATAAGATGCATAAGTTACCACGAAACAAATGAATGGAGTCCATGTGTTGATAATAACGGAATGATAGTATATACACGCTGGGATTATGTTGATAGAGGTGCTACTCATCCACACTCTGCATGGATTACTTCTCCCGACGGTCTTGATGCAAGGGCTCTTGTATTGAATTATCCCAATTCGGGACCAGATTGGTGGAGAAATTTACCGCTCATGCAGAATTCATTAAGAGCTATCCCAAATTCCAACAAGTATGTGGCAACAGGGGCTCCCCATCACGCTCAGAATTACGGACCTCTCATTGTTATAGACCCCGATGTTGAAGATGACGACAACCTGTCTACCATTACAAAAATCACACCCGATGCCAAGTATCCGGAATCTGAAGTTGCTGCAACCACTGACCAGAAATATGGAACTCCATATCCTCTTAGTGAGGACTATTTCTTGTGTGTATATGATCCAAACGCCAATACAAATGGTGCCAACAAACGTTATGGCATATATGCAATAGACACAAAGGGAAACAAATCATTGTTGTATAATGATCCGAATTTCTCCTGTTATGGACCTATGCCGCTTCGACCACGTCAGGTTCCAAACGCTATTCCAGGCTCGACGATGCCAACCGGCGCTGCTCAAGATGGTGTCGTATCGGTAATGGATGTTTACAATACACTACTTCCCTTCCCAGCGGGGACAAAGATAAAAGAGCTGCGTATATGGCAGGTTTATCCGAAGACCACAACCCTCGCAACTGATCCTATGGTTAGTTATGAAAGTACCGAGAGTATATGGGCAGGAAGAAACACCCGTGGTCTTTTAGGTACAGTACCTGTCGAGGAAGACGGAAGTGCGTCGTTTTACCTGCCGGCCGGAAGACCTGTTTTCTTCCAGGCTATTGACCAGGATGGTACCGCCGTTCAAACTATGAGATCAGATACATACATTGTACCTGGGCAAACACGCCTACTTTGTCAGGGTTGCCATGAGCCAGCCCGTCAGGCAGCACCAAATCCTGAAAGTGTTCCGCTTGCACTAAGAAGAGAACCGTCCAGAATAACACCTGATCCTTCACAGGGAGCAAGGCCTATGAGTTTTCCAAGACTTATACAGCCGATACTGGACAAAAAATGTATTTCATGTCATAACGGTACACGGGTGCCTGACCTAAGAAAGGGTGCTACAGATCCACAATCCAAATGGTTTGCCTCATATAAAAATTTGAGACCTTACGTTGCTTTATATGACGCTATATACCCGGGTGCTAACTGGGATCGCGTTTACCCTAGAACAGAACCCGGAAAATTTGGTGCCAGAGCATCAAAGCTTTATCAAAAGTTGAAGACCGGACACGGAAACCTTTCGCAGAGTGAGCTTCACTCATTTATAATCTGGCTGGATTCTGGAGTTGCACCATTCTTCGGAGACTACAAAAATATTGATGCCCAGTTAAGGGGAGAACAGGTAGAGCCATCTCTGAATTAACTTAATAGCTTAAATAATTGTAAAGATAGGGGTGTTTATAATGAGACGAAACGTTTTTATAAAGTTGATATTGATGGTTCTTTGTATTTCTATAATTGTAACTTTGGGAAGTTTCGTATTTCCGGAAAGTATGAGCGGATACTCGGCTGACAATGAGTACTTTTCGCCATTTGATACTGCATATTCGCCAGATGGTAGTATGATTGCAGTATCTGATACTACAAAGTCCCAATTGGAAATAATTAAGGCCGCAGATGGTCAAATACAAAAAATTATTCCCTTAGATGGTCAGCCCAAAGCTCTTGCTTGGAAGGGTAACCAATATGTGTATGTTTGTGAGTACGGAGCCGGGACTGTTGCTGAGGTAGATCCTGTTGCAGGAGCTGTAACAAGAAGGTTTTCAACCGGTTCAAAACCGCTGGGAGTTGCAGTGGTAGAAGATAAACTTGTTGTATCGGATTATGGTCTGAAAAAAGTATCTGTTGTTGATTTGTCCTCGGGTAATGTGGAAGAGGACATTTCAGTCCGGGACTATCCGTATTTATTGGACGGTACGGTAGATGGAAAATATGCGATAGTTGGGCATGCATTACCATCGGGAGATGCATTTGTTCCTAAGTATGCGGCATCAGTTACGTTTGTTGATATGAGCACAATGCAGGAGGATGTTAATCTCTTGCTTCCTCAGGGCTCATCCAATGTCAGGGGAGTAAAATGTTCTCCGGACGGTAAGTGGGCATATGTCCTTCACACTTTTGGAAAGACCTCGCTTCCTACAACTCAGATAACAAGAGGCTGGGTTATGACAAATGCTGTTACAATAATTGATATAGCAAAGAAAAGTATATATACTACTTTTATTCTGGACAGAATGATGGAAGGAGCTGCAGATCCATGGGGTCTGACAATATCGCCCGACAGTAAAACAATGTGGGTAAGTGTATCAGGTACTCATCAGGTGCTTAAAATCGACCTTTATACGCTGCATCAGCTCTTAGTAGGAAACATAAATGGTGCTTCCGGTGGAGATGACACTAAAATCGACCCCAACGCCTATTATAAGATCATAAACCGTAAAAGCGGAAAAGCATTAGATGTACCGGGCGGTAATACTGCAAACAGCGTACAATTGGTACAATGGAATGATGTTGGCAATAATAACCAGCAGTTCCGAATAATTGCTAATAGTGATGGTTATTACACTATTGTCAACAGAGGTACAAATAAGGCACTGGATAATGCGGGTTCAACTGCAGAAGGTGCTCGTGTAGTTCAATGGGATCTATCTTCTTCTGACAACCAGAAATGGAGATTAATAGATACGGGAGACGGCTACTACAAGTTCCAGGTAAAGTCCAGTCAAAAATATATGGATGTGCAAGGTGCTTCAAATAATAACGATGCTGGTATTGTGACTAACAGCAGCAGCACAAGTTTGAGCCAGCAATGGAAAATATTAAAGGGAGGATCTTCTGGTACGTCAGGCAATTATTCATTGTTATTCCGTTCAAAGGCAAGTTTTGACAAGCCTTATTCTGACATATGGCTTCAGATAAAAGCCGACCCTTCTAAAAAGGATATGTTGAAGTATGACCTTGGGGCATTGTGGGGAGCAGGCCTTCTAAAGAAGATAGATTTACCCGGACAAGGGCCAAGGGGAATTTCTATTTCTCCTGATGCTAAAAAGGTAGCAGTAGGAGCATATTTCGCTGGAGAAGTTTATTTTATAGATGCAGTAGGAGATGCGGTTCAAAGCACAGTAAAACTTGGAAATCAGCCTGAAGAAGATCAGTTAAGAAGGGGTGAACGCACATTCTACGATGCATCAACCACCACTCAGAAATGGCTGAGTTGTGCATCCTGCCACCCTGAAGGAAGAGCTGACGGTCTTGATTGGGATATGCCTAATGACGGCATAGGTAATACCAAAAATACAAAATCAATGCTAAAAGTTTTTGATACTCCTCCAGCTATGTGGCGTGGTATAAGAGACGATGCACATGTTGGAATAAAAGCCGGTTTTAAGTACATCAAGTTTAAAGAACCAACTCAACAGGAACTTGATGATGTTGCGGCGTATGTTCAAAACCTGGAACCTGAACAGGATCCTTATTCAAGTAAGGATGGAAAAATGACTGCGGATGCTGTTGCAGGAAAGGCTATCTTTGAAAGCAGTGAAACTCGTTGTGCAAACTGTCATTCAGGTCCAGTATATACTAATTTGAAGGCTTACGATGTAGGCACAAAGGACATTCTTGATATAGACGGAATGTATTATACCCCAACGCTTTTGGAAATGTGGAGAACAGCTCCTTATCTGCATGACGGATCTGCAGCTACACTTCGTGAAGTGCTGACAACGAAAAACGCGAGTGACAAGCATGGAAGGACATCACATCTTACCAGCAAGCAGTTAGACCAACTAGAGGCATATTTGCTTCAGATCGGTGCTACACCTGATGGAAGTATAGGTGATGAAAAAAGAGGAGATGCAAATGGCGATGGAAATGTCAATTCGATAGACTTTGCATTATTAAGACTTCATTTGCTTGGCGTTAGTCCGCTTACAGGAAAGAATTATTCAAATGCTGATGTTAATGGAGATGGTCTTGTAAACTCTATTGACTTTGCATTTATGAGGCAATATTTATTGGGTATGATATCTTCCTTCTAAAGGATTAGGCTGTAGTTATAGTTACAGGTCAGAAAGTTTCAGTTGGAACTGCTCAAAATGTTGTACAGCTTTGCTGTACAACATTTTGAGCATATATAGAGTTTTGGTGCCTGAATATTATTTCTGTGAGTAAATTTTACAATTCCCTACTTAAATAAAGGATTATTCTCGAATGATTAATATGTAATAACAACCATTTGCAAGAAATGTTAGAAATGAAAGTGAGTTTAAGCGTAAAATTTCATTTAAGCCAGAAACATTTTCGAACCTATTAATACACAAAATCTACGTAATCTGAACATTTAGGAGTGGTAAAATGAAATATCAAGGAATTGTAATAACCATGACAAAGAATATAGCAATAGTTAGTACTGACGACTTTCAATGCTTCTACATTAAGAAAAATTCTACATTTTTTGTAGGAAAGGAAATTGAATTTTCAGGAAACGAAATCATTGAAAACAAGCTGGTTTTGATAAAATATGTTATAAGTGCTGTTTGTATAGGTTTGTTTTCAAATTTTGTAGGACTGATGAATAAATAGGGTAAGATATCTGAGCTCCAAGTTGCAAAAGTTAAACCAAAATCCATGGAAGAAAAATACACAGAGAGAAATTTGAACTAAAATAGCATATACTCCTAACAGATACTATAAAAGGAAGAGGTGAAGATGATGGCACGTGAGCCGACTTTTTAACGGCCTCTGTAAATTTTCATGGGTAAGATAAAGAAGATTTAAAAGGAGGAATGTCCAAATAATTGGATTATGTGCTCTTTAACTCAATTTAAATTAAGGGAGGAAAATGTCATGTCGAAAAAGGTTTTAAGTATGTTGGTTGTAGGATTGCTGCTCATAACATCATTGCTTATTTCACCAAATGTTACACAAGCAGCTATCCAACCAACCCTGCCACCGTCAGGATATGACCAGGCAAGAAACGGTATACAGAAGGGTAGGATTGTAGATTTTTCTTATCAATCCGCGGCTACAAATAGTACACGTCCAGCAAAAATCTATCTGCCCCCGGGGTATTCAACCAACACTAAGTATAGTGTATTGTATTTATTACATGGGATAGGTGGTAATCAAGGGGATTGGTTTGCTGATTGGGGTGGAAGAGCGAATATCATAGCAGATAACCTGATTGCAGAAGGAAAAATCAAGCCAATGATAATAGTAGCTCCTAATACAAATGCAACTGGAGCAGGCATAGGTGATGGCTACGAAAATTTCACAAAAGATTTGATTAATAGTCTTATTCCCTATGTTGAATCACACTATTCCGTTTATACTGACCGTCTTCATAGAGCACTTGCAGGTCTCTCAATGGGAGGCGGGCAGACCTTCAATATAGGATTGACAAATCTTGATAAATTTGCTTATTTGGGTCCTATTTCCTCAGCACCAAACACCTATGCAAATAACAGACTTTTTCCAGATGGTGGAGCTGCTGCCAGAGAAAAGTTGAAATTGTTCTTTATTGCCTGTGGAACAAGTGACAGTCTGTTAAGTTTTGGTGAAAGGGTACATAACTATTGCACTTCCAACAATATTAATCACACCTACTGGCTTCTCCAGGGTCGAGGTCACGATTATAATGTGTGGAAACCAGGCTTGTGGAATTTCCTCCAAATGGCAGGAGAGGCTGGACTAACAGAACAGAATGGAACACCACCACCTCCACCTACCCCACGTCCGGCCTTTACCCAGATAGAAGCGGAAGACTTCAATGACTTTTCGGGAATCCAGACTGAAATTTCTGAAGAAGGCGGACAGAATATAGGGTATATTGAGAATGGTGATTATGCTGTTTATAGCAGAATTGATTTCGGTAGTGGAGCAGGAAGATTTGAGGCAAGAGTAGCAAGCGGTACCAGCGGAGGAAATATTGAGATCAGGCTTGACGGTATTAACGGTTCTCTAATAGGGACTTGCCCTGTTAAGGAAACAGGCGGTTGGCAATCCTGGACCACTGTATCGTGTAATGTTACCGATGTAAAAGGTACTCATGATCTCTATTTAAAATTTACTGGCGGGAGTGGTTACCTGTTTAATCTCAACTGGTGGAAGTTTTATGCTGGTTCAAATCCCACTCCAGCACAAACACCTGTTTCTGGCGGAGTTAAAGGAAATTTAAATGATGATACAAGTGTAAATTCAATAGACTTTGCACTATTGAGATTGCATTTGCTAGGTGAGGGATCGCTTACAGGAAAATATCTTTCCAACGCTGATGTCAATTCAGATGGACAGGTAAACTCTATCGACTTTGCATTGTTTAGACAGTATTTACTTGGGATTATAAGCTCTTTCCCAGGACAAAGTGAAGTACCAACACCCACCAACACTCCGGCAAAAACTCCTGCTATCACACCAAAAGGAGACGGACTGCGTTATTTAGCAGAAGCAAAGGGTAAAATCTTTGGAACATGTGTTAACCCTCCTTTTTACAGTAATGACGCCACATACAACAATATCCTGAAAAAGGAATTTGGAGCGGTAGTATGTGAAAATGAAATGAAGTTTGATGCTTTAGAGCCTAGACAAAATCAGTTTAATTTTTCAAAAGCAGATCAATTGCTTTCCTTCGCTCAAAGCAATGGTATGATGATGCGTGGACATACACTTGTGTGGCATGCCCAGAATCCTTCATGGGTAACTAGCGGTAGTTGGAATCGTAATTCTCTGCTTGCAGTTATGCAAAACCATATCAATAAGGTTATGACCCACTTTAAAGGCAAAGTCAAGGAGTGGGATGTGTGCAATGAATGTATCGATGATGGAAATGGCAACGGATTAAGAAACAGTATCTGGAAAAATACAATAGGAACAGATTTTATCGACCAAGCTTTCAAGTTTGCAAGAGAGGCTGATCCCGATGCACTTCTTTATTATAATGATTACAATATTGAAGATATGGGTTCTAAGTCCAATGCAGCGTTTAATATGATTAAGAGTATGAAGGAGAGGGAAATACCCATTGACGGAGTAGGGTTCCAATGTCACTTTATCAATGGAATGTCAGCTTCTCAACTTGCTGCTATAGATCAAAATGTCAAGCGTTATGCAGCTATAGGAGTTAAGGTATCTTTTACTGAATTGGATATACGTATACCTACTTCGGCAAATCAGACTACTGCCTTCCAGACACAGGCAAGTAATTACAAGGAATTGATGAAGATCTGTTTATCAAATCCAAATTGTACTACTTTCATGTTATGGGGATTTACTGATAAACACTCCTGGATTCCGGGAACATTCCCAGGATATGGTAATGCATTAATTTATGATAATAATTATAAACCAAAGCCTGCGTATGATGCGTTAAAAGAAGCATTAACCAACTAGAGGCTTCGATTTTCTTGATTTACTATCGTGGAAATTCAGTTTGTACTTGTAAAATCATTTTTTACGATTATGTAGATTGAATTTGAGATCTAAATCTCAACTGTGCCATTGATTGGATTTTTGAGGCTCTGGTTGCTCATTGTGATAATAAGTCTGTTCTTTGACTTTATTTGGAAATTCTACATGAGCAGCAAGAGCCATAATTTTTTATTGGAAAGTGTTGGATAATATACCGATATTAAAATGGTGCAACAGAAATTTCAGTGCGCAACATAGTGGCAATATTTATAAGGTTACCTTGAATCATTCCACAAAATTGAGGAATTTTTATGTGAAGGATGCAAGAGCTTCGATTACCAGCAAAAGAGTCAAAGCCAGAGGAGGGTACTTAAAATGAGAAAAAAAATATTTGTTATGTTGTTAATTGCGTTGAGTATAGTTTTTGAAGGGTCAATATGTTTTGCAGACAACCCAATCGTGCAGACTATTTATACAGCTGATCCGGCTCCTATGATCCATGAAGGGACTTGTTACCTGTATACTACCCATGACGAGGACACAATAGTCAATAACTTCTATACCATGAATGAATGGAGATGCTATTCCTCCAAAGATATGGTAAACTGGACAGATCATGGTTCTCCGTTGGCATACAATACATTCAGTTGGGCACAAGGTGATGCATGGGCCGGCCAAGTTGTTTATAGGAATGGAAAGTTTTATTTCTATGTTCCTATGACTAGAAAAAATGCCGGAGGTGCAAGAGTAATCGGTGTAGCGGTATCTGACAGCCCGACTGGGCCTTTCAAAGATGCTATTGGAAAGCCATTAATAACAAATCATGGAGCCCGGGATATCGATCCTTCGGTATACATTGATAGTAATGGGCAGGCCTATCTCTATTGGGGAAACGGCGAGCTTTATTATGTGAAGTTAAATAATGATATGGTTTCTTATTCAGGAGGTGTTGTACAGGTATCTCCTAAACCTACAAGCTTTGTTGAAGGTCCATGGTTCTACAAGCGTAATAGTTTATATTACATGGTGTATGCGGGGATGGGTTCAGCAGGCGAAGATATACGCTATGCTACAAGCAATAGTCCTACAGGACCATGGAACTTTAAGGGTGCTATTATGCCTTCTCAAAACAGCTTTACAAACCATCCGGGAGTAATCGATTATGAGGGTAATTCCTACATGTTTTATCATACAGGTAATTTACCGGGAGGCGGAAGCTATCACCGCTCAGTTGGCGTAGAACAATTCAAATACAATTCAGATGGTTCAATTCCCAATATTCCAATCACCAAAAACGGTGCTCCCCAGATTGGTACACTGGATCCATATACCAAAACTGAGGCGGAAACCATCTGTTGGGAATCAGGCGTTGAAACTGAAAAATGTAGTGAAGGCGGAATGAATGTAGGACATATAGAAAACGGAGATTATATAAAGGTAAAGGGTGTTGATTTCGGTTCAGGTGCTACATCCTTTGAGGCAAGAGTAGCATCAGCAACCAGTGGAGGAAACATTGAGCTCAGGCTTGACAGTCCGACAGGCACCCTTGTTGGAACCTGTGCTGTTTCAGGTACGGGTGACTGGCAGACATGGACAACCAAATCCTGTAAAGTAAGTGGTGCTACCGGTAAACATGACTTATATTTGAAATTTACAGGCGGAAGCGGATATCTGCTTAATATGAACTGGTGGAAGTTTGAAGGAGATACTACATCGCCAGGAACCCTGGGTGACCTAAATAGTGATGGACTAATTAACTCTATAGACTTCGCAAAATTTAGAATGCACCTACTTGGTATAACTCCGCTTGAAGAGACTGTTCTTCCAAATGCTGATGTAAACAAAGACGGAAATGTAAATGCTATAGACTTTGCACTGATGAGACAGTATTTACTGGGTTTTATAACTTCTTTTAATTGATAAAGAGAGTTCAGCTCAATTTGTGAGATACAAATTGAAGTTGTAGGTAAAAAATAAATTATTATTTAGGAGTGAGATTATGCTAAAAAGAACTGCTTTTAAAAGGCACATAATTATTCTGATGGCGATACTCTTCATAATATCCTTATTTGCAACAGACACAGTATTCATACCTACAGTAGAGGCAGCTACCCAAGCGACCTATTACGTATCACCTACAGGAAGCGACAGCAATCCAGGTACTATAGAGGAGCCTTTTAAGACAATCACTAAGGCTCGGGATGTAGTGCGTACCATAAATAGTAACATGACAGGAGATATCTGTATATTTCTTAGAGGTGGAACCTATGATGTTACCAATACCATTACTTTTGGACCGCAAGATTCGGGTACGAATGGATACAGAATTTATTATCAGGCGTATCAGGGTGAAACACCAATATTAAGTGGTGCAACAAAAGTTACAGGATGGACACAACATAGTGGCAATATTTATAAGGCTACCTTGAATCGTTCGACAAAATTGAGAAACCTGTATGTGAATGATGCAAGGGCTTCGATGACCAGCAAAAGGGTTACAGCCAGAGGAGGATACGGGACTTATTCAGTTACTGCGGGACAGGCATCTTGGGCCTGGACAAGCGGTAGTAAGAGTGACGGGGTTCAGTATAATCTCTCAGATGTACCAGCTATTACCCGCAACAAGGATGATCTCGAGATAGTAAACGGTACTACATGGAACGAGAATATAGTTTGTACCAGAGATGTGATTACATCCGGAAATTACAGGGTGCTTCTGTTACAACAACCTTATGGTGCCATAGCACAGACACCAGGTTGGGGTGCCGCTTTTTCTCCTTCCGGGACGCATACGATATATAATGCTTTTGAATTCTTGAATTCTCCAGGACAGTTCTATTTTGACAAAACGACTAAAACTCTTTATTACTATATCCGTCCTGGTGAGAATATGAATACTGCCGATGTTCAGGCGCCCGTAGTTGAAAAGCTGATTGATATCGCAGGAATGTCAACTTCAAACAGGGTCAAAAATATAACCTTCCAAGGCATTACCTTTGCAAATACTGATTATAACCTTGTTAATATTGCAGGTTCACGTGGTAAATCAACATGTCAGGCTTCACAGGCATTTATAGCTTTTTATAATGATAATTGGCATAACACAAAGTATGATCTTGTTGATACCTTGCCAGGAATGATAAACTTAAAAAATAGTGATTCTATTGACTTTTTAAAAAATATAGTAAAGCATAGTGGCAGCGATGGAATTTCTATGGTAAACGATGTCATAAACTCCAACATTATTGGCAACTATATAACTGATATCACATCAAGCGGAATCACAATAGGTCATCCACAGCATGTTTATATCGGAGACGGTGGAAATCGTGCAAGATATGCTATCGGTGTTGAAGGTGTCTGTAAAAATAATACCATTTCCAATAATATGTTGTACGATATTAGTACTGCACCTGGGTTTGGCGGATGTGCTGCAATAACAGCGTATTTTGTAGATACTCTTAAAATAACTTATAATCATGTTGAGAAGACAGCCTATAATGGTATACATCTGGGCTGGGGATGGTGTAATTTCAAAAACTCGACTACGTGTAAGAACAACACAATAAGTTATAACAGAGTTATTAATACTTTAAACAGGCTTCATGACAGTGGGGCAATATATACTATAGGTCAGATGCCAGGTACGAACATTAATGAGAATTATGTCAGGGGCATTCCTCCAGCGACATCCGGACCTACTTATGGTCTGCATAATGATGAAGGAACTGCATATATAAATGAAAATGATAATGTACTCGATATTGATCCAGGGGTAAAATATACTATCAACTGCGAAGATTTTGGAGAAAAACATGATCTTACAATCCTAAGGACTTATGCAACAGTAAATAAAATGGGTAAAAATCCTCCAAACAGCAGAATTGATCCTCCGGTTGTAGTTTCCGATAATGTATGGCCTTTAGCACAATACAAAACATGTTTGAATTCGGGGATACAGGAAGAATATAGAAGTATTATACCGAGTAAGTTGCTTTCGACACAGGATTATGTATTTCCTGCAAGTTGTGCTACAGCAGCTGGAACCAATGTAAGTATAAGAAGTAGCGGAAATGCTTCAAATACCGTATGGTTTGCTCCTTCCGGAACAACTAATTTTGTTGAAGGACTTACAATGACTAAGGCAGCAGGGAATGCAACATCAATTTCTGCTCCATATACTTCAGGTACATACAAGTTGTTTGTAGTAAATTCACAAGGTGTAAAAGTGGGTGAATCAGTTGCGAAGATAAGAGTGAGCGGTTCTGCTGTTCCTACACCTACTCCTGTTTCTGGTCCGCGATCAGCCTTCACACAGAACGAAGCAGAGAGCTTCAATAGCCAGTCTGGAGTTCAGACTGAAGATTGTAGCGATGGCGGTCAGAATATCGGATTCATTGAAAATGGAGATTACACTGTTTACAACAAGGTTGATTTTGGAACTGGAGCTTCTGGGTTTCAAGCCAGAGTAGCCAGTGGCGAAAGCGGAGGTAAAATCGAGATAAGGCTTGACAGTATCACCGGTCCTTTGGTAGGCACTTGTGAGGTTACAGCAACAGGCGGTTGGCAGACCTGGGCTACTGTAAAGTGTGATGTAAGTGAGGCAAAAGGCAGTCATGATCTTTACTTAAAATTTACTGGTGGCAGTGGTTACTTGTTGAATTTGAACTGGTGGAAGTTCAATGCTGCTCCTAGATCGCCCTATACACAGATCGAAGCAGAGAGCTTCAATGCTCAATCAGGATTGCAGACTGAAAACTGTACTGAAGGCGGCGAAAATGTCGGATACATTGAGAATGGTGACTATGCTGTTTACAATAATATCGATTTCGGCACTGGTGCGGAAAGTTTTCAGGTCAGAGTTGCCAGTGGGACAAATGGAGGTAACATTGAGCTGAGGCTTGACAGTATTACCGGTCCTTTAATAGGCACATGTGAGGTGTCGGGAACAGGCGATTGGCAGACCTGGGCCACAAAAGAGTGTAATGTAAGTGGGGCGAAAGGTAGTCATGATCTTTACTTAAAATTTACTGGTGGCAGCGGTTACTTGTTGAATGTGAACTGGTGGAAGTTTAGTACTGCTTCGGGCACACCTACCCCAACCCCTACTACTGGGACCAAAGGTGATTTAAATGGGGATGGAAATGTAAATTCAATAGATTTTGCACTATTCAGACTTCATTTACTAGGTACTACTCCCCTTACCGGAAAGAATCTCTCTAATGCGGATGTTAATGGCGATGGTAATACAAACTCAATAGATTTTGCATTAATGAGACAGTACTTATTAAGTATTATAACAGTTTTTCCGGGATAAAATGTTGTAGCAGTATTTGAGTGGATAAATCAGCAATATAGCAAAAAGCACTAGTTGCTCACTGTGGTCAAAAAGTATACTTTTTGACTACAGTGAGCAACTTTATTTTGCACTAATTGACTTTTCGGGACTTTGCCTTGTAAAATTTGATTTTCGTGATATTGTATTAAGGAAATTGAAGTGCGATGTAAAATCTTTATCGCATTCAATATAGTATATAAGTCCTATAAATAGGACTAGGGTCATATTGAGAAGCACTACCCTGCAATGATATAACAAAATTGCATTGACAAAATATCATTCGAAAAGGCAAAACTGACGAAAGTCAGTGACGCAAAGCTACGGATCTACCAGACTTTAACTCCAAAGTATGTCGAATCTTTCCTCTCGATATCGGTAGTAATTTCTTCAATCCAAAGATAAAACAATCTGTGCCTTATATATCTATTGGGATGATTAAATGATTGAAAAGACATTAGATTTTCATCTGCTAAACCGGGTACCTTTCTGAAGGTTGCATCTTCGTAAAAGGTAGCTGAGCCATCAAACTGTTTAAGAATAATTTTAAAATTCTCATGCTTCAGGTAATATCCTGGAAAGTTTTTTGACTCAAAGGAAATACACTTCGGATCAGCAAGACCAGGAACTATTTTAAATATGGAATCTTCTAAAGGTTCAACATTTGGTGAAATACGAGCTTCAAATAATTGATGCCGTATATATTGTCCACTGTAATTATATGATTCAAACCTCATAAATGGTGAATATATAATTTTATTAGTTGTTGTAGGTGTCGATTCTGATTTTGATGTTGCTATTGGTGTTGCAATTGGTGTAAACGTTAATGCTGAGCGTGGTGTTATGGATGGTGCTGAGGTTAAGGTTAAAGTTGAAGCTGGTGCTGGTGCTACTGCTGGAGTTAGTGCTGGAGTTGGTATTGATATTGATGTTGGTGTTGATGTTGCTATTTTAGTAGTTGCTGGTATTTGTGCAGTTGTTTCTACTTTTAGTACACCCTTTATTAACTCGTTAACGCTAACTGTTTTTGCATCTTCAATTGAAAAATCTTTTTTCAAATTTCGATATTTATTATATAAGACATATCTGCCAGTAGATATTCCTTCGCTTCGAGCACCTTTTCTTTCATTTATGCTCGATTCCAGAAGAAAGACTCTTGCATCTTCATTCTCCTGTATTTTATTTTTCAAGGAGCTCATCAAAGTGTCAAGTTTTTCCTTTTTGACTTGATATTCTTTATCATCTTTTTTGTTGTTTAAAGTACTTGAGATTAATACATAATCCTTTTCAGTGCCACTCAGAGCTGAACTTTTTTTGACTTTAGCTATTATAATATCAACAGTTTCCAATAGACTGAGCTTATCTGGAGTTAACTTGTCAACAAGAGCTGCTGCGTCTTTATTCAAGGGGACTAATCTTAAAACATTACCGGACTGGTCAATTCCGATTTCCAAGCTCGGATTGATATCAACATCAACGTATGCAAAAACTTTTGTCTCAGAGGACATATTTGTTATACCTAAGTAGCAAGTTATAATAAATAAAATGCATGCAACACTTATCATAAGTTTTGTCAAAACGGACCTGGTGTTAATTATTTCCTCTTGAGAGAATTCAATTTGTTTTCCTACATAAGTTGTAGGTTTTTTATCAATATAAAAACATTGGAAATCGTCAGTTGTAACTATTGCTTTGTTTTTTGTCAATCTTAATACAATGCCTTTGTATTTCATTTCTACTCCTCCTAACAATGCAGATTTAAAGTAAAACTTTGTCAATCTAGGTTCAGAAAGCCTACAGTTTAAGCGACACATTAAAACCTTTTAATGCTACTAAAATAATTTATTTAAATATGCCTTGAAATTTTCGTAATCATTATCAAGTATTATACATAAGCATATAATAAATGCCCTGTTTCTTTCGACGGTTTTGGGATGAACATCTATTAACTTTGTAAGCTCTTTCATCTTGATATATTTCTTAGTTTTCAATTTTTGATATATATTCTTATTATCAATAATTTTCTTTGCGATGCTCATACACATTTGCTTCGAGTCTTTATGTTTGGGAATGTACTCAGGCAAATTAACTATATTTAGTCCGAAGGTTTCCAATTGTTTTGAAAAATCCTTCAATTCATAAATAAATTCATACCTGTCTGTTTCATAACCAACATCAGACATGCTTAATTTCTCTTCAAGCTTGTTTTCACCACTAGTATCAAAACATGATAAAGGTATTTCATTTTTGCTTATAGAGGATGTATTTCTAAAATAATCTATCATCCTTCTTTTGATTACCATTTCAGCAAATTTAAAAAAATTTTTACTTTTGTTGTTGTCAAATTTAATAATAGCCTCGTCAAAAGCCATCAGTCCAATACTATATTCATCACTGCTCTTCAAATCAACTAGCTTTGAGTTAAAGCTTGAGATTACTTTTAGTATAAATGGTATATAGTCCTCTATAAACTTTTCCTTTAACTGCTTGTCCCCATTCTTAATATTCTCAATAATTTGAGACGCAGTTATACCAGTATAATTTAGAATAGTTGAAATAAACAGCATATTTTTTCCCTCATCAACAATAATATTATTAAAGTTACTTCATACTGCAGCGGAGGCTACAATCAAAGTAGCAAATCATATCCAAACATAAAGCCGGAGGTTTGGATGTTTATCTATTTATCAATATATTCGATAGCTATTCGATTTTTAAGTCCGGAATTACAAATATAATTTCGGAATATTTGATTAAATTATTAATTATATGTTTTATAAAACATTATTATTTATTAATCCAGCTTTTCGCGAAATCAGGCCATCTCTTTTTTATGCCTGAGAAGGTGCATTTCTTTCTGACATAAAAAAGTTTATCGATTTTTCATAAATGTACTAAAATTCCCAACTTAAAAAAAACATTTATTACGAACTCATAATGTAGAAAGTGAACATAACATTAATGAACGCAATAAAGATTGATCGCAATAAAGATTTTACATCACGCTTCAATTTCCTTGATCTATTGTCGTGAAAATTAAATTTGTCGTTGGCAAAACGTTTTTGCGATTTATATAAGAATACTGCAGGATATATATTTAAAAATTTTATACAATGAGAATTAAATATAATTTATGGTCTGATAAATCTGAGAACTAATATTATCTAACATAAAATTAGTTAATAATCAAAAGGGGGTATTTATGTTATGAGGAAATTTGGTGTAGTAATCGCTTTTAGTATTATTGTTGGTATGCTTACCATGTTGCCAGCTTTAAATGCAGGGGCATTAGACAACAATATTGCTAAAACACCACCAATGGGATGGAACAGTTGGAATATTTTTGCCGGTAACATCAATGAAACACAAATCAAACAGATTGCTGATGCAATGGTAAGTTCAGGAATGAAGGATGCGGGTTATGTGTATCTGAATTTAGACGATAACTGGATGGCAAATCCAGCACGTGATGCTAGTGGGAACCTTAGGGCTGACCCTAAACGATTTCCAAGCGGAATAAAAGCTTTAGCAGATTATGTTCACGCTAAGGGTCTTAAGCTTGGAATATATGGAGATCGTGGTACCATGACATGTATGAATATTCCTCAAAGCGGAAGCAAAGGTTATGAGGATAGAGATGCAAAAACATTTGCTTCATGGGGGATTGATTACTTAAAATACGACAACTGTAATATACCATACGGAAGTAATATGAAAACCGATTACCAGAAAATGCAGACAGCTCTTGCCAATTGCGGAAGACCTATAGTTTTCAGTATTTGTGCATGGGAATATCAGGACTGGATGCCTGCAACAGGTAATTTATGGCGTACCACACGTGATATAGTGGATAAATGGGATGCAACAGGTCATCAATACGGTTTCGTTGGTATTATAAATGCAATTGATCAAAATTCCAAATACACCAACTCAGCAAAGCCCGGAGCATGGAATGATCCTGATATGCTTGAGATCGGAAACCGCGGCTGTACAACAGAGGAATACCGTACACAGATGAGTATGTGGTGTATGATGGCGTCTCCGCTTCTTGCAGGAAATGATGTAAGAAACATGTCGCAAGCCACAAAGGATATTTTGCTTAATAAGGAAGTAATTGCTATTAACCAAGATCCCGCAGGAAAACAAGGTTACAGGGTTAAGAGCACAAACGGTCTTGAGGTTTGGGTTAAGCCACTTGGTACAGACGGAACTACAAAGGCAGTTGCATTGCTTAACAGGAACTCGTCAGCGTCTAATATAACTGTTAATTGGTCGGATATTGGTATGACTGGAAGCCTTAATGTGCGTGATTTATGGGCTAAAGCCGACAAGGGCAGTTTTAATGGCTCTTATTCAGCACTTGTACCTTCACATGGAACAGTTGTGCTTAAGGTTTCCAGCAATTCGATTGTGCCGCCAACTCCGGTTAAAAGAAGTGCTTTTACAAAACTGGAAGCAGAGGAGTATAACAGTATTAATTCTTCAACTATCGAAATAGTAGGTGGTGCTCCTAATGGCGGAAGTGGCTTAGGATATATTGAAAACGGCGATTATACGGTATATAAGAGTATAGATTTCGGAAACGGGGCAACCTCATTTAAAGCAATGGTTGCAACTCAGGAAAACTCTAATATAGAGTTAAGATTAGACAGCCCAACAGGTACCCTCGTAGGTACACTGCCGGTAGCGTTAACGGAAGGCTGGAATTCATATCAGGAGCAAACCTGCAATATTAGTAAAGTCACAGGTGTAAAAGATCTATATTTAGTGTTTACAGGTGCTGTAAACTTTGACTCGTTTATATTTGGCGTAGCAAGTGAACCGAAAACCAAAGGTGATGTAAATGGAGATGGCAATGTAAATTCAATAGACTTTGCTTTACTCAGACTCCATTTGCTTGGTGATACTCCGCTCACAGGTAATAATCTTTTAAGTGCTGATGTAAATGGAGATGGCAATGTAAATTCGATAGACTTTGCTTTGATGAGACAATACTTGCTGGGTATAATATCTTCTTTTGGTTGATAAGTTGATAATGAAGATTAGAGATTATTAATGTTAAAAAGCAGTAGAAAACGGTGATAGACTATGAAAAAAAGATTGTTTTTTTCTGTTCTTGTCATAGCTGTTTTGGGATTAATGCTAACCGGTTGTCGCTTTCTTTTGGACAACCGGTTGGAACTTACATACGGAGATACCCTGCCTGCTGGTATCAAATTGCGTAATGTTTCCGGGACAGCAAACAGGATAGATGATATAAAAAGTAAATATAAAGTGGTTTTCTACCTCGATAGCACGAATGATGATTGCATAAGAAGGTTGGATTGCATATCCAAGATGATTGATTTATTGAGTTTTGCAGATTTGCGTTATGTATTAGTATGGGAAGACCAGATACCTGTTGAGGAGATGAAGAAAGCAGGAATTGATTTGAGCTTTAATTATTCACTGGAGGGCAAGGTTTTCTTAAGCGAATCGAAACCTACTGCATTTCTTGCTGATGAAAATAACAAAATTACAATGGTTACGGGATACAGTTACATATCATTAGTAAATAAAATTATTGAGTTGAACGGAAATAAAGATTTAAGTGCTCAGGCCATAGATATGATTTTAAAGAGTGCAGAAGGGATCAATACATCTGCTCAAGATAGAAGTACAAAAACCATGCTTATGTTTATTTCGTCAGGTTGCAGGACTTGCAGAGAAGTAGAAGACATTGTATGTAAAAACATTGATTCCATGCAAAAGAATATAAATGTAATTTCAGTCAGACCTGATTTTGATATGCAACAGGAATACGATCAGTATTTTGAAGTTGACCCTCAACAGATATATTTTAATATATTTGCTTGTGCACAGAATATTGAGGCAAGCAATCGAAAATATCCGATGTTTTTTATAATTAATAGTGACAAGACTATTGAAAAGTTCTTTACAGATCCTAATGAAGCAGTTAATTACACATTGGGACTTTAAAGTATTATTTTTTTTGATAACTATATTGAACGCGATAAAGATTTATAAGAAATTATATTAAGTTATGTGCATTAAAATATTTTATATAATTGGAGGGGTTAAGAAATGAAAAGGTTAAAAAATGTACTGTTGATTGTAACTGTTTTATCAGTTATTCTGACCCAGTTATTCAGTTACACAATGACGACAGAGGCAGCAAGTGATGTGACAGTAAATTTATCTGCACAAAAGCAATTGATCAAAGGTTTTGGAGGAATAAATTTTCCGACCTGGATTGCAGATTTAACACCTGCTCAAAGGGAAACAGCTTTTGGCAATGGACCAAACCAGTTGGGTTTTACAATTCTAAGAATCCATGTAGATGAGAACAGAAATAATTGGTCTAAGGAATTGGCAACTGCACAAAAAGCGGTAGAAAAAGGAGCAATAGTTTTTGCTTCGCCATGGAATCCACCAAATGATATGGTTGAAACCTTCACTCGTAATGGTCAGGCAAATCAGAAACGTCTAAGATACGACAAGTATGCTGCGTATGCACAGCACCTTAATGATTTTGTTACATATATGAAAAATAACGGCGTTAACCTTTATGCTATTTCTGTCCAGAATGAGCCTGATTATGCACATACCTGGACATGGTGGACACCACAGGAAATACTTCGTTTTATGAAAGAAAATGCAGGGACAATTAATTGTAGAGTAATGGCACCCGAGTCGTTTCAATATCTGAAAAATATATCTGACCCTATTTTGAACGATCCGCAGGCTCTTGCCAATATGGATATTCTTGGTGCTCACTTTTATGGTACCAGCTTTAGTAATATGAGATATCCTCTTTTTGAGCAAAAAGGAGCAGGAAAAGAACTCTGGATGACAGAGGTGTATGTACCTAATAGTGACAACAACTCAGCTGATCGCTGGCCTGAAGCATTAGAGGTTGCACATAATATGCATGGTGCTCTTGTAGAGGGTAATTTTCAGGCATATGTATGGTGGTACATAAGAAGGCAATACAGTCCTATGAAAGAGGATGGAAATATAAGCAAACGTGGTTATATGATGGCACATTATTCTAAATATGTTCGTCCTGGATATTATAGGGTTGATGCAACAAAAAATCCGAATACAAACGTTTATGTATCTGCTTATAAAGGTGATAACAAAGTTGTTATCGTTGCAATTAACAAAGGTAATTCTGCAGTAACTCAGAAATTTAATTTACAGAATGGATCAACTTCAAGTGTGGCTAGATATGTAACTACCGGAAGTTCAAACCTGGCAACAAATTCAAGTATTGCTGTATCAAATGGTTCTTTTTCAGCACAGCTTCCTGCGCAGAGCGTTACAACCTTCGTAGGTCAATTGGGAGGCGGACAAACTGATCCAACACCAACAACTACAGTTCCACCAGTTCCTACACCAGTAGCTGTTACTGAAAGAAGTGCATTTTCAACATTGGAAGTAGAGGAGTTTAACGATATTAAATCTTCGACAATTCAGATAGTGGGTGCTGCAAATGGTGGAAGCGGAATTGGATACATAAATAACGGCGATTATCTGGTATATAAAAAGGTTAACTTTGGAAACGGTGCAACCTCATTCAAAGCTCTTGTTACAACTAATGCTGCTACCAGTATTGAACTACGATTAAATAGCCCTACCGGTACACTTATAGGTACATTGCCGGTGGCTTCAACAGGTGGATTTAATGCATATCAGGAGCAAACTTGCAGTATTAGTAATGTTACAGGATTAAATGACTTATATCTTATATTTAAAGGTGCTGTAAATATAGATTCGTTTACATTTACCGGAAGTCAGTCGGTTAAAAGAGGCGATATAAATGGTGATGGCAATGTAAATTCACTAGACTTTGCATTATTAAGGATGCATTTACTTGGCATATCTCCGCTTACAGGCGAAAGTCTTTTAAATGCCGATGTAAATGGTGACGGAAATGCCAACGCTATCGACTTTGCATTGTTAAGACAATATTTACTAGGTATTATATCTTCTTTCAACTAACCTCTATAAACTATTGAAACATGACCTGATGCTGGTGTTTGCATTATGATAAATTGCTTTGTTGGGGAGGGAAATTAATGAAAGGCTTAATGAAAAGAAGTTTGGTATTTATTATTGTATTAGTTTTATTGCCGACATTTTCAGGAGTAGCATATGCTGCTGCGTTCATAGATTATTTTACAGCGACACCAATTTTAGAGCCATTGTCCTCGTCTTGTTGGGGTGCACCTGAAGTGGGTCCTCGAGATCAATCAAATGGCTTGGAAGACAAAACCATGACAAAGTACTGCTATTGGGATGGTGGAATTATTAAAGGTCCGGATGGTAAGTATCATATGTTTGCAAGCCGCTGGAATCAGAATGCCGGACACAACGGATGGTTTGGTTCAGTAGCTGTCCATGCAACAAGTACCAACCTCTATGGACCTTATGTTGACCAGGGAGTGTGCTGGCCCAATAATCAGGGTGGTAAAGGTCATAATGTTTTTCCATTTCAACTTAAGGATGGACGTTATGCTATTATTGTGAGTGATACCAGACCGGGGGATGTATTTGTCTCTAATTCCTTGGATGGACCATGGAATTACTTGGGCAAATTATCAGTTACCGGTCCTTACGCATCAAGTTTCACCATGTATAATGTTTGCATTATGCTTCGGCCGGATGGACGTTATGAGGCCATTCAAAGAAATGGCGTAATCGGTATTTCTGATAACGTCCTTGGTCCTTATACCGTATCAAAACCTGCTGTTTGGCCGCAAGTTGCTGGTTTGCCGCAAGACTGGCTGGAAGATCCGGTTATGTGGTACAGTGGTGGTCTTTATCATATCGTTGTAAATAAATGGAATACGCGTAAGGCTTATCACCTCACTTCCAAGGACGGTATCAACGACTGGAAGTATGAGTCAGGGCTTGCCTATGACCCAACAGCGAACTTTATACGCTATACGAACGGTACGGTGAATCGTTGGAATAAATTAGAACGTCCGAATGTTTATATGGAGAACGGTCACGTGGTTGCTATGTTGCTTTCAGCTATTAACGTTGCTAAAGACAAGGACCTTGGAAACGACAGGCATGGCAGCAAGGTTATTGTTGTTCCTTTTGACGGTGCCAGATTTGATGCTGCCGGTGCTCCGCCAACTCCTGCTCCTCGCTCCGCCTATACCCAGATTGAAGCTGAGAGTTTTTATAACCAGTTAGGGGTACAGACTGAGGCCTGTACAGAAGGTGGAGAGAATGTAGGATATATTGAGAATGGAGATTATGTGGTCTACAAGGGAATTGAATTTGGAAGCGGTGCAGGAAGCTTCCAGGCCAGAGTAGCCAGTGCAGCCAGCGGGGGGAATATTGAGCTAAGACTTGACAGTATTGACGGTAAATTAATTGGGACTTGTCCGGTTACAGGAACCGGTGGATGGCAGACTTGGGTTACTTCAACGTGTAGTGTGAGCGGTGTAAGCGGTACCCATGATCTCTACTTAAAATTCACTGGTGGCAGCAGTTACATCTTTAATCTGAACTGGTGGAAGTTTAATCCTGCTCCGGTTACGCCTACTCCAACGCCTATTCCAACCTATACTCCAACCCCAACCTCTACTGGAATAAAAGGTGATTTAAATGATGATAGAAACGTCAATTCGATAGACTTTGCATTATTAAGACTGCATTTGCTTGGCGAGGCTCCGCTTGCAGGAAAGAATCTTTCCAATGCGGATGTTAATGGAGACGGCAATGTGAATTCAATAGACTTTGCACTTATGAGACAATATTTACTAGGTATTATATCTTCCTTTAACTAAATCCCATATACTTTTAAGACATGGCCTGAAGCAATACTTCAGGCCATATCTCAAAAGCTGGGATGTTTTTTTCATACATTGCAGAGGGCTGTAAATTATATTTTAATCGTTCCTATGTGAATATATCTGTGCTTCGCTTAAATTTAAGGGGTACAGATTTATATAAAATTCTTAAGTTTGAGGAGGAAAGACTATGTATGTATCGAAGACAAAAAAAATCTTATCTGTTGTATTATGTGCAGCTGTACTTTTGTGCATGATAATACCGGCTGGAAATGCAGAAGCTGCATTG
>JAEWSG010000090.1 GCA_023398495.1 Bacillota bacterium
ATGTGTTAAATTTTTTACTAGCATAAAAATATTTTACACCTTTTGCTGGACTTTGAATAGTCTGGCAATTGTTTTTTGCAAGTAAAAAGGGCTGCTACACTAATTTCTTAGTGCAACAGCCCCTTTGTTTGAGAAGATATAGTTCATCTGTGGACAATTTTTATTACGGCAAATTCCGGCATATATATTTGTTAGTAGATTTAAAGGTGTTTTTGTTTAAATATGAAGAAAAAAGAACCACGCACTGTAATAAGGAAATTCAAAAGGAATTTAGAAGTGGAAGAAGTCATAATAAAAATAATAAGATTGCTATTAGGTGATAAGAAATAATGACGACTGCTGAAAGGGAGTGTAGAACTATAAATGGGGAATTGTATAAAATAGGCATTTACGTCCGGGAAAGCAGAGATGACAATGAACAGAACTATGAGACCATTGAAACACAGAAAGGCTTGCTGGAGGAATATATTAAGAACAGAAATTTAGGCAGCATAGTGCGCACGTATATTGATGACAATGTATCGGGTGCAGGGTTTGAAAGAAAAGGGATTGAACAGCTAAAAAGTGATATTTCCAAAGGTGTTATAAACTTGCTGGTGGTTAAAGATTTGTCCAGGCTTGGAAGGAATAATGCAAAGACGCTGTTGTTTCTGGACTACCTTGAGGAAAATGGGGTAAGGGTAATTACATACGACGGTAGATACGACAGCTCAAAGGACAATGATACAGTGGGAATTGATACCTGGTACAATGAAAGGTATATCAAGGATATTTCAAGAAAAATACGTGCAAATATAAGGTTTAAGATACAAAAGGGTGAATATATCGGTAATTCACCCTTTGGCTATTTAAAGTCCCTAGATGAAAAAAACAAGCTGATTGTGAATGAGGCTGAGGCAGAGGTGGTCAAGGAGATATACAGGCTATATCAGGAAGGATTGGGGTATAGCCGTATATCAGACTATTTGAACCAAAGGGGTTGCCCTTCACCATCAAAGATCAAATGGAATGCTGTAGGTGTAAGAAGGATTTTGTGCAACAGGGTGTATGTTGGGGATACAGTGCAGGGAATAAGTGAGAGAATAAGCTTTAAAAGCAAAAAAACAAGGCGTCTGCCTGAAGATAGATGGGTGATAACTGAAAACACACACGAGCCTGTAATTAGTAAGGAGGAATTTTACAGGGTTCAAAAGATGAGGGATGAGAAAAGTGTCGATTCTGGTCCACATAAGGGAGTTATACATCTTTTCAGGGGTATTGTATACTGTGGAAGATGTGGAAGTGTAATGTTTGCAAGGACAAGAAAAGACAGACCTATGTCATATATTTGCAGCAGTTATGGAAAAAACGGAAGGGCTGATTGCACCAGCCACCATATAAAAGAAGAGGAGCTAACCGGAATTGTAATGGAGGATATTACAAAGCTGATTGATATGATTGAGGTTGATTTGAAATTGAGAGAAAGGGTTGAAAAATTGTTTGGCGGTGATAATAGAGAGATTGAAGTTGAAAAACTGGATAAGCAACTCAGTCTGAAACTAAAGCAACAGGAGATGCTCTATCAGGATAGACTTGAGGGAAAGATATCCGAGGATTTGTTTATACGGATGAACAAGCAGATGGAAGAGAAGGTTGGATTATTAAGAGGGGAGATTCGTGAGTTGAGAGAAAAGAATCTGAGATCTCCCGATGCCTCGCAAATAGTGAGTATGCTAAGGAATAAGTTGAGTTCTAGGTTGATTACGAATGAAATTGTAAGAGCAGTTGTCAGTAAAATTGTAATTTTTGATGAGGGAGATTGCTATTCGGAGGAGCTTTGGGGCAGTTTGGTGCCTCTAGAAGGTCGGGAGAGCCTTACGAGATTTGGAGGAGTGATAGTGTTATATAACTACTGATGAGATAAGATTGTTGAGGTTTTGATAGATTTGATTAAGGTGGATGATGGAGTTTTAGATAAACCAATGAAGAATGATACAGATTTGAAATGATTGTGTAAAAATGTAATTTAAGGTGATATAATTGTTTGTGTTATATGTTTAATGTTTAAATAATAACAATATTGCTTTGGTTATTTTACAGAGGAGAGAAAAAATGGGAAAGGATATTTGGCAGGAATTATACGATAAGGCAAGAAAAGTTCAGAACTCAAGAACTATCTCGCCATTTATTGAGGCTGGGGGAGTTGCAAGTGCTATTCTGACCAGGAGTGGAAATATTTATGTTGGAGTTTGCATTGATACCGCTTCAACTTTAGGGATGTGTGCCGAACGAAATGCAATTGCCAATATGATAACAAATGGTGAAAGCCGGATAGACAAAGTAGTAGCTGTTATGGAAGACGGAAGTGTAGGCTCACCCTGTGGAGCTTGCAGAGAATATATGATGCAATTGGATAAGGAAAGTCCTGAAATAGAAATACTTGTTGATCTGGAGAATAAAAAAACTATCAGGCTCAAAGAACTAATTCCAGATTGGTGGGGACAATATAGGTTTTGATTCAGACTTTTATTATAGCAACCGTATAATGTTCATAAAGGATAATTTCAAACATAGGAGGTGCATTTTTGCATAAGTCATTTCTAGAAATGGCTTATGTTCAAAAGCACTAGAAATTAGAGATGTTCAAAAGCACTGGACTAAGGGGTGAGGGGTGGCTTGGTGTATGCCGTTTAATGCTGTATATATTCTTATAACAATACTGTTTTTTTTCTTTATTTTTCTAGATATCATGAGAAAAATTAATCTGACCAGTAAATTATTTATGAGCTTACTTTTGATTATTTCGCCTCATATTGTGCTGGTTGTCGATTTTATATCCAATGCACAAAGTCGTATTTCTACGAAATACCTTACTTTCATGTGTATACTATTTGTAATTTACATATGGATTAAGGTAAATGTATCACCCCACCCTAAAAAGCAGATAGATAATTTCCGGATACAAGTTTTGCTGGGAGGACGAAGACTTATATTGTACAGTTTATATGCTTCAATTGTGCAAATTCCAATATATGTATTACTAGAGCGGTTTTTGAAACTTAGAATTCCTTCCCATGTTTTTGTACTAGATATTATAGTGACAGTTATATTTATTGGATGTTTGTATTTGAACGGTATACTCAGAATTTTAATTACCTCGAGACAGTTAAATGTTATAAAGAAAGCTATCATCTTATTTAATATGTGGATTCCTGTTGTTAATCTGTTTTTTATTATATATTTAGGGAGTATTACAAAAGCAGAGTATAAACGGGAGTACTATAGAATTTTAAACAGGGATGTGCGAGTAGACACCTCAATCTGTCAGACCAGGTATCCACTTTTCATGGTGCATGGTGCAGGTTTTAAGGATTTAAGATATTTTAACTACTGGGGGAGAATTCCCGGTGAATTGAAACGACACGGTGCAACAGTATATTACGGCAACCAGGAAGCCTGGGCTACAATAGAGGATAATGCAGAATTTCTCAAAGAAAGGGTTCTGGAGATCATCCAAAATACAGGATGTGAAAAAGTAAATATTATAGCACATTCAAAGGGTGGATTGGACGCTCGTTATATGATAAGTATGCTCGGGATGTCAAGATACGTTGCTTCTCTTACTACTTTTGCAACTCCGCATAAGGGTTCAAAACTAATTGACATTATATATAAACTTCCTAAACCACTTTTTAATTTGATGGGGAACGCTTTAAACAGATACTTTCGGTTGCTGGGAGATAAAAAGCCGGATATATTTACGGCCACCCACCAACTTTCAAATTGTTACTGTGAGAAGTTTAATGAACAAGTCACAAACGCTGAAGGTGTCTACTACCAAAGCTATACTACCATCATGAATAACATATTCAGTGACTATATACTCACAATTCCGTATCTCATGCTGCGGCTGACAGAGGGCAAAAATGACGGCCTGGTTTCAATAGAATCTTCAAAATGGGGAGAATTTAAGGGGGTATTGTCAACAAAGCATAGCCGGGGTATTTCACATGGTGATATTATTGATTTGCGAAGAAATGACTACGAAGGTTTTGATGCAAGGGAAAAATATGTTGAAATTGTATCAGAACTAAAAAACATGGGGTTTTAAATGTCTGAATTTCTGAAATGTCTGAAAAGCTCACTACAGAGCACGTTAAAAAAGCAAATGTTGAATGTCAGGCAGCTTATAAGTTCTATATAGCAAGTTTTTATCGCAGCGGAAATTAATAGTTTATTTGCAGCTTCCGCTGCGATAAGTGTAGTTATTTTAAAGTATCCTGCTTAAAAATTCTTTTGTTCTGTCATTTTTAGGATTGTTGAATATTTCTTCAGGAGTACCCTGCTCTATAATTTTTCCATCGTCCATATAGATGATCCTGTCTGCAACTTCTCGCGCAAACCCCATCTCATGTGTAACAACCACCATTGTCATACCGTCATTGGCAAGTTTTTTCATTACCTCCAAAACATCACCAACGAGCTCGGGGTCTAGTGCAGATGTGGGTTCATCAAAGAGCATTATTTTAGGATACATTGCAAGAGCTCTGGCAATGGCAACTCTCTGTTTCTGACCTCCAGAGATCATAGCAGGATAAGTATCGGCTTTATCTAACATTCCGACCTTATCAAGCATCTGTTTTCCTAGTTCGAGTGCTTCATTCCGGGGCATTTTTTTAACTTGAGTCAATCCTTCAATCACATTGTCCATAACAGTCATATGAGGAAATAGGTTAAAGTGCTGAAATACCATACCTACATCGCGCCGGATAAGATGTAGTTTTTTGCTGCTATGAGTAACCACTTTCCCATCAATGGTAATAGTTCCTTTCTGTGCTTTCTCCAGAAAGTTTATACAGCGAAGCAAGGTGCTTTTTCCTGATCCGCTTGAGCCTATTATAACCAAAACTTCACTTGGACTTACTTCTAAATTTATATTCTTTAAAACGTTATGTTTTCCATACCATTTATTTAGATTTTCAATTTTAATCATTGGGATACCTCCTCTAAACTCTGTGGTCACTGACTTTGAGCCTTTTTTCAATCATGTTGGCGATAAAAGTCAATATCGAGGTCATAATTAAGTAATATATAGCTGCGATGGTAAGCATCTCCATTTGCCTGAAATTTGATGTTCCCAACTGTTTTGATATTAGAAGAAGTTCGGGAACAGCAACAGCACTCGCTAGTGAGGAATCCTTAAGAGCAATAATGAACTGGTTGCTCAAAGGGGGAACCGCTCTTTTAAATGCCTGGGGTAAAATTATGCGATGCATAACTTGTAAGTTTGTCATACCTAAAGAAATACCAGCTTCTTTTTGACCTCGATTGACAGATTGAATTGCTCCTCTGAATATTTCAGCAATATAAGCACCGTTGTGAAAACCCAGAGCTATAAAAGCCGAGGGGAGTTTATCCAAAGCTATAATATTAACAAGACCGAAATATATAAATAATAGCTGAAGTAATAGTGGTGTCCCTCTAACGAGCCAGATATAAAACTTTGCCGGATAATTTATTATTGAGTGTTTTGATATCCTCATAAGGGAGAATATCAATCCAAGAACTACTCCGATAAGTATGCCGAAAAAAGTTACTTGAATGGTCATAAAAGCTGCCGGCAGAAAAAAAGTAAAATATTTAGGAATAACTGAAAAGTCCCACGTCATTACATAGATTTCCCCTTTCAAAGTAATGGAGTCTGCATTCTACAGACTCCACCATAATAATAGTTTGTTTATTTAACCGTTATATCGGCTCCATTATGCCAGTTTTCACTGATTTTTTTTAAAGTTTCGTCTTCATGCATTTGCTTAAGAATCTCATTGATTTTATCTAAAAGTTCTGTATCATTCTTATTTATAGCTATAGCCATTTCTTCAAGTCTCAGTATTTCTCCTGCAAAGGTCAATTGGTCTCCGCCGCTGATTTTACTCATAGCTTCTAAGGCCACCAACCTGTCGGTAATTACTCCGTCAACTCTACCGTTAATGAGCTCCATGATTGTTGCATTATCATCCTGATAAAAACTTGCTTTTGCACCAAGTGTTTCTGCATCCTGGACAAAGTTTGTTCCTACAGTAACGGCAATTGACTTGTCTTTCATTTCAGATGGCTTGGTTATACCTGAATCGGTACGAACAATAAGTTGTGCACCGGAATAATAATAAGGAATTGTAAAATTCACCACTTCAAGTCTTTCTGTTGTTATTGCCATACTCCCTAGAATGCCGTCATAGCGACCATTTCTCAAGCCTTCAACAAGTCCGTCCCAGTCGCTTGTTACATAGTTAAGTTCAACTCCAAGTCTTTTGGCTATTTCTTTACCGGTATCAACGTCAAAACCTATCACTTTGCCATTTTCATCAATATAATTAAATGGTCGATATCCGCCACTTCCTACAACAGTTAATTTGCCGCTGTCTAAGACTCTTTTCAAACTGTCCTCTTCTTTTTTAGCACCGCATGCTGAAAATAACACAGACATTAAAAGAACTGCGGTTACAGTTAAACTAAGTTTCTTAAAAAACATACATATAACCCCTTTAACTATTTAATTTTTTTTGTGTTTTAACATTACAGTATATATACATTTATAATGTCTAGTGCTGATTGACAAAATATAATTCTAGAATTTAATTTTGTTAATCAGCAAAAAAATAGGATGTGCATTTTGCATAATTCATTTTTAGAAATGAATTATATTCAAAAGCACTAGAAATGCATTTCAGCTTCAAACAACCTTGTTCGAACAATGATAAGAGCAATTATAGCATAGTTTTACAAATATAATAAGGTTACTCACCTACTCTGAGGTGGAAGGAGGTGGAATTATTGGGCGTATCCAAAGATATCCTAACATATCGTTACAAATACTATTAAACCTTCTATAGGTATAACAGAAGTTATGAACGATGAAAATGGAGTTGGTGATTTTAAGTCTTTTAAAAAATGTGATTAACTTTGATTCCCGTTCAAGTGATGTAATAAAATACCTTAAGGGAGAAACTCTAATGAAAGAAGGAGAAAAAGCTTTTCTGAATACTTCAATTGGAATATTGATATACTAATGCTGATTAACCAAATAATTAATTAGAGGTATAAAGCTGATGAATTCTTCATTTTGGAGTAACACTATCTGGTACATTTTACTTGGAATATCAACTATAATTGAGCTTGTACTTATTTTTTTAAAAGCAAAAAACCGTAAGCTCGTACTTGCTCAGTATTTTACTATAAGTGGACTGACCTTTTGCTTCGAAATGGTTATATATTCATATTTTAGGTCATATTCATATTTGCCGATGCTCATTCCTCAATCCCCACCGGATGATTCTATTGCGGGGAATCTTTTTTCACAATTTTCAGTAGCTGCAACAGCACTATTAATTGCAGTTTATAATCTTAAATATTATTGGTTTGTAATTTTTGCAGTAGTATATGGAGTTATTGAAGAGTTGTTTCTTAAATTAGGCATTTATAAGCATAATTGGTATCAGACTTGGATGACTGTTATAGGCCTTCTGCTGTTGTTTTGGATAGCAAAAAAAATACACAAGGAAGGCTCAAGGAATATTAAGAAATTTTGGGGTTACCTGTATATGTTCTTTGGACTGGTGACTTTATACGAACACACCATAGTTTGGCCTCAAAGGTTAATTGGCATACGGACATTCAGTGAAAGTATTCTTCCCGATAAAGAACATAGTCTTGTCGTTTTAGATGTGATTCATTTGCTGCTCCTTTCCACTATTATGATGATAATGTATTTTTCAAACATTAAATGGAGATGGAAATTTCCAGTGATATTAATTCTCTATATTGTTTTTTATATTGCAGAAAGATTTCATTTGGTAATATATAAAGAAGGCTGGTTTCTTTTTGCCGCATCAATTGCTATTTGGGGGATGTATTTTTGTACTTATATCCTCGACAAGTTATACGGCCTAACCAAACAACGTTATTCTTACTCATGATCACTTAAACTAAGCTTGCTGACACCAAGAGCATGGTGTGCCCAAAATGTATCTTTTACCATGTCTAATTTATCTTCAGTACATTCTATTATAAGAACAACCTCTGAGGCTTTTTTATGTTCTTGTCTTCCTGAATCCTTCTTTACAGTAATCAGTTTAATGATTAGTCCTAAAGTGCCTCCTATAATTAAACCTACTAAGCCCCAAAATATAGGTCCGAATTTAAGCATGAAGCCATAGATAGTCCCAAGAAGCATGAGTATTGTGCCTAATATAGCAGCTAAGTCAATAAGGCTTAAACCATCAGATTGATGCATCGTATCAAAAAGCTTTCTTTCCTCACCTCTTTTGTCCATCGACACAGCAAGTATATCCTCTTTTTCAATACCCTTCATCTGAATAGCTGTAATAGCTTTCTCTAAATATATTGAATGTTCAAACGTAGCAATGACATGCATTATATCACCTCTATTTGTTTTTCTTTTAGATGGTATATTAAAATTAATGTTCTGATAGTCCTTTTTAAAGAATTTTGACTGTTCCCAGTCAAACAATTTGTTATTTTCAACAGTATTTGTGTAGGCATCATACATTGAAAACAAGTACACTGAGGATATATTTAAAAGCCACTGCGGGTCAACAACTGATTTTGCCCGTTCAAAATCACCAATAAAAGTGTAATGGATAGCTGGAAGAGTTTTTGAAAAGTAGAGGATAATTACCCACCATATAATTGTAAAGGCAGCGGTTACAATTTTGTGAATATAAAGCTGTCCTGCCCCAGGCATAAGTAGTGACCATAGTGCCGAAACCAAGGGTGACCTTTTGTCTATATAATTAATTCCAATTGCACCTATTTTAAATGGTTTAATTTCTGCGTCTTCTCTTGCTGCCAAGATATAATTATTGTTAATATCAACAGTTGTTCTATAGCTGTCCCAAATAGAAAATATATACAGTGCACAGTAAAGCAGCAGCCATTTTTTATCTAATACCTCTTTAGCCATCTCAAATCTACCTGTAAAAGTATAAAGTATAGCAAGATTTACATGTGCATTTATATTTGTAACTATTTCCCATGTAAATAATATAAAACCCCTTATGTACTTTGATAACAATAAGTGCCCCAACCCTGGGAATGCAGCAGACCACCATGCAATGACATAAGGGTTTCTTAAATGCAGTTGTGTTGTACCTAACATACTTATATAAGCTACATGCCTTCGTGAAGATGAATTATTGGAAGTCATTAACAAAAACCCTCTTACGTATTCCATCATAATATAATGCATTAATAATTGTTTGCAAATTTTATTATTTTAAACCTAAATTTTAAAAAGCACTAGCAAATAATATGAATTGCATATAAAAGCCACAATATGATAATAATACCTGACATAGAAAGTTTGAAAGGGTGAGGATATAAATGCCAGGTATGTTTAAGCAATTAGCCAGTATATTTACATATAAAGAGCCTAAAAACGATGAATTAGGCTTTGAGCTTTTAGAAGACGAAAATGAAAGTGCACAGATAAATACACTAAACACTCAGAATGCAAACAAAATTCAAAACAAGGATAATAACCTGCAAAATAATAGCCATCAACAAGATAGTAACCAGCAGCAAAGAAAAGAGAAACAGCACGCTGATGCTCAGCAGATAAACAACACTAAGCAACAGAGCAATACTAAGCAGGAAAGTGCCAATCAACAGAATAATGAGAAACAGCAGAGCAGTGTGCAAAGTCAAAAAAAGGGTTCCGGCAAGCAGCCCTTAACTGTTGAGGAATGGAATGAGAGCAGAAGGACGGAAAGTGAAAATAAATGCCAGGCTAAAAGTAATTCCGATGAAATATCAACCGAACTGTGTGTAAACCTTGAAACAATAAGGCAGAAATTTCTCATGCCCAAAAATCAGGATATAGTTATACGTGAGTTTAAAATCGGCAGAAAAATAAAGGCTTTTATTGTTTATATTGAAGGAATGGTGGACACAAACACTTTGAACCTGGCAATATTTCCTCACCTAATGTCAAAGGAAGTTTTTGACGGGCTTGAAGAAGAGTGTCTTGTAGACTATTTGGTGGAAAGTGTTCTCACGGTGAACAATTTGAGAAAGACAAACAAATATAGTGATGTTGTCATGCAGGTGTTAAACGGTTTGACTTCACTGTTTGTGGAAGGCTGTGACCAGTGTATATTAATCGAAACAAGAGGTTTTGAGAAGAGGAATATAGAACAGCCAATTACCGAAACAGTGGTAAAAGGCTCGCAGGAAGGTTTTACGGAGAATCTCCGTACCAATGTGACACAAGTGAGGAGAATTGTTAAAAACGAAAACCTGGTGACTGAAATGCTTCAGGTTGGAAGCACCAATCATTCAAACTGTGCGGTAATGTATTTAGATGGTGTGGCAAATGCTAAGGTGATAAAGGAAGTAGAAAAAAGGCTAAAAAGTATTAATAAGGATTTTATTTTAGGTGACGGTATGATAGAGCAATTCATTGAAGACAATCCTTATATGCTGTTTCCACAGGTGTTGTCAACAGAAAGGCCGGATAGGTGTGCCTCCTTTTTAATGGAAGGACAGGTGGTCATTATTGCAGAGGGTACACCCTTTGCACTTGCTGTTCCAGTGAGTTTTTTCGGCTTGTTTCACACTTCGGAAGATTCCGCTGTCCGCTGGCCGGGCAGTAATTTTCTAAGGCTTATAAGATTGTTCGGTCTTTTTTGTGCCACTTTTTTGCCAGGATTGTATGTAGCACTGACTCTTTACCATGTGGAAATGGTTCCCACAGAGTTGCTGCTTTCTATTGCCAGGGCAAAGGAGTTGGTGCCCTTCCCTACATTGTTGGAAGTTCTCATGATGGAGGTGTCCTTTGAACTTATACGTGAAGGCGGTATACGTGTACCCAGTGTAATAGGACAAACCCTTGGTATTGTGGGAGCTTTGATATTGGGGCAGGCTGCTGTGACAGCAGGACTTATCAGCCCATTGTTGGTAATTGTGGTTTCTATAACGGCTTTGGGCAGTTTTGCAATTCCTAATTATACATTAGCACTTGCTATCAGGATTGAGCGGTTTCTTTTTATAGCAGCAGGAGCCTTTTTAGGATTTTATGGAATATCGTTGATGCTAGTGCTGCTGGCATTTTATGCCTGCAGTATGAAGTCCTTTGGAGTTCCTTATTTTGTACCGATTGCTCCAAAAACAAAAGTAAATCATGATGTAGTATTTAGGAACCCCATAACAGTACAGAAAAACCGTCCTGATGCTATACAGAGTCCTAACAGAAGACGTCAGGGAGACAATGTGAAAAAGTGGGCTGATGAGAAGGCAGCGAATAATGTAAACGAGGGGGAGAAAACGTGATAAAAGAGGGGAAAATCGGTGTGCAGGAGGCGGTATGCCTTGTTGTTATTGCGACTGGTAACAGAGTGTTTTTTTCTGCTCCTGCTATTGTGGCACAATTTTCCGGAACTGCCGGTTGGTATATGTCATTAGTTTCCAATATTACGTCCATCATTTTTTTTTCCTTTATTTATCTTCTGCTAAAGCGTTTCCCAGGGAAGAATATATTGGAGATATTTAATATTGTACTAGGAAGTTTTTTGGGTTTCATATGTGCATTTGTTTACACATCTTCCTTTTTAGTGGCAAGCGGCATCCTCTTAAGAGAATTTCTTGAAATACTCAGGAGTTTTGATTTGCCCAATACCCCTTCTGGTGTGTTGAGCACAGCTATGATTATAGTAGTGGTAGCAGCTGCTTTTTTAGGACTTGAAACCATTGCCAGGAGTGCAAAGCTTTGGATTTTTTTTGCACTTTTCATGTATTTTCTGCTATTTATTCTTTCAGTGCAGAACTTTAAGTTTTCAAACCTTTTCCCTGTATTGGGATATGGTATTGGCAATACAGTCTTTGAAGGTATAACAAGGAGCTCTGCTTACAGCGAAGTTATCATCCTTGCGGTATTAGCCGGTTCTCTCCAAGGAGCAAAGCATATAAAGAAAGCAGGGTATATTTCCTTGTGCATTTCCGGATTACTGGTAACTGTCGGTATTCTCTGCATCCAGCTGGTGTTTCCCTACTACACGCTTCAGGAACAGATTGCGCCGCTATATACACTTGCTACACTGATTAGATACGGAAACTTTTTTCAAAGACTGGACCCTGCATTTTTGATTTTGTGGTTAATTATTACCATTATATCAACATCCATTGTGTTTTATTGTGCAGTGAGTAGCTTTTGCAAGACCTTCAGGCTGCAGGACAGAAGGCCTGTTATAATGCCTATGGCGGTGCTCTTGTTTACTGTTACAACCATTCCGAGGGATTTACCAAGTGTCATTTATAAATATATAGAAATTTTAAGAATATTCCCTGTTTATGTATTTTATGTATTTCCTGCAGCAGTATTGACTTTAGCGGTGATTCTAAAAAAGAAAGGGGTGGATAATGCATGCTGAAGGAAGGGAAATTCGGTGCTCATGAAGCGGTATGTCTTGCAACCATCGCCATGAGCAATAAGGTTTTTTTTACAGCACCCTCTTATCTGACCAGGACGGTTGGAACTGCCGGCTGGTACATGACAATAATATCCTGTGGTTTGGCTAGTATATATTTTGCATTTATTTATCTTCTGCTGAAACGTTTTCCCGGTAAAAATATTATAGAAATATATGATAAAGTGTTGGGAAGGTTAATGGGTTTTGTTTTTTCTTTTATTCTTATGGGAACTTTTATGGCATATAGCGGGATATTTTCAAGAGAATTTGCGGACGTTATAAAGACCTATAATTTTCCAATAACCCCTCTGAGTGTTTTAACAGGTGCAGTGATCATTGTTGCCGGAATTGCTGTGCTTTTGGGGCTTGAAGCCATAGCGAGAACTGCAAAACTTGCAGCATATGCTGCACTATTGGGTTTTATTTTACTGATAATTCTTGTGTCGCCGTATTTCAGGTTTGCCCACATTTTGCCTTTTATGGGATATGGAATTGGTAAAACAGTAACTACAGGAGTATTAAGAAGCACAGCTTATGCTGAGGTGTTTATCCTTGCCGTCTTTGCAGGATCACTTCAAGGGTTGAGGCATATAAAAAAAGCCGGGTATATTTCTCTGTTGGTATCAGGCTTGATATTATCCTCGGGGCTTTTGGTCTTTTCGCTGATATTTGAATATACAAGTACGGTGGAAATAACTGCACCTATATATGTTACAACAAGATTGATGAAATTCGGAAACTTTTATCAAAGGATGGAGCCAATATTTTTATTTGTTTGTATAATCACAACTGTTATATATGTTTCTATATTATTTTATACAACAATAAGTATTTACTGTAAAATGTTCAGAATACAGGATAGACGGCCATTGATTATTCCAATAGGAGTTCTTATTTTTACCGTAGCCATTTTTCCAAAGGATATGCTGAGCGTAATTGCTAGATATATCCAGGGAATAAGGATGCTCGGTAATATTCCGTTTTTCATTTTACCGATAATAGTTCTTATAGTAGCGGTATTACGTAAGAAGAAGGGAGAGACGCCTGATGCGTAAAAGGATATCGATTATAGTATTGTGTACCTTGATAATGACCACGCTAACGGCATGTTGGGATGCTATGGAAGTTGATGAGTGGGCATATGTATATACCATTGGTATTGATAAAGGTATTGATAATGTACTGCGTTTTACCTTCCAGATACCGACCTTGAAACAGGAAGGCATGGGTGGAGGTGATTCGGGCGGTAGTGGTGATGAGGGTGAGACAAAGGATTTGGAATCAATTTCTGTAGATGCTCCGACACTCTATACGGGAGTAAATATGGTAGAAGTGGGATTATCAAGAACTATTAATTATATGCATGCTAAATATGTTGTGATTTCAGAAGATATTGCCAGGGAAGGTGTAGAAAAGTTTATCAACGGTATGATCCGCAGCAGGCAAATAAGAAGGACTATGTATATCATTGTCGTAAAGGGTAAAGCCAGTGAATTTGTAGAGAACTTCAATCCGAAGCTGACAGCGGCCTTTTCTAAGGCGCAGGAGGGCTTCATGTCAACAGCAAGTAAAGACACCGGTTTTATTGTGGATACAAGCTATCACGAGTTTGTCAAGGATTTAAAGACAACCTACAGGATGCCTGTCGCCCCTCTGGCTGCAATAAACGATTTTTCAAATTTAAAGGAAAGTGGAAATCCCCCGCTGGAACAATTTCAAGCGGGAGGAAGACACATAGCCGGAGAGATACCGCGTAAAGGTGGGAATACCTTTGAGTTTTTCGGCACTGCCCTATTTGATGGAGACAAAATGGTCGGTGAACTAAACGGTATTCAGACACGTATGCTTCTTATGCTGAGAGGTGACTTTCAAAGAGCTGCCATATCAATGATTGATCCGCTGGATAAAAAACTTAGATTGTCTATTGATACCACGCAACAAAAGAAACCGGAAATAAAGGTTTCTTTCGTTGAAGGGAAACCTGTAATTAATGCAAAAATATTCCTGGAAGGAGATTTGCAGAATGTTCAAAACCAGGTTGAGTATGAAAACGCAAAAATGAAGCTAATTGTTGAAAATGCGTTTAAGAAGGATATAAGAATGTACATTCAGCAAGCCATTGACATATGTCAGACCCTGAATGTAGATGCGTTTGGTTTTGGTGAACAGGCAGTCAGGCATTTTTTGACCATACAGGAATGGGAAGAATATAATTGGCTGAGCCACTTTAAGGATGCCCAAATCAACACTGAAGTGGAATTTGTCATAAGACGTACAGGTACACTGCTCAAGACAAACAAAACCAGAAAATCGGAGGGAGAGAAAGAATGAAATACATTGGTATACTTTTTTTGTTGATTGTTTCAATACACCCTTTTAGCTATGCAAAATACAACTGGAGCAAGAAAAACAGGCTTGGAGCGATAGGCGTGATTTTGCTAGCAGTAGCAGCAGTAGTATTTCCATCAGTGTTGCTGATATTAAGATAATAGGATATAGTTAAGCACTTTTTGACATGTTTAAGAAGACTTTCATAAAGCTACTGTCGAATATTCAATGAAGAATATAATACCCTGCAGCTTATGTTGATGAGGGTATTTTTCTTTGTAAAAATCTATAAAGGGAATAAATCCATAGGTAGGAAACAATATATAAAACAATAGACCACGGAAACATTTTCCAACCTGTAAAAACAATGGTTTTTGTTAGTAGGCTTAATATCTCGAAAATAAGCAATGCGATAATCCAAAATCCGGTATAAATAATGGAAGGTCTGAGTTTTTGAGGCAAAAACATGGTGTAGGTAATATTAAGCGGTGCATAAATGGTAATGGCCGCTAAAACCATATAGAGAGTTGAATGCTCCCTTATAATATAGTGAAATAATTTAAGACGGTCACCTAAGATAATATCATTTATTAAAGAATAACCGATGGAGACTAGCCCTATGAGAATATTAGAAACAACGGGTTTCCGAAAGAAGCAGCAAATAATAAACAGTATAGGTATTATTACAGCTGACAAATAAAAAAATGTATATTCCATATTGCATAGCATCACAAAGATGCCTCTCCTTTAATTTGATAACGTATAATATTATTAATATGCCTGAATTTTATTAAAATATTTTGTTGTTATTTTCCTTATAGATCAGCTTCCTGGTTTGAGAGGAGTTAATGAGCATAATTGTATTAAGGAAACATGGATAAATTATATATAAAAACACAAAATACTAAAGAATAATGAAAAAATAGTTTCATGTTTTCAGATTTTAAGAATACCGTCAAATCAAATTTTTCATTATTCCAGAGTTGGAACTTGTTTTTAGTTGTTCCTAATCAGGATATAAATTCAGAACGAAGGAAAGGTGCATTTGTGGTTAAAGTAGCTGTTATTGGAGCGGGAACGTCCGGCTTGTCGTGTGCAATTGAACTTGAGAGGAACGGTATCTATCCGCAAATTTTTGAGCGTAATAACTTTATCGGTGAGTATCATCCTCATGTGTCGGCCTTTCTGGGTTTGATAACCCGACCTGTTGCAGATCCGATTAAATATATTAATCAAAACCTAAGAATCAAATTAGAACCCTTAAACCAACTTCGGAAAGTAATTCATTATTCACCTCATAATGAAGTTACCGTTACAGGTTCTCTAGGTTACTTTATGATCCGGGGAAAAGAAGAGTTTTCAGTTCAGGGGCAGTTATACAGCCAAATTAAGTCAAAGGTACAATTCAACAGCTTTGTACGACCTGAAGATCTGGAAAAGGAATTTGATTATGTTGTTGTGGCTGATGGTCATTGGTCAGCGCCCGAGAGATATGGTATTTGGAAGGAAATTATGCGCACTTGGCTAAAAGGGGGAATATTTGAAGGTGAATTTGAAGCTGATACTCTGCAAATGTGGCTGGATAACGAACTGACAAAAGGGATTTATATTTACTGTGCCCCATACAGTAAAAACAAGGCAGTGATTGCACAGGTGGTTCAAAATATAGAGCATGAAGAATTAAATGATTATTGGTATAGGTTTTTGGAGTCGAGAGGAATTCTAAAAAAATATAATATGCTGGAATCATGGGAGTTACCCCACAATGCGGGATTTGTAAAAACAAACAGAGTAGGGAACACATACTTCATTGGAGCAGCGGGTGGAGGGATAGAGCCGTTTCTTGGTTTTGGACAGTTCAATGCAATAATTACAGGAGTAATGGCAGCAAAGAGCATTGTTCAAGGTATAGATATAAACATGCTGCTCAGAGATTTGACAAAAAAGAACAGGGAATTATATACGATAAGATCCCAATTGGATTTAATCACAAATGGAGGGTATGACCGGCTGTTAACAGTGATGAAAACTCCCGGACTAAGAAGTTTTGTTTATAAGACGGATTTAGATGTGATTAAATACATATCGACAGGAATAAACTTAGTTTCTAAAGTTGATGAAAAGTTGAAGTTGACATTAAAAAGGGGGAATTGAGTTTGGGAAAGTTTAAGGTTATATGCTGTCAGTGTGGGTCAGATAAGATAATTGAAAAAAGTGAGAAGAGGGTAGTGGATAACACTGGGAATCATATAGTATATGGTGAAGGAATACAGAGAAGATGCCAGGATTGCAGCAATGAGGATTTTTCCATTTTTAAAACATGGGCACAGTAGGCTTGGTATTTTAATGCTTTCCTTTTATTTTTTGCCTTAATTTCAGTGCAGATGCTCCAATTTTGACAACATTAAGTGAGCTGTCATAAATAATAGGTTTAACTCCAGGAAAGCCAATGGATTTTACAATAAGGTCATATTGCTTATTGCTCACTTTGTCAAAAGTCTTTCTAAGCTCATGAAATCTTAAATTCAGATTATATATATTACTGATCATTTTATCATAGTCAAGTCCTTTTACTATTGATCGGGCAGCCATACTACCCATAACAATGGATTTCATCTGACCAAAACCAAGAAAAGGATCTATGACTCCTCCTGAACTACCAGTAAGTAAGATGTTGCCAATTTTATGCGGAAAAACATGTCCACTGGCATGATATACTTTGAAGGTCTCTGTAATCTTACATTCTATTGGTAATTGACGCATAAATAAATCCCAGTAATAATCAATATCATCTACATTAGTATCAGGAACATATAATTCCAAAGAAGCCCTTTTGCTATCAAAGGGTGTCAGATAAGCATATCCGTTTTTGCAGTAGGTTTTATTTATCCACATTATAAGCTCGTTAGGGTCAAATTTGCCTTCCATTACAGCTCCTTTTACAAAGCCACTTATCCAATCAGTCCAACAGCCCAATTCTTCCGCTACGTCCGGCTTGCCGTCAGCAACGATAACAAAATCATACTTTTCTAAAAGCTCCTTGTAATTTACCTCTTGATTAAACTTTACCTCCGTTTTCTTAAGTTGTGAATAGAGCTGGCCTTTTATTGAGCCTTTTTCCTTATCTCTTCTTGTAAAATAACCGAAATTACCTGTTATTGATGTCCTATGATTTGGTGAATAATGTGTAAGTTTATTTACGGTATTTAAAGGCGTTACACTAATGCCGAAATTTCTACCGACAAATTTTATCATATCCTTGATGGTCTATTCATTATGTGTAAGTCAGCACCAACATGGGGCTCTCTATCACCTATAAATCCGGTTTTTTCAAAAATGTCAGGTATTATATCCTGCTTTTCCAATACAATAGCACAGGAAAGTCCTGCCAAGCCTGCTCCTATAATTGCAATTTTCACAAAATCACCTCATCAATAAATATAGTCTTTACAGTACACTTATAATTTATTACTACTCTGTTTTAAAGTATGTCTTTCTATTAGAATGAAAATGGATAGAGTTATAATGTAAACAAGGTTTAAATAAAGCAGATTCCAGCCATTCTGAAATACTAAAATGTTTACTTTTGCCAGCACACTTTGACCCGCAATAGAGACAGCAAATGCAGCCAGTTTCCAAATACGATTATCAAGAATACATACAAGATATACTATCAAAAAGCATTCAATTAAATGGTAAGTAAAAATAAATATGATGCTTGACCTGTACAGGTTTCCTACCAAATTATCAACAAAGCTCAAACTATAGTACTGTTTTCCGTATAGCAATAGAAGAGGTATTGGAAAGTGGATAATGATAAATGCAACAAAATAAAAAACTGTTGCGCGTGTAAGTCTGCTTTTCATGTGGGTCATTTTATGAAACCACTTTTTTGTAATAACCAAAAAAGCTACCGTATTAATAACTGACATGTAATATTTCCACCAGTGTTGATTATAAATACCTAGTTTTACAAAAAAATATTCAGCAAAAATGAAGAAGGCGATTATAAATATTATTCCAATATATTTCAATGAGTATGTAACCATCAAAATAGCTGCCGCAGGAAACATAGTACAGTTCAGTAAAAGATGGCCTGTAAGATTTTCTGCCCAAGGGTCTGAAAAAAGGTTTGGTTTATAGGCATAGCTATTAAAAACACCCAGCACTATAAATTCACCAATCCAGGAAAGACATGATGAGAATAAATAGAATACAACAAGCGTAGATGTTTTATATAGGTGTCTCTTATTATATATAGCAAAGGCAGCAGCCGCAAAACTAATGCCTGACAAACATATATACCACAATAAACTTGACATAATATACCTTGCCTTAATAGTTATATTTGTTTTCGATATTTAGATATTTCTAAGAAAATATTATTACCAGATGGCTGTAAAAATATTAATTATAATATGACATATGCGTGTCATATATCTGTGGTATAATAATATTCAGGTGATGAAATATGCAATACAGCAAGATGGGATAGCATGAAAAAAGAGCTTAGCTCAAAAGGGGAACAAGTAACATGGGAAGAACTTAAAGAAATTGCGTGTTTTTTTACTGGTGATATTCCAGGACACCAAATCAATGGCGACCTGTATAGTATTAATACTCAACAAATAATACTTTTTGAACCTAGTGATCTTAATCTAGAAATCTACTTTAGACCTAAGGCTGGAGTTTTGAGTAATGCTCCTTCTTTTGAAAAGATTGTAGTGAAATTTTAGTAAAATGATCATCAAATTCATTGTGTTTTTTAAATGTAAAGCCCATAGTTTGCTTTTATTATTAAATCAGGTCTTGGCTGCCCGTCAACTGTAACATTATATCTTAATGCAATTCTATAAAATGTGTCACCTGCTCTTACAACGTAAAAAGGTACTCCTGGCGGAACAAGCAAAACCTGATCCGGTACTATGACATAGGGAGGTTCAAGTCCATTAGCTTCAATTACTATATTTATAGGCAATCCATACCTTTGAGATATAGCAAATAATGTATCTCCAGGCTTTACAACATAAGTTGTTACTCCAGGAGGCATTGACAACTGCTGTCCTGGGAAAATTGTATACGGAGCAGTAAGGTTGCTGCCTACAAATTCATCATGGTAGCTATAAACAAAAGTGAAATTTATTTTCTCCTACACCAGGTTTTTATGCACTGATTCGTAATAAACAAAACCAGAGGTTCCAGTTCTTCATCCTTATCAAAGGTTTCCAGTGCTTTATAATATTCTTTTCTATCCTCTTCATAAACAATGACTTTATTTCCGTTATAATCATTAATCTCGTTTATAAGATCAATCAAATAATATTATCTACTGATGATACCTAAATTGACACAGAAATATTGACTTCCTGATGTAAAACCAGTTAGTCCGCTTTTTTTTCTGGTGGTATTGTCCCTTTTCCTAGTAAAAAGTTTCTTACATGAGCAAAATCAATTGAGTTAAAACTATTATTTCCATCAACATCTGCTGCAGATAAACCTTTTTCTCCAAGAGGAAACTCATAAATCTGACTAAGCAAATATTTCCTCATATATGCAAAATCAAGTGAAGTTATCTTTTTGTCACCATTTACATCTCCCAGATATGACTCTAAAGTCCAAACCTCATATATTGTCCCTCTTACTGTAAAATCTAAATCTTTCCTGCGAACAGCATTTTGAGTTGAGGAATCATATAAAGGATTGTTATCTAAGAATAAATCTACTAAATTCTTGAGATTTCTAAGTGGTGATATGTCTTTAATTTGATTGTTACATAAATATAACAACCTCAAATTAATAAGATCCTTAATTGGTGTTAAGTCACTCATTTGAGTATCACATAAATCTAACTGATATAAATTACAAAGATTGCTAAGAGGTGTTAGATCACTTATTTTATTACTTCCTAAATTTAAAAAATTAATACTAGAAAGGTTTCTAAGCGGCGAAATATCAGTTATTTTATTATACGACAAATGTATAGTATTAATATTAGAAAGGTTTATAAGTGGCGAAATATCATTTATTTGATTGTCATGAAAAGAAATCCAATTTAAATTTGAAAGGCTAGATATTGGTGATATTATAATTATTTTATTATGAGATAAATCTAATTTTGTTAAATTATTGAGATTGCCAAGTGATGATATGTCACTAATTTGGTTACTGGATAAATCCAATCTGGTCATATTCACAAGATTGGAAAGTGGTGCTAGATCACTTATTTTATTATAATTAAGTATCAATGTGTCAATATTATTAAGCTTATAAAGTGGTGTCAGATCACTTATCTGATTATAAGTCATTTCTAATCTGGTCAGATTCGAAAGATTTACAATAGGTGATAAGTCGCTTATTTCGTTATGAGATAAATTTAAAGTAGTTAAATTAGTAAGGTTTTTAAGTACTGTTATGTCGCTTAGATCATTTAATGACAAATTCAAACAGGTCAGATTTTTAAGATTAGCAATTGGCGTTATATCTGTTCTTGTATAACACAAATCGAGGCTGCTCAAATTTGAAAGATTATTGAGTGGTGCTAAATCAGTGATTATGTTTAAAGCTAAACTCAGATCAACAAGTTTAGATAGATTGCTAAGTGGTGTAATATCACTTATCTGATTATATTCTAAAAACAGCTTGGTCAAATTAGTAAGGTTGCTAAGTGGTGATATGTCTTTAATTTTATTACTACTTAGATTTAGTACTGTTAGAGCAGAAAAGTTACTAAGTGGCGTTATGTCACTTATTTGATCATCATATAAATATAAACTTGTAATATTACATACATCACTTTTGAAAATGTTTCCTTCTGGCTTGCCTATTTGTTCCCTGATAGCTGTCTCAAGATTTCTATCTTTAAAGACTATTACATAGTCTTCGCCAACGTTCTCTGTATACTCCATAGTCACAGGATAGGGTTCTCTGACAGATGCATATACAGTATCAGAATGGTTGGTAAATTGTATAATACTCAAAGCAATACAAAATATACTAATTAAATATGTATTCTTTCTCATTAACTATATCCCCCCAAAACTAAACAAGACACTTATAAGATGCAAAAAATAAATTTGCTTATTTTATCTAGTGTTAATTCAAATAACATCCGAAGATATAATATCATATATATAGTGAAGTTTCCACCTGTTTTCAACAGGTAAAACAATCATAAATTTTAGACTATGTGCCTTTTATATTGAGATCATGCTATTAACAAAAAAATCAGATTGTGATATTATTATGTTGACGAATGTTTGAATTTCTATTGAGGAGAGTAGTTTTGACTGGTAAAAAGAAATATTTACGAGTAAGCCTGATTTTAGTGTTTATTGCCCTTTTAATCAGTGCTTTTTATAATGGTTTGGTTGTTAAAAAATACATAATAACGTCAGATAAGTTTGAGTCTGGTGAGCGTGTAAGAATAGTTCTGATAGCTGATCTTCACAGCCATATTTATGGTAAGGAACAGAGTAGAATTGTTTCATTAATAAAAAAGCAAAACCCTGATATTATTGCCCTTGCGGGAGATATCGCAGATGATGAGGTTCCAATTGAGGGTGCTGAACAATTCTTGAAAGGCTTAAAAGGTTCTGCACCTATCTACTATGTTACCGGAAATCATGAATTTTGGTCTGGAGACATTAAGAATATTAAAGATATAATTCTAAGGTATGAGGTTAATATTCTTGAAAACGAATACAGAGAAATCAGAGTTAAAAATACAGATATTATTATTGGTGGAATAGATGACCCGGATGTTGCAAGGTATGAAAAAACAGGCTTTAATCTTAAAAGAGAAATGGACAATAACTTTTCGGAATTAACAGATAAACCTTGTTTTAAAATACTATTAGCACATCGTCCTGAACTTATAGAAATGTATAAGAACTACAGTTTTGATCTGGTGTTGTCGGGACACTCTCACGGAGGGCAAGTTAGAATTCCGTTTATATTAAATGGGTTATTTTCTCCTAATCAAGGTTGGTTTCCTGAATATGCAGGAGGGGAATACAGGCATTACACATTAACCCATATTGTCAGTCGTGGAGTTTCTTATAATCCTCGATTACCTCGTATATTTAATCCCCCTGAGGTAGTGGTTATTGATATTGAAGGGGACGTAGCAGCTAAAATTAATTAAAGACCTTAAAATTTAAAGGTTTTACGCATTTATAACAAGTAAAATATTATTGGGAGAGTGGTGAAAATTTATGGGTGATTCAAATTTATTTTCCAAAAGGTCAAGTGCAGTAAGAATTGTAATATTCCTGTTTATAACAGCTTTGTTGCTATCTTTTACAACGTTTGTTTACTCAGCCAATGCTATGTATGGGGATGTAAATGGTAGTGGTAGTGTGGATTCAATTGATTTTGCTTTGATGAGAAGTTATTTGTTGGGAAACATTTATGAGTTCCCTGTTTCAAATGGAAGGGTAATCAGTGATGTTAATGCTGATGGAAGCTTTAATTCAATTGACTTTGCACTTATGAGAAGCTTTTTGTTAGGTATTATAACTAAATTCCCGGCAGAAGATAAGCCTGTCACAACTCCTGTGCCGACTTCAACTCCTAAAAAAGGAAATGTTACATACACAATTGAAATGGTTTCAAATCCCACAGCTGATCAGAGAGATGCTTATGAAAAGATAAAAACTGCAATGGACAAGGCTGTATCATTCTATAATGAGTACACAACAATTACAAAAAACCTTAAAATAGTTTATGAACCTTCGGTAGCAACTGCTGATGGAAATATAAACGGTACCATAAGATTTGGTTCAAACAGAAGTTACATGAACCATATAACTGCCATGCATGAAATTGCCCACACTGTTGGAGTGGGAACAACCAGCAAATGGTGGTCGTTAATAGTCAACAAGGTATATACCGGTGCTAATGCAACTGCTGAGATCCGGGCAATCACAGGAAACAACAGTGCGGTAATAAATGGCGATAATACCCACTTTTGGCCGTATGGGCTGAATTACACCAGTGAGGTTAAATCGGATCAGGATTTGATAAATCACTGCAGAATAGTTGAGGCTATGAAGAAAGATGGAATATAACAGTAATCAGATAGTTTAAGCCGGTAATGCCGGCTTTTTTTTTGATGCTAAGGAAATTATGGTGTTAATTGATACTTATAATGTAGCAGTATCAAAATTGACACTAAAACAATAGGAGCCACCTCTAAACATATACATAAAAATTAAGCTTTCTGTCCATAATATCATCAATTAATCTTGACTACGAACATACGTTCGTGATATTCTATATATAGCAGGTGATGTTATGGAAAAAATTATACTACATTCAGATTTAAACAGCTTCTATGCCAGTGTTGAATGTATGAAAAACCCTGAAATAAGAGATAAACCCGTGGCTGTTGGAGGATCGGTGGAGCAGCGGCATGGAATTATTTTAACAAAGAATCTAATTGCAAAAGAATATGGTGTTAAGACAGGAGAAGCAATCTGGCAGGCAAGGCAGAAGTGCCCGGATTTGATTGTTATGAGACCTGACTATGGTACCTACCTTTACTTTAGTAAAGAGGCAAGAAGAATTTACAGCTACTATACAGATCTGATAGAGTCTTTTGGAATTGACGAGTGTTGGCTGGATGTTACCGGATCAGCCAAGCTTTTTGGAACCGGGCAGGATATTGCTGATGAAATCAGGTCCAGGCTGAAAGAAGAATTGGGTATCACTGCGAGTATTGGGGTGTCCTACAATAAGATATTTGCAAAGCTTGGCAGCGATATGAAAAAGCCGGATGCAACTACTGTTATAACTCAAAAAGATATCAGGCAGAAGGTGTGGCCGCTTCCGGTTTCAGATTTACTTTATGTGGGAAGATCAACTGCTAAAAAATTTATCAACATTGGGGTGTATACAATAGGTGATCTTGCAAACCTGAACCCGGGTTTTCTTAAAAAATTTCTGGGAAAATGGGGAGAAACTCTATGGCTTTTTGCTAATGGTCTTGACACAGCACCCGTTATGAAAACCGATCATCAAACTACAATTAAAGGTATTGGCAATAGCATGACAACACCTAGAGATCTGGTAGATAATGAAGATGTAAAACTACTTCTTTACGTACTTTCGGAAAGCGTGTCTGAACGCCTCAGAAAGCACAATTTCAAGGGAAATACTATTCAGATATATGTGAGGGATAATGAACTTAACAGCATTGAAAGGCAAGCAAAGTTAACCGAGTGCAGTTGTGTCACCAGAGATATTGCTGATAAGGCTTTTAAAATATTTTTAAATAACTGGAGTTGGAAAAAACCTATCAGAAGTATTGGGGTTAGGGCAACAGATCTTGTAACAGCAGATACATATACGCAGTTGAGCCTTTTTTGCGATGAAAGGCAAAAACTAAAGGAGGAACAGCTGGAATACAGTATAGATGAAATCCGCAAAAGGTTTGGACACTATTCTGTACAAAGAGCATTATTACTTAAAGATAAAGCCTTGAATGCTAATCCAATCGAGGAAAATGTAATTTTTCCTGTATCATATTTTAAGTAGAGGTGTTCTTTTGTGAATAAACCGGGTGTAGAAGTAATAGCACATTATAATTTGGATGGGGAAATTATTCCCTTAAGGATCAGAATTGACAATGATAAGGTATATAATGTAGATAAGCCGGGTAAACCTGTAAAAGGGGCATCTTTAAAAATTGGAATTCAAGGTGATCGTTATTCGTGTTTTGTTGATGGAAAAAGAGCCTATCTTTATCTAAATCATGAAAATAAATGGTTTATTGAACTGGTATAATGGTAATATATATAAATCGTGAAAATGATTTTATATAGTTATAGAGGTGATCTATATGTGCGGAAGATATGCTGTTTTTACCGAGAATGAGTATGACGAAATAAATTCCATAATAGATGAGGTGTCGGAGAAATACAAGACCTCAGAAGATGTTGCTAATGGTGAGGTGTTTCCCACGAACATTGCACCGGTTATTTATGCACAGAGGGATAAACGCATCCTGACTCCTATGAAATGGAGTTATGGACAGTATTCAGGAAGACCGGTTATAAATGCCAGGGCAGAGACTATAAATGAGAAGCCTATGTTTCGAAGCTCTCTTCACCAACGGCGTTGTCTGATTCCTGCTAATGCTTACTATGAATGGAAGCAGGAGGAAGGAGTAAAAAGGAAAACTAAATTTGAGATTTCGGTAAGTGGATCAAAAATATTTTTTATGGCGGGTATATACAGTGTTTTCAAAGACAATAACGGTAAGCAATACACAGGCTATGCCATTATAACAACCACAGCAAACCAAACTACAGCACCTATTCATGACAGAATGCCGGTTATTATTGAACCGGGTCTGGAAAGTCTTTGGGTTGGTCAAAGCCCTGAGAGTATTGATGATATAATCAATATGCTCAAACCTTATGCTTATAAAAGCATGACTTTGAATGCGACAGGGAATAAATGAAGCATATAAAAGAGCGATTGACTTATATCAATCGCCCTTAGTTGGTAGTGATTATTCATTCATACCTGTGTAAATGAGAATTGCATCCCTTAAAAATTGGGCAGTACCAGGTTGTTCCTTATCATAGTAGGCTGTGAATCTTTCATCATCTACATACATCTGAGCAACTCCTGCATGTGCCTCTTTACTGTAACTATCCCAGAAGTAGCAGAGCCATTGGCGGTGCAAATCAGCAGCTTTTTGAGCCAGTTCACTTGAAGGATCACCGGATTTATATGCTGCATTCAGGGTGGAGAGTACTTGGGTACTTAATTTTTCTACCTCTTCATATTGCTCAGAAGTCATTCCTTTAATTTTATTGTTGGATTTGTCAACCTGTTCATTTCCGTATTTTTCACGGATTTCTTTGCCGTATTTTTTCTCGTTGTCGTCAATCATCTTTTGCTTAAAGCCATCAAACTTCTCTTTGTCAGCCATAGTCATTCTCCCTTCCATTGCCTCTATTGTTTTGTCAATATTGGCAATTAACAAATCTAGTTGTTCACGCTTTGCCAGAAGTTTTTCACGGTGACCTTTAAGTGCTTGGTTTGCGTTAAATGAAGGTGAAGATACAATTTCCTTAATGTTTTCCAGACTTACACCAAGTTCTCTGTAAAAAAGTATCTGCTGTAATCTGTCTACTTCAGCCTTACCATAAATACGATACCCTGAAGAGCTGATTCTTGCCGGCTTTAGAATTCCAATCTCATCATAATATCTCAGAGTCCTGGTGCTGATTCCTGCAATTTTTCCTAACTTTTGCACTGTGTATTCCATGTTTTTTACCTCCTGACAATATAACTATACACCTTTACGCTACGTCAAGGTCAATAGGAATTCATATTATCCTCCACAAACAATTGTCTTTATAAGAAAAATTTAGTACATTATAAGTTGTTAGTCAACAAAAAATACAGCTAAGCTCTATGTAAAATCATTTTCACGATTTATATAGGAATTTTAAAAAAAGTGTCGAATTATATAATATATAGAATCAAAAATTTGGAGGTCTGATATGAGGCTTGTGAGTACTAAGTCCTTAAAAGTGGGAGGGGAACTGGCAAGGCCAATATACACATCAAAAAGAAAAGTTGTTCTGAATTCAGGGATAATTCTTACTGAAGGGTTTATCACTAAGATCCAACAATTAGGAGTACAAAAGGTCTATATTAAAGATGAAAGATTTAGCGACATTCAAATCAGTCAACCCCTTGATTATACAACAAGAAACAGCGTCACAAAAGTTCTTGGTGACAATTACAGTAAGGTACATGCTTCAAAAGGTATAGATGAGTATTCCATTAAAGACGCAGCCAAAAAGATAGTTGAGTATACAAGAGAATATAAAGGCAAAGGTGTAAGTGTTCTTTCTACAGATGCTGTGGATGAGTTTGTTGTTGAGCATAGTGTAAATGTAGCGATTATTACAGCATTTATAGGGAATCGGATGTCATATAATTTTGGCCAATTGTGTGATCTTGTCACAGGTGCCTTAATACATGATATTGGAAGAGAAAATGTTACAGAAGAAAAACCGGAACATGTAAATGTTGGATTTGAATCCGCTCGAGTTTGCAGGGGATTTAGCCTCCATTCATCAAAAGTTTGCTATGAGCATCATGAAAATTATGATGGCTCGGGTTACCCGAGAAAAATCAAGGGAAGTGATATATCGGAATTTTCAAGAGTAGTAAGGGTGGCTGACTACTATGATAATGCTCTTCATGGCTATTATAACGATAATGTACATATTATGCCTGATCAGGCTTTTGAAAGTATTTTGGCTGTATCGGGCCAGATACTTGATCCTGAGATTGTTGGGAAATTCAGGGATACCATAGTGTTTTATCCTGATGGCTGTACTGTTTTGTTAAGCAATGGACTGAGTGGAGTAGTGATAAGTCAAAATATTGGCAGTCCCCAAAGACCCGTGGTCAGAGTCTATAACGATGGGGGCGTCATTGGGGATATTGACCTTTTAAAGAGCTTGACTATATTTATTCAAGAGGTTACAGTGATTTAGGAAGGTTAAGAATTAAGTCTCTTATTGATAGCTCCATTTGTAGGAGTGATAGGATTTGTTTTAAGGATATATATATTTGCCCCGTAACGTAATCATTTACGTATGCGGGGCAATTTCATAAAAAGTACGTTTTTAGGTACAACTAAAATATAAGTTACTACTCTGGATAACGAAAAAACTTGATCTGATAGCGTTTTCAAAATACGAGAATTGGATGTTGTTTTTTCGTTATCCTTTAGTATCAACCTTTTAAAAAGTGATCCATCAGCTTGTAGCCATCTGGGAAATAGACACCCGAAGATTTGGCAAGATCTTCAGTATAGCTGCTTAAACCTGATTTTACCGGATTGCTCTTTTGATATATAAGAAAAGGTACCGGTTCGGAAGTATGTGTTCTCAAGCTCAGAGGAGTGGGGTGATCAGGAAGAACCATTATTCTGTAGTCATCATACTTTTTCATACCTGTCAGAAGGGCTCCAACTATTTGCTCGTCTATCAGTTCAATGGATTTCACTTTGTTTTCAATCTCATTTCTGTGTCCGCATTCATCGGGGGCTTCAACGTGAAGATAAACGAAGTCCTGACCCGATTCAAGTTCTTTTAAAGCAGCCTGGGCTTTTCCTGAAAAGTTAGTGTGGATATTTCCTGTTGCACCTTCTACTTCAATGTTTCTAAGACCCGCAAGAATACCTATGCCTTTTATAAGGTCAACAGCAGAAATTACAGATCCTTTAACACCATACTTTTCATCAAACTTTGCCAAGGAAGGTCTTTTGCCCTCACCCCAGAGCCAAATGGAGTTAGCCGGTCTTAAGCCTTTTTCTACTCGAACCTTATTCACAGGATGGTCTTTTAGTATATCATAGCTCTTAATCATCATATCAAGGATAAACTTGTTGCTTTCACCCTTTGGTAAATGATCGGTAACTTTTTTTCCGGATATATCGTGAGGTGGAACAAGATTCAAACCGGTTAGACCATTGCCCCAAACCATACAGTGTCTGTAACTTATTCCCGGATAGAAGCAGATATTATCTTTCCTGAACTGTGAGTTGATTGCCAGAATCAGTTCTTTAGCTTCCTCTGAACTTATTTCGTCAGAACTGTAGTCAACCATTGTTTTTTGTCTATAGTCTTCCTCATCGGATAATGTAACCAGATTGCATCTTAGTGCTACATCGGTGTCGGATAATACAAGCCCCATACTCACAGCTTCAAGAGGTGAACGTCCGGTATAATATTTTCTGGGATCAAAGCCCATGACAGAAAGGTTTGCGGCATCACTTCCGGGCGGAATTCCATCAGGAACAGTTTTAACCATTCCGACTTGTGCTTTCTGTGCCAGAAAGTCAATATTTGGTTTCTTTGCAAATTGCAAAGGGGTTTTATTGTCAAGCTGCGGTACGGGATAATCAGCCATACCGTCACCGAGAATTAATACATATTTCATATCTATCAGTTCCTTCTTTATAGTATTTTGACCATTACATTATAGCAAACTTTGGACAATGTGAATAGTTGGATTAGAGACTAATTTTTTTTCACACAGATGATAAAGGGTGCATATTTTAAAAGTGCACCATATTATGGAAAGGACATTGCGTAGAGGCTATAGAGAATGTAAACGAAGCGAAGGAAAAGTCGAATCACTGTTTGAGCGAAGCGAGTTTGATTCGACCCGTAGTGAGTTTTACATTCTCTCAGCCTCGAAGCTTTAGCCCTTGGAATAATATGGTGCACGATAGTTAAATGCACTCTGCAATAAAATATAATTTGCAAACATGCCCCTATTTAATTATAATATTTTTTAAAGCATAAATTTATTAAGTTGGGAAGTAATATATATGATAGGTAATTTTACAGTAGTTGACGGGCATGTACATACTTTTTCTTCAGACGAAGTTTCGAGAAAGATACTGACTTCATTTAACAAGATGTATAATATTGAATTCGCGAATCCAGGTACAGGCACAATCGAAGATGTATTGCAGAATATGGATAAAATTGGAGTAGACTTTACAATAATGGCCAATTTCGCTCCGGCGAAGATAATCCACAAAAACAATTGCTGGTCACTTGAAACAGGCAAAAAATACGAAGCTCTTGTACCGCTGGTAAGTTTCCACCCTGATATGGAAGAGCCGATGGACATATTGATGGAAAAGTATATCAGTGACGGAGCAAAGGGTATTAAGTTACATCCTATGGCACAGGGATTTGATCCTGGTGATGAAAGGCTTGAACCGGTATATAAAATGTCTGCAGAGGCGTCGTTTCCAATAGTTTTTCACTGTGGACGTGTGTCTAATGCAAGACTAAACAACTACGCCGATATAGATATGATTTTGCCGGTTATAAAAAAATATCCTGACATACCTTTTGTTTTGACACACATGGCAGATGGAAACATAGGAGATGTTTTTAAAACTGCTGACATGTTTGAAAATGTGTATTTTGACACTTCAATAGTTATTACTGGTTATCCGCCTCTGCTTAAAGTAAATGAACAAAGTTGGCCTGACAATGAAGTAGTGGAATATGTTATTAACAAGGTTGGTGCGGAAAGAATTATATTTGGTTCGGATTATCCATGGGGAAGCCCTGGACACGATCTGGACAGATTTATGGGAATGGAAATTGAGGGTCAGCAAAAGAACATGATTTTAGGTGAAAATGCAATCAGGATATTTAAAATCAAGAATCCAATCTGACCCGAAGTCAGAGTTTGTTTTCGATACGTTCCCTTCTTCCAATAGTATTCCATACTGGAGAAGACTGGGGTATACGTCGGAAGGAAGTTACCCGGATTTTTATGTTCGGACTGCTTTGCATACTTGCCATAACAGCTGCGGTAAGAACAGCAACAAGAGAATCATCGGACAAATCTTTGTTTCCAGTTTGAACTTGTGCATCTGTAGCCTCAAGTTTACTATGCTCGGTTTCTAATCTGGATTCCTTGGATCTAGTTTTGTTTTTGTTAAATAATATGAGACAAAGAAAGACTAAAGCAATACAAACGAGTATTCCAGCTATAATTGGGTTAAAGCTATTACCAGCCATTTAAAGTGCCTCCATCATGAAATAATTAGTACTTTTGAACATAATTCATTTGTACAAATGAATTATGCAAAATGCACATTCTATGTTTTTTGCTGATTAACTAAATAAAATTCTAGAATTTAATTTTGTTAATCAGCATTAGTCTTACACTGATTAAGTTATCATAACGATAAATGTAAGTCAACATCAAATATGATCAAAAAAATGTTCGAAAAATATTCACAAAATGAAAAAATTTGTTATAATCATTTATATGTTTAATTATTGATATGTATTTTATATAAATAAATATTGTTGGTTTGGGGGAGATAACAGTGAAAAAAGGAAATATAGAAGCTTATGATGATTTAAGAGACATGCTTAAGTTGTTGCTCGATGATAACAAAAAAATATTGGAGTGTCTCAATGAATTAAAAGAAGAACAAAAAAAATTGCATGAAGAGATAAAAATTCAGAATATTGTTTTGAATAGTTTGCCTATTCGTAATGAGATAATAAACTGAGATGAAAAACGTCCTTTAATTTTAGACTTAGAGTTTTTCATCTATAGTAAGAAAATCTAGGCTGTGTCGTTTGGCATAGCTTATTTTTGGTTGAGATGTTTACCCCAATAAATAAATTTGATAAAATATTATATATATTGAACGCGGTAAAGATTTTACATCGTGCTTCAATTTCCTTGATATATTATCGTGAAAATTCAAGTTGTCTATGTAAAATCATTTTCACGATTTATATAGGGTTATTCTTAAATATTACTTAAGGAGAATGAATATTATGAACAATAAGACTAAGGTTTTGGTGATAGATGACGATGTAAATATATGTGAGCTTATCAGGCTTTATACGGAGAAAGAAGGCTTTGAGGTTTTAACGATATATAATGGAATAAAGGCTATTGAAGCATTTAAGACCTTTACACCAAATATTGTTGTTTTGGATATAATGCTTCCTGGAGCTGATGGATGGCAGGTTTGCCGTGAGATAAGAAAGGTCAGTAATATACCGATAATAATGTTATCAGCAAAAGGTGAAACGTTTGACAAGGTACTAGGTTTAGAATTGGGAGCCGATGATTACATGGTAAAACCTTTTGAGCCAAAGGAGCTGGTAGCAAGGCTAAAAGCAGTGCTCAGAAGATATGAACATAAGGATATTGATGTTAAGGAAGTGGTATATCCAAACCTTGTTATAAATAAATCCAATTACACATTAAAAGTTAGTGGAATTGACATGGATGTTCCTCCTAAGGAATTGGAACTACTCTATTTTCTTGCATCAAACCCAAATAAGGTTTTTACAAGAGATCAGCTATTAGAACAGGTTTGGGGATTCGATTTTTATGGCGACTCCAGGACTGTGGATGTTCATGTTAAGAGATTAAGGGAAAAAATTGAAGGTGAGAACCAAAACTGGCAGGTTAAGACAGTTTGGGGTGTGGGCTACAAATTTGAGGTGAAATAATGAATAAAACTCTGTATAGTAAGATTGCAGTATTTTTTATTATAATACTGGTAATAATTACAACTATTACAGGAGGTATGTTTTACTTTTTTCTTGGGAATTTTGTTGCCGAGGAAAAGGAAAGGGCCTTAAATACTACCGGAGAGAAGGTTAATTTGTTGTTAAAGAATTACCTTGCCAATGTGAATAATCCACTTATACCATCAGAATTTGCTCCTTATTTGTTAAGTGATTTTATAAATAATTTAAACTCAGAAAGTAAATATTCTGAATCTATTATATGGATAGCATCGGAAAACGGAGATATAATTGTTCTGGTAAATGAAGAAGATATACCCAGATCCGTAAAGGAAAAGCTCAGAGATGTGACCGGAAATTTGAGACTGACGGATGAAAGGCAGTACAAAAAGGTTATGCAGGACAGGCAGTATGTAAAGGAAATTGGGGATTTCTACGGATTGTTTAAAGACACAAAAGTAAGCTGGCTAACTATAGAAAAACCTTTTGTTATTAATGAAAATACCAAGGGGGCTATATACCTCAGCATACGTGTTCCAGAAATCAATAAAGCTCGTACTACGGTGTTCAAATTTTATGTTCTTTCTGTAAGTATAGCTATTCTTGTTTCTGCACTGCTGGTTTATATCTTTTCATTAAAAATTACAAAACCGTTAAAACTTATTAATAATGCAGCAAGGGAGATAGCAAACGGTCAATTCAGTAAGAGGCTTGATATTACATCAGAGGATGAAATAGGGCAGTTGGCACAGAGTTTCAATCATATGGCGGGAGCGTTGGAGAATCTTGAGGAGATGAGGAGAGGTTTTATTGCAAATGTATCCCACGAGCTTAGGACTCCTATGACTTCAATACATGGGTTTATTGAAGGGATTTTAGATGGTACAGTACCAGTGGAGAGGCAAAGAGAATATCTTTCTATTGTAAGAGACGAGACAAAACGTTTAAGTAGGCTTACTAATGACCTTTTAGATCTAGCCAGAATGGAGTCGGGTGAGTTAAAGCTTACCTTTGTGTCTTTTGATATTAATGAGCTGATAAGGAGATGCATAATAAAGCTTGAAAACCAGATTGTAAAAAAGGATATTCAAATAGAGGCAAATTTCCATGAAGAATCGGCATATGTTTGTGCAGATAAGGATTCAATAGAAAGAGTTATTCTGAACCTCCTTCACAATGCTGTGAAATTTGTGCAGGAGGGTGGACAGATAACTATTCAGACAGTAAAGCTAAAAGGCAAGATACAGATATCTGTCAGAGATAATGGGTCTGGCATAGACAGTGAAGAAATCGGGTTAATATGGGATAGATTTTATAAGTCTGATAAGTCAAGGGGTAAGGACAAAAACGGAACAGGCCTTGGTCTTGCAATTGTCAAAAACATAATAAACGAGCACGGGCAGGAAATCAAGGTTGAAAGCGAAGTTGGCAAAGGTACTGTTTTTTACTTTACGTTGAATTCTGCAAAAAGTGAAGGTGAAAACAATATGTGATTATTAACAAATTATTCATAACTTTTTCAAAATCGCTTTATATAATAAAACTATCATAAAACAAATGAAGGAATAATGAAAGGAGTATATGATTATGGACAACAATGAAAACAGAGATTACGAAATGAACAACAATGACCAAAACAGAGAAAACATGTATAACGCTGACCAATTCAGTGAAAATAGGGTTTACGAGTCTGATTATAATAGTGAAAATACAACAAAATACAATGAAAACTATAATCAAAATGCTGCGTCATATAACACCGAAAATAAACCTGAATCAAACCTGAAAGAAGCCTCGTTTTATACTGAAAATCATGCTAAGCCAGAAAAAAGAAAAAAGGGGATATTGGGGCAATTAGTGTTGGTATCGGTAATCAGCTCAATTCTGGGGGGCTGTACTGTGGGGGCATTCTTACAGTTTGGAGTTCCTGCCGTTCAACCTTCAATAAAATCCTTTTTAAATGAAAAGGGCATCAGTACTTCTTCAGGTTCTGAGAATACCGTAAACAACGGGAGTATATCCTCAGATAACATAAAAAAGGTAGTAATTGAGAGTAATGATTCGGCAGTGGTGGCTATTGCTGAAAAGGTAGGTCCTTCTGTTGTGGGTATAGGCGTTCAGTTCAGATCGCAGGATTTCTTCTTTGGCATGCAGGAAGGTGCATCCTCTGGTTCGGGAATAATAATCAGAAGTGACGGTTATATCATGACAAATAATCACGTTATAGCTGAGGCTCTTCAGAGAAGCTCCAACAAAGTGGTGAACGGAGCGAAAATTGAGGTTATTCTTCCTAATGAGGTTGATAAACCTTACGCTGCTACAGTGATAGGAAGAGACGAAAAAACTGACCTTGCGGTTCTTAAGATTGATGCGGTTAACCTGCCGGCGATAGAGTTGGGTAACTCGGATGAGATAAAGGTAGGAGAGCTTGCGGTTGCAATTGGTAACCCGGGTGGTCTTGAGTATATGGGATCGGTAACTGCCGGAGTTATCAGCGGACTTAACAGAACAATTGCATTAGACCAGAATAATGAGCTTAAGTTGATACAGACGGATGCTGCAATCAACCCTGGTAATAGTGGAGGAGCACTTGTAAATGCAGAAGGCCAGCTCATTGGTATAAATACAGCAAAGATAAGTGGTGACGGATTTGAAGGACTTGGATTTGCAATTCCAGTTAACAAGGCAAAGGAGATTACAGACAACCTCATAGAATTTAAATACGTAAAAGGAAGACCTTCAATAGGTATATCAATTAATCAGTCCTTCAATGAAGATATCGCAGCACGTTACAAGGTGCCTGCCGGAGTGTTGGTAGAAGAGGTGTTCCCATTGAGCGGAGCGTATAATGCAGGATTACAAAGAGGCGATATAATAACCAAAGTTAATGGAACTGCTATTAAGACTTTCTCGGAGTTGAATGAAATTAAGAACAAGAATAAAGTGGGAGACACAATAAAGCTTGAGGTTTATAGAGATGGTCAAACACTTACATTAGAAGTTGTTTTAAGTGAAGACAAAGGGTAATTGATTTTTAGAAGAAACGGCAAAGTTGCTTGTAGAAGACTTTGCCGTTTTTTTTGCTTTGGGTAAAAGGATATTTTATAAAATAATGGGAAGTGTGAAGGATTTTAAAATATTATGTAGAATAATTATTATAAACAAGTTCTTTTTAAATTTTCTTAAGAATTTTTTATAGATTGCGGGGAGCTAAATAGAAGGCCTTAAGTTTGGACGGGCTTGAGACCTCATGATATTTGTTAATTGATCTGGAGGTAGTATATGTCAAAAAAATCCCTGGCAGTTGAACGATTGAATTATATATTTGTGTCTGTCATACTCATCGTTTCATTGTATCTGTTCATTAGTACAAGTTCTTTCCTGTTTCTTTTGTTTTCGTTTTTTTCAATTGTATACCTTGCAGCAGTATGTGTTTTTACATATTACAGGTCTACCGAAACAGTAGAAACGCAATCCAGCAAAGACAGTTGTGAAAATTTAAACAAAAAAATAGTTGAGCAGAAAGAGAAGATTGAAAAAATGGAAGATGAGCTTGTTTCACTTCATGATGCCCTAAAAATAATAACTTCAACTTTTGATCTGGACAATATTATTTTGTATACCCGTAAGTTACTTAACAAATATGCGGAATGTGAGTGGTATTATATATGTTTTGTGGATGGAAGTACAGGAAATCTGAACTATAAATATGAAAACTACGAAGCATGTTCTACAGAACTAGATCAGAAGGAAATGAGTAAATACCTCAAGGAAACGCAACAAGGTGTAATAGACAGTATTCAGATTATTTCAGACCAATCGAGGGGAGACATTATTGTTATTCCGCTGTCTGTTTCGAATGAATTAGTAGGAGCTATATATGCAGGTAGTTCAAAGGTAGGGAGTTTTTCAGAGGTTAATTTTGGGTTTTTGGAGAGTCTTGCCAACTTTACTGCGATCAGTGTGAAAAATTCCGAGATGTACAACAGTATTTATACTCAAAAACAGGAAATAGAAGCTTTATATGAGCAAGCGGCAGCAAGCAATGAAGAGCTTAATGAATATATCAGGAAGCTTGGTGAAACAAAAGTTGAATTGGCTCAGAAGAATAACGAACTGACAAAGTACTATAGTGAGATTCAATATGGTTATTTGCAGACAGTCATGTCACTTGCAAACTCAATTGAAGCAAAAGATCCATACACAAGAGGACACTGTCAGAGGGTAATGGAAATCTCTTGTGAATTGGCAAGGGCTTTGGGGTTAAGCGAGGAGGATATAGATGATCTTAGATATGCTGCAATACTACATGATATCGGGAAAATAGGTATTTCAGCAAACATACTCAATAAGCAGGGAAAACTTACAGATGAAGAGTTTGATGAAATAAAGAAACATCCTATAATTGCGTATAACATATTAAAGGACATAGAGTTTTTGAAAAACGGCTTAAGTGGGATATTGCAGCATCATGAAAGATTTGATGGGAAAGGATATCCAAATGGCCTTAAGAATGACCAGATATGTACTTTTGGAAGAATTCTCAGTGTTGCTGATGCTTTCGATGCTATGACAAGTGATCGTCCATATAGAAAAGGTATGGACATGGAAGAGGCAATAGAGGAGTTGAAAAGATGCAAAGGAACTCAGTTTGATCCTGAAATTGTTGACGTTCTGGTTCTGATGGCTGGTGAAAAAGGTGGAACTAGAGAGGTTATGTAGATGCTTTTATTATTGTAATACGAAAAATCTTTGGATAACTTTTAACTAAAGTATTTAATTATGCATAATATGGGTATAAATAAACATTAGAATTGTAATAACCATTTAAAGACTGTTGTAATTTGGTTTTCAATATGTTAATTTATTTTAGTCATAACTAAAATATATCCCTTAGTCCGGCATTAAAATGATCAGATGGAGGTATAAAATGAGAGAGAATGATAGCTTGAAAATATTATTTGTTTCAGTTGAAGTAGCTCCATTCGCTAAAACAGGTGGTTTGGCAGATGTGGCAGGTTCGCTGCCAAAGTCTTTGGTTTCGATGGGACACGATGTAAGGCTGGCGATGCCAAGATTTCAACAGATAGATACAGAGATGAAATATGTTGCTGATTTTCCTGTACTTTTGAATAACAGGAAAGAAACCTGTATTGTCCGTGAAGGTGAGATTGCCTTTAAGCACGATAACCAGGACAAGAGTGTTCCTGTCTATTTTTTGGATAATTATCATTTGTATGATAGAGAAGGAATTTACTGTTATTTTGATGATGCAGACAGGTTTGCATTTCTTTGCAAAGCAGCTCTTGAGATGCTTCCAAAGATTGGGTTTCAGCCTGATATAATACATTGTAACGACTGGCATACGGGACCGCTTTGTATGCTCTTAAACGAGAAATACAAGGAATATCCGTTTTATAAAAATATGAAAACTATTTTTACCATTCACAACCTGGAGTATCAGGGTAACTTTTCAAAAGATGTTTTATGGCTGTTTAATGTTGGTGAGGAAGTTTTCATACCTGAAAAAGTTGAATTCTATGGTATGTTCAGCTTTATGAAAGCCGGATTGGTTTACTCTGACATTATAAACACAGTTAGTGAAACTTATGTAAAGGAAATACAGACACCTCAGTATGGTGAAAAACTTGAAGGTCTTCTCAAAGAAAGATCTGAAGATCTTTATGGAATAGTAAACGGGATTGATTATGATGTGTTCAATCCAAAGGAAGATCCGAGAATTGTAAAGAATTATGATGTAAACTCCATAGAGCTTAAGCAGGAAAATAAATTTGCACTCCAGAAGGAAATGGGTCTTCCGGTAAAGGATGTGCCAATGATAGGATTGATATCAAGGCTGTCAGGCCAAAAAGGTTTAGATCTCATTATGGATGAGATAGATGAAATTATGAAAAATGATATACAATTCGTGTTGTTAGGAGCCGGAGACGAGTACTATGAGACTGGATTTAAAAAGATAAGGGAAAAGTACCCCAAGAAAATGGGTGTGTTCACAGGGTTTAATGCTCCTTTGGCACAACGCATATATGCGGCAAGTGATCTGTTTTTAATGCCATCTCGTTTTGAACCTTGTGGTTTAGGCCAACTATTCAGTTTACGCTATGGTACCATTCCGATTGTAAGATCAACAGGAGGATTGGCGGAAACTGTATTTGACGTTGAAAAGGATAGTAAAAACGGAAATGGTTTTACTTACACAGAGTTCTCATCAAAAGATATGCTAAAAACCATTAACCGTGCCCTGAAATTTTACAAAACCAAGCCTGAAGAGTGGAAAGAGCTTGTAAGGAGAGCCATGAAAATCGATAACTCATGGGATAAATCAGCTAAAAAGTACATGGAATTATATAACAAACTGACAAAAAAGAAAAAATAAAGTTTTTGAGAAGGCAGCACTACAAAAAGAGTCCGGGAAACCAGGACTTTTTTTGTAAACACCTAAGGGATAATTTCCAAGGTATAATCATTTTCGTTATTTATATAAATAAGGAATGGTTAAGAATATTTTTATATTGTAAACAAATTTTATTGTGCATTTTCATATTATTTTGATATAATAAGAATGGAGAGTTTAGCAATGGACAAAAAGGCTCGCGTTATTGAGATTATAAAGGTGTTTGACAGATTATACAGTGATGCAGATTGCTCGCTTGAATATAAAGATCCTCTGCAGCTTCTTGTTTCAACACAACTTGCTGCACAATGTACTGATGCAAGAGTTAATATAGTAACCAAATCCCTATACAAAAAATATAAAAATGTTTTTGATTTTGCAAATGCTGATTTGAGTGAGCTTGAGCAGGATATAAAGTCCACAGGATTTTACCGTAACAAAGCTCGGAATATCAAGGAAGCTTGCAGAATGATAATTGACAAATTCGAAGGTAAAGTTCCCGATAATATAAATGATTTACTTACTCTGCCAGGAGTAGGTAGAAAAACTGCAAATCTTGTTTTAGGTGACATCTATGGCATACCAGGAATTGTTATAGATACCCACGCAAAAAGGCTTAGCAATCGGATAGGTCTTAGTAAAAATGAAGATCCAACGAAAATTGAATTTGATTTGATGAAAATAGTGCCTGAGGAAAATTGGAACAAGTTTTGTCATCAGTTAGTGTATCATGGAAGAGCTGTATGTAAAGCCAGGAAGCCTGAGTGTGCAAAATGTGGAATTCTGGAGTACTGTGATTATGGAGGATTGTTTCAAAAAACATAAAAGCGGGGGATTCTGATGTGTGCTAACTTAAGTCAAAGCAAAAAGGATTCAGGAAGAAAAATTATTGAACAAAGTAAAAAAGCAGCAAAAAGCTCTTTAAGAGATGATGCAGTTAATAAAGTAAATCCTGAAGAAGTAGTATTTGCAATGGACATAGGAACTCGGACTGTTATTGGAATAGTTGGTATACAGGAAAATGGAAAATTCAAGGTTCTCGCAGCTGAAGTAATTGAGCATAAAAGAAGAGCTATGATAGATGGACAGATCCATGACATAGCTGAGGTGGCTCAGGTTGCCAAGGAAATGAAAGAAAGACTCGAAAAAAAGCTGGGTTTTAATTTGTCAAAGGTTGCGGTTGCAGCGGCAGGAAGAGTTTTGAAGACATGTGAGGTAAGGGTTGAAATTGAAGGCGATACGGCAAAGGAAATTGACAGAGAATTGATAAGCAGTCTTGAAGTTGAAGGTATCCAAAAGGCTCAGATACACCTTGATAATGAAATGTCAGGAGAAGAGAAGACGCAATTTTATTGTGTTGGATACAGTGTTATAAATTATTATCTTAATGGTTACGTTATTTCAGAATTGTCAGGTCACAAGGGTAAAAAAGTTGGAGCAGATATATTGGCAACATTTTTACCTCATGTAGTAGTTGACAGTATGTATACAGTAATGAGCAGGGTGGGTCTTGAGATAATAAACCTAACTCTTGAGCCTATTGCCGCTATTAATGTGACTATACCGAAAGAATTAAGACTTTTGAATCTGGCATTGGTGGATATAGGTGCAGGTACTTCCGATATAGCCATTACAAGAAATGGAAGCGTAGTTGCTTATGGAATGGCTTCTATAGCTGGAGATGAGATAACTGAGAAAATTGCACAGCACTATCTTGTGGATTTTAATACGGCAGAAAAAATTAAAATATCCATATCTGATGAACATGATAAAATAACCTTTACAGATATACTCAATACTAAGAAAAGTATTGCAGTAAATGAAATAATGGAGGTTATTAGACCGTCTATAGAGTTTCTTGCACAGACAATTTCAGAGAAAATCCTTGAATTCAATCATAAAGCTCCAAATGCTGTGTTTCTTATTGGAGGAGGAAGTCAGATCCCCGAGCTGACCAGTTCCATATCTTCGATTTTGGGATTATCTGGCGATAGAGTGGTTGTCCGAGGAAGAGAAGTTATTTCCGGTATAAAATTTAACAGTAAAAGGCTTGCTGGCCCGGAAGCCATAACTCCTTTTGGTATTGCTGTTACAGCACAAATGCAACGTGGGCAGGATTTTATGAATGTTACGGTAAATGGGCAGAATATACGTCTGTTTAACTCTAAGAAGCTTCTGGTAGCTGATGCGCTTGGTTTGACAGGTTTTAACCCGAGACAATTAATAGGAAGAACCGGAAAGAGTATAAACTATGAGTTAAACGGCGTTAAAAAGACTGTTCGAGGTGAGATCGGAAAAAGTGCAGAAATATATGTTAATGGCAAACTTGCAAATCTTGAAACAGTTCTCAGTACAGGGGACAACATTATAGTAACACCAGCCGAAGATGGACGGAACGCAAGCTTGAAGGCAGCGGGACTTGTAACGGATTCAAGTAAAAGAAACGTTAGCTTAAACGGGACGAACATTCCTTTAGAACCTAAAATTTTCATAAACGGGAAGTCTGTAAATATTGAAGAAAATATTCATGATGGTGACATAGTGATAATTGAGGAAATTGTCACAATAGATGATTTACTTAAAGCTTGTGAAATTAATACTTCTGCGTTTGACATAACGGTTAATGAAGCAAATGCGGTAGAAGGGTATGTATTACAGGATTCGGATGTTATATGTTATACTGCTAAAAGTCTTCATAAGAATATTGCCATTGACAGTGTTTTTTCAGAAGAAGGTGAAGCTATAAAAGATGTTCTGGTAGGTGGAAAAAATCTGGATATTGTTGTCAATGGTGAAAGCAAGTCTATACGCAGTGAAGGTTCTCAATTTATATTTGTAGATATTTTTAACTATCTCGATTTTGACCTGTCAAATCCTAAGGGGAATATAGTACTTAAACTAAATGGCAGGAAAGCAGGGTTTACAGATGTCATAAAACCTGGAGATGTAATTGATATTTATTGGGATAAATTGACATGATAAGATAATGAGGAATAACCAAAAACAAAGGAAGTGAATTTGTGAAAAAATTTGAGAAATATGAACAAATATTTATTAATCTAGTATGGATATTTATTGGGATAGCCATCTTGTTGGTATTATTTGGAGAGTATGATTATATTGCTGAGAATAAAGAAATTTCAGCAGGAGCCATTCACAAATTCTGTTTTATTCTTTCAGGAGGTCTGATTAATCTTTTAAAGCAAGTAATAGTCAAAAAAGGGTTGCTTTTCTATGACAGGTACTACTTGGTGTTCAAGACTATAGATCCATTAATGATAGCTGTTGGAGTGGCATTTTTCGGGTTTAATTCGGCGATTTATATGTTTTTATACTTTTCGGTGCTTTTGACAGCCTTCAGGAAAGGAAGAAAGGGTTCGATTATTTTTGTAATAATTTCATTGATAATCAACTTGATTTTTCTGTTTATGTATGCAGTAAGCACTAATCATACAGACGAATTGAATATTGGTTCCACCGAAATTTCAGTAGCATTACTCCTTTATTTTGCATTGTTCATGTTTTCGATATTGTGTGGAAGAATATATGAAGATAATGCAGAGAACGAGCAAAACAATTCAAAACTTTATGTTGAACTTGAAGAGAAATTCGATCAATTGGCAGTTGCACAGGAAGAAATAAAGCTTCATAATGAAAAACTTAAGGAAACAAATTATAAGATTGAAGATGCAAATAAAAAATTAAGAGAGAGTATCGCAGAGTTTTATACTGTTCAGCAGATTACACAGGCTATAAGCTCAATTTTTGACGTCAAGGAGCTTTTAAAGCATGTTAACGATATAATAATTGGAGTCATGGGAGTAAATTACTCAACAGTAATATTGTATGATGAAAAAAAGGACCGGTTGAGAGTAAATACTACTAATGTGAGTAATAGAGCTGAGCTGATTGCACTTTTTGACAATATTAATTGCGATCTTCTTAAAGATGTACTGAAAAATGGCGAGCCGCTTATGGAAAACTTTGTTGATGTGAAAGAATATTCTTTTACACAGGAAAGGGAAGTTTGCTCACTAATATGTGTTCCGCTTATTACCAAGACAAAAAAAATCGGTCTTGTGTTGATAGAGCACAAATATTTCAATGCTTTTGATGAAGATAATTTAAGGCTTCTTAATATAATCGGACAGCAAGTCAGTATTGCCCTTGAAAATGCCGAGCTCTACGAAAAGATGCACGAACTTGCCACTGTAGACGGATTAACCGGAGTATACAACCGACTTTATTTTCAGGAACGTCTGCAGGAGGAATTGGAAAATGCTGAAAAGAATAATTACTCCCTGTCTTTGGCTATATTTGATATAGACCATTTTAAGCGTTTTAATGATACCTTTGGACATCTTTTTGGCGATAAAGTATTAAAACATATCAGTGATCTTCTTAAGAAATCTTTGAGAAGCGGTGATATAATTGCCAGATATGGAGGAGAGGAGTTTGTGCTCCTGTTTCCAAGAACAGAGCTTAAAGAGGCCTTTGACAAGGTAGAAATACTCAGGGAGAAAATTGCTGGAACAACTATACGCGATGAGCTTGTAACAGCTTCTGTAACAGTTAGTTTTGGGCTTTCTACGTATCCGGAAGTATCAACAAACGAATCGGAGCTTTTGAAGATGGCTGATAATGCATTATATGATGCGAAGGAAAGCGGCAGAAACTGTGTAAAGGTTGCATGTGTAACTGATAACCTTAATGAGTAAGGTACGACTAAAATATAAGTTGCTATTGTGGATAACGAAAAAACTTGATTTAATAATGTTTTCAAAATATGAGAATAGGATGTTATTTTTCGTTATCCCTGGGTACGGCACTTCTAAATGGAATGTATTGGAAGTGCCGTAGTGTATACTATTAGAAGGTTTTGAAGGATTTGACAATACTTTGGAAGGTTTCGTATTCTGTATCGCTCCAGAGGTTTCCAGGAACAAAATAGCTTACTCTATACATCTTGTCATTCTTTTTCCAGTATACTTCTAAAGCTTTAAAATTTTTATTGTCATTTGTTAAAATGGTATAATTCCATAAAATAGCAGGATTATTATCTACAGTTGTTGCTTGTGAACTGAAACTGAGGTAATTTTGGGTTGAGGTTGATTTTGACTTTTCCAAAAATTCTTCTAATGGATAGGGCATGTTCCATACCTGAACAAAGCCGTGTACCGGTCTGTTTTTGTCTCTGAAACCTATATGATATAAAATTTCCGCACTGCCAAAATCCTGTTCTTTCAGCTCAAAAGCTGTAGGATAATCGAAGCTGAATTTACCCTCAATGGATTTATAAGTTGTAAATTTCTGTGCTATGTGCTGGCTTATATTGTAGTTGGCTTCTATTGTGTTTTTGTCAATGCTTTCATTAATAAAAATATCTTCGACAGTATATTTTACAGGATAGGAAAAGGTTACATGATTGTTAATGGTCAGGTTATATGCAAAAGTATGACCTATAAACATATTGGCGGCAAGAAACATTACAATCCAGATAAGAGTGATAATTGAGAGATACAATAGTTTCTTCTTATAATTTTTAATATAAATTATGTACATTCTAATTCCTCCAAAAATATAGACTATATAAATCGTGAAAATCATTTTTACAAAGACAATTTGAATTTTCATAATATTAAATTACTTTTCCTTATAATTTTATTCAGAAAAAAAGTAAATAAAACTTATATTGGGAAATAATAATTCCTGTAATCGAATTTTATTTGTTTAATCAGAGGAGGAGTTTATGAGCGGTTTTATCATAACTGTAATAATCGCTGTTGTATCGGGAGTTGTTATGAATTCCATACTTAGAGGGAAGATAAAAGGAGGAGTAGGTGAAGCTACGATAGCCGGGCTTGTTGGTGCATGGATTGGTGCATATATGCCTTTTTTTAACTCATTTGGCCCAAAGTTTTTTGATATTGCTATAGTTTCAGCGTTCTCCGGCGCAGTAATTGCAATCCTTGTTTTGGGTTTTTTCAGCTTCATAGCTCAAAAGAGCAGCTAGTGCCTCGTAACAGAATTAATTTCTAGAGCATGCAAGGCACAGACAGATGAAGTACATTTTTAACAATTACAAATGCACTTGGTAAAAGTATTCACCAAAAATATGTATTTTGAATAATATATTAAGTAGCGGGAGCTTTTTACCGGGGAGGAGTGTTTTGTATGAAAATAGTTGTGGTAAAAATGCCAAAATTCTTCGGGAGCTTAATAAGAAAGGTACTTAGAATGGGATAGAAATATTTTACCCATAAAAATAAAAGGTTTTAGATACCTTTTTTATCGAAACTCAAAAATTGGGGTGGCACTAAATGCCATCTCAATTTTAGTGTTCTATTTATATGACACAATAAATGGCCAAAACAAAATTGAGGCAACATAAGCTACCTCAACTCATATTTGTTTGCAATATTAAACAGCTCTTGTTACTTTATTCGAACGTAAGCATCTTGTACAGATGTGTATTGACTTTGGAGTTCCATTATCAACAATTCTTACCTTCTTAATGTTTGGCTTCCAGAATCTGTTTGTTTTTCTGTTAGAATGACTAACCCTTAAACCAAAAAGATAATCTTTGCTACATACATCACACTTTGCCATTTATGACTACACCTCCTTTAAGTTGGAGAAATCCAATTCATTTAAAGAACTCTTTAGTTATTAATCAAAGCAATAACTATTTTAACATAAACTATAGAAATTCTGCAAGTTATTTTACAAATTTTTTATCTTTTAAGAAAAGTCTATTTTTTTTGAATCTCTATGATAAAATAAAAATAAAGCTGAAAGTGAGATTTTATTTATAATACAGAGGGATTAAAGGCTATGGATGTTAAGGAACTTTTGAAGAGGAATGTTCAGCATATTAAGGGTATTGGAGAGGCCAAGGCAAAGCTGCTTAATAAACTTGGAATTTTTACCGTTGAAGATATAATAACATATTTTCCTAGAGGCCATGAAGACAGGAGCAGGCTAAAAAAAATCAATGAGCTTGTCTATGGAGAAGCTTGTGCTTTTGAAGGTATTATTGCATCAAAGGTATCTGAACATAAATTCAGAAAAGGTCTTTCGATGTATAAAGTACTTATAAAGGATGAAACTGGCTCTATAACGGCAACCTGGTTTAATCAGCATTATATCGGAAAGGTGCTAAGGATTGGAGAAAGTTTTATTTTCTTTGGAAAGATGGCAGGGAAGCGTGGGAAGCTTGAAGTTCAGAGTCCGGTTTATGAAAAACAGGATTATGGAGAAGCAAAAAATATTCTAAGGATTGTCCCTGTATACCCGTTGACTGCAAATCTTACTCAGAATACAATCAGAGCGACAATAAAGAGTGCTTTGGAGCTGGTAGGCGGAAAGCTTATAGATTTTCTTCCGGAATCCATTTTTTCCGAGTATGGTTTGTGCGAAATAAACTATTCAATGCAACAAATACATTTTCCAGCAAGTGAAGAGGATTTTAAGAATGCAAGATACAGGTTGGTATTTGAAGAATTATTTTTGCTTCAGCTCTGTCTTTTAAGTGTAAAGAAAGCCTTTGAAAAAGATAAAAAGGGTATTGAGTTTGGGAAAGTGCCCCAAATGGATGAGTTCATCGCTAATCTGCCCTTTAAGCTTACCAATGCACAGCGGAAGGTTTTTGAAGAGATTGAGAGGGATATGGAAGGTTGTAATGTCATGAACAGGCTGGTTCAAGGTGATGTTGGTTCGGGAAAGACAATTGTAGCTGTCCTTGCACTGTTTAAAGCTGTACAAAACGGTTACCAGGGAGCGTTGATGGTACCAACTGAGATTTTGGCAGAGCAGCATTATCAATCTATCAGTGGACTTATGGAAAGGTGTGGTATTAATACGGCATTGCTGACGGGCAGTCAGACCAAGAGGGAAAAGAATGAAGTCTTAGAAGGAATAAAATCGGGAGAGATTCAGATATTGATAGGTACCCATGCACTGATTGAAGACAATATAGAATTTAAAAGATTAGGGCTTGTTATTACAGATGAACAGCACCGTTTCGGTGTTCGGCAGAGGTCTTTGCTTTCAAAAAAGGGTGAAGCACCAGATACCATTGTAATGACAGCTACACCTATTCCAAGAACGTTGGCTTTGATTTTATATGGTGATCTTGATATTTCTATAATAGACGAATTGCCGCCAGGAAGAAAGCCTGTAAAAACCTATGCAGTAGATGACAGTATGAGGGATAGGATAAATAGTTTTATAAGAAAAGAAGTAAGTGAAGGCCGACAGGTATATATTGTGTGCCCTTTGGTAGAAGATTCGGAAGAAATCAATGCAAAATCTGCGGTTGCTCATGCACAAAAGATAGCAAAAGAGGATTTTAAAGATTTGCAGGTTGGGCTTATATATGGAAAAATGAAAGCTAAAGATAAGGAAGAGGCCATGAAAAAATTTGTAGATGGCGAAATTGACATTCTTGTGTCAACTACTGTTATTGAGGTTGGGGTTAATGTTCCCAATGCTTCGATAATGGTAATTGAAAATGCCGAAAGATTTGGCTTGGCACAGCTTCACCAGCTCCGCGGCAGAGTTGGAAGGGGCGAATACCAGTCTTATTGTGTTCTTTATAATGAGGGGAAGACCGAGGTGTGCAGAGAAAGAATGAAAATTATGCAAAAGACCAATGATGGTTTTATAATCTCTGAAAAGGATTTGGATTTAAGGGGGCCTGGAGAGTTTTTTGGAACAAGGCAGCATGGTATACCTGAGTTGAAAATTGCTAATTTGTATGCTGATATTGATATATTGAAAAAAGCCCAGGAGGCGGCTGTAAAACTTGTTAGTGAGGACAAGGGGCTTGAGAATGAGGAAAATTCAAGGTTGAAAGCAAAAATGATGGAGATATTAAATGAAAAACTTTATAATATAACAATGAATTAAAACTTATGAGTATATTTGGTGGTACTGAGATTTTGGAACCTTATGAAAGAACTGCCTACTGTTTTAGTGTCAAACAACTCCATTACGTGACCTTCGCATAGAAGCTGTAAGCCGAAAATTTGATAACTTTCGCACGCGTCTATGGGACATCCTGTCCCGAGACGCTAAAAATGCCATCCATGGCATTTTTGCTTCAATTTATCAAACTTTCGGCAACAGCTTCCCTCTTTCACTAAAGTGAAAGAGGGAAAAGCTAAGGGGCCCGATGCCCCTTAGCTTTTCTTCTAATGCTCAGGTCAAGTAATTGCGTCATTTGACACTAAAACAGATTTGCACCTTAATTAGGTTGTTTTTTCCTGGTGAACCAATAAAACGTTTAGCGAGCCTGTTTTAGGATAAATCGATTTGGGCTCAATGCCCAAGAGATTTTATAATCTCAAACTTTTGAGGAGGAGTTTCGGTATTCGTAGAATAAGCGGCTTCAATTTCAATACGATCCGGAAAATCCTTAACAATAAGTTTTTCTCCTGTTGCAAAGTTTATTGGTATATCCTTATAGTTGTTTTTGTCCATACCATAAAAGTATACGGAAAGTGAATTCTTAACTTTTAATATATTTGCAATTATACCAGAATACATACTGACGTTTATTGAGTATAATACTTCTCCTATAAAATTATATGGGTGCATAATAAAATTAAAATTACTTGAATCTATGGGTTCTTCATAGGTTAATGAATCATCACAAGGGTTTTTTAAAGATTGAATCATAAAATAATAAAGCCCATCCAGTTTTCTTTGCACCAAATTAGTATCGTATAAAGGCCAGGCGTCCTTTGCCTTATCACATGCCATTTTAGAAGTAGCGTACTCATTTGTGAAAGCACTTTCGAAGGATTCGTCCAAATTATCAAAAATAGCATCTTTTAAATTTGCAACTTCCGTTAAATCATAGTTTATAAAGAAATCCTGATTATCATAATAGTATTCACCAAGTAGTTTTACAATTGCAACATGGCATAGAGAATCTACCAACTTTGTATTTTTCAGAGCTAACACTTCTTTTGCTTTATACCAGGATTTGATGTACTTATCTGCGGCTTCTTGGTTTTTACCTTCAAATCTAAGCTTTCTAATTTCCAGAAGTTCAATCTTAAATACGGTTATCATAGTTGATAGGCTTATTTCATTATCTGCAGCCTCTTGTGCAGACGAAGTCAATTCTTCTGCTGAAAAATTATTAGGGATTGCGATAGAATTTGAATTAATATATTGAAATATCTTTATCCTATCATCCTTTGTTTTACTAAGTATTGCGGTTATTTTTTCGTTTTTTAGATCAGTAGTATCAAAGTCACTAACCAAAGTTTTTTCATCGGCATCAATTTTTTGAATCAATCCATCTAACAATGTATTTAGTTGCTTACCTGAATCGATTTCCTGCACACTCGCAAAGACAGGGGTAAGTTTTGCTTGAAAATCCTTTTGTGCAGGATGAATAAGGGATATGGCAATAAAAAATAAAAATGCAAGATAGGGAATAGCTGTAAAAAGTGCAAGGAATATCTTTGCAATTGTATTTTTGAGAAAACTTACTTTTTTATAAAAGATAGCTGAAAGCAAAAATATTAACGGAAAGATAAACAACCAATAGGGTTTTTGATTAGTTAAACTTGCTGAAGCAATAAATGTTTTTGTGCACATAAATGAGCTGACTGCAAAGGCTATAAATAAATTAATTCTCATAATTTACCTCGTAATGAATATTTTTACCTATTATTATAGCATTTGAAGCTGTATAGCACAAGTCAAGGAACAGAACCTTGCACAACAGATGGAGAAGGTTTTACCACATATTCTTTTTATGATACCCGGAAGAAACCAGTACATATATGGACACCTTGTGAAGGTGAAAATGGGGTAGCAAGCTTCTATACCTACAAGAGAATGATTTATGATGATTCGGGTAATTTAGTGAATGAAGCGGTTAAAATTGACAAGGTAAGTTCTTCGGCTTTTGCAAGTAATAGGGAAACCATACAAAGCAGTTCGATTGATACAGGGTTTTACAAATCAGCTAATGAGTACTATAAGAATAACAAGCTTAAGACCTCTACAGGTATGACCGGAGAAAAGAAAAAATACTATTATGACGGTGCAGGAAACATTAATAAAATCGAAGAATACACTTGGGAATATGGTTTATGTACAGAATATGATGAATACGCTCACAGATACCTCAGATGACATATGTGATCTGTATTCATACAATGTAGTAAGCTCAAAGGTTGAAACACAGTGCCGACAGA
>JAEWSG010000091.1 GCA_023398495.1 Bacillota bacterium
ATCGTTTTGTGTAAAGTTCATCTTTTTGTACCCCCTTTTTTTTATACATACAGTCTAAGGGGTACAGCCGCTTTTTTCAAATGAATTACATGGAAATCAATTCTTCAATAAATTAAAATACGCCCTACAAGCTATATCTTATCTATATTTTCAATGTAAAGTGAAATCTCACCACATTTAGGACATACTGCAACTTTCGGCTTCTCTATTCTTTCTGCAAAAATACCAGTACCTTTAGAGATTTTAATACCGTACCCAGCCCCTTCAACTTTAACATCAAATCCCTCAATCATATCACACTGACACTGACGACAAATTCTCATTCTTATTTCCTCCCACCAAATATATTTATATAATCTTTAAGCTAATCTATAATTTCTTCAAAACGATTCATTAATTTACCATTAACTTCTTTTTGACCCATAAACATTTCTAACGGTCTTACCCAAATTCCATACTCACCATATAAGGCCTGATATACAACCATTTCTTCAAGCGTCTCGGAATGCTTTGCAACATGTAAGACAAGATAATCTTTGCCTTTGAAGTGACGGTATCTCTTGCCTGTCTTTATACATCTTTCGCTTTCAATCGGATAATATTTGTTTTCCATGTCTGACACACCTCCCTTACGTACGCTTTTAAATCATATCATTAATTCTATTACTTCCATTATTTGATGTAATTCAGTATATCTACGTCGGGTATTTTAATTTTCCTAGTAAAATCAGTTTTTTTGAAACTCCCATTGACCAGTTATTTTTTGGAATCACCTTATCAAATTTTAGCCGATAACATAGCAATATTTACAACCATGCATGCACTTCATTCCGTTGACATCTTTTGAATATACACCTATGTCCCTGCTGTAGGTACACCCACAAGTTTTCCTTTGACCGTTGTCCTTTGATTTTTTCACTTTACCGCCGAAAAGCTTTTGAAGCAATTCTCCATCAATACAATGTCCTTTATTGATACCTTTGACCTTTTCCAAAACCGGGCTGGCACAGGCATATAAGGAAATTCCATACTTTTGTGCAATTTCCGCCATTTGTACAAAAAGTATAATTTGCTTTTTTTCATCTAGATGAATTAAATCAAGTCCACTTTTTCCAATCTTATCTTTCACATGTCCATACATTGACAGATATGAGGTTGTAACACGGCAGTTCTCCATACCAAGTGCCTTTAAATCCTTACAAAGTTGTTCAAAAGCAATTAACCTTGCTTTTTCAGGCATATCATAGGTAGGAGTATTTTCACCTTTGGTCGAAATGATTACCGGGTCAAACCTTATGTTAAACTGCTCCGGTGCATATTTCCCTTGCAATCCTTTTAAAGTTTCCAGAGTAGTTTTGTAATCAGGTACATTAGGTTCAAGGAATTTTGAAAAGTTGTTAACTGTATATTGGAAGTAAAGATTATATTTATTAAGATGCATCGGATTCATCAATACATTCTTAAAGTCCTTACTCCATAGCACAATTGAATGAACATTCGAAGTACTTAAGTCTATAGTATACTTTTTGTCAGGAAACATAGGGTTAGGAACTTCAACCATTTCTTTAGCAAGAACTTCCTGTAACCATCCGTAAAAAAACGCCGGTATGTCTGTTCTTCTTGATGCAGAAATTACCGTTTTGACCTGTTTATAACTTTCGTTCTGTTTTTCTTCTTTTCCGAATATACTCAATTGATCTAGCATCAAAACATTCCTTCCAAAAATATAGAATGGTTTTACCGGCTTCTTACATATGGAAAATTATCAAAGTTATTAACAAAAATTTCGTGAAGTTCATCTGAGTATAAAAGGACATTTCCATCAACCAGCATCCATGGACAATCATCGGATGCCATTGTAATATCCATAGTTCTGCCATCACTAAAATCCAATTTAAGAATTCCATCAAGTGGACATTTACCTCGGTCAGAATTCTTTGCTTTTTGCAATCCCTCTTCTATTTCTTTGAGGATGAGTTTATCCTCTATGACAGACTCATAGGTTCTCGTATTTGTCCTGAAACTATATTTTGCCTTTATTATACCATTAAACGCTGAGGTATCAAAAACTTCAAAACCACATTTTTCTTTTGCTATGTCGAGAATTAACTCTACTAGAGCAGGATTGTTGTAATATTGTCCATCGTATAGAAGTGTCTGCCTATCATCACAAAAGCGATACCATCTTTCTCCTTTTGAATCAAATTGAAGCATGATATTCAAGAAACTTGGAAAGGTGTCACTTTTGGACATTTTAATCTTTTTACCCTTCTTCTCAGCTTCCTCTATCCTTTTAGTTTCTTCCTTATCAAACACATAGTAACAAGAAAGCCCCTGTTTATTGTCATAAATGAGATGAATACCTTCCGGCCTTTTAAATTCTACATGTTCGTCCTTAGGATAATACTCCAACAGTCTGTCTATCTCTTTAAACTTTTCGAGCTTCCCTATTGGTGCACAGGCATAACCGATAAATCCATGTTTGTAATCATAATCAAACTCAGAGTGATCATCATAACCTCTTAAATAAAGCAAATCACAATGAGTCCCTGTAACAGGCATTATGAGCTCATTGAAAACTATCTCTGTCTCTTTTCCGGCAATATTAAACTTAACTCCCCGAACATTTTCATTATATGATAATGTAATAACAGTCTCCTCTTCTCGCATTTTGTTATCTTCTTCGGGCACAAACTTATAATACTCATAGTTCAAGTTATTAACAAACCTACCATCTATCATTCTTATTAATTCATCACGTATCTCCCAGTCCACACTTGAATATTCAAACTGTGTTCCTTTATGAGCTACAGCAACTTGAGCAGGCACAGGAAAATTCTTTGGAACATAGGGTTTAAAAAGTTGCTCATCACGTTGGAGAATTTGCTTAAGTTGTAAATTGCTCAACGCATCTCTCACATCTGGTTGAATGGCACCCCCAACACACCAACTTCCAAGGCTCAAAAAAAGATACTCATTTTCCTCGGTCAGATTATCCAAATAAATCGCAATTTCAGGTGGAATCATTGAATAGATTGCAGACCAAAAAGCCCCATGATATAGTTTTTCTCCGTCTGCAACTACCACAAAGCCTCGCCTTAAAAGTTCATTGCTTATCTTCCCGTTATTTTTGATTTTCAAACTGTGCTTTTCCCAGTTATATGAAACAATATCGTCTCTAGAAATCAGAGGTTCCTTCTCAAGCTCAAGTGAATTTAAATTCTCTACTTCTCCAATGTACTTCTGATTACTTCCTGCAACAAGGTAAATTTCCATTCCACTCTTTTTATTTTCGTCAGTTTCCACTGGGATATTACCATCGCTTTCCAGAGGACTGCCACCTGCATTCCAACTATACGGATTGGTTAGCAGTACCACTCCTAACACAATAATAACCAACGCCGACAGTACAGCCATCCAAAAGCCCGACTTTTTATAATTCATAATACCTTTGATCCTGCTTTTTATACCTTTCTCTCCAAACGCTAAAAGCCCAGCATTCAGATAAGAATTCTGCCTGACAGAAAGGTTTATAAGTGAAGTTGCATAATCACTTCTTATATCCTTATCATATACAGCCAATACTCTTTCATCACAAGACATCTCCAAATCCTTTTGAAACAAGATAAAAGATAACCATATAATAGGATTAAACCAATGTAGACATACAGCAATTACTGATAATGGCTTGAATAAATAGTCAAACCTTTTTATATGTACAAGCTCATGAGTTATAATATGCTTCAAATCAAACAGATTATTATCCTTTATTAATAAAAAAGGCAGTATAATTTGTGGTCTAAAAAGGCCACACACTATTGGTGCATTTATTTCACCGGAACAGAATATCCGGACTTTCCTTCTTAGTTTAAGCATATTGCTAGTTTCTTCTAGAATATTGTTATCTTTATATAAAACTGCTGTTTGTAGCCTTCTCACCGTACGAATGTACATAATTATGCTGATTGCCAACAAACTAATTACTCCGAATGCCCAGATTACAGCAGCAAAAAACATAAAACCCTTTTTGGTGCCTCTTGCCTCTGGTTTTTTTGCTGATGTATGATTGTCTCTATAATCTAGAACTTCGGTTTGATAGTTTAATGTTTGAGTTCCGCTATTATTTGTCTGTATAGTTTCCTTCACAGGCTCGGAATCCATATTATCAGGTATATAACGAATTATTCCAACATTCTGTGCACTATCATTTATTGTCGTTGTATCAGGTGAAGGCAAAACATTAAATATGCTGAATACTGCTGCAAAATAAACAGGTATTAAAAGCCTTACAATTACTATTGACCATAATGAATAACTAAATATCTTCGGCAACTTATTTTTAAAGACAAATCTGACAAGCATTACAAATATCGCAACCACAGAAGAGGCAAGACTCATATTCACAACCGCATTGAAAACTCTCACAAACATTCTGTTCACTCCCTATCACCATATTCTTCTACTATCTTTTTTAGCTCTTCAATTTCATCTTTTGTCAGTTTTTCCTTGTGCAAAAAAGCACTGAAAAACAATTTGAGCGATCCTCCATAAATCCTGTCAATATGTTCCTCCGTTTCAGCCTTCATTACCTGCTCGCGATTAATCAAAGCACTGACTATGGTGTTTTCATTCTTAATTGCCCCCCGTTCACACAGCCTTCTGATTACAGTATATGTAGTTGACTTTTTCCACCCAAGTTCATCGAATGCAATTTTTACGAGGTCTGTACTCGATATAGGCTCACTGTCCCAAATAATATTCATAAATCTATACTCAGCCTCAAATATCTTAACTTTTTCCATTTTCAGTCCTCCATTTTTGATTTAATGCATTAAACCACCATAATTATAGTCTAATACATTAAACCAACGTAGTCAATATTTAGTTTTAGAGTAAAACAAAAGGGCAATTCCCCTTTTAAGAGAATTGCCCAGATTTTTCTTCGTTATTCCTAGCTTACTTTGCGGCCGGGAATTTACTAATCATTCCCAATAAAAACTGTCTATACGTAGCGAAGTCAATTGCATTTACCAATCCATCACCATTAACATCGGCCGCCTTCATATTGAAAGGATCGGCTGCAATCATTCCAAGCAGATGTTGTCTATATAATGCAAAGTCGATTGAATTTGTTTTTCCATCATCATTTAAATCCCCAACTATATATGCTGGCTCAACTATAACAGAGCCTGTGTTTTTTGCTTCCATTTTTTCTGAAAAGGGTTTAAACACTCCTGATAACAAAGGATCTCCATGTGTGATGCAGAAATGGCTCTGTGTTAAGTAGTTGTAATTCCATAATAAAACACCTGCTGCGTCATTTTCCAAAACAGTATCAAAAACTGCATCCCAATACTCCTCTTTATCATGTATGCTGTTGAATTCTCCGATTATGACAGGTTTTTTAACAACCTGATGAGCGTCATCAATCCATGCTTTTACAAGAGTTCTTGTCTGGTCAGGAGAAAGATTTGCCCAAGGCTCATCAGGGTATGGATGTGCTGAGCAAAAATCTATATACGGAGATTCATGAATATAGATAAACGGATTTCCCTCATCGCCACCAAAACCATATTTTGCTTCATGGCCTTCAATACCTGTACCAACCATATGATTAGTGTCAAGGCTCTTAATATAACCTGCCATTTCATCAACCCAGGCTCTGAGCGTAGTACCCGTAGAATTCTCATTAATAGTGGCATCCTGATACCTAGGTTCATTCATCAGTTCCCATGCAAAAATTGTAGGATCATCTTTATAGGAAACTCCCGTATAATGGTTAACCCTGTTTACAAAGTGATTGGCATAAGCTTTATAACCGGCTTTTAACTTTTCGTTCCTGAAAAACTCTGATCTTGCATTATGATTTCCATAGGGAAGACCCTCCCATTTAAGTCTGGAATCAATTCCTCCATATGCTTCCCAGTAATTTTCCAAAGTTATTATTAATTTTATACCGTGATTTTTAGCAGACACCATTATATAATCAAACAGCATAAACTGTTTTTCATTATAAACACCTTTTGAAAGTTCAAAGCCGTGCCAATTTTCAGTTGAAAAACCCCAGGTTCTTACTACCTTAACCCCATCCTCTGCCATATCTTTCATAAAGTTATCAATCTTCTTCTTGTCCATATATAGATTTTCAACGTACTCACCTTCGTGAGCCAAACCACCGTCACCAAAGGTAAATAAGTTATAAGCATTAAACCCTGCAAAATAAAACGGCTTGCCATCCAACACAAACTGCGTTCCGTTGGTAGTCACAAAACCATCTGTCTGAGCGGCAAAGGTGTCAATTATGGGACAAACTACAACAAGAACCATTACCAGAATAATTGTACCTATTAAGTACTTTTTCATATGATCACTCCCCAAGTAAAATAGATGTATAAAATATATTTTAAAAAATATATAACAAAATGAAATTACAAATGAAATAATTAATATTACATCATTTACTTCATTAAAAAACAAGATTTTAATAGTGGTATGGAAATTAGCTGAGAAAAATGTTGCATTCAGAAAACTACAATGTTTAGAGGCTTTATTAAATTCAAATTTCTTGCTTATATATTAATTATATATAGAGAGTTAGTTTTTGTAAACACAAAAATCAGCTTTTGAAGATATCCTTCAGTTATTTGTAATATTACTTTTTTAGACCTTTTGCACTTTAAGGGCAAAACAAACCAATCGGTTTTTCACGGGTGTATTTAATTATCGTGCACCATATTATTCCAAGGACTAAAGCTTCGAGGCTGAGAGAATGTAAAACTCGCTACGGGTCGAATCAAACTCGCTTCGCTCAAACAGTGATTCGACTATTCCTTCG
>JAEWSG010000215.1 GCA_023398495.1 Bacillota bacterium
GCTATATCCTTCCCGAAGCAGTCAGGTCGGCGGGCGCCCGTGGCACCCTGATCAACCACTCCGAACGCCGCCTCACCCTCGCCGATATCGACGCCTGCGTTCAGGCTGCCCGGAGGCTCCATCTCGAGACGGTCGTCTGCACGAACAACGATGCCACCAGCGCCGCCGCCGCGGCCCTCAAGCCCGATTACGTCGCAATCGAGCCCCCGGAACTGATCGGGAGCGGGGTCTCGGTCTCGAAGGCCGATCCGGGGATCATCGAGCGGTCCGTCAACGCCGTCAGGGCGGTGAACCCGGACGTGAAGGTCCTGACCGGGGCGGGCATCCAGTCGGGCGAATGCGTCAAGATCGCCGTCGATCTCGGGACCTGCGGCGTCCTCCTCGCCTCAAGCGTCGTCAAGGCCGACGATCCCGAGGCCGTCCTCCGGGATCTCGTCTCCCTGCTCTAAAATCTAGTTGATCAGCGATATCAGGTCGTGCTTGGTGATGACACCCTGCACCTTCCCTTTCTCGAGCACGATGATGGCGTGGTTGTGGTGCAGGAGGTGGACGACCGTATCGACGGGTGCCGTCGGGGGGACCGTCGGGAAACCCGGCTCCATATAATCTCTCACCAGTCTCCGGTGCGTCTGGTGAAATCCCCCGTCTTCCATTGCGCTCATGATAGCAGATTCGGAGATGCATCCGATAGGGACCCCGCTATCGAGCACCGGCAGCTGGGATATGCCGTTCTGGCCCATGATCTCGACGGCGCGGCTTACGGGCTCGTCAGGGGCGACGGAGAGCACCGGGGCGCTCATCACATCGGCCGCCGTGATCCCCGATTGCTCTGCGGCCTGAAGGACCTCCACGATCTTCGCGAGCGTACTCACCCTCGGGTCCACACTGCCTGCCTCGATCCGCGCGACCATGGACTGACTGATTCCAGCCATACGGGCTACATCTGCCTGTTTTAGGCCCATACGAATCCGTTTCTCCCGCAGTTCGGCCGGGGTGGGGATCTCCATATTATTACCATAGGTAATTTTTTCACTTATACGTTTGCCTGCACCCTCCCCGGAGAGGTTAAATATGGCACGGGTTGCATCGGGAGGTATGGCCGTGAACAGTGATGAGCAGCAGAGGGTTCTCGCAAAGATCAGGGACATCCTCTCGACCTACTACACCCGCGACGCCGTCCAGGGCGAACTGGAATCCCTCGGTTTCGAGGTCCGGGCAGAGCATGGGGATGTCGTCTCCATGGAGAACGGGCCTGCGGAGGTCTTCGTCCAGCTCTTCATAAACGAGCGGGGCGACGTCTTTGACTCCCATGTCGTGACGTTTGAAGAGATCGAACTCAAACCGCGGGCGGAAGGCTGATAGAGAGAAGAGTTTCGCGATAGCAGGAGTGGGAGGAGTAAGCCTCCTTCTGTTCTGTGCGGCATTCAGCTGAGCGCCATACCTGGGCGGATACCAGACTATCCATCTGCCCTATTCTGGCTTGCACCCGCAGGGATTCACCGTTTCATCGTATCCCGCCGCTACGTTCAACGAGGTGCGCGGAAACCCGCGCGACTCGTCCCCGAAGAGGGGACTCGGTCGTTTCATCACTGACGGCGGGCCGTGTCGTTTCTGTGTCATTGCCGTGACTCTCGCCACCCGCACTTGCATGCGGCTGCGTGTCTGGCCGGTGGGAGGACTTTCCTCAGCAGCACAAGGCATGTGCCACCGTCGGCCGCACTCTCCCTCTCCCATATAATATTTGGCCCAAAGAATATAAATCAGTACGGGTACCCGCCCAACCCCTTCCTCCGCCACCCCGCGCTGCGGGCTTTGACGACGGCCCCCGGACCGTCCGCGCATATCCCCACCACGCAGGATAGATTTAAATATCAGATTCCAGTTCTTACCACTGGCGTTACAACCATGGGGGGGAGTGAGGTATCTACACAGCTGGAGCTGGCGGCAATTTTCGTGGTCTTTGTTGCCGTTACAACTCTGTTCTCGTTTGTCTCGATCGGGGCAAGCGCTATGGGGGGCGGGAGCCCGACCGGGACAGGTGCATACCCGGTCCTGGCCGCAGGCGAGCCGTGCCTTGCACCGGTCGGGGAGATCACGGGGTATTCGTCGGCTCCCGGACTCTCCGGAGTCTACACCGACACCCTGACCTTCGTCATCGTCAATACTGGAGAGGAGGACATTGACCTCTCCCGGGCCACCGTGACGGTGATGGCAGGGGACTACCTTGAGATTCTTACCCGATCCGTGGGTTCCCTCTCCGGGCCGGGAACATGGACGGCGGCACTGCCCCGCAACGGCGACGGCAGCATTCCTCTGCAGCCCGGAGAGGAGTGTGCAATCCGGATCCATCTCGATCAGGCCGTCCCTGCCGGGGAGACCCCGACAGTCAGGATACGCCTTCCGGGCGAGAGGCCCTGCTCGATCACCGGGCAGGCCGCAGCCCCCGCAGGCGATGCCGGCGGCGGCATTGCCGCTTCTTCTTCTCCGGAAGACTAAAAGTATTCAACATCATACGACCCATTTTGATGGCAATGCTGACCCCGGAAGAAGGCAGGACGGCAGTTCGTCTGGCACGGAGCGCTATCGAGAAGACCCTCAACGGTGAACGGGCGGCACCGCCCGATCTCCCGGCGGTCTTTCGCGAGAGACGCGGTGTCTTCGTCACGATCAAGCGGCAGGGAAACCTTCGCGGATGTATCGGCCTCCCATACCCGATAAAACCGCTCGGCGAGGCGATCGTCGAGGCAGCGGTATCGGCAGCCCTTGAGGATCCCCGGTTCCCCCCGGTCTCGCGGTCGGAACTGGCCGATATCGATCTCGAGGTGACGGTGCTCACCGAGCCCCGGCCGCTCGACTGCCCGCCGGAAGAACGGCCCGGCTGCGTCGAGGTCGGGCGGCACGGCCTGATCGTCAGCGGCCTCGGCACCGGGGGTCTCCTCCTCCCGCAGGTCCCGGCCGAGTACGGCTGGAGCAGCCGGGAGTTCCTCGACCAGACCTGCGTCAAGGCGGGGCTCCGGCCCGGGTGCTGGAGGCGCGAAGACGTCGCCGTGCTGACGTTCGAGGGTCAGATATTCGAAGAAAAGGCGGTTTAACCCGAATGGCAATTACGTTTGAAGTCATACACAAGGATATCGCGGGAAGAGTCGGGAAACTCAGGGTGAACGGGAAGACGGTCAGGACGCCCGCACTCCTCCCCGTCGTCAACCCGCACCTCCCCCTCGTCACCCCCCGCGAGATGCAGGAGATGGGTGTCGAAGCCCTGATCACGAACGCCTACATCTTCAGGCGGAGCACGGAGTATCGCGACCGGGCGCTTGCGGAGGGACTCCATAAGGTCCTCGACTTCGACGGTGCCATCATGACCGACTCCGGCTCGTTCCAGCTCTCCGTCTACGGCGAGGTCGAGGTGAGCAACCGGGATACGCTCGA
>JAEWSG010000230.1 GCA_023398495.1 Bacillota bacterium
TTGTCAACACTTTTTTAAAACTTTTTTCGTGTTTCTTTCCGATTAGCCTCCAGTAATACTTTCAGCGTTTTGTTATCGGCATCAGCGACAGCTTTAACAATATATCACCTATTTTACTTTCGTTCAACCCTATCTGAATTCAATATGCACTGATTAAATTAATTTACACTTAATTTCCTTCATTATAAGATCATATCCTACTTCTTAATAAATTATACATGGTTTCTAATTTATTTTTTAGAATAATAGTTTCCCGAATGTTTCATGCATAATTGACAAACCGTCGTAACACCTTTGACAATATTTTAGAAGAACTGTTCCATTTTTAAATTCAGCGGACATTACTGGTGCCTCGTAACAGAATTAACTACTAGAGCATTCGAGGCTTAGAACAAATGAAGTTCATTTTTAACATTGTGAAAGACTAGAAATTAGTAATAATAAATAGCTCTACTTTGATTGCAAATCCGCTTCGATATGTAAATAACAGAATATCCAATATTACTCATCTTATCAATGATATCAATTTCTTAGGAATAACAGACTTAAGTCTTGACGGCATATTATTCAGATCTTCCCTGGTAATACCCTTTATTAATATCATAGCAAACATAAAAACAACCAAACTGGTTAATACAGATATCACTGTGGCAAGTAAATTAGCAATATAACTCTTTACCATCAAATTCAGTACAAGATAAAATAATTTATATGTTGCCCAAACAACTAACCCCATAATGCATGAAGAAATTAACGGTCTTAATGCCTGCTTGAATAAATTTATATTACCCTTCAATTTCTTTTTAATTTCTATTGAATTTAGCATAATTGATACACTAAATCCTACAATACTGCTAATTATAGCTCCCAGAATGTTAATATTCTTTATCCCAATTAAAAAGTAATTAACAATTATCTTTACTGTTATACCCAACATTAAATAAAAAGTTGACTTATAAAGCCTACCCGCACCCTGAAGTATTGAAGTTTGTATCTGCGAAACTGACATTAAGACTAACACGATAGATCCATACGCCATCAAATAGTAACCACTGCCATACCTTAAAATTGAGTATACCGGTTTACTGAGTACCGAAAGACCAACCGCAGATGGAATAGCAATAATGAAACATAACCTGAAGGCGTAATTAATCTTTTGATTAATCTGACTTCTATCGTTTAAAGCTACAGCAGCCGATACTATAGGAAGAATTGTTGCTGCAAGTGCTGCCGCTATTGCAATAGGTGCATTAATCAACTGCTGGTACTTAAATAGCAGCCCATAAAGTTTACTTGCCTCGGATTCAGTATAACCGCCTGCTTGCAATCTTGTCATTATATTTGCCAGGTCAATCAAATTTCCTGCATACTGTGCTGCTACACAAACAGTTATCGGTAAACTATACTTTATAATTCTCCCTGCAAGCTTTTTATATGGCAACCGCGTTACTCTTACATTTTTGTTTGATTTAAGCTCGTAAGGGTTCTTATTTCTGCTAAAAATATATACCAAATAAACTGCTGCCATCAAAGCACCAACTGATGTGCCGATGGTTGCTCCTGCACATGACCACTCTACGCTCTTTCTAAATAAATGAGCAAACAATAGCGTAAAGATTATATTTATAATCTGCTCTATAACCTGAGATACTGCTGTAGGTGTCATATTACCCTGACCTTGGAAGTAACCCCTGTATGAAGATACAATTGCTGTGATAAGCAGTGTAGGAGACAAAACTGCTATACCAAGAGCTGCTTTTTCATTTTTAAGTAAACTTGCCATTGTACCTGACGTGAAAAACATTATTAATGTTAATGCCAAACCCAATAGAATCAAATAGGATCTTGCTATCTTAAAAGTTCTTAAAGCATCCTTGTGATTTTCTAATGCCGTAAGCTCGGATATTGATTTTGATATTGCAACGGGAATACCTGAATTTGCAATGACATAAATAAAAACATATACCTGATATATTGCACCATAGACACCAGTCCCTTCATCTCCTATTATAGCCATTAAAAAAGGAATGTATAGAAAGGACATAATTTTTGTTATTATACCTGCAGTTGACATAACTGCAAACCCTTTAGTCAATGATTGCTTTTCCATATTCTACCCCTATTTTATATAAAATAAATCCTACTTATCATCATAAACATAATTCTCATTATTCAAACGACTATTTATTAGAATTATAATATTACATATATATAAAAAATACCAGAAATTTTTCCTATCACCAAAGGGTATTTAAAATCTATGCTATATAGATATCAGGAGTTGAGATTTTGTGATATAGGTTTGGCATTTTTACAACATAATTATCATGCCTTCGTCCTATGATTTAATACTCATGGCATGTAATTACATCATTTGACACCAATACCAGTTTACTACTTAATTTGGTATATTTTTAATGCACTTTGATTGTCAACATAAAACACCATACTTTCCTTAGCACATACAAAACAAAGCCTTATGGCATAAACCATAAGGCTTTGATATAAATCTGGCAGCGACTTACTTTCCCGGGACGTCTCCATCCAAGTATCATCAGCACTGAGAAGCTTAACTACCGTGTTCGGAATGGGAACGGGTGTGACCTTCTCGTTA
>JAEWSG010000100.1 GCA_023398495.1 Bacillota bacterium
TGCTAGAGGTGAGACAGGTTGCCAGATTAAAGGTTTTCGATGCTGAGGTACAGGTAATTACATTACTAGCATATTTACCGTTAGATACGGTAGCGCTTGGTATTTGGGTCTTTCCGGTAGCTGTCAGATCCTGATGGATTTCATCAGAAATAACCAGTACATTGTGCTTTTGACATATCGCAAGCATCCGATCCAGCTCTTCTTCCTTCCAGACTCTTCCCGCCGGATTATGCGGAGAGCATAGTATGTACATCTTAACATCATTGTCTACGATTGCTTGTTCAAACCGGTCAAAATCAATTGTAAATACACCCTTATCATAGTTTAAATCACAGGTTATAAGCTTTCTTCCGTTATCCTTCACACAATTATGAAAGGGATAGTAAACCGGTGTCAGAATGAGAATAGAATCCTGCTCCTTTGTGAACATATTAACAAACCAATATAAAGCTGCAACAATACCGGGAGTCACACGAATCCATTCTTTTTTTATATCAAAATTAAAATGGGTCTTTTCCCAATTAATTACGGCATTATAATAGGTCTCCGGAACATAGGAATAACCAAATACTCCGTGCTCTGCCCTCTTAATAATAGCCTCAATAATATGTTCATCCGTCTTAAAGTCCATATCCGCTACCCACATTGAAATAAGATCTGGATCTCCAAATCTTTTGTCCAATGCGTCCCACTTAAGACTCACTGTGTTTCTACGATCAATCGCATATTTTTCACAAAACTCTTTTACTTCCATGATTATGCCCCTTTACATTTTTAGTTTCGCCACTATACAATAATGTTTAGTTTACGCCGTTTTTCCGCGGTTTACGACGTCTTATTTGTGCTTTTTGTATATGCGTTAAACTATAATACGATAATATACCGTATTTTTGTACATGTCAAGTGATATTTTGCATTTTTTATTTAGACACTAAACAATATTTATTCAGTACAATCATGAAAAATCATTGATTTTATCCTCTACACAAAAGAAGTTAATAAAATATTTAATTGTTGAATTGAAAGAAACATGTTAAAATATGCATACTATAAACAAATCTCATTGAATGATTTAAGCATTATTATCACCATATGAAAGGCGGTCACAGCAATGGAGCAGGGACAAGATTACAAGAATATAGAGAGTCTATCCATAGATGAACAATTTCATCATTTAAATATAAACCATAATAACATCTACCAATTTGTAATGCTTTATTATAATTACATTCTCGCAAAACACGATTACGGTACCGGGGATTTGGTAACTATGATTGAATCACATACGATAACCTACATAGAAGAACACCCTAACACTACGGTAAGTGAATTGGCTGTTTTCTGGAACAAAACCAAAGGGGCCATATCACAAACCGTCTCACGATTGGAAGAAAGAGGATTTATCAGTAAAAGTTACGCAGATGATAACGCAAAGTCTGTTCTGTTAAATGTCACTGAGAGCGGTAAAAAACTAAGCCAGGTTCATAAGCTATATGATACCATAGACATAGCGAAAACCTTGGATGACCTTCTTCAGAACTGCAGTATCGATGAAATCAATTCCTTCTTTAAAGTAATTAAAGAATATATTGTGTTATTAAAAAGAGATTTCAAATAATAACTGTTCGAAGCCATGCAATCCGATCAATAGAAATGGAGCCATAAAACAATTGTTTCTCATTGTTTTATGGCTCCTCTTTATTCAAACCTATCTTTACAGGCCTACCCTTTGAATTATGCTTCAACTTTTCACACTTATCGCTCTTCTCGGAAGTAATTACCACCGCAGCCTGCGGGCTGAGAGCCTTCTCTTGATTTTCTCATAGAAGTAATAATCAGTACAAGCGTTGTTATCAGGAAGGGAAGCATTACATAAAAGGCATTCGGTATCTTAATAATATCCTTGGGCACATAGAACTGCAATACGCTGAAGGCGCCGAAGATCAGAGAACCAAAGATTGCTTTCACTGGATTCCAGCTAGCGAATATAACCAGAGCAACCGAGATCCAGCCCTGTCCATTGACCACACTACTGTTGTTCCAGATACCACCGCCATTGATTAAAGACAGATATGCCCCGCCTAATCCACAGATACCGCCACCGATTAATATGTGTGTATATTTCACCAGGGTTACATTAATCCCGGTCGCATCTGCCGCTGCAGGATTCTCACCAACTGCTCTCATATTCAGTCCTGCCCGGGTTCGAAGCATATAGACAGTACAGATAATCGCAACTGCAATCGATAAATATACCAATGGGTTGTGAGTAAACAGAAGCTTTCCGAATACAGGAATATCGCCCAGAATCGGTATAGGCTTCTCCGCTATGGAAGCCATAAACGCCTCGGATAACTTCGGTGAACCACCTGCTTGACCAATCATAGACTCACCGAAAAATTTTGCAAAGCCTATGCCAAAGATGGTGAGGGTAAGACCTGCTACATTTTGATTGGCCATAAAGGTAACCGTAACAACAGCATAGATAAGTGCTGCGAGTACACCGATACCAAAGGCAGAAAGTAATGCCAGCACCAGGCTGCCGGTATGATAACCGGTATAAAAGCCCATGAAGGCACCCATGAACATCATCCCCTCAACACCGAGGTTCACATTCCCGGATTTCTCTGTCATTATCTCACCGGTGGTACCAAAGAGTAACGGAGCACCCGCTTTAATCGCTGCAAATAAAAAGTTAATTAGCATTTACTTTCCTCCCCTTTCTTAGGATAAACCGATAACGGGTAAAGAAATCAAAGGCAAGCACGAAGAACAGGATGATTCCTTGGAGAATCCCGGATGCTGCTGCCGATAAACCGAAGGTACTCTGCATTACAGAGCAACCCTTCTCCAGCATGCTGAAGAGAACCGTTACGATCAGAATAACCACCGGATTTAGCTTAGAGAGCCAAGCCACTGTGATCGCGGTAAAACCAACACCTCCGGCTACACCCTCACCTAAGGTATAAGCCGCACCACTGACCTGAGTCATA
>JAEWSG010000137.1 GCA_023398495.1 Bacillota bacterium
CATTGCTTAAGTCGAAGTTCCATGACTTTTGAATCCATTAATAAAACCTCCCATACTAAATAGTATCTTTATAAATACTATCAGGTATGGAAGGCTTAAAAAAGACGCTTTTTATTTGCCGCTTACTGAATTTCTGTGTAGAAAGCTATGATTTAATCCAAACTAAAAAGAACATATATCAGCAACAAAAACTGATATATGTTCTTTTAAAAAATAATTAATCCCTTGACTTTATAACCATCAATATTCCGTTTCTTAGTGTAATCTCTGCAGTTTCAGCATTAAACTCATTACTTATACCCCTGCTTGATCCCATTTCCAAATCCTCATAATTGAGTTCATAATATAAGCCTTTTGTTGATATACCTTCAACAATATGAGTTAACGGAAGCAGAGACAGTTTGAAACCTTCTTCCCTTAAAATACTTATCCGGTCTTTGATCAAAGTTATCTCATTATACTCATTGACAATAACCCCTTTTATCCCCTTTTCAAGTAGCTTCCTCAGCAGAAAAATATTTCCTAAGGAATGGTCAAGCCTCGTACCAATTCCTCCAATTATTATAATTTCAGTACATCCGCTCTCTACAGCAAAATTAACGGCAATCTCAGTATCAGTCATATCCTTCTCGCTTGGATATTTAACAACCTTCACATTACGATCGCTTAAGTACTCGAAATCCTCTTTTGTTATGGAATCAAGGTCACCAATCAACACATCCGGAATCAGTCCCATATTTCTTATATGTTTAGCTCCACCATCAACACATATAACGAACTTAGCGTTCTTAAAATACTTTTCATGACAGGAGTAATCAATTACACTCCCACTACATACAATAACTGCAGTCATACAATGAACCACCCGATTAACAATTCTCCTCTATATATATGATTTTTCTTTCAGTTCTCTGATTATTTTAGATGTATCCGGTGAATTGAATATTGTTGACCCGGATACAATTACATTTGCTCCGGCTTTAGTAACCTTATAAATATTATTGATGTCAATTCCTCCGTCAACTTCAATATCCACATTGATACCTCTGCTTACAATAGTGTGCCTTAAAGCCTCAATCTTTTTCGTTGAAAACTCAATATATTTTTGTCCTCCAAAACCAGGGTTCACTGTCATAAGAAGCACCATATCCAACTCATCCAGAATCCATTCAATCGTACTGAGTGATGTAGCCGGATTCAACGCAACAGCCGCCTTTATCCCATGCTGTTTTATCTTTTGGATGGTACTATGGAGGTTACAGTGTGCTTCAACATGTACTGTGATTATATCAGCACCAGCCTCTGCAAAGCTATCAATGTAATTATATGCACCTTCTATCATTAAATGCACATCAAAGGGTAGCTTGGTAACCTTTCTCAACGCCTTAACTACTGGAGAACCTATGGTTATATTAGGAACAAAATGTCCATCCATAACATCTATATGTACCAGGTCAGCACCTGCTTCCTCTATCCTATTGATCTCATCTGCCAATCTGGCAAAGTCCGCCGATAGTATGGATGGTGCAATTCTAATCAATTATAAACACTCTCCTTCAATCCTAAAAAGCACTAGGAATACTTTCTGTGCTGTTTTTCCTTAAGCATATTACAAAAGTCCACATATCGGGAATGTCTTCCACGATCCAAAATTCCCTTCTCAAGAGCAGCTTTTACTTCACACCCTGGCTCGCTTATATGCATACAACCAGTAAATTTACAGCTTCCGTAATATTCCTGAAACTCAGGATAAAAGTTCTGAAGCTCACCAGCCTCAAGCTCAGCCAACTCAAAGGAACTAAAGCCGGGCGTATCTAAAACAAATCCCCCTGACTTCAGCTCTATAAGCTCTGCGTGTCTGGTAGTATGTCTTCCTCTTTCTATTCTTTCACTAACTTCACCTGTTTCCATCACATATGATTTCAACACTTTATTAAGAATTGTAGATTTTCCCACACCAGACTGTCCGGCAAAAACAGTTGTTTTGCCCTTCAAAACACTCTCAAGCTCATCAAAACCTTTTTCAATTGCCGAACTAAGTGTAATAACTTTGTAGCCGGCTTTTTCATATGACATGACCAAATTTTTATATTCCATGTCCTGATCAAGGTCTATTTTATTAATACATACAACAGCAGTTAATTTCTTTTGCTCAACAGTTATAAGAAGCTTGTCCAGCAATAAAAAATCCGGCTGTGGTGATTTTGTAGCAATAACTACTGCAATCTGGTTTACATTTGCAACAGTTGGCCTGATAAGTTGGGATTCACGCGGAAAAATCTCTTCAATATTTCCCACTTTTCTATCATTGTTAGAAATAGAGATTGATACCTTATCACCAGGTAAAGGAGCAAAGGAGTCTTTTCTGAATATCCCTCTTGCTTTACACTCATATATTCCGGACTCGGTTTTTACGTAATAAAACCCTCCAATACCTTTAATGATTATGCCTGGCAGCAATCGCTCTTCCTCCTCTTATACTAGTGCTTTTGAACATAATTCATTTCTAGAAATAAATTATGCAAAATGCACATCCAATGTTTTTTGTTAATCATAACTAGTGCTTTATAAAAGTCCAGCTCTTTATAAAGCTTTACCTTTAAAGTTTTATATTTTTACATTAATATTTCTCAGTAAATTGCGAGTATGGCTGACTGTTCAAGAAAACCTTGACCTCTGTAGTTCCATCCTTTGGTACAGGAATAGACAAGGTCAGCGGGAAGTCAGTTTTCTTTTTTACTTCACTGTACAATTGTTCCTCAGTATTCTTGTCGGACCTGGTTATATTGACCAGAACTCTTACAAATTCTCCATACTGGTCAGGATCAACTAAGGCTAATGGTCTTGCCACAATTTTATCATTACTGTCGTTGTTGCCATTATCTCCATTGTTGTCATTATTGTCATCAGGAACATTCTCTTCAAGATATATATTTACAGACTTTCCTTCTTCAATACTCTTTCCTGCTTCCGGTTCCTGTTTAATTATTTTATCAACCGTATTGGCCGTATCTTCAGGATAAATATTTCCAATAGCTAATTTATTTTCACCCAATAGGCTTATAGCTTCTGCTTTGGTTTTTCCATTCAAATCCGGAACTGTTGTCATTTTAATTTCGGGTCCTTCGCTTCTGTAAATCCTGACAATCTTGCCCAGCCTTACTTCTTCCCCATCACCTGGATCTGTTCTGATTACCCTACCTTGTGCTACATCCTCACTGAATTCATCTATAACTTTAGGGAAAAGTCCTAAAGCTTCTATTTGCGTTACAGCAGCCCGATAATCATTATTTGAAAAATCCGTCATTGTTATAAGTACCGGACCATCACTTACAGTAAGTATTACCTTACTGTATCCTCCCTGCACAAGTTTTGTACCTTCAGGAGTATCCTGAGCCAATATTATATCTTTTTCTCTTTTTTCATCATTTTTCCGGTTCTCTACAACAGTAATTTTATTGTTCTCCAGCTTGGATTTGACTTGATAATAGTTCTGCCCTACATAATTTTCTACTACATATTCTTTTGACTCTGACAATATCGGCCAAATAACCACACCAACAATAAAACCAATAACAGCAATAACTATAATTGATGTAGCTATAGCCAGTATGGTGGTAACTTTATCTTTTTTCTTTTCCATTTTATTTTCACCCGTTTTTTTAGAAGAATTCTTCTCCATCAACATTGCTTTTTCACCTATGGACGGAATCCTTACCGTAGGACTGTCATAAACATTATCCCCGTTTCCAGTAATTATCTCCATATCAGGGCTTTTTAAAACCTTATATAAATGATCAAGCATTTCTGTTGCTGACTGATATCTGTTTTTTTGATCCTTTTCTATTGCAATCATTATCAAATCACTTATGCCTTTAGGTAAATCAGTTCTTATGGTTGCCGGTTCTTCAGGCATATCCTGGATATGCTTAAGTGCAATTGCAACAGGTGATTCCCCATTAAAAGGAAGTCTTCCTGTAACCAATTCATACAAAACTATTCCAAGGGAATAAAGATCTGATTTCTCATCTGAAAAACCTCCACGAGCCTGTTCAGGTGAAAAATAGTGAACAGAACCTATGGTGCTTCCAACAACTGTTATAGTTGAAGAAGTCACAGCCCTCGCAATTCCAAAATCTGTTACCTTTGCAATCCCGTCCTTGGTCAATAAAATATTATGAGGTTTTATATCCCTGTGCACAATAAGATTCTTATGGGCGTGCTCAATTGCAGAACATATCTGAATGGCTATGTTTACTGCTTCCTTCCAATCTAATTCACCATTTTGAACTACATATTCCTTTAATGTTATACCATTTACATACTCCATTACGATATAATGCATATCTTCTTCTTTTCCAACATCGTATATGGATACAATATTGGGATGTGAAAGACTAGCTGCTGCTTGTGCCTCAACTCTGAACCTTTTAACGAATTCTTCGTCTGCGGTAAACTCAGGCCTTAACAACTTAACTGCAACAAATCTATTCAACAATTTACATTTCGCCTTATATACAAGGGCCATTCCGCCCCCACCAATTTTCTCCAACAATTCATACCTTCCACCAAGTATGCGACCTTCCATAACAACACCTCTTTTAATGGCATTTCAATACTACATTAATTCTAAAACCCAATAAAAACCCACTTTACTTATTCAGCATATAACAGTTTCGCACAATATATTCATAAAAGAATATATATGCAGGTAGCAAGTTTAACAATACTCAAGAATTCTTTACAAGAATAACAGTTATATTATCTTCCCCACCTTTTTCATTAGCAAGCCTTACTAACTCATCGCACGAATACTGTGGTTCATCGCTATCATATATTATTGACAAGATCTCATTTTCATTTAACATATTAGTTAATCCATCTGTGCATAAAACAAGTATGTCATCATCCTTAAAATCAACTGAATATGTATCAACTGCAACATTCTCTTCACAACCTAAAGCTCTGGTTATTATATTCTTTTTAGGATGATTTTTTGCTTCCTCTCTTGTTAATGAACCATTTTTTATCAACTCTTCTATATATGAGTGGTCAGTGGTCAGCCGTTCAAGAACCCCGTTCCTTATAAGGTATGCCCTGCTGTCACCTACATGTCCGATATAGAGTTTATTACCTAAAAGTATACCAATAACAAAAGTAGTGCCCATACCATAATTTTCTTCAGACTCTTTTGCTTTTAGAAAAATACTTTTATTGACTTCGGCAACCAAACTGCAAATAAAGGATACTGTACTTTCTTCGCCACCATCATCGTTAAGGAATTTAAGCAGATACTCTTCGGAAAGGTCAACAGCCATATGGCTTGCAAGTTCTCCTGAGTTATGACCTCCCATTCCATCTGCCACAATAAAGGTGTCAGGTATACCATCTTTTCCTGTAATAACTTTATAGCTGTCTTCATTAAGTTCTCGTACTCTACCTCTATCGCTTTTTACTCCAAATCTCACTATACCACTCCCCAGAAAACTTGTAAAATGTTTTATAGTTAAATTATTGCGGAATTAATACCTCATCTATTCTTTAACAGCTTCAATAAGACTTCTGCGAAGCTGACCACAAGCTGCATCAATATCTGCACCAAGTTCACGCCTGACCGTTGTCTCAATACCACGTTTTTCCAATACTTCTTTAAATTTATAAATCTTTTCCTTATTGCTTTTTTTAAAACCAGTGTTTGTAACACTATTGACAGGTATCAGATTAACGTGACACAACATTCCCTTCAATAATCCTGATAGCTGCTGGGCACATTCAATCAAGTCATTCACACCATCAATAAGTGCATACTCAAAAGTTATTCTTCTATTTGTAGTCTCTGTATATATCTTACATGCTTCAATCAATTTGTCAATAGAATACCTTTTATTAACAGGCATAATTTTTTCTCTTGCTTCATCATCAGGTGCATGAAGTGAAATTGATAATGTAACTGGTAAATTCTCCTTGGAAAGTTTTATGATTTCCGGTACAAGACCGCAGGTCGAAACGGCAATATGCCTCGCCCCCAAATTCATACCATCCTTATTATTTATCAATCTTATGAATTTAACAAGATTATCATAGTTGTCAAAAGGTTCTCCTATCCCCATTACAACTACGTTCCCAACTCGGCTGCCCGCATCATTCTGAATAGATAATACCTGATCAAGCATTTCAGCCGATGTCAGACTTCTCATAAATCCAACTCCTGTTGAAGCACAAAATTTGCACCCCATTTTGCAGCCTACTTGTGAAGATATGCATACAGATAAACCATGCTCGTATTTCATCAATACACTCTCAACTATATTTCCATCCACAAGTTTAAATAGATATTTGGTAGTACCATCTATTTTTGACACAAGCTTTCCAACCACTTCGAGCTTGTTTATATATGCTGAAGACTTCAGTTTCTCCCTGAATTCTTTTGAGAGGTTGGTCATTTCATCAATATCCTTAACTCCCTTGTGAACCCATTGAAAAACCTGCTTTGCACGAAACCTTTGCTGTCCCATCTTTATAAAAAATTCTTCTAATTCTTCAATTGTAAGATTAAGAAGGTCAACCTTTCTGTCCATAAGTTCAGCTCCTTCTCCTCATTCTGGATATAAAGAAACCATCAATACCGTCTATATTAGGATACAACTGTATATAGCCGCCCTTGGCAGTATCTTTTGCTAACCCATCAGGAATGAGTTCCGATATATCTTCTAAGGAGTAGTCCTCATTGTCTTTCAGGAATTCTTTAACCAATTCCTCATTCTCCTGGGGCTCTATGGTACATGTACTATAAACCAGTACTCCTCCAGGTTTTACATACTTAGAAGATACACTGAGTATTTTTTTCTGTAACTTTACTATTTCATTTAGATCATTTATAGTTCTTGTCCACTTTATATCCGGTTTTCTCCTTATAATCCCAAGGCCGGTACATGGTGCATCAACTAAAACACGGTCAGCCTTGCCTATAAGTTTTGTATCCTGTTCGGAGGCATCAAAAACCTCTGTTTCTATAATGTCAATGCCAAGCCTCCGTGCCGCCTCGTTTATTAACCTTATTTTGTGTTCATGAATATCTCTGGCCACAACTTGTCCTCTGTTTTCCATAATCTCTGCAATGTGGGTAGCTTTACCTCCAGGAGCACTACAGACATCAACTACAAATTCTCCCGGCTTAGGATCAAGAACTTTCCCAACCATCATTGAACTTTCATCCTGAACCTGAAACAAGCCTTTAACAAACGCTTCCATCTTTGCTAAAGAAGATGGATTATCTATCGTTAAGGCACTATCAATATGCTTTGCAGGCATAGTTTCAAAGCCTTCATTTTTAAGGGCATTTGCCAAACCTTCTTTATCAGTCTTCAAAGTGTTTATCCTGACTGTTAACGGTGCAGCCTCATTATTGCTCTTTAGAAATTCTTCCGTAAAACTTTCCCCAAAGCGCTCAAGCCAATTTTTTACCATCCATTCGGGGTGTGAATATTTTACAGACAGGTATGCGGTCAGATCCTTACTTCTGTCCGGATAAGCAATCTTCTCCCCAGACCTTGCCACATTCCTGAGCACAGCATTAACATACCTGCTACTGGCAGAGTGACCATACCTTTTAGCAAGGTTAACACTCTCGTTGCAGGCTGCCGATTCAGGTATTTTACTCATATAGACAAGCTGGTAGACGCCCAGCCTCAAAATATTAAGTATCCATGGAGAAAGCTTTTTTATTTTCACTGAAGAAAACTGATCAATGATGTGGTCAATTGAAAGTCTCCATTTCAAAGTACCATAAACCAGTTCAGTAATAAAAGCTTTGTCAAGATTACTTAGCTCCCCGCCTTCAAGATATTTATTCAGTGCAATATTTGAGTATGCCCCGGATTTATTGATTTCGTATAATACTTTAAGAGCTGTCTCTCTTGGTAAATCAAGTTTCATAATATTTAATCATCTCTTCTGTTCGCTAATAATATCAGACGCAGTAAATTTGCCATTGCAACAGCTGCTGAAGCTACATAAGTCATAGCAGCCGCCTTTAAAACCTTTTTTGCAGGATCTATCTCATTATAATTAAGTATCCCTGTATCTTCAAGGGTTCTAATCGCTCTGCTGCTTGCATTGAATTCCACAGGTAATGTCACAAGGTAGAAAAGCACTGCAGCCCCAAAAAGTAAAATACCAAGATTAATTAACACCGACCAACTTAATATCAATCCAAATATGGCCATTGTCGGGCCAATGGAAGAACCTATTTGTGCTACAGGAACCAGGGTACTCCTTAAAACCAGAGGAGCATATCCCTCTTTATGTTGAATTGCGTGCCCTGTTTCGTGAGCAGCAACACCTATTGCTGCTACAGAACTGCTTCCATATACAGACTGTGACAACCTTACAACCTTTGTCTTAGGATCGTAGTGGTCTGAAAGTTCTCCTGCAACAGCTTCAACCCTTACATCATAAAGACCGCTTCTATCCAATATAGTCCTTGCAATATCCGCTCCAGTCATTCCTCTGCTGTTGCTAACCTTGCTGAACTGGTTAAATGTGCTCTTTACTTTATACTGGGCATATAATGAGAATATAAATGCCGGAATTACAAGTACCAGATAATAGATATCAAATCCATAAAAATAGCCCATAAAAAAACCTCCTTTAACTTTAGTGTATGTTATCTATATATATCTTCTAAAATTTCATCAAGGTATACCCTTAAATTATCTGTATTAACACAGGTATTGTAGCAGGGTCCATTTGGTCTTTCATTTATCAAGCCAATAACAGGTATTTTACCCACATCAATTATTCCACTTGTAAGATCCCTCTCGCAAGCAACGGACAAAATAAGCCTCGGTCTTAGCTTCTTCACTATGTTCCTTGCAGCTGTTCCTCCTGTTACAACTCTGACTTCCACCTTTCTGCTTCTGGCAATTTCAACAATATCTCCTATTGAACATCTTCCGCATCTCTTACAGTTATCAGTAGTATTAGTAATTTTATACCCGCAATCGGAATTTTGCAAACAATGAGGAAGCAGAATCAGTACGTTTTCAGGTGAATACTTCCTGCCTGAAGCCTTTACCATGATATTATTAAAGTCTATATAGAATTTACGTATTAAATCCTTTTTTGTCTTAAAAATACCCGCCAAAAAAATCGCTATAGGTAACAGTGTCTTTATACCTGTTCCTGCCATCAATCCTATTATCTTGTTTCGCGATTTAAATCTATAAACACAAAAAATACTTATGATAGAAATCACGTAAAACAATATAATTAGTATTGTCACAAGAAACAAAATTAATAATATAAAGTTGTATGTATTTATTGTGAACCGTTGGTAAATCAAACCCAAAACAGCCAACACTAAAAACAAGACGGAAATAAGCAAAACTGACAGTGAAACAAATTTCCTTAGTGCCTTATCCAAGCATTTCACCTTCGTCCATTTTATGCCCGCAAATGTAATCTTCTACACACATTCTTCTACAGGACTCAAATTGTACCTCTTTTATATTCAGCTTGCCTTCTCCACATGCAATATCAATACCGTCTCTACTGGCTTTACATATGGTTCCCGGCTTTAAACCATGCTTATCTCCAGATATAACTGAGGTCATCCAGATTTTCATCTTCTGACCTTTATAATATGTATATGCCCCCGGCCAGGGATTTGTACCCCTTACCAGGTTATGAACCTCCTTAGACGATTTCGTCCAGTCAATAAGACCTGTATCCTTTGTCATCATACAAGCATATGTAGCTTCAGTGTCCGATTGTCGAACCCTCTCAATTGTACCATCTTTTAGCTTATCAAGGGTCTTCTTTAATACCTCTGCACCCAATAGAGACAACCTGTCATGGAGTTCCCCTCCGGTCATATCCTCAGTGATCTCCAACTCACCCTTAAGGAGCATATCCCCGGTGTCCATCCCAACATCAGTAAACATAGTTGTGATACCAGTCTTTTCTTCACCATTAATAATTGACCATTGTATAGGAGCCGCACCTCTATATTTAGGAAGAAGTGAGCCATGAACATTTATGCACCCGAACTGTGGAATGTCCAATACTGACTTAGGCAGAATTTTTCCATATGCAGCTGTGACAAGCAAATCCGGATTTATTTTTCTTATTGCACAGGCAAACTCTTCTGTTTTTACTTTTTCCGGCTGCAACACCTCAATGCCGTGTTTTAAAGCATATTCCTTAACCGGAGGCAAAGCCATTTTGTTCCCCCTGCCTTTTGGTTTATCAGGCTGTGTAACTACCGCCACAACGTCATAGCCTTCCTTTAATAGCATATCTAACGACGGTACTGCAAACTCCGGAGTACCCATAAATACAATTCTCAATAAAGTCACCTCTTACCTGTCAAATATAATCTTTTCTTAAGTTCTAATCCTTTAAATCTCTCTTATTAATCAGTTTAATTGCCCTACTCTTAAATAAAATTCCGTCTAAGTGGTCAAGCTCATGGCAAAAAGCACGTGCAAGTAAATCTTCACCTTCGAGATAAACCTTTTCTCCTTTTGTATTTAATGCCTCAACCCAAACTTTCTTAGGCCTTGCTACCTCTCCAACTAATTCAGGTACACTCAGGCATCCCTCTGTATCTACCACTTCTCCTTCAGTTTTTACAACTTTAGGATTGATTAACTCCAGCAAACCGTCACCAACATCAATAACAACAAGCCTCTTTAAAACACCAACTTGGGGTGCAGCAAGCCCTACTCCCTTTTCGGCATACATGGTATCAGCCATATCCTTTAGCAAGGTCAGAACCCTGTTATCTATAACATCAACCTCCCTGCATACCTTACCTAATACTTCGTCACCATCAATTCTAATATTTCTTAAAGCCATTTTAGTTTTCCCCCAAACCGTTATTATAAAATTCTGAGATCCAAATTATTGAACTATTTAAATCGTGAAAATAATTTTACAATGACAAATTGAATTTTCACGTTATATAAATCAAATTTATAGTACTGATTAACAAAAAGTATTATAACATATTTATTGGATTTATATCTACACTAATACTAATGTCATTCTTATCCTGCTTTTGATAAAATTTGTCCAATACTCTGGCTAATACATCTATAAGTTTTTCCATATCCTGATATTTAATAACTATTCTCCACCTATATTTGTTCTTAATTTTTGTTATTACAGAACGTGAAGGACCTAGTATACTTATATTATTACCATCTTCAGCAAATTGTGAATCAATAAATTTCTTTACATCTATCGCCTTATTGTAAACTATACGGTCATTTATCCCGCTAAACACAATTGATCCGATGTTTGTGAAAGGAGGATATGATAGCCTCTCTCTTACTATCAGCTCCTTTTCAAAAAAACTGGTATAATCCTGGGAGCACGCACACTCAATACTGTAATTCTCAGTATTGTACGTCTGAATAATTACCCGACCTGGGACCTTGCCTCTTCCAGCTCTTCCTGCTACCTGTGTTATGAGCTGAAATGTCCTTTCAGTCGCTCTGAAATCGCCAGAGTTTAATATGCTGTCTGCAGCCAGTACGCCTACAAGCGTAACATTAGGAAAATCATGTCCTTTTGCTATCATTTGTGTGCCTACCAATATATTAATATTATTTTCACGGAAATCTCTTAAAATATCCTCATGGGAATTTTTGCAGGTAGTGGTATCCATATCCATTCTTATTACTGAACTATCCGGAAAATGCTTTTTTATATCGTCCTCAATCTTCTGGGTACCAGTACCAAAGCCCTTTATATGTGGGCTTTTACACTTAGGACAGTTTGCAACATTTTTTATTGTATAGCCGCAATAGTGGCATATCAACCGTTCATCATACGAGTGGTATGTCAAGGACACGTCACATTTATGGCATTTTAATACATACCCGCAGTTCCTGCATAGTACGAAGGAAGAATATCCACGCCTGTTCAGAAAAATTATTGTTTGCTCTTTTCTCTGTATGTTCTCTTCAATCTCACAAGAAAGTGCCCTGCTGAAAATTGAGCGGTTCCCTCTATCGAGTTCGCTTCGCATATCCACAACTTCTACTTTGGGAAGCTTCAAATTATTGGCCCGCTTTATCATTTTAAAAAGCGATATCTCTCCTGAAGTTGCTCTATAATAATTCTCTATTGAAGGTGTAGCAGAGCCATAAAGTAGTAATCCATTTTCGTTTTTACAGCGTTCTCTTGCAACCTCAACGGCATGATACTTCGGAGAAATTTCCGACTTGTAGGAATTTTCATGTTCTTCATCTATTATTATTATTCCAAGATTATCAAAGGGTGCAAACACTGCCGATCTTGCTCCCACAGCAACTTTTATCCTTCCGGACTTTATAAGTCTCCACTGATCAAACCTTTCTCCAAGAGACAATCTGCTGTGGAGCACAGCAACATACTCACCAAACCTCCCCTTAAACCTTTCCACCATTTGAGGAGTTAAAGAAATTTCAGGCACCAGAACAATAGCCTGTTTCTGTGCATTAATACAGTGTTCAATAAGCTGCAGGTAAACTTCAGTCTTTCCACTTCCGGTTATACCATGCAATAATACCTCCTTAAAGGTCTTACTGTCCAGCATAGCTCTTATGCTGCTTAAAATATGTTCCTGCTCCTCGGTTGGTTTTAACCGACTTGTTTTCTCAAAAGTCCTGTTTTCGTATGGATCTCGTGTAACCTCAATATCTCTATACTCTATATACCCATATTTATTCAGAGTGTCTAAAACACTCTTCGAAACACCCGCAAACCTCGCCAAGTCATTTACAGATATATGTTCATTTTCCAAAAGCATTTCAAGGATTCTGACTTGCTTTATACTTCTAAGCTTGTTACCCTCTATATCTTGAAGTACCTCCTGTACGGGTTTGGCAAGAAATGCAGCCTTAACAAACTTTTCATTTACTTTAGCACCAAACACTTCTTTAACAGATACACACTCCAGTGCTTGTAATTTACTCAAATATTTTGATATTCCTTTTATATTTGTTTCGGTTCTTAAATCATCATATTCAAGTTCACCGCCAAAATCCATAAGTTTTCGAAGGATTTTTATATGATTTCCCTTTAAGTTATTATCAAATTTAAGAAGCTGTACTGTCTTTGAGCTTTTTAAGCCTGTCCCGGGAGGAAGCAAACATTTAAAAACCTCTGAATAAGTGCTTATATATCTGTGCTTCATCCAGCGTGCAAGCTTAATCATATTTATATCGAGAACTGAATTTTCATCAACAACCTCACTTATTTCTTTCAGATCATTATGACTGCTCTCACTGCAAACATTTAAAACATAGCCTTCCGTAAGCCTGTTAGCCTTACCAAAAGGTACAATTATACGTATTCCAGGACTTACTTTGCCTATATACCTCTGAGGTATAATATAATGATATACCCGGTCAAACTGCCTTGTAGAATTGCTTATAACTACTTCTGCAATATTATTCATCATCGATCCCTTCACAGTAAAAATCCTTTTTCTATTATAACAATTTATATTAAAGCTAAGCAATCAAAATCTCAAGGGCATCGAGCCCTTTCGATTTTAGTGTATTTGCTTTGCAAATTTCTTGAAAAAAAAATGGGGCTGTTGCACTAAGAAATTAGTGTAGCAGCCCTTTTTACTTGCAAAAAACAATTGCCAGACTATTCAAAGTCCAGCAAAAGGTGTAAAATATTTTTATGCTAGTAAAAAATTTAACACATAAAGATTATACTACGCACGGTGGTTTCTATCAATTAAAATTGCCGTTAAAT
>JAEWSG010000169.1 GCA_023398495.1 Bacillota bacterium
TAGAGAATGTAAACGAAGCGAAGGAAAAGTCGAATCACTTTTCTTCGCGAAGCGAGTTTGATTCGACCCGTAGCGAGTTTTACATTCTCTTAGGCTCGAAGCTTTAGTCCTTGGAATAATATGGTGCACAAAAAATAAATACACCCTCAATCCTCCAAGGTACCACCTAATCTAATTGATTTTGCAATGACAAATTGAATTTTACGATAATAAGACCCTTTCAAAAAAGGATGTTTTTTTGTTATACCCAAGCAATATGTCAGCTCAGTGGGACATACTGTTCTATCTTTGCATCTTGAAAGGTCCCCATCTGTGTATAGGTAGCAAAGGCACAGTCAATCAACTGAAATGCTATGGCAGCACCGGTACCTTCACCAACACGCATATCCAGATTTAAGAAAGGTTCCATCCCCAGAGCTTCTAAAACCTTTTTGCTGCCCGGTTCTGCCGATCCATGGGAAGGAAATATATAATTTCTTACCTCAGGCTTTATGGAAACAGCACATAAAGCAGCTGTAGCAGAAATAAAACCATCAATTAAAATAGGTATCCTATATCTGGCAGCACCAAGAAAGCACCCGACAAGCCCAGCTATATCGAATCCCCCTACCTTTGCCAGCACATCAACAGGATCTTTTGGATCAGGTTTATTTATTTCAATAGCATTCCTTATTACCTTTATTTTGTTCTTCAATGCATCATTGGTAAGCCCGGCTCCTCTTCCCGACATTACTTCAACATCAATCCCTGTTAAAACCGAAGACACCGCACTGCTCGTCGTTGTATTTCCAACTCCCATCTCACCGGTTCCCAGCAAATTTATCCCTTTTTCATTAAGTTCCTTTACAATCTCAATTCCTGTACCTATTGCTTTTATAGCCTCATCCCGTTCCATTGCGGGCCCTTTAGCAATATTCCACGTTCCTTTTCTGATCTTTTTGTTTATTATTCCATCACAATTTATATCATCATCAACACCTATATCAACAACTGTTAAATCTGACTTTGCACATCTTGACAATACATTGACTGCTGTTATTCCCTTTGCGAAATTTCTTGTTACAGAAGACGTTACACTTTTAGGGCAGGAGCTCACTCCCTCCTCAACAACACCATTATCTGCACACATTATAACTATAGTTTTTTTATCGACTTTCGGATAAAGATTTCCGGTTATTCCGACTATTCTCCTTACTATTTCCTCAAGCTTTCCAAGGCTTCCTATAGGTTTTGTCAGACTATCAAGCCGCAACTGTGCCTCGGTCATAAGTTTCTCGTCTAGTCCACCTATACATTCCAAAAACTTCTCCATAATGTCATTCCCCCAATTTGTATGTACGCTCCGTTACCTCTAAAAAGTATTATATTGTAGATAATTAAATAAATCAACAAAAAGGGAATCCAGAGGGTGTATGTAATAAATATGAAGAAAAATATTCCAGAAACTCAAGTTCCGCAGCCTGGTCGTTCCGCTGCGCTACACTGCTCGGCCATGCAACCTGGTCTAGAGCCTGTAAATACTCCTCGGGGTCGAGCAAAACTCGCTTCGCGAAGGAGGATGCTCTCCCTTTCCTCGTCGCATTAACAGGCTCCACAACTTGCTTCACAATGTTTCTTCCATATTTTTCCTCACTTAAACTACACGCACCCGGAATCCGGGTATCAAGAAATTCCCAAAAAACAAGTGGTGTTGCAGCCTGTACTGCAACACCACTTCTTTTGTGTTTTAATGTATGTAACCATTGGTTTCTAAAGGCATCAAATCGATATGACGAATCTCTCCGCCTATAGGCTCTCTCTGTACTTCTTTTATCTTTGCTTTAAACTCCCTGTTATTAAATCTGATATTAAGAATCAAATCCTGTTCCGTTTTACCTGCCAATATATGTCTTAATTCATCTTCTCTCATTTCAACCGGCAGACTTTCTGCACCTTGGTACAGAACCCCAGGAACCAATCCCTCTCTTCTTAACTTTCTTGCTACTGAAGCTCCCACTTCTGTTCTATTCTCCACGTTAATATCAAATACTTCCATAAAGACTTCTCCTTTATCAATGAAACTTTTTATATCATTAATAAAGTATGCCCTGAAATTTACAATTTAATACCCGCTCATATGCACTCGTCTTTATAATATACGTGTAGCAGTGCTTTTATAATGTCATTGCAGTTGTCACAAGTTACCAGTTGTACATCTCCATCACCAACCTGGATAGCAAGGTTAATTTTATGCCTGTGGCTATTGTCTATTACAGTACTTATCATATCAATTGCTTCAAGAGGTTTGTTATAAATATAACTCCATTGCCCAACATCACCGTCCAAATCAATCTCCTTCTGATAGTACTTCTCCAAAAAACCCCTTATTTCTCCGATCTTTCTTGAAAAAAGACTTACAGTAACACACATTTGCCATTTCCCCCTATTTTTTTATTACCTGCATACCCAACTGCATTTGCATCTGCTAAACTGCATGTTCTTAGGAATTCTTTGCTACAATATGCTCATTTTAATGCTTACATAATAAATTTGACAACAACAAAAAAAAACCTTTTTGTAATTTTTTCTTTTACTACACTGCTTTTAGGTTTTTTTTAGAAATGAGCCAGACCGTATTTAAAATTAATATTTTGAAATACTAGTAGTAAGGAATTACGAAAAATTAACTTTCAATTTCATATTCCGGGAATGCATCTAAATCAATTTTTTTCGTTATTCAGAGTAGAAACTTAATTTTTAGTTGTACCTTAAATATAACAATTTTAGAAATGGAGGGAATTGCAGCTTGCTGCTATAATAATATGAAACTGATATCAAACTTATCTAAAATAATATTATTAGTTTTGACAGCCTCTCTAATGATGCTGTCTGGCTGTAACAGAAACAATCAGAATCCGGAACCACAAGCACAACAAATGAAAACCAATGAAGAATCAGACAAAGTTCCTAAGGATCTTGAAAATATAGAAAACAGCATAGAAAAAATCATAAAAACGCTAAACGGACCATCCGTATCTCTAAAGGATGAAAAAAAGCAAGACGAAGACACTGCTCAGGAGTCTGGTACACCTAATGAAGGTGATGGTGAGGAAAGTAAAAAACAGGATGAACAAAACTCCGAAAAGGGAAAAGAAGGTCAGGAAGAAAAACAGGGCAGCGAAGGCCAAAAAGACACTGGTGGCGGTAATAATCAGCCCACCCAAAAAGCTCCCCCTACACCAAAGGATCCCTGGCAGGAGATTTCCCCCACTATCAACAATCTGCATTACCAGTGGAACGGTTATCTTCCATCAGCAACAAAAAAGAACGCCAGCAGGGAATTAATTGATAATTTTGACAATGCTTTAAATACATTAACTTCTACTATCCTTACAAAGGATAAAAACAACACGCTTTTAGCTGCAAATAATTTGTATTCATATGTACCTGACTTTTATATGCTTTACAAAACTGAAACATCACCTGAGATTAAAAGGATAAGGTATTTTGCCCGTAATGCAGTATTAAACGCTACAATTTCAAATTGGGATCAAGCTGTAAAGGATGTAGGTAATTTAAAGTCTACCTGGGCAATATACAAAAATACAATTGACCCTAAAAATCAGGAAATTTCAACTAAACTTGACTACTCAATCTACGAGTTAGAAAAGGTAGTAAACGAAAAGAATTTATCTCTTACTGACATAAAAGGAAGAATTGCAATGTCTAACATGGGAAGTCTTGAAAAAGCAGCAAAGGAAAACAAATAAAAATAATGGGACAAGTGGGACAAGGGGACAGGGACAGGTACCTTGTCCCATTATTTTATTGATAAGAATGCCATCCTTGTCATTTTTGCTTCAGATTACCAAGCCTTCGGCCACTGCTTTTAATGCTCAGCTTTAAAGGAATAATATTTACGTAAATTCCTAGTGCTTTTGAACATAATTCATTTCTAGAAATGAATTATGCAAAATGCACATCCTATGTTTTTTGCTGATTAACAAAATTAAATTCTAGAATTTTATTTTGTTAATCAGCACTAATTTGCTTTCTCCTGATCTGCTATAAGATTATTCATAGTCTTCAGGTGGTCATGATCTACAGATAAAATGTCCTTTATCAACTTCATACTTGTGTCATCAAGGTCACCTTTCACAATCTCTTCCACCATAGCAATTCCTTTATCTTCACCATCATAGGCCCACTTCAGCAAGTCTATAGTCTTTGTTTCTCCCAAGTTCTTAAGTGCTATTTTTGCATTTGCCATAACCCCCGCAATTCCAAGCTTCTCATTCGGATCTCCGCCTAATTGTTTAATTCTGTTTTCCAGCAAATTTGCATGTTCCTTATGGTCACCCTGTATCTCCAAAAATGCGGTTTTGACCTTGTTATCTTTGAGCTCGTGAATATATTTGTCATAAGATTCTATCGCCATTACCTCGCCTTTTAATACGGTATTCAACTCGTTTATCACTGTGTTTTCCATCGTAATCTTCTTCTCCTTTTTTAACTATATTGAACGCGATAAAGATTTTACATCGTGCTTCAATTTCCTTGATTTATTATCATGAAAATTCAATTTGTCATTGAAAATCATTTTCGCGATTTATATAATACAAACTTACAATTAATATTATTACCAATCAGACAAAAAATATTTTTATCCTTTCAAATATGGGATATAATATACTTTAGTGCCTGGAAAAGTATTTTGAAATAAAGTGCGAAAGGAATTTTTAAATGAGGGTTTTAGGTCTAATAGTTGAGTATAATCCTTTTCACAATGGACATCTGTACCATCTTGAACAAGCAAAAAGCTTATGTAATGCAGAATTTGTAGTCTGCGTAATGAGTGGTAACTTCATTCAAAGGGGAGAGCCTGCAATTATCAATAAATGGGCCAGAACAAAAATGGCACTTAAATGTGGAATAGATCTGGTTATAGAGCTTCCCTTACCCTATGCCATGTCGAGTGCTGAATTTTTTGCTTATGGAGCAGTAAAAATACTCAATGATATCGGCGTTGTAGATTGTCTATGCTTTGGCAGTGAAAATGCAGATATTGACAAATTCAGCACAATTGCAGATATATTAATTGACGAACCTGATGGCTACAAACGGGTGTTAAAACAAGAACTCAGTAAGGGTATATCTTTTCCCTCTTCAAGAGAAACGGCTTTAAGAAGCTATTTAAAGGAAAGAGGCATTGAAATACCTGAACTTGAAGATATTATCGGCTCATCAAACAATATTCTAGGTATTGAATACATTAAAGCATTGAAAAGACTTAAAAGCAAAATTGAGCCCTTTACAATAAAGCGAATAAACAATTCCTACAATTCCTCTGAAATAACAGGAAATATTTCGAGTGCTACATCCATCAGAAAATTAATCCAGACAGAAAAGAAGCAGTTGGATATGGTTTTACCATACAATTGCCTGGCTATTCTGGAAGAAGAATTTAATGCGGGCAGAGGCCCTATATATCCATACCTATACGAGCAGTTGATTATTTCAAGCATCCGCAGGATGACTAAAGAACAATTGAAGCTTCTTCCATACGTTTCAGAAGGGATGGAAAACAGAATAAAGGAAGCAGCAGGTGCTTGCGGAACTTTAGATGAGCTTATAGAAAAAATATCGACCAAAAGGTATACCAGAACACGGGTTCAAAGGATCATTACCAGCCTTCTGACTGGTTTTACTTCAGATGAATTTAATACCTTCAACAGGTTTGGAGGTCCACAATATGTAAGAGTCTTAGGGCTCAATAATAAGGGAAGGCAGCTTTTATCTGACATAAATAAAAACACACGCCTTCCCATTATAACCAAACCCGCCAAATTTTCAAAATCATGTAATCCACTTTTACAGAGAATGCTCCAAATAGAGTCCTTTGCCACTGATATGTATGTACTGGGTTATCAAAACCCAATTTACCGTAAAGCCGGTCAGGAGTTCACCCAAAACGTTGTTATAATACATACTTCCTAAAAATCCAACAAGCCTTCCCTGAACTTCATCTGATAATTCATACAAAATTCGTCATTCCCTGTAAGAGTCTCTGTTGCATAAAGGAGTGACATAAGCTTTTTGTCAAGTGGATCCAGTATAACCGTATCCGCTCCGCTTACCATGGCCGCAACCAAAAATGCCTGATTCATAAGCTTCCTTGCAGGAATTCCAAGTGATATATTGCTTATACCGCACGCAATATGAACTCCCGGAAACTCCTTACTGATTTTTGTAAACGTTTCAAGGGCTATTGATCCATTGTGAATCCCAGTTCCAACCGGTCTGACAAAAGGATCAATATATATATCCTCCAGCTTAACGCCTTCCTTTGTCAGACTTGAAATAAGATTATCAGTAATTCCAAGCCTCTCTTCCATAGTTTCGGGCATACCAGTATCATCCATGCATAATGCTATTACACTTGCATTGTACTCCATAACTAATGGAAGTATTGAATTAAATCTTTCCTTCTCACCCGTTATTGAATTAATAATGGGTTTTGAGTTTTTATTTAATCTTAGAGCCTTTCCAATTGCTACCGCATTTTGGGAGTCAATTGAAAAAGGTGCATCAACAACTTCCTGAACAGTGTTAATAAGCCATTCAAGTCTGTCCGGCTCATCTTCATAAGCACCGGCATTAATATCAATAAAGGTTGCACCCTCTTCATACTGTCTTTTTGCAAGCTCCTGTATAAAGCGGTAATCCCTGCTATCTATGGCCTTCTTAACTGCAGGTGTTTTGTTATTTATCTTCTCACCGATAACTATCATCTCTAACCCCCTCCACCAATTAGGTATGACTAAAATATAAGTTCCTACTTTGGATGCTGTGCTCCATATATACTTACATAATAACAACCGGGAAGCTTATACTTCCATAATTATGGGAAGTATCATCGGACGTCTTTTTGTCTTTTCATACAGGTAGTCTCTAAGAGCATCTCTTATTATGCTCTTCTTTGTAGACCAATCATTCTTCCTCTTATCCTCACATCTCTGAAGGGCCATTCTGCTCACTTCCCTTATCTGCTCAATCAAGTCTTCCGACTCCCGAACATATACAAAACCTCTAGAAATAATATCCGGTCCTGCAACAACATTTCCTGTGTCACCTTCTATAGTGATAACTATTACTATAAGACCATCCTGCGATAAATGCTTTCTGTCACGCAACACAATATTACCAACATCGCCAACTCCCAAGCCGTCAACTAAAACTCGGCCCGAGGTAACACTGCCATTAATTCTAGCAGAATCCTCAGTAAGTTCCATAACCCTCCCGATGTCCATTATAAAAATGTTTTCTGTAGGCATCCCCAATCCATGCACAAGATTTGCATGTCGTTTAAGGTGTCTGAATTCACCATGTACAGGAATAAAGAATTTGGGCTTTATCAACCTGTAGATGAGCTTAAGTTCCTCCTGACAAGCATGCCCTGAGACATGAATTTCATCTAAAGATTCATATATTACTTCAGCACCCTTTCTAAATAGTTCATTAACTACTTTGGATACTGTTTTCTCGTTTCCTGGTATGGGACTCGCAGAAATAATTACCAGATCTCCCGGAACAATTTCCACCTTTTTATGGTCTCCTGCAGCCATTCTTGAGAGTGCAGACATTGGCTCTCCCTGGCTTCCCGTTGTGATAATAACCAGTTTTTCCTCCGGGTATTTTGTAACCTGGTCAATATCTATGAGCATTCCTTCCGGAATATCAAGATAACCTAAATTTGTAGCAACTTTCGCAACATTTATCATACTTCTACCACATATGGCAATTTTCCTGTCAAACTTAACCGCAGCATTTACTACCTGTTGGATTCTATGGACATTTGTAGCAAAAGTTGCAATTAATATTCTTCTTTTGGCATTCATAAATATTTCTTCAAAAGTTTCGCCTACTGTCCTTTCAGACATTGTATATCCGGGACGTTCAACGTTTGTGCTGTCACTCATAAGAAGCAACACACCCTTATTGCCTAATTCAGCCAACCTTGCCAAATCCATCGGCTCTCCCTGAATTGGGGTATAATCAATTTTAAAGTCACCGGTATGTACTATTGTTCCAACTGGTGTCTGTATTGCAATAGCTACAGAATCTGCAATACTATGGGTTGACCTTATAAATTCCACCCTGAAGCAGCCAAGGCTAACAACATCTGACGGTTTCACCACTTTTAGTTCCACATCATTTAAAATACCATGTTCTTCAAGTTTTTGTTCAATTAAGCCTAGTGTCAGCTTTGTCCCATATACAGGTACATTTAACTCTTTCAGTACATATGGAAGAGCACCAATATGATCTTCATGCCCATGGGTTACAACTATTCCTCTTACCTTCTCAATGTTCTTAGTAAGATAAGTTACATCAGGTATAACCAGATCTATTCCCAACATGTCATCTTCAGGAAAAGCCACTCCGCAATCAACAATAAACATATCCTCGTCGTATTCAAATACCGTTATGTTTTTGCCGATTTCCCCCATACCACCAAGTGGTATTATCTTTAGTTTTTTCTTCTTTTTAGCCACAATCAAACCTCCGCTTTCTTTTCGTCTATAAATTATTGAGTTTATTATCATAGAGCTTCAAATAAATTCTGCGTTTTGCCGATATCATAACACTTAAATCCTTCAAACAAACCAAACAAACCCGGCGTATCAGTATCCACTTCCAGGCTGATGATAAATACAAGGAGTTGCATATTTTTTGAAACAGTATTAAAATATTTTCCTCTAATCCGCTCATTTTAACAACAACATTATTGCTCGATTTTTGCGAAAAGGCCAAAAGTTATACTATAGAAAATTTGACAACTTATATATAACATCAAAACGCCCCGCACGAAACAATTTATTTGTTAGTCTCTATTTATTACACTGATTATGGACAACCAAATGAAAAACGATAAATCAAGCTGTTTATCTTTTTAAGTTGGTTATCTTCAGTGTATTATAATCAATTTCAAAACTTGTTCATAAAATTTATATAATTCCGGCATTAAATAAAAATCCAAACCCGGTATATTATTTATATTAAAAAATCAATTTCAAATACTACAATATTCACTGGCACTTGCCTTAAACCGCATATATCGTAAATCAACAACACAGCTTCTATATTATAGCATATTTTTCTATAATACAAACATAAATTTACTATAAAACTCCTTGTGCCTCTACTTCTACATTTCTCTAAAAATTATTCTATATAAATCATAGGATGTGCATTTTGCATAATTCATTTCTAGAAATGAATTATATTCAAAAAACTAGGACAAATTCAATTTTTCCAAACCTTCCTTAATGCCTGGAAGTTTCCAATCTATCCTTTTAGTTTCATCAATTATATCGTTATAAACCTTGAGTGTTTGACGGGTAATTACATCCCAATTGTATATAGTGTGTACTTTCTCAAAGGCTTTTTTCTTCATTGCTTCAGCTTTATCGGGATTATGCAATATTTCCAGTATACTATCAGCTAAAGAGTTGGCATTGCCTGTGTATGACTTCATACCATCTACACCATGCTCAACTATCTCAGCAAGCCCGCCTGCTTCTGATACTACAACAGGTACATTTGCAACCATTCCCTCTAAAGCAACAATACCAAAAGGTTCATACAAACTTGGGAAAACTGCTACATCCGCACATTTGTAAAGCCTTAAAAGGTCTTCGTCACATATATAACCTGTAAAACATACCTTATGCGAAATTCCTTTCTGATAAACCATATACCTTAAGTGGTCAAACTCGGGTCCTTTACCCGCAATTATAAATTTTGTGTCATTATAATAATGCAATGTTTTTGGAACTGCATCAATCAAAACATGTACGCCTTTTTCGTTTACCAGTCTTCCAACAAAGAAAACTATTTTTTCATTATCCGCAGCATACCTTCTTCTGAATTCCATATCTTTTTTATATCCGTCAAATTTATTCAGATTAACGCCGTTAGGTATAATATAAATTTTGTCATCAGGTATGTTAAAAACGCGATTAACCTCATTTTTCATATAACCGCTATTTACTATAAGCTTCCAAGATTCATATGCCAACCACCATTCTACATTATTAATGTAGCTTTGGGTTTCACTATGTATTCCACAGTTTCTTCCATGCTCGGTAGCATGAATTGTTGCTACCATGGGTATTGTATATGAATGCTTTAATGCTCTGGCGGCAAAAGCCACTATCCAATCATGAGCATGGATGATATCAAACTTTCCCGTTTCATTAATTAGTTTAACTCCATATTCTATTAGGACATAATTTAGTTGAAGTACCCAATCTACAAAATTATTAGCAGTCACATCATATGAATGGAGTCTGTGAACAAAAACGTTTTTATCCTTTTCCAGTTCCTTTGTTCCCATTTCCCAGCATGTTATAACATGAACTTCGTTTCCTTCCGACGCAATCTTCTGAGCCAGACCATGTACAACTCTGGATATTCCACCAACAATTCTAGGTGGATATTCCCATGACAGCATTAAAACTCGCATATTAATCTCCTCCAGGCACAATCAAACAGTTGCATGTTATGCTCTTAATTGTCTGTAAAATTACTTTATTATTCATATTATACGCAATATCATTTTTTTTATATTAATTGTTCGGAACTTACTGCACTTTTTTTGTTGGTAATATAAGTAAACTTTATGGCAACAAAAGTTAATTATAAGATTATTATTATTCGTCGCAATTTTAAAAAATCCTTCTTTTGTTTTTGCGTAAAGCTTATATAAAGCTAGATAACAATCAAAAAAACATCCGAAGTATTACTTCCTTCTATGCCAACGTAAATTTCCCGCTTATAAATATTGCAGCGGAAACTGCCATCAAAGAAGCAAGTTCCGCTGCGATATGTTTGGAACACATGTTATTTTATCGTTATCCCTAAGTAATGCTGCTGCCTACATCCTTTTTGCACTTTCGTAAGCTAAATCTGAACGCTCACACTCTTCATCATTAAGAGTAACCTGATAACAGAGCGAGCTTCCTTTCATTCGTTCTGAAGCATAGCAAAGACCATTTGTCCGGATATCAAGAAACGGATGATCAATCTGTTCCGGGTCCCCTATTAAAATAATCTTTGTTCCAATTCCAGCACGTGTTATTATACCCTTAACCTGTTTTGGAGTAAGGTTCTGTGCCTCATCAATGATCACCCACTGTTTAACTATAGATCTTCCACGGATAAATGCAATTGCCTCAGTATTTATTATCTTTCTGTCAAAAAGTTCATCAACCTTGTCTTTTAATTCCTTTTCACTGCTGTATCTCTCATTTTCATCATTATCTATCAACACTTCAAGGTTATCAATCACAGGTCTCAAAAACGGAGCAATTTTGTCCTGCTCTGTACCGGGCAGGAAGCCAATATCTTCATCCAGGCGGACATTGGGCCTGCATACAAGTATTTTCCTGTATAGCTTGTTTTGTTCACCCATTATTTTATGCAAACCTACTGCTAGCGAGTAAAAAGTTTTTGCCGTCCCGGCAGGACCTTTTACTATCACAAGGGGTGCTTTATCAGCATCCATCATTAAGGCTTCCTGCATAAATTTCTGTCCCGCATTTCTTGGCGAAACCCCAAAAGGTCTCTCTTGTAAAAAAGTAAGAGGCACAATTCTTTTACCGTCATATTTTCCCAATGCAGTCTGCTTACTATTCACAGAGGAATGAATTATCAAAAACTGGTTCACAACCAATTCCGGGCATTCCTGCTTTGAATAATCACAGTTATAGCAAAATATATCTTCAAGTTGCAAAGACCCCTTGCTGTAAAATTCATTTATTTTTTGTTCTGTTGTATATACATCCAATCTTCCCTGATACTGCTCTTTATATTCGGGCACCTGTTCTGCAAAAAAGTCCTGTGCCACAATTCCCAATACATCTGCTTTTATTCTTTCAAAAACGTCCTTTGTTACCAAAAAAACATTTTCACCCTTTTCCAATAGTCCCTTGCACACTTTTAAAATTCTATTGTCATTATTGAGTTCCGACCAACTGACTGGCAATTTGACATTAGTGCAATTGAGCTCAACTCTTAATTCTCCTCCGTTCTCCAGTGTAACACCCTTACTAAGATCCCCTTTAGCTCTTAAATCATCCAAAATTCTTGCTGCATGACGAGCATTAGCTCCTAATTCAGAATTATCTTTCTTAAACTTATCCAATTCCTCCAAAACAACCTCTGGAATTACTATGCTATTGTCACCAAATGAATACAGTGCGAAGGGTGTTTGCAGTAGTACATTAGTGTCAAGAACGAATGTTTTCTTCATTATATCGCTCCTATTCCTATAAATTTTGTTTGAATTGCATCAATAAAGCTTGACTTTGATGTGCAATTCATGGTGATGTGTGATATTTGTACTTTTTTCATAGTATACATTACTACAAAACAAACAGATTAAGAATTGTAATAATTAATTATATCATATTTTAAAAATAATAAAATAAATCTAATGTAAAATATGTTTAATATTACTCAAATGATTCATATTTTCACATAAAATATAAGCTCTGCCCTTATTTTTATTTTCATATCTTCTCAAAAAGTTTGTTTTTTTAGTAAGCTTTTATATTGGAAGTCTTATAGCATAAGCGTCACAAGACACTTTTGAGAAGACATAGTTCATCTGTCTATCGCAGCAGAATGGGTGTATTTATTTTTCGTGCACCATATTATTCCAAGGACTTAAGCTTCGAGGCTGAGAGAATGTAAAACTCGCTACGGGTCGAATCAAACTCGCTTCGCTCAAACAGTGATTCGACTTTTCCTT
>JAEWSG010000182.1 GCA_023398495.1 Bacillota bacterium
ACCAGAAACCAAACCGTTGTTGGAGATATGTGTATATGGAGGTTAGCTGAAGCCGGTAATAAAGGGGCAAAAGAATGTTGGCGATAACCAGATATCCGAAAAAATAACCCAGCACCACCATAAAGTAGGAGAACTGACTTGTGCCTACCCACCCGGGTACTGACATAAAGGTAACACCCGACATGGACGCACCTATCATTCCGTAAGCTACCACGAACCACGGAGATTGACGGTTGCCAATATAAAAACCTTCAGAATTGGCCTTTCGGGCTGTGTACCAGGTAATAAGGAATAGAATGGCAGTATAGGCCAGAAAACAAATTAACAGGGTTGCAGGTGTCACGGGTGGTTTTTGTGCAAATTTAGCATTTTCTTTACCGCCGGATAAAAGAAAAACCCTGTCAATAATTATTTTGTATACATTTGCAACCTAAATAAGTGAGTGTAAGGGAGAAAGGGGATTTTGCCTGTCACTCGATCGAAAATACTAATTATTAAGTTATGCTTGAAAATCTCAAGGGAATAATCAATTACCTTGAAGATGCTGTATTTATTCATTTGATTAACGAAAACGGGGAAGCTGGCGAACTGGTTGAAGTAAATGATTATGCATGCAAATTGTTGGGTTATTCCAAAACAGAATTACTATCACTTTTTAGTTTTTCTTCCGAAAGAAAATTAAACATTTCCATTTTAACTGTAAAGATAAGAGCAGGTAGTAACAACGATCCCGAAAGGTATGAAGGATTTATACTTCATAATAGCGGAAAGCAGATGTCTTTCAGGTTCAGATCGTATTACGACAAGTGGGAGGGTAAAGACTGCATTGTGACTATTGGGAGGGATTTGGGTTGTCAAAAAGAAACTGGATGTTTCATGAGAGACTCTTATTATGAACTTGAAAGCCTTTTAAATAAGTCGGAGTTTTTTATCTTTATTCTTGACAAAACGGGCAAAATTATCAATTTAAACAAGTATGGTTTGGAAAGATTAGGCTACGATATGCAGGATTTAACAGGAATGCATAAGTCCTTGCTTCATCCTGAATCTGAGAAAGCTAAAATTGATAGCATCTATGAAAAAGTCACCTTTTACGCTGAAAATATTATAAATACCTCTTTGGTTACCCGGAATGGTGTACAGATACCAGTTCAGTCGAGAATTTTCCCTGGGACATGGATGGGTACTGAAGTATTGATTCTTGTGACGTGGGATATCTCCGAAAACGTACAGTTGAAGCAAGAGACGGTTGATTCCAGAAAGAAGTTAGAGAACAGGTTAGCTTTTGAACAAGTTCTTTCTGAAATATCAACCAGTTTTATTAATATTGATGATGTAACAATTAATCAAAGGTTTCAGGCGGCATTAAAATGTCTGGGTGAATTTTTGGGAGTTGACAGGGCATACATATTTCAGTTGCGTGATTATGATTTTATGGAATTTACGCATGAGTGGGTTGCTGAAAATATTTCAAAAGCTAACATGATAGGGTTTAAAACTGCGGAATATCCATGGCTGATGAAGAATATGGGAGAATTTAAGTCCATAAATGCCATAGATATTAAAAAGGATTTACCTGAAGAAGCTGCTATAGAAAAAATAGTACGGATGGCCTATGGTGTAAAATCTTTTCTGATTGTCCCAATACATTTGAAAAATACACTGATGGGATTCATTGGTTTTGATTCAATCAAGAAAGAAAAAGTCTGGGATGAAAGTGATATCCGGATGCTGAAAGCAGTAGCGGTTAATTTGGCTATGGCACTGGAATCAGTAAATTCAATAAAAGAACTAATTATAGCAAGAGATAAAGCCGAAGAATCTAACAGACTAAAAAGTGCTTTCCTTGCAACTATAAATCATGAGCTAAGAACGCCACTTAATCACATTATCGGGTTTAGTGATCTTCTTCACGGTATTTCAGTGAGCAAGGATCAGGTGGAGTTTGCTGAACTTATACATAATAGCGGGTTGCATCTGCTCGGATTGATCGAAGATATATTCAGTCTGGCTTTAGTCGAGAAAGGCGCGGTAAATATCAGGCAGGACACGTTCACAGGAATGGATATCTTTACTGAGAACAAGAAGCTTCTGGAAGATATTCTTTATCATTCAGGAAAGAACGACAAGATACGATTACGTTATTCACCTGACAGATCTTTGTTGCTTAAGATGCTTGTAGCTGATCGTTTAAAAATAAACATGGTTATGAACCAACTGCTTCGGAATGCGGTAAAATTTACTGAAGAAGGATTCATAGAGTTTGGTTTTTACAAAGATGACAATTCATCTGTTTCTTTCTATGTGAGTGATACGGGAATCGGAATTTCAGACGAGTTAAAGGAATATGTTTTTGACTTCTTCCGACAGGGTGAAGATTCTTATTCTAGACGTCATGAGGGACTGGGAATTGGTCTTGCTATTGCAAAGAGAGTAAGTGTTGCCATGAAGGGCAATCTTGATCTTGAGTCAAAGCCCGGTGTAGGATCTTTATTCACTTTAAGAGTTCCGGTTCTGATTGAAGACGAAGAAAGTTTTCATAACTATTTGCAAGCGGATATTGCATAGTGTTTCAGGAGTTGACCATGAAGTTTCAGCTACAGTTTAAAGATTTTTAATACCTTGCCTGCTTAATCAATTATAACAAACGAGTGAAGAGAGTTGTATTGATGTTAATACTGGTGTCAGGGTTTATATCTGTTTCCGCACAGATGAAGCGTGTTTTATTCCTTGGAAACAGTTACACGTACGCAAATAATCTCCCACTTCTTGTTAAGAACATTGCTGCATCAGCCGGCGATATTCTATATACTGACTCAAATACTCCCGGTGGCTACACTCTCGGTTATTCGCCTATACAACACCTGACCAATCAAATCAGTCTTGATAAAATACGTGATGGATTTTGGGATTATGTGGTGCTTCAGGAACAAAGCCAAATACCTGCTATTCCTGCACTTCGGGATAGTTGTATGCTTCCTGCTGCTGTTAGTTTGTATGATTCAGTAAAACTTTACAATCCATGTGCTGAAGTTCTTTTCTATCTTACCTGGGGAAGGCGATATGGAGGAATGCAGTGTTTTGTTCCTAATTATTGCAGTGACACTTTCGAGGATTTCGGACAAATGCAGGATTCTCTGACACGCTCATACATCCTTGCAGCAAATTTGATTAACCAACCTGTAGCGCCTGTTGGTGAAGCATGGCGACTCGTGCTGGATAATACTTCAATGGTTTTACACAGCAGTGACGATTCTCATCCTTCGCTGAATGGCAGCTATCTGGCCGCTTGTGTGTTTTACTCAAGTATCTTTAAAAAGTCGTCTTACGGATTACCGTATACTGCAGGATTGGAGACCGATTCAGCTGCTATTTTGCAAAAGGCAGCCGACAGTATTGTTTTTACCAACCCTGCCCTTTACAATCTCTGGGAGAATGAAGTAACGTCTGGATTCACCCTTGAGTTGAATAATGAAATACTAACCACATGTAACCTTAGCCAGAATTCAACTTCCTATTTTTGGGATTTTGGGGATAGTACTTATTCCACTGAGATTGAACCTACGCATATCTACACCCAAAGTGGCATTTACCAAGTGATGCTCAGAGCCTGCAATACCTGTGCATGTGATAGTTCATTTCAGGATATCAACGTTGTAATAACATCAGCCTCTTCAGATGATGTTGAACGTAATGATCCTATCGTGTTAGTAGGACCAGATTATTCAGGAAATGTTTCCTTTAATGGTTTCAATGGACAGGGAGTGCTCAGAATCTACAACTTAAACGGTAAAATTATCATAGACCTGCCGGTAAGAGACGGGAAAGCAACCATCACTCAAGTGCCCCGGTCAATTTATATCTGGGAACTCTTGTCTAACGAGAAACCAGTCGCCAGAGGTAAGTTGAGATTTTAATTAGACCAGCCCAAATTCCGGAGCTTTCTTTGGAATGATTTGAAAATGGTTGTGGAAAGGAGAAAAAAGTACTAAGTTTGCTCGATTATATATCGACATATGTATCTGTTCTGTAACCTTCAAATAACAATAAAAATAATTTTCGATGAAAAAAATTTACATGGCGACGACCATACTGCTAATGACAGGTAGTTTAGTTTCTGCCCAACAGCTTAATCATGTAAGCAACCTTCATCAAAACAGGCACTATCCGCAACATCAGATCATGAACAAAAGCGATGCAAGTGCTTATACCCTCAAACTGGACAGTATCACCTCCGGACAATTTTGCCTGAGCTGGACATACAATGACCAAGGACAGATAGTAGAGGAGGTCTTTCGTGACAAATTCGACCCTATTACCTATAACTGGCGGGAAGTAGCTTCTTTTGACCGCAGGTAATATAATCCGCATAGATTGTTACTACTGGAACGTTGACCACTGGTTTAACAGCGCATATCTGGAGTTTGAATACAATGAGCTGGGACAGCGGACTCAGCGTATCAATGTAAATTATTTTGGCGGGACCTGGACGATCGGTGGGAAAGGGTTTTATTCATATACCCCGAGTGGAAAACTTTCGCAGTATCTTCAGCAGATCAACATGGGCAGCTATTATGAAGATTTAACCAAGGATGATTATTTCTATACTCCCGACGACAAGCTGGAAAAGGTGGTTTACTTTTATCACCAGGCCACATGGGATACTACAGTGAAACATATTATTACCTATACAGGCGATCTGGCTGAAAGCTATACGGAATATATATACGATGCAGGCGTCTGGGAAAACTCGACCAAATACCAGTGGTTTTATTCGGGAGTCAACAATGCTACAAATCGCGATTATTTTCTAGCGAGCTCCCCGTCCTCCTGGTCGAGCGTGCAGGACCGTTATCAATACCGTTATGATGAAAATACCAGTGCCGCCGAAATTTTATTTCCCCTGAGTTCAAGCTTTTTCGCTTACGATTATCAGTGGTTTACTATGAACCATAAGCGTACAGAACAAGATTGGTATACAACGGACGTGAATACGCAGCAGTTTGTGTTTGTGGAGACACAGTATTACCATTATTCTCCTGTTGGCAACGTGGGGGTAACCACTCTGGATGCTGATGCTGACGTTGAGATTTATCCGAACCCGGCATCAGAAACCTTCAGCGTCCGTTTGCCTTCAAAATACGGCGAATTGAGCCTGATGATGACAGACATAACAGGCAAGATCATTAAAACATCCAGTGTGATTTCCGGACAGGAAATTTCAGTCAGCGAAATTCCGGCAGGATGTTATTTCATAATCGTTTCGGACAAAAACGGGGTGGCAGGCCGCAACAAGCTTATCATCAAATAATGTAGAGGCGCCCTGGATTATAACCCACCTAAACCCTTGCCAATAAAAGAACAAGCCGACATTTCTGCCGGCTTGTCTTTTCTTGCTCCCCTTACTGCTCAAAGTTGCAACTTAATTGACTTCCATTGAAGACTGAATTTAGAAAGCCAAATGTTTAAACCTTTCTTGTTTTCCAATTTGGTTTGTTTAAAATTAAATTGGAAATACCGTAATCGGACAATAACATTTTTCAGGCAACCAGCTAATAGACAAAAGTAGGAACTATGATTATATAAGACTTAACTATTGACAATTTTGAATTAATCCTTATATTTGACATACTCAATTCTCACCTGAAAAGGCCATACATAGGTTTTTATTCAGGTAAGCTGAAGAATTCAGATGCCAGTTTTAGAAACAATTTTCGAAATGAAATCAATAACAATTTTAACTATAATAATTCTGACAACACTATTATGTGGCTGTAAGAAAGATAATGAATCTAATCAGAAAGAAAGCATCACTGTTACCTTATCAATAGTTGATCTAACCATTTTTAACATGGTAGAAACTGAATTTTCAGTAACTGCCTCTTCTGAAATAAAAGAAGCTAGATTTTATTTCGATGGGAAAAGCATTGGATCAGTAATAACAACTCCCTATAAGTTAAAATACACACCAATAAATATTGACCCAGGTCAACATGAAATTAAGTGCATTGTTGTATCATTAAATGGCAATGAATTTAGTGCTGCAAAAAATGCGAATTTAATTTTGCGTCTTGGTGATGAATATAAAGGAGGCAAAATATTTTATCTTGACCAATCCGGTGTTCATGGTTTAATATCATCTACAAAAGATTTAGATATTGTTAGTGGTATAGGATTCCATTGGGGAGAACAACAATTGATTAATACTACTAAAGATAATGGTTTTGAAAACACTAAAAAAATGATTTCAGTTTCTCCCAATGAGTATTATGCTGCTTACCATTTTAAAAATGGATATAATTATAATGGATATAATGATTGGTATATTCCTGCAATACAAGAACTTGAAATTCTCAAAGAAAATATGAATTTAGTAGGGGGCTTTACCAACGATTTGAATTGGAAAGCAAATTATTGGTCATCTTCTGAATTGAGTGCATCAAATGCAGAGGCTTTGCATTTTAATGTCTTAATGGGCAATTCATACAATAAGCAAAGCTATGGTTTAATGGTTCGTCCCATAAGAAAATTTTAGAGCTGATGATTTTGGATACCACCAATTGATTTGACCGCCAATCGCAAGGGGATCCATCAAAATCGGCGAAGACCATACATTTTAGAGCGTTTTTTCACTATAGCCTCAAGCTATCATAAACATCATATATTTCTCTTTCTCTTATTCCTAAATAAGGTTTTGGAAAGTTCGAAAAAAAAGAAAGAGGTCGATATCATTTTATACCAAGAATATAAAATAAAATGTGTGCATGTCATCTTGAATAAAATAATTAATCTAACTTTGGTTCAACCTTTATACAACAAAAATATGCCTTTCCCAGTAACACCTCGTGTTATCTATCAGGACAATCCTCTAATCGAGGTTGTATGCCAGCTTAGGTTTCCACCAATTCTTAAAATAGACCATGAACTACCCGCTTTATTTCAAGAGGCCATCAGGTCTAACTATCCCAACTTTGTGGAAGTATCAGGGATTTCAACACAAACAGAACCAATGGTGAATCCTGGTAATCCGAATGATATTTTTGAGCAATTGACAAAACAAAACTTTATTAGTTTCAAGGAGTATAGGTTCTCTTCTTCAGATGAGATTTGGAAAGTTACCCTTTCCCGAACCTTTATAGCACTTTCAACATCAAAATATGAAAGATGGGAAGAGTTTCGATCCAAACTTGAATTTTTATTCAACAAATTCATTGAAATTTATAATCCTTCGTACTTTTCAAGGATTGGTTTGCGATATATAGATTTAGTTGACAGAGAAAAATTGAATATCAAGGAAGTAAGTTGGAATGATTTGTTGCAAGACTATGTTTTAGGTTTAATTTCAACACCAGAAGGTAAGACGATAAAAGCATTCGAATGTAAGTATGAGCTTGGATTAGCAGATGAAGAAAGTATAGTTGCAATCAGAACATCTTTTGCTAAAGCAAACGAAAGTAAAAACCTGTATGAAAGTTTTGTAATCGATAGCGACTTTTTTAATAATAATAAAACTACGTCAATAGAAGTTTTTAATAAACTTGATTTTTTTCATGACCGGGCAACACGGTTAATAAGATGGGCTATAAAGCCTAAGTTACATGATGCATTGAAACCAATTGAACTCAAATGACACCAGCATTAGTTTACAGAAATTGCGGAAATACTTCAGGATTCAATAAACTGCATAGTTTAAAATATTCGAAGATTTTGCCCTCAAATATTGATATTCTTAAAAACTTGACCAATCAAATACCTATTTCAAATAACATAAACCTTAACAATACACTTGTAGATTTTCTAAATTGTTTTCAGGACATTATTGTTCTGATAAATAGTAATCAAGAGATTTCAAACAATCTACCCCCTCTACATTTTAGCACCATAGATGAAGATGCAGTATTTGTAGAATGGATTTTCCCATATTTTAGAATAGGATTTTCTATCGAAAATCAAGTAGAAAATTCTAATTGGTTTTTGGTTACTAATAAACAATTCCAAGAAAAAGCAGAGTCGGGTTTGTTTAATCCCTCTCAACCTATAGAAATACTAAGCAGGTTAATCACATTTGCCTTAAACTATACCTAAAAGAATGCCTTATCCCGAACACTTTTTAAGGGGAATTATTAACGACCAGTTTCTTGTTTCCGGACTCCCTGCAGGCAATCTATTTTCTTTTCAGCATACACGACCTGAAAGAGAAGACAACTTTAAAGAATGTTCAGTGACTTGGAGGGACAATAGTAAGTCTGTCGAACTTTTATTAAGGGAAAAGACGGAAAAAAAAGAACCCACCTATAAGGTAGGTATTGGTGTATTTTCTACAGATGAGCTGAATAGAATGAAAAGAAAATCACATTGTAGGGAAGTACTGATGTTTGAGCGTAGAGATATAAATGGAAACCCTTATCATGGTAATATATTAATTCATGGATCCGTCGACAAAAAATTGTCCAATGAAATTGCCTCATCAATAGCGTTAAATTGTTTCGTGGATATAATTCCCCCTACAGCGGTGATAAAAAGGGACGGAATAATGTTTGTTATAAAAAAATATGTATTTGTCCCTTTCAGGAGGATTTTTAGAAGAACTCAATCGTATTAATAGTTGATAACTGTTTCCTGAATAAATTATTCCCTTCAATTGATTCTATTAGGAGCAAACTTCATATTTCCTGAAGATTTAGGTTTATAATTTCTTGCTTCTTTTCCCTCAATACTAGGAAAACCTCAAGAATCTTAATAATAGAGTACAGCTTCGATTTATTACTCTATATTTGATTTGAATTTAGCTAATTCTAATCATCTTATCCTTATTGTGTTTCCCCTTTAAATGTCCTAAAAAAATAAGGGGTCTGGTCATGACCCCTTATCAAATGCTTCCCGGCAAATATTTTAAAGTGTTGCAAATTTAGAATTTCAAACAAACAGAAATAAGTTAAGTGAAATAATTATCTGACAACATTGCACTGAGAGGTTAACATTACTATTGTATATCCATCAATTAACCGAGTAACTTTACCAAAGAAGTATCCTGAGTTTAAGAAGGATAATCAAATAAGAGCTAATGATTAGAATTATATTCCTCCATTTCATCATAGAATGAAAGTATGTCATATAAGTCGTCAAGGCTTGGCTCAATAATATAATTCAAAATCTTAGCTTCTTCAAGTTTTATACATAAGTCCATTACTAACTTCTTTAAAGGAATTAGTGAAAGTTCATTTGGTCTATACCGGCCATCCTTTTTTTCAATTGTATTAGTAATGCGTAACTTAATGATGTAAATATGGTCGGTTTGAAATTTAAGACTACATCTATCAATAAACTCACTATAACTTTCTGTTTTGAATCCTATTTTGTAATTATTGCTTTTTTGTAGAAATAGGGCTTCAAAGTTTGAATATCCCACAGATGTGTCAAAAAAGGCAAATTCCTCCTTAGTAATTAAATGAGTATATATCAGATATTTAGGGATATAGGAATATTCATCATCGAAAGGACCGGGAAGAGAGAGATCAACCTTGTATACGTAAGCATAATAGTCTGAATTGTCAAAGTGACTGACTTCACAAACATCAGGCAATCTAAAGTAGTCTTCTATATAATCTATATTTGGTATTTTTACAATAAATTTACTTGACAGAATTGGTTTTAAAAGGATTGCACCTTCACTTAAAATTACATTTTTAGCATACATGGTTCTAACTGGATTTAATTTGTAATCCTAATCTAAATTGGCCCTATTAAACAAAATTTATCAAAGTTGTTATCAATATAAACTTTCCTGTTGGTGAATTCAAAGCTCTTATCACTTCCTCTCATAAAGATAGGAACATGGAATAATTAGTAGATTTCTTCATCCTTGATTTCATTCTTTGGATCAGATTTTGAAAAGACCTTTTTTGTTGCCGGATAATATGATCCGTCATCACCTTTCAAAACTTTTTGCTTTAGCAAGTAATGGTAGACATAGGAGCCCCCTTCTCCAAGTGCATAAGCTTGAGCTAATTCCCATCCTTGTTCCCCCATAAAGTTTAGTGCATCAACCATGCTATTAAATTTCATTGCTTTTCCTGTTCTTTCATCAATCAGGTAAGAAGTATTCAACCTCATGAATCCAGTTTTTTCTCCCATATCTATAGAAACTGTTACTTTTCCAAGAAAGGAAGTGCCTACAAGTTGGCAGTATACTATCTTTTCATTTGAAATGCTATCGTTCTGTGAATAGCCACCTGTATAAATCAAAAGAAATGTGATGAAAAAGAAAACATGTTTCATAATTTGACTAATTAACATTTTTTGAAATCCGATGACACAACCGAATCTTAACCCAAAGTTATATATTATTACCGAAATCATGTAAAGAAACAATGAAAATTAGCGGATAAATGAAGACTATATGGAATTTGTCACTATATTTGACATACTATATTCTCCCCTGACAAGACCATATTAAGATTTGTGTCTTTCACTCAGTTAGTCACTATCCAAACATCATAGAACAATAATTGTCCCTAATGAAAAATGACTGCTTCATAAATGACTGATAACTAATCAAAATCTTGAGATCAATGAATCACATTAAGATATTGCTATTAACTATATTGTCCGTTGGGATGATAACGCTACAAAGTTGTAAAGAAGAAGATAGTCTTCAAGATAATGTCAAAAATGAAGTAAATACAGTCACTGATATTGATGGTAATGTTTATCAAAGTGTTGTTATTGGTACTCAAGAGTGGATGACTGAGAATCTTAAAGTTACTCATTATCGTAATGGAGATGAAATACCTCGTGTTTCAAATGTTTCTTTATGGTGTAATCTAATTACAGGTGCATACAATTGGCCAGAAGATAGTGTTAATTATTTAAATATATATGGAGGATTGTATAATTGGTATGCAGTAATTGACAGTAGAAATCTTTGTCCCATCGGCTGGCATATACCTACAATTGAAGAATGGATGGTTTTGATTGATTATTCGGGTGGATATGCTATTGCTGGTGGTAAATTGAAAAGTGCTCGAACAGAACCTGAAGCACATCCGAGATGGCAAACCCCGAACGTAGGGGCAACGGATTCATACGGATTCAGTGCTTTGCCTGCTGGATTTACTAATGGTCATGCAATTACCGTAGGTGGTGTCGCATCCTTTTGGAGCATTACTAATGCTAATACACCGTCTTTGGATCATGAAGATGCAAGATGCATTGAAATATATGCAGATGATATAAGAGCTTCTAACAACATTTGGTATCAATACCTTGGGTTATCGATCAGGTGCATAAAAGACTGATTGTAAGTCTCCTTATTAAAACTCTTATTTCAAG
>JAEWSG010000128.1 GCA_023398495.1 Bacillota bacterium
GATTTTAATTTCTTTTGTCATAATACTGTTATTATCCTATAAATCCTTTGATTTCTCAATCTATATACCACTAATTTTTACTTATCCACAAATTTTTCCGCAAGCTATTTCCTAAATGATAAAAAACTATGTCAAAATATTTATCCTTTTAGGAACAGCTAAGAATTAAAATATTTTTGTTCTTCTTAAAGCTTTTTCTAAAAAGCTGCTGCATAGTCCCACAAAAAGCCCCATAATTACTCCTGATATAAGAAGTAACGGAAGAATTGTATAAAATACCATATCTTTCATGAGCAAACTTGCAATAAATATTTGCCCAACATTATGGAAAACTGCCCCTGCAATACTAATCCCTATAATACTAAACACTCTAGAACCAATCTTATATAAGGTGTACATTACTATAGCACTAAGAATACCCCCTGCAAAACTAAACAGAAAACCGGACACCCCCCCAAAAAAAACAGAGGATAGTACACATCGGAGCAAAACTACAATGAGAGTATCTTTCAGGTCAAAAAATATAATTACAATAAGTGTTATTATATTTGCCAAGCCGAGTTTTACACCCGGTAAAGGTAACGGTAGCGGAAACCATGCTTCAATTATTGAAAGAACCAACGCTTGAGCCACCATCAAACTTAGCAAAACAATATGTTTTGTGTTATTCACTTCAAACTCCTATCAAGCCATCTGCAATATGTTCCCCATACGAGGCACTAGAGATAGTTTTTGTCACTCACGCCAGTGCGGATTAACAAATAAAATTCTAGAATTTAATTTTGTTAATCCGCAAAAAACATAGGATGTGCATTTTGCATAATTCATTTCAAGAAATGAATTATGTTCAAAAGTGCTAGTTAGTTACGGCATCTACCTTTTTAGTAGCTCCTTCAATCTTGATCAATGCACTGTTTGGAATGCATGCCGCCATATCACCTTTTTCCGATAACCATCCAAACTTAACACATAACTTATCGGGACAATCAGCTTCCTTAAATCTAATCCTTCCTTTTTCAACAAGTATTACTTCATTATATGCACCAGAAAGCTCAATTTCCATAGGCTCTTCTACAGTGTCCAAATCAATTTTCTTTATCACTTTGTCATTCATCTTTATAATAGCTATCTTATGAGTGTTTTCACCACTGTTCTTATATATTGTCATACTAATAGTTGAAATAACAATAACAGCCGCAAAAACGCCTACAAGTATAGCATCACCCTTTTTCAACATATTCATACCCATTACCCGTACCCTCAAATTCAAATACACCTTTGAGGCCTTCAGTTATATAGACTTTCTTATCATCTGTTACAAAAACAGCTTCAACACCATCGAACTTTTTTATTAAAGCCATACTCTTCTCAAGTCCAAGAACAAAAGTTGCAGTTGATAAAGCATCCGCATCTATTGAAAAATCCGAAATTATAGTCGAACCTATAAGTCCTGAATCAGCAGGGTATCCTGTTTTCGGACTAAGAATATGGTGATACCTCACACCATTTCTTTCAAAAAACCGTTCATAGTCCCCGGAACTAACTACAGCTTTATCTTTTACACTTACTATTCCAATATAAGAGCCTTCTGAACCCCTAGGATCTCTTATCCCTATTTTCCATGGGCTTCCATCAGTTTTACCGCCTAAAGCAACAATGTTTCCTCCAAGACTTATAAAAGCTGATTGAACTCCATTCTCACAATATACTTCAATTGCCTCATCACCTGCAAAACCTTTCGCTATTCCCCCCAAATCAACAATTTGGCCTTTATTTTCAAGTTTTGCCTTAGTGTTAGGCTTATCAATTGTTATATCCTTATAGTCTACAAGCTCTAATAAACTATCTATCCTTTCCTTTAAAGGTATCTCAGGATTTTCACCAAGCAAATCCCATTCTTTTACAAGGGGCCCGATTGTTACATCAAAAGCACCGTCACTTAACTGAGATATCTCCTTTGCCTTACTGAGCACAAACAGGGTGTCTTTACTCAATTGTACAAAACCCTTGCCGGCAGAACTATTAAGGTTGTTAATTTCTCCGCCTGCTTTATTTATAGTCATACCATCTTCAATTTCCCTTATTCTTTCTATAACCTGTTTGCTTATATCTTCCGCATTCTCGTGGTATATCCTTTGCCTGATTATTGTTCCCATTGCAAACTCCTCATTTTCATAAGGAGCAACTTCCGAATTGCTACATGCTGCAAGAGATATCGCCATTAAAACACACAGTATAATTAAAATACTTTTTTCATATTCTCTTACCATAGATTATCACCATACATTATACTATTCTTTTCAAAAAGTTTGTTTTTTTAGTAAACTTTTATATTATACTTTAATTGCTGCTTCCGCTAAGAAATGTAACTATGTTCAAGACAGCTTAATTATATTACCTTTCAAAATCAGTGTCAATGAAAAGCCTCTCGTACTAAAGCGTATATATCCTTCCAGAAAACAATTTTGCCATAGAGCATCAAAATGATCACATAAAAATTAAAAAGTGATGATTCCCGATCATCACTTTTCCGCTCTTAAGTTTCTTTATCCATATCAATATCATTTTCATTTTCTTGCTGCTCCTGATTCTTCTTTTGCTCTTCCGAACAAATCTCCATTTTCGAAACAGAAACCTCATAAGCAACCTTTGTAATCACTTCACTACTCTCTAATTTCTTCTGGTATTCCCTACTCTGGATTCTGCCCCATACTTTTATATTGTCACCAATTTCCAGATTTGAAGAATACCTTGCATTTCTTCCCCATGAAATACAAGGAATATAATCTGATTTATTGTAAGGCCTATTTACTGCCAACAATATATCAGTAATCTCTCTTCCAAAAGGAGTTGTTCGATATACGGGCTTTTTGCAGATAAAACCGTTCAGATATATCTGATTTGGATTTTTAATTTTCCTTTCATCATCAAGGAAATTGATTTCTCTGGCAAAAACCGTCAAAATAAGTTTACTTCCCTCCATACTCCCGGTAAAGTTATTATAAGACCGGAATTGCCCTTCAACTTCAATAAATTTACCTATTTCCAAACACTCTCTGGAAATCAAACGTTCTGAAACAGTCACGCTTATTTTATCGTAACTATCACTTAGTCTGGGCACTTCGAGCGAAAATGAATAAAACCCTTCACCGTACACCTCATGGCTAAATTCTGCTTCAGTTGCTATCTTACCGGAAATGGTCACCATGTTGTTCTCAATGATGTTTCCGACCATCCGACCCCCACACTCCTCTCTTAGGCTTGCGTACATTAAATATTTATCTAATGTAATGTTTATTCGCAATGTGTAGATTTTAGAATAACTTTATATATAAATATAAAAATCTTCAAAACATCCGGTACAGGGGTCCCATTTCTAAAACCTGCCGGAGACTCACATCATAATTTCTATTCATATAGTATTATCGGTTTATTTCTAATTATATTACACATTTTTCAACTTGCAAATCCCTGAAATCATTTTTTTAATAATATCCTTTTTGACCATAGATAAAGAACTGTAAAACAAATTAAGATTTACATGATTTTTATTCTTTTATTTTTAATTGCTTAACGAATTTAAATCGACACCGTTTACCAAGGCAAATGTTGCAGCAGCCAAAACATTGTATGGGTCATCCATATTGGGGAAGGTTTTTATAATAAATTCCTGAGGTTCAATTATATTTCCATCTCTAGCAAAAACAGTTCTTTGCAAACAGCACATTATATTGTTTTCTGCTACCAGATCACCTACACTCGATGTTGTCAAACTGGCCTTAAGGTTAAAACCATAGGTTATAATATAATGTTTGATTCCGTTGAGAAAATTGGAAAGCTCATTGTCATCCGCATTAACTATTGCAATTCCTTTTTCATCCAATAGTGAAAATGCTTTCCTCATCGGATCTTTGTAAGCGTCTGTTTCAGACTCCCTTAAATCATCGGCTTTATCAGTAAAAATTATTATATCAAATTTCAAGTAATCAAAAATTTTCTTATCAAGGTCAAATATATTTACCTTTAGTATCAAAATATCAGTATTATTTTTTAAAAGTTCAGTCAAATATGCCTTAAACCTTTTATGGTCAAGATTTATAAGGATTTTTGAGTCAATAATACTAAACCTCTTTTTCGAGGCTGTAAGGATAGAATTAATGAGATTTGCCGTGCTTTCCTTATTACTTCGACCAATAATGCCAGCTATTAGCACTTCTCCAACCCCATTTCCTGTGATAATTGTACTTTTATGATGTACTCTTTTTTGATTTTTTATGTAAAACATTATAATTACTCAATTTATTTCTTTTCTATCTGCCTTCCTTCAACACTAATCTCATAATTTTCCCTCATAATTAACTCAGATACGGGAACTATTTCAAATCCCTGACTTTTTAGTGTTGTAATTATTGAAGGTAATAGTTTCGCTGTATGAGGAGTATCATTATGAAACAAAATAATTGAACCGTTATTTACCTTTTTTAATACCCTGCTTTGTATCTGTTCAGGAGTAATACCAGGTTTCCAATCAAGACTGTCAACATCCCACTGTATTGTGAATTCATTGAATTCCCTTGCTATTAATACAACATTGTTATTATAATCACCATATGGAGCTCTAAAAAGATCCGGTTTTTTTCCTGTTATTTCTTTAATCACATCATCACATCTTGCAATCTCGGTTCTTATTTTGCTGTTATCGATTGCACCCATACGCAAATGTGAGTACGAATGATTTGCAACATCATGCCCATTCTCCGACATCATCTTTACCGAATCCGGGTGTTTTTGTGCCCAGTGCCCTACTAAAAAAAAGCTTGCTCTGACATCATGTTCTTTAAGAGTATTTATGATATCCGGAATATCATATGCTTCCCAAGCACAATCAAAGGTTATGGAAACCTTCTTCTGCTTACAATCTACAGAATATATAGGCAGGTCACGTTTTTGTTCAAACACGTCGGCAACTTCATTTCTCGATATATAAATTCCTGAAAAAGTAACAAGTAATGCAATTGCTAATAATAAGCATTTGTAAAGCGTATCAATTTTTATTGTGTAAAATTTCATTTTTCACCTGGAATGTCCTTAATTATCCTAAGTTAATATTATTCACTTTCCCAAGCTAATATACATGTTCCAATATTCTTTTGTCTTCCGACAGGTCTGTTGTTTTTATATATTTAAAAATACTCCCTCCAAATCATTATACTTAAATATAATATATTCTCCCTAAATTCAGCTTCACAAACAATATGTCCCGTTTAAAACGCAAGATTCACATCTAGGCTTTTTGCTCAAGCAACAGTCACTCCCTAACTTCACTATAAGGGCATGAAATTGGTTATACAAATCAACATCCTCAGGCAAGTGTTTCATAAAAAACCCTTGAACCTCGTGGTATTTCTCATCACCTTTAAGAAAACCTAACCGTGTAAATATTCTTATTGTATAAGCATCTACTACAAATATCTTTTTATACCCCGCATATAGCAATATTGAATCAGCGGTCTCCGGACCAATTCCTTTTACTTTCAGGAGCTTCTCTCTTAAAGCATAAAGCGGGTTTTGAAACATCTTATCAAGGTCTGCGTCATACTCTTCCACAAGGAAGGTCATCACGGACTTCAGAATAACAGCTTTTCTGTTGAAAAAGCCTGTCGGTCTTATCATTTCCTTGATTAACTCAATGTCACACTCATAGAGTTTCCTCGCATCCAACATATCTCTTCTCTTGATGTTATCTATTGCCTTAACAACATTACTCCATGATATAAACTGCGTTAATACTGCACCAACAATCACCTCAATCTGAGTTTGGGCAGGCCACCAGTGCTGATCTCCATATTTTTCAAAAAGTAATGTGTAAATTTTCAGAAGCTGATCTTCAGTTTTCAGGCTCTCTTCTTTATTGTTCAAATATAACACCTCTGCTTGAAATTTTCTGTAATACATAATAATATTCTACCAATATTTTTGCACAATAAAAAGCATTACTGTGCAGTATGGGTGCGTTTAATAAATGTGAAGAAAAATATACACCCGTGCAGTATGTATTTAACATAAAGTTTCTACCGATTTTATACCTTTCCGTTTATAATAATTAAAACCACACTGATTTAAAGTACTATAAAAGTTCAATCTGCACAATCAATTGAAACTATAGTACAATTTGTATGTATTCTTGGTGTGCTAATAATCAATACATAGACCATTCCATTTCCATTCAGGCTTCAATACAATAAACCATATAATTCGTTTCGGGATAATAAACAAATATAATTAGGGGGTTGTATTCATGAATGTAAAAGTATTTAGAAGTCTGTCCTTATTACTGGTGCTCTTAGCTGTCTTTTCCTGTACCAATATCAATGTTTTCGCAGCTGAGACAAAAACACTTACAAAAACACAAATCAGGCAATATGCCGGAACACCTCAACAAGCTCAGAACATGCTGAATAAATTTGTTGAAGATGCAAGGAAATACAACTGGAATTATAATGATGTCAATTGCCAAGGCACTCTATATTTCACTGGACAGTATAAACTCTTAAGACAGAGAGAGTTAGGTTCCGGAAGCTTTTTGTACGATTGGGAATTTACGTATAGCGGAACAGTGACTTTAAAACAGTCTAAAGAGGCAACAAGTAAAGTTGTTTACAAAAATGCCGGAACTTCAAGTAACTACATGAATTTTCTGAGAACTATAAAAAGTAGCACCATAAATTATGATGATGGTGAATTCAAAGGAACATTGTACTACAATAGCAACTATGTTATAACTTATAAACAGGTAAGCCAGTTTGGCCCCATCTATTACTGGGAAGTTGAAGTAACCTATAAGGGTACGGTATATAGAAAATAAAATTCTTACTTTATTAAAATCCCGAAATGAATTAAAGCTGTACAGGAATGCTTCATAGTATAGAATTATTCATTCCTGTACAGCCACTTTATTAAAGACCTCTTCTTTTTACTTTCTCTACAGCATGTTTACTATTTTTCACCTTAAGTTTTTTTAAAATACTGTTTATCTGGCTCTTTACTGTGCTTTCCGTTTTATGAAGTAATTCTACTATCTCATTCTGGCTTTTTCCATCTTCAATAAGATCAAACAACTCACGCTCCGATTGGGTAAGGTTGTTTAGCAAAGACTCTTTCTTAAAGTGACTGTACTCCTTCAAGACCTCTTCAAAAGGGGACTTCCCTGAAATGGAAGTACGAATCGCACTTGGAATATCTTTAAAATTTTCTTTCAGAATATAATTGACTGCTCCTGCAGTAAATGCATCCCTAATAGATTCACCATCACTATAGGAAGACAACACTATTATTTTCACATTATTTTGATTACAAATATCTAAAATAGCATCAATTCCTTCTCTTTCACTATTAGACAGATTTAAATCCATTAATATTATATCAGTGGTGTCTTTAGTTTCTTTTGCAAGACTAACCGCAGTATCTCTTTGAGAGGCTACCCATATGACCTGAAAATCTTCATGAGCATTCAGAAAATTAGAAAGAATCTTCTGCCATTGCAAATCATCTTCCACAATTCCGATTCTGATTATATCCACAAATTTCACTCCCCTGCTTTACGTCAACTCCATGATAAACCTTTTTAGACGGAAAAAAAACATATACTTCTGTCCCAATATCTTTATGACTTTTAATTTCCAGAAACCCACCATGACTTTCAATCACTTTCTTACAGTAATAAAGCCCTAGTCCATAGTTTTGCTTGCCTTTCTTTGTAGAAAAGAAAGGTTCTGTAACCTTCTTAATATCACTTTCAAGTATACCATAACCATCGTCTTTTATCAAAATAGAAAGATATTTTTTACTCAGACTTGTTTCAACTATTATATTGCCCTTATTGTTTACAGCTTCAATAGCGTTTGTAATTATATTATTAAGAAGCTCTGACAAATGCACTTTGTCACAAAATATATGATAATTTTCTTGTATTTTGTACTCCAATGTAATTTGCTTTTCCTCAAGGAGCAGTTTATTGGAGTTAACAACATCAGTTATAAGCTCTTTTAGGTCAATGCAATCATTATCCGGAACAATTATCTGTGCATTATAATTCATTTTATTAATCATATTAAGTAAGTGATAGGAACTATCTATAATTATATCAACAGTTTCTTCTGTCGTATTATCCTTAGGATAGGAATGTTCCTTTAAGAAAGTTGCACAAAGCGATATTTTTGAAATTTCATTTTTTACTGCATGGTTAAATATAGATAAACTAGAATCAAACATCCTTTTTTCATACATACTTCTGTTTTTTTGCAATATAATTCTGACACCAAAAAAACTTACTCTTACTGTAAAAAATGAAAAGTAAAGTACTAAACAAATAGCTAATCCAACATGCAAAAAGTCATTATCAATGAGCTTGAAAATGGGAATTATTATCTCTGAGCAAATGAGAATAATCTGTATCGGTATTATAAAAAGCATATTGACAAGCCGTTCTATTTTAAGTAACCGATGTTTTTCTTTTATAAAAGCAGCGATTAGAAGAGCATGGGTACAAAGCATATATGGTATTGTCCATATCGAAAGATATATATAATTTGTAGAAAACTTTGGGACAGGCGGAGTAATAGGTACAAATATGTACATTGACACCGATGGTATCAATAATACAGCTTTTAATAAAAGCTTGTGATAAGAATACTTGAATTTTACAATTTCCGAATAGGATATTGAGTACAATAGAATAAAATAAAAGGGAAAATATATTGAAACCGTATACAAAAATCCATTAAAAAACAGTGAAAATCCCAAGTAAGCAGGTTGCTCAGTAGCTATCAAAGGTATTACGTAGGCTCTGAAAGTGTCTGCAGCCGAGCCAAAACTCAGAAAAAGAATTGCCAGACTTACATATCTATTTGATTCGGATTTAGTGTCCGATATATAAACTATAAGAGAAACTGTTAAAAGAGCAATCCATATAAATAACATAACTTCACCTTTTTTGAGCGATAATACATTATATTAATCAGATTTACGGTTCATAATTATCAATTTAGTATTCGCAGGTTGGAAATAATATTATCATATATTGTTTGTTAATACAACAATATATACTTTAGTAGGGTGTATAAAATAATCGTGAACCATATATTTACATTTAGGCCACTTCTGACTTATTTAATATAACTTTCTCAACATCTTCCCAGCGATTACTTTCATGTTTAGCTCTTAATACCGCCATATACTGAGCTCCATCAGTACTCCACCTCATACCAGCCTGCTTCATACGCTTTTGAACAACGGTCTTGTTACCACTTTCTATCATCCCGCTACCAATGTAGTAATTTTTGTTTTTATATTCAAGATAATGCATCTTATCTATGTTGTTTTTGAGATAACCTTCAAGATTCACTGTTTTGTTAGCCTTATCCACACTTATAGTACTTCTTGAAACCTTTTTCAATGCCTTTTTGAGTTGTTCTGTCTTTATATAGTATATCATTGTATCTGCCCATTTTTTATACTTCTTTTCATTACCTGAAAACAACTCTTTCGCGTAGCTATAAACGTTTTCTGTCATATGATAAAAATCTAGAATGTATTCAGCATCAGGAAATAACTCTTTGCACATATTCCATATCCAGTGTGCACCATCTCCAATTATCACAACCTTTTTCACTCTGCCATATCCTGCTCTTGCGGCTGAATCAAAAAGCACCTTCTTAAATTCTTCTACACTGCCCATGTAAGTAACGTATTCCTTCTTTGTGATAATGGAACTGTCGTTTTTTCGCTTGATTACATCCTTATCTAGGAATGTTAGTCCAAGTTTCATTTCCTTCCATGTGCTCCCATCTTCATCCTCAACACGAGTATTAACTGCAGATCCATCCATGGATATATACATAATTGTATTTTCTTTATCTTTTTCAAGCACTGCTGGAGCTGCTACTTCAGGGCAGGAATATGCTAGATTAGACTTTCCCATTTGTATGTCAAACAATTCTTTACCAACTTCTTCAGATAAAATTTGGATTTGGGTAGCACTGATTTCTATTCCCCTTAATTTCAATAATGCTTCTTCAGCATTCTTAAACCCGGGGATTAATTGTCCTATATATGTTATAAGTTCAAGAGAATCTTTGGTTAATCTATGTTCTTCATTAATTTGGAACAAATCATCATTATGCCCGAATAATTTTCCACATTTACTGCAATAGTCCATATTGCGAAAAAAAACAAGCTTACCATAGGGCGTTAAAATAGCTAAAGGTTGCTTTTTCTTTTTGTTTTTTTTAAACTGCCTCCGCAATTCTTACATATTTTGTTTTCGGAGGGTTTAACTTCCTCTGTTATCATTTCACTTGTATCTTGTAAAACCTTTTCTTTTGCTTTTTCCAGATGTTCCCCAATCAATTGACTAATACCTGTAGCATCTAATTTATTATCTTTCAGACCGTTTCTTAATTTTTCTTCAAGTTCTTTCATAATTGAATTTACATCTATTTTATTGTTCATCTTCTGCAACCCCTATTATACATTATTTATTATATTTGTTTATATATATAAAATTATACTCTAATTTACATAGAGGTGCAAAACAAAAACTGGAATAAGCCCATTGTTTTGAACTGTTCCAGCTTCTATTCTTTTTACTTTATATATTTTTCAACTGTGTTTCTGCTACTAATTTCTAATTGGAATAATACAGTGTACGAAAACTAAATATACCCATAAGAAAGATCGAAATTAAGCTTATACCCTGTTTTAGTGTCAAATGACGTAATGCTTGACCTGAGCATTAAAATCAGTGGCCGAAAGCTTGATAATTTTTCAGCAAAAATGCCAAGGATGGCATTTTTAGCGTCTCGGGACAGGATGTCCCATAGACGCGGCGAAAAATTATCAAGCCGAGGTACGATTTTTGCGCAGCAAAATATCGTTCATCTGTCTGCCGAATGGCATCCTACTGATTTTTTGCGAAGGTCACGCATGGAGTCGTTTGACACTAAAACAACAGGCACTGGCTCTAAACCAGCTCCATATTATCAAGATTTAGCCATTATACTTTTGTAAATGGTTATGATTTAAGAGAATTTTCTTGGTTAATCAAATAACACTTAAACTTGTTGATGTCCTTTCCATAATATGGCTCACGAAAATTAAATGCACCCACTTTAGTACTTTAGTATCAGTCGTTTAATAAATGTGAAGAAAAATTAAAAAAGCAGGTGGAAATTTGGCTCTCCACCCACTTTTATAAATGTTCTAACAAAAAAGTTAATTTTTGATTTAATCACCTGAAATACTCAAAGTCTTAGCCTTTACACCTTCAACACCATTGAGCTCATCCTCGAGCTTCTTTATTTCACTTTTATCACCTGAAAGTTGAAGCAATACAAGCCCTTCCTCCGAGCATACATCTCCGGCTTCATGAAGCCCTAGCCTCATCTTTATAGAGCAGCCATACTTTGTAAAAACCTCTTGAACTGTTGGTGCCTTTTTAGAACGATGGTTAATAAGTACTGCCATGATATTATACTCGCTCATTTAGCTATTCCTCCCTAGGATTTTTTGTTAAGGTACGACTAAAATATAAATTCCTACTCTGGATAACGAAAAAACTTGATTTAATAATGTTTTAAAATATGAGAATGGTATGTTATTTTTTCGTTATCCCTAAGGTCATTATAAAACAAAAAACGTTAGTCCTTATGTTTCCATACTATCACTATTTCACCAATTTTGTCCACCCTCTGGTATCATAGGGGTATAAACCCTCTGTGCCAATTCAGCATCAAGCATCAATATTCCTCTTCCATCATTCCCTACAAGCTTAAATCGTTTTATATTCCTGTCGGCATTTGCTTCTTCCTCAATTTGCTCCGTTATAAACCATTGAAGAAATGAGTATGTAGCCTGATCTTTTTCTGCAAGTGCCGCATCAGCCAATTCATGAATAGATCTGGTAATAAACTGCTCATGCTCAAGAGATAGCCTAAAAACCTCTTCAATAGATTCAAAATCAACTTTTGGAGCGTCAATCTGCTTTAATACGATTTTTCCTCCAACATCATTTATATAGTTATAAATCTTCATCGCATGGTCACGTTCTTCTTTGGCCTGTACATCAAAGAAATTTGCAAATCCGTCCAAATCAAGGGATTTGAAGTATGCATCCATAGACAGGTATAAATAAGAGGAATAAAATTCCTTTTGCAGTTGGTCGTTTAGCATCTGTTGAATCTTTTCACTGATCATAATAAACCCTCCTAAAAATTATTCAGTATAAATATACCCAATGATTCATAATTTTAAAACAAAATGTTTAAATACACTAAAAAAAATACGATTCTTACGATATATAATAACCGTAAGAACCGCACCTTTATGCATAGAAATGCTGTAAATATAACTTCTGCGATTCCTTAAGCTTTTATAGTCATGCCTTAAAGTAATTTACACCTGCCTCAAACAGCTTCTGATCCTTCTCTCCAGGAACATTTTTGATAACATTTGTTCCAATTCTCTCCGAATGTCCCATCTTTCCAAGCACTCTTCCGTCAATACTTGTTATCCCTTCTATAGCTTCAAAAGATCCATTTGGATTATATCTTATGTCATAGCTTGCATTACCGTCAAGATCAACATACTGGGTAGCTATCTGACCATTCCTTTCAAGAGTTTTCAACACCTCTTCACTTGCTACAAACCTTCCTTCCCCATGTGATACTGCTATAGAATGAATATCACCGACTTTAAGGTTATTAAACCATGGGGAAAGTGTAGATGATACCCTTGTGTTCACCATACAGGATACGTGACGACCGATGGTGTTAAAGGTCAATGTAGGACTTTCATGGGTAAGATCCCTAATTTCACCATAAGGAACCAACCCAAGCTTTATAAGTGCCTGGAATCCGTTACATATACCCAACATTAAGCCATCCCTTTCCTTCAACAATCTCATTACCGCATCCTTCACCTTTGGATTCCTGAAGGCAGTTGCAATAAACTTACCTGAACCATCGGGTTCATCTCCACCGCTGAAGCCTCCAGGAAGCATTATAATCTGCGAATTGTCAATCATCTTGGCCATTAAATCCACTGATTTATCAATCTCAGAAGACGACAGATTTCTGATAACAAAGGTTTCCGCCTGACCACCTGCTCTTTCAAAGGCTTTTGCAGTATCATATTCGCAATTTGTGCCTGGGAATACAGGAATGAATATTCTCGGCTTTGCATATGAAACTTTAGGCTTTGATGTATTTCTTATTTCATATGCAAACCGCTTCGGCTTATCCTCAATAGAATCTGTTCTGGTTGGGAAAATCTTTTCGAGCGGCTCTTCCCAGCTTTCAATTAAACTCTGTAGCTTTATGCTTATGCCGTTAACATCAATAGTTTCATTCTTTTGTGTAGTACCTAATACTTCATAATCAATGCCATCAAACAACTTGTCTAAATCTTCCTTCCTATCTATTTCAAGAACTATTGACCCATACTCCGGGGCAAATAGCTTGTCAATCGGCATATTTTCTTTAAACATAAAGCCTACCATATTTCCAAAGCTCATTTTGCTTATTGCTTCGACAAGTCCACCAAACCTCACACTCTGTGCGGCTAATACTTTTCCTGACTTTATTATTTCATGTATTTTTGTATAGCTTTTATCAAGATTTTCAAAGTCAGGCAGTTGGTCTTCATCTCTCTTTAGTTCTACAAGTACAACATTACTATCAACATTCTTAAACTCAGTTGAAACAACATTTCTAACATCTACTACATCTACTGCAAATGATACCAGTGTAGGAGGTACGTTCATATCTTTAAAAGTTCCCGACATACTGTCTTTTCCGCCTATTGCAGGAATCCCCAGTTTCATCTGTGCATAGTAGGCACCTAAAAGTGCACTAAACGGCTTACCCCAACGCTTTGGTTCCTTACCCAGTTTTTCAAAATACTCCTGTAACGTAAGTCTAACAGTCTTATAATTACCACCCATAGCAACTATCTTTGCCACTGATTCAACAATTGCAAACACAGCTCCATGGAAAGGACTCCATTTAGCTATTAATGGATTATATCCATATGCCATCAATGTGCCGGTAGTTGTATCTCCATTCAATACCGGAATTTTTGCAGCCATCCCCTCTGCAGGACTTAGTTGGTGCTTTCCGCCAAAAGGCATCAGAACAGATCCTGCTCCAATAGAAGCATCAAACCTTTCAATCAAGCCTTTTTGGCTGCACACATTAAGGTTTTTTAAAGTATCTACCCATTTTTTCTCTAAATCCTTTTCTGCTATCCCATTAAATGTTTTGAAGTAGGTATTATCTCCTGATGGTGCAGTTATAATAACATTGGAATTCTGTTTAACTCCGTTGGTATTTAAAAACTCTCTGCTTAAGCTAACTACGGTCTTACCTCTCCATACCATGGATAATCTTGCTTCGGCGGTAACCTCTGCAACTGTTGTAGCTTCGAGATTCTCTTCTCTTGCAGCTTCAATAAATCTATCCACATCCTCTTTTTTAACAACAACAGCCATTCGCTCCTGGGACTCTGAAATAGCCAGTTCTGTTCCATCTAGGCCTTCATACTTTTTAGGTACTAAATCCAGATTAATTTTAAGACCATCGGCCAGCTCCCCTATAGCTACAGAAACCCCACCTGCTCCAAAGTCGTTGCATCTTTTTATCATTGTGCTCACTTCAGGCCTTCTAAAGAGTCTCTGAATTTTTCTTTCTGTAGGTGGATTACCCTTTTGGACTTCAGCGCCACATGTGAGCAGTGAATCTTCAGTATGCTCCTTTGAAGATCCCGTCGCTCCTCCACAGCCGTCACGGCCTGTCCTACCGCCCAAAAGAATGATTATATCACCGGCCGCAGGAGTTTCCCTTATAACATTTTTCTTTGGTGCTGCACCAATAACCGCACCAATTTCCATTCTCTTTGTAACATAGTCTTCATCATAAATTTCTGCTACCTGCCCTGTGGCAAGACCAATCTGGTTTCCATAGGAACTATACCCTGCAGCAGCACCGGTTGTTATCTTTCTCTGCGGTAGTTTGCCCGGAATTGTGTCCTTGATGCTGGTTCTCGGATCACCACTTCCGGTAACACGCATAGCCTGATAAACGTAAGACCTTCCTGATAGCGGATCTCTTATAGCACCACCAAGACATGTAGCAGCTCCACCGAAAGGCTCAATTTCCGTAGGATGGTTATGTGTCTCATTTTTGAACATTACCAGCCACTCTTCGTTATTCCCGTTCACATCAACATTAACCACAATACTGCAAGCATTTATCTCATCAGACTCGTCAAGGTCTTCCAATTTCCCCTTTTTCTTAAGCTCTTTCATGGCAATTGTCGCAATATCCATCAGGCAAACATCCTTTTGTCTGTCTGCATATACATATTTTCTTGCTTCAATATAGCTCTCATAAGCCTTCTTTATAGGTTCACTGAATACGCCCTTCTCGATGTCTACACTCTGAATGTTTGTAAGAAAGGTTGTATGACGACAGTGATCTGACCAGTAAGTATCGATAACTCTTATTTCAGTATAGGTCGGATCCCTCTTTTCGGTATCCCTAAAATACTTCTGACAAAATTCAAGATCCTCTAAAGACATAGCCAATCCCATTTCGTCCATAAAACTCTTAAGCTCATCAAAACTTTTGTCTATAAATCCGTTCAAAACCTTTACATCCTCAGGTACATTAACTTCAACATCAAGAGAACACGGCTTCTCCATAGATGCCTCATGACTTTCAACAGGATTTATCAGATAACTCTTTGCCTTTTCATATTCAACATCTGATACAACTCCGTCAAGAACAACAATTTTGGCAACCTTTGTATTTGGCCTCTCACCATGGGTAAGTATCTGGACACACTGGGAAGCGGAGTCTGCCCTCTGGTCATATTGACCCGGCAAATACTCAACAGCAATTATCCTGCTTCCATTTCCGATTTCAATATTTTCATCAAAAACATTATCAACGGGCGGTTCGGAAAATATTGTCGTTTTTGAACTTTCAAACTCCTCATCAGACACACCTTCAACATCATACCTGTTTATGATCCTTACATTATTTAATCCACCAATACCAAGGTTATATTTCAAGTCACGGTACAAGCTGCTAGCTTCAACGTCAAAACCCTTTTTCTTTTCTACAAAAACTCTTCTTACATTATTAACCATAATTTCACACTCTCCTACTCTCTTCTGAATTAATAACAATATATATTTTACACTACTGTTTCACTCTTATCGAACTCAATCAATATACAATATTTGTGCTCGTTATCCATATTACCCGAATCTCTTACATAATAAATTATAATATGATATAATAAATAAGTAAAATTAATAATTTTAATACTTAGTATAAGAGGTACTAATGGATATAAACTTTGAATTATACAAAACATTCTATCATGTTGCAAAAAACAACAGTTTTTCTGATGCCGCCACAAAGCTACATGTATCTCAATCTGCAATCAGTCAGGCCATTAAAAACCTTGAAGACAAAACAGGTTCCCAACTTTTCTTCAGAAAGACCCGTGAAATCAAATTAACCGCAGAAGGTAAGCTGCTTTATAAACACATTGAACAAGCTTATAACTTTATTAAAACCGGCGAAAACAAGCTCCTTGAATCTCAAAACTTAGAAAACGGCGAAATAAGAATCGGAGTAAGCGATACCATATGCAAATATTACCTTATTGATACAATTGGTAAATTTATCAATAAACATCCAAAAGTTAAAATCCAGGTTATAAACAGAACCTCTCATCAAATTCATAATATATTGAAGGAAGGCAAAATTGACTTTGGTATAGTAACCCTTCCTGTTCACGAAAAAGGCTTTGTAGTTGAAAATTTCCAGTCAGTAGAGGATATTTTTGTTGCATCAGATAAGTTTATTGAACTTAAAGACAAAAAAGTTTCACTAAAAGAGTTATCGGATTATCCTCTTCTGATGCTTGACAGGAACAGTGCAACCCGCCGAAATATAGACTTTTTCATTCAAAAGAAAGGCTTAAATCTGATTCCTGAGATTGAACTTGAAAGTATTGATCTTCTCCTCGAATTTGCAAAGATCGGGCTTGGAATTGCCCATGTTCTAAAAGAAAGTGCAAGCAGTTTTATAGATAAAAAGGAACTGTTCAAGGTAGAACTCAAGGAAAAGCTTGCCTTAAGAAAACTTGGGATTATAACAACGAAAAATGTTCCTATTTCTAGAACCTCAACTGAGTTTATCAATTTACTTATACAGCCCCAGTTTCAGCCCTTGGAATAACATGTTATAACAGCAAAAACTGCCCCCTTTGTTATTCCTGAGTTGAAGATTTTTTAGAGTTAACGAATCTTACCTAATACTCTTAAAATAATTAATGATAATACGCTTTAATTGGATACCTCCTTTACATTTCAAAGCAATTTGTGCTACGATGATATAGACTGTAGGTTTATGTTCATCGTAGTAAATACAACTGTCTTATAGCTATTCTATAAGGCTTTTAGTGTATGTCGACTGCCTTTTTATGAAGAATATCAAAGTTTGAAAAACAAACTTTTTTATAGGAATTATATGCCGCAGCGTAAGCTGCAATCTTAATAAAATACGAAAGGATGGTTTTATGTCAGAGCAAATCAAGCAAATCAGCAGGAGAATTAAGGAACTTCGCGAAATTTCCGATGTCTCACCCGAAACCTTAGCTAAAGATCTTAATATATCTATTGAAACTTATCTAGAATATGAAAGTGGAAATATTGATATACCTGTGAGTTTCCTTTATGGAATTGCAAACAAATTCAACGTCGAGCTTGCTGCAATCCTTACCGGGGAAGCCCCAAAGCTTCATACATATTCCGTCGTACGTAAGGACAAGGGTATAAGTGTTGACAGACGAAAAGAGTACACGTACCAAAGTCTTGCATACAATTTTGTGCACAAAAAGGCTGAACCATTTATGGTCACTGTTGAACCCGACTCATCTCCTGAAGTACATTATAATTCTCATCCCGGTCAAGAATTCAATTATGTCATTGAAGGAACCTTAAAAGTAATAATTAATGGTCATGAGGTTGTTCTGAACGAGGGAGACTCATTGTTCTTTGATTCTGGAGTGAATCATGGTATGAAAGCTATGAATGAAAAACCCGCTAAATTTTTAGCAATAATTTTATAATGGAGGTCAGTTTTAAATGCTGGAAAAATATATTTCAAAGGTAGATTTTAATTCTTATGAAGATTATCTTGCAAATTATAAAATAACCGTTCCGGACAACTTTAATTTTGCCTATGATGTTGTAGACGAAATTGCAGGAAAAACCCCGGACAAAGTTGCTATAGTTTGGTGTGATGAAAAAGGTGCTGAAGCAACTTTCACTTTTGGGCAGTTAAAGCACTATAGTGATAAGACTGCCAACTTTTTTGCAAAAGCGGGTATTGGAAAAGGCGACCCGGTAATGCTTATCCTGAAAAGGCGTTATGAGTTTTGGTTTGCAATTCTTGCACTCCATAAGTTAGGTGCAATATGTATTCCTGCAACTCACCTTCTGACTTCAAAGGATATAGCTTACAGAGCTAATGCGGCAGATATAAAAATGATTGTCTCAGTTGCAGAAGATGAGGTTATAAGACATATAGAAGATTCTATGGCTAAATCCCCTACACTCAAATCGCTAGCACTGGTAGGAGGGACCAAAGAAGGTTGGTATGATTTTACTAAAGAAGTAGAAGAAGCTTCCTCAGAATTTGCAAGACCTACCGGTGATAATGCTTCAACTAACGATGATATTATGCTTCTGTATTTTACTTCAGGAACCACTGGTATGCCAAAAATGGTAAGACACAATTTCACATACCCACTAGGTCACATTCCTACGGCCAAGTATTGGCAAAATGTACAAGAAGGCGGTTTACATCTTACTGTAGCTGACACAGGCTGGGCCAAAGCAGTATGGGGCAAGATTTACGGTCAATGGATGGCAGGATCTGCTGTCTTCGTATATGACTATGACAAATTTGTTCCTAAAGAGCTCTTAAGCGTTATATGCAAGCATGGCGTAACATCATTCTGTGCTCCTCCAACAATATACAGGTTCTTTATAAAGGAAGACCTCACACAATATGATTTGAGCAAACTTAAGTATTGTGCTATCGCAGGAGAGCCTTTAAATCCCGAAGTTTATAATCAATTCCTTAACCTGACAGGTTTAAAACTAATGGAAGGTTATGGACAAACTGAATTGACTGTTGTATTAGGTACTTTTCCATGGATGGATCCAAAACCGGGTTCAATGGGCAAACCAACTCCAGGATATGATGTTGACATAATTGATGAAAACGGAAAATCCTGCGAGGTTGGTGAGGAAGGCCAGATAATTATAAGAACAGATAAAAGCATACCGGTTGGCATGTTTCAGGGGTACTACAGAGATGAGGCACTAACCAAAAAGGTATGGCATGATGATATATATTATACAGGAGACATGGCTTGGAAAGATGAGGACGGCTATTACTGGTTTGTGGGTAGATCGGATGATGTAATAAAAAGCTCAGGTTACAGAATCGGACCTTTCGAAGTAGAAAGTGCCTTAGTAGAACACCCGGCAGTACTAGAATGTGCCATAACTGCAGTTCCTGACCCTGTCAGGGGACAGATTGTCAAAGCAACAGTAGTATTAACAAAAAAATACACTGCAAGTGATGAGCTTGTAAAGGAACTTCAGGATCATGTAAAGAAAGTAACTGCTCCTTACAAATATCCAAGAATTATAGAATTTGTAGAAGAACTCCCAAAAACTATCAGCGGAAAAATCCGTAGAGTTGAGATACGCCAAAAAGATTCTTAATCTGCCTTAGAACTATTTAAGGTATGACTAAAATATAAGTTGCTACTCTATATAAATCGTAAAAATGGTTATACAAGTATAATATGAATTTCACCAATAACAATAAAAGAACCTTATTTAAGGTTCTTTTATTGTTATTAAGACATTTATTCGTTAAATTCTTCACTACACAGGTTACTATCTATGACTATTTTTTACATCTTCTAACACAGTGCACCTTTTCTCAATTCTCACTTTGCATCCTCTGCTGCAAGCCTTGAAAGTATAGTATTGCTTCTCTCAATAAACTTTGTCATCGCATCAGGCTCAAGATGCTTATGGCTCATCAGTGCAAGGTCATAAACATGTTCACAGATAAGTTGTACATCTTCCTTTCTCTCTTCCTTCTCTTTAAGGCTTATCAATGAACGGATCAAACTATTGTTACGGTTTAATACAAGCGTCTCATCATTACCGTACATCCCGCCAAAATTTAAGCCTCCATAGTTTCTAGCCATTTCCTGCATTCTTCTTGACTGCTCCGACAAAAGTATCATTGCAGGAACCGATTCCGACTTTAATGCTTCAACCTGAACCTTCAGATTCTCATTATTCATACTTCCTTTGAATATCTTTTCAAGGCTTTCAGATAATTCTTTCACAGTCTCATCATCTTTACTATCCTCCGGATTCTTCAGACTATCACTTATGTCTGAATCTATACGAAGGAATTTTACATCCTTTTCTTCCATCTCCATGTACTGGATAAAGTGGCTGTCTATCAAGGTTGAGAGAATGACGGCTTCCATCTCTTGTTCTTTGAATAGCTTTATATATTGAGCCTGCTGCCTTTCATCCGTAACATAAAACACCTTGTTTTCATGCTTTTCCTTGTTGTGCTCCAAGTATTCCTTTAAAGTGACATATTCACCTTTCGTAGTCTTAAAAATTACAATATCCTTTACTTTTTCAAAGAATTTTTTCTCTTTAATACATCCAAACTTAACAAACGGATTTATATCATCCCAGTATTTATTAAAGGTTTCACGTTCTTTTTCAAAAAGTGAGGTCAGCTTATCGGCAACCTTTTTGGTTATGTGTGTTGAAATTTTATTAACATACCCGTCGTTCTGCAAAAAGCTTCTAGATACATTAAGCGGAAGATCAGGACAATCAATAGCCCCTTTTAGCAACATCAAAAACTCAGGAATTACTTCTTTAATGTTATCTGCTACAAATACCTGATTGTAGAATAGTTTTATCTGCCCTTCCATAGTATCAAACTCATGCTTTAATTTAGGGAAATACAAAATTCCCTTAAGGTTGAAGGGGAAATCCATATTCAAGTGTATCCAGAATAAAGGCTCATTAAAGTCGAAAAATACTTTCCTGTAAAAATCCTTGTATTCTTCATCAGTACAATCCTTAGGATTTTTAAGCCATAAAGGATTTGTATCATTTATAGGCTTTGGCTCTTCCGGTTTTTGCCCTTCGTCCTTTTCATCGGCTATTACATCGGCCTTTTCATTTTTATCCTTTTTCTCATTTGCATTCTCAAAATATAACTCATAAGGTAAAAACGAAAAATATTTGACTAGTATCTCCCTGACTTTGTAGCTTTCAAGAAATTCCTTGCTGTCTTCCGAAATATATAAAGTTACAGTAGTTCCTCTCTCTGTTCTTTCTGATTTATCCATTTCAAACTCAGTACCGCCATCACTTACCCATCTTACCGCCTGAGCCCCATCCTGATAAGAAAGAGTGTCAATCTGCACCTTATCGGAAACCATAAATGCCGAATAAAAACCTAAACCGAAGTGTCCTATGATCTGGCTGTCATCAGCTTTATCTTTGTATTTTTCAACAAAATCCTTTGCTCCGGAAAAAGCGATCTGGTTAATATATTTGTTTACCTCATCTTCGGTCATCCCTAATCCGTTGTCTATTATCTGTATGGTCTTTTTCTCACCATCTACGATGACTTTAATATAATACTTCTCATCACTATTGATACTCGCTTCTCCAATAGCTGAAAGTTTTTTCAGCTTGCTTATGGCATCACTTCCGTTTGAAACCAATTCACGGACAAAAATGTCTTTTTCAGAGTAAAGCCATTTCTTTATAATCGGAAAAATATTTTCTGTATTTATGGATATTGTTCCACTTTGGTGATTCATTAAAGCACCCTCCTGTCCAAATTAGTTTTTATCCTGGGAATTAATAAATAATTACTTCCCTAATAAATATATTACATTCGTTTGTAAAAGCTTGTCAAGATAATTTTAGCACTCATCATTGATGAGTGCTAATAATTTATTAAAATATATGTAGTTACCCTTATTAATCTTTTTTTCTGCATTTCGGACACAAACCGTACAATTCCAACCTGTGGCCTGTTATGTTAAAGTCAGTTTTCTTTCCTACATCCTTTTCAAGATTTTCAAGTGGACAAATATTTATAGGAACAGATTTGTGACAATTTGTACAGGTTATATGATGCTTATGACCTTCTAAAATAAGCTGGTATCTAGCTCTTCCGTCACTTAAAAGACACTTGTCTAAAAGTCCTTTGTTTTCCATAAGATCAAGAGTCCTATAAACAGTGGATAGATTAGTTGAGGCTCCGGAATCTTTGACCTGAAGAAAAATCTCTTCAGCCGACAGCGGCACATCTGATTTTTCAAGAACTTCAATAATAACCCTTCTCGATCTTGTATCTTTGCATCCAATTTGTGCAAGTATTGTGTCATAGCCAGGACTTTTTCCCATAATAAATTCATCCTTTTAACCCATAGTTATTTTTATTTTACTTTAAGCATGGAAATATTTCAATATATCTATCTTGTAAAATTGCAAAGAACAGCTCCCCAGTATAGGAATTAATAAAATTGGATCTCTATAAATTCCTACCCTAAATAAGTTATTGAAAATGAAAAAAAAAGTTCCGATAAATACCGCATATGCAAAACGGACTTTTCCTTTATCAGTCTTTTCTTCAAACTCAGTATAGGGTCTGAAACTTTGAAGTAGAAATATCATCTTGAAATAGTTGCAAAAGTGCATAAATCTATTCTTGGCATTTCTTCTTGTAACCATTAAGACAAGTGATATTATTCCACCTGCTATAAAGGAATATGCCATAATATCAATAATACATTTTCCTCCGAAAATTGCACCTAAAGCACAAAAAAGTTTTATATCCCCTGCTCCAAGCATCCTTATGGCATATAGAGCAAATAGTAATATAAATGGAACAACAATTCCTAGAAAGGAATTTAGTACACCTTTACTTCTCTGGAAACCAAAACCTGTAAGCAAGCCTGCTGACACAAAAATCATCGTAATCTTATTTTTTATTTTATAAAATTTTATATCACTTATAAGTGCTGTAAGTAAAAGAATAGAAGCCTCAATATATTTAATTGCTATTTGACCCACCACCCATATGACACACAAATTTCAAGGATTATATACTTTATGAACAATCTTTAACGCGATAAAACTTCAAACATAGGAACATTATTATGCAACGCAAAAAATGTAAATCAGTTTTTTTGAAACACCAATTCACCAGTTTTTATTGGAATCACCCTATGACAAACAAAAATTCACTATTTGCCAAGGTAATCCTGTCATTGTTTTTTAACTCGTATTCTTTGTTGCTTTCTATTCTTTTTCCATTTATATACGTTCCGTTTTTGGAATTCAAATCCTTTAAATAGTAGCATCCCGCACGAGTAAGGATTTCTGCATGAACTTTTCCAATAGCATTATTAAAGTACACATAGTCCACGTGTCCTTCCAATCTTCCTATTATAAAACTGGGCTTGTTAATATCAATTTCTTCTATAATACCGTCCTTAGAAATCCGTAGTTGTGGTTTTTTGGTGACAGAACCCAAAAAAACAGTCTCATTTACATTAATATTCTTTGAATCTTGCTTTTCTACTTTTGGAACCTCACAATTCTCCTCTATCACTGAATCAATATGTGCAGCTCTTAAAGAAGATTGCCCCTTTATTACTTTTTTCATATCGTATGCAGCAACCTCTCCAATTTGCCGCGATACTGTGTTATCTGTTTCTTGAGCTTGTGAAGTATTTATAGGCTTTGGCGGCCTTACCGGTTTTTCTATCTGACGGGGTGCCTTTTCACTACTTACTGATTTGATTTCTACAGTTTTCATGCTTAAAATTTTCTTCCAAACAAAGTAACTTGCTGCCCCACCTATCAACAACAGTCCAAAAAGAGTAGAAAGCTTGTCATTACCAAGTCTATCGAGCATACCGGACAATAGCAGCCATAAAATGATTATTGCTATTACCGACTGTAGCACACACCCAATAATCATATTAGGTTTGAGGCTTAAACCTTTCAAAATACTTATAGGCCTCTGGGTAATTTCAGTTTTTTTCTTAATGTCACCCGGCACATCCTTATGGGCAACTTGGATTGGCTTAGGATTTTTATCTTTTACTGTCTTAGGTTTAGGTATCTCTACCTTGAATTTTTCCTTCTCCAAACCCTTTACCTTTATAACTGGTTTCTCATTTTGCAATTGATTTTGACCCTCTTTAGTGCCAATCTCCTGCTTGAGTAATTCCACTTCCTGTTTTGGTTCAGCATTCCTTTTCAGTGTCTTTAGAAATTTATCAAAATCCAATATATTAAATGTATCTTTCTTTAGAAAACTTATGAACTGCTGTAAAAATACATCGCTATCTTCTTCATCAATATTTGCATTATATACAACAAAATTCATAGCAAAATCCTTTAAAGCTCTGGTTATGTCAACATCAAATTTAAAGGGTAAATATACAAGAGAAATACGCATTGAATCGGGACAGATAAAAATATATTCTTCATCTAATACAAATGATTTGTCAGAGAGCAGAAACCCCTTTGAAGTGAGAAGTGTCTTTACAATACCAGAAAAAATATCTATAAACTCATTTTTGCTGAGTTTGCTTCGTTTTAAATACTGTAAAAGCGAAAGTTTTGAAGTTATATTATAATATATGTTAATACTGTCATTGTTACGTCTTACATCAAGAGGTAAAATATACTTATTTGGATTTTTTGACAACATGTTAACCTGAAATTCTATAATAGCTTCATTTTTTGATGTACTTGCAACCAAAAAGCTACCGGATACACCACTTTCATAAGTGAATATAAACCTGTCCTTAATGGCATTTTCCATAATAAACTCCTCCTCTTTTCCGAAGCTTTCCCTTTCATTTTATATCGGAAAATTCTGAGAATTATTAATCAGATTTATAAACAAATTTTTAAAAATAGTATAATGAAATTAATGAAAATCAACTTAAAAAGCGCATAGAACAAATTGACATAATAAGAAAATGATAATATTTAATAATTTTTAACTATTCTGTAACCACTTTTTATCCGATATACATTATTATAAAGCTAAGAGTATAACATATAAAACCATTTATTATTGGGATCGGTTCCTTTTAGACCATCCCATTTTATTTAGCCTTCTAATGCATTCCTTAGTTATCGCTAGGAAGATCCTGCACAGCAAAGTCTAAAGCAGTTTCCACAGACATAGAACGTCCTTCATTCCATGCCGAATTAAACGCTTCAATATCCAACTTAGCTTGTACCTCTACGAAGCGTCTTTTATAATCATCAGCATCATCTTTTGAAATTAGTTTACCATTTGATTCAAATAATTTATCGGTAACACCAAAAAGCTTCGCAGCCTTAACCAGTTTCCCGTCCAATGCTGCCAACCCTGCTATACCTTCTAGCGTAAGCATTACGTACACAGCATTGCGTTGATTATGCTTACGAAAAACCTCTAAACTTTTTCTATAAAAATGCCTGGCTTTATCATTATTTCCCTGATACATTTCCAATTCAGCCATGTTTCTGTAAAACCACATTGTTTCTGAATTATCATTTACTTTCAGTGATATGGAGAGACCTTCATTATAAAGCTCACTTGCCAACCTAAATTCACCCTGATATCTTGCTATCTCACCCAGGTCCTTCATTACATTTGCGACAACACTTTTATATCCTATCTCCTGACTTAGCTTCAAGCACTCTTTATAGTATTCAGTTGCCAAACTGAGCTTACGTTCAGAACGTGCCAGTTCTGCCAGGCAAATAAGGGTGCCGACCTTCCCGATTTTATCCTTGAGTTCCTCGCATGCTAAAAGATGCTCCTTGAATAACTTTTCTGCTTGTTCATAATCGCCCTTTCCCCTAGCTAAACGTCCTAGTCTGTTTAGGGCTGTCGCTATACCTCTCCGGTCTCCCAACTGCTTACTAATCTTCAAACTTTCATTTGAATACTCTTCTACAAGTTTGAAATCACCATCATAGTACTTTTTGTAACAAAGCTCCTGTAATACAAGCACTACACCTGGCTTATTGTCCATTTGCCTGAATAATTCCAGACTTCTATTCCACACTTCTTCAGTTTTGTTGTGATCGCCGAATACGTAATATACCCATCCAAGTTTATGTAAAATTGCAGCTTCTGCTACATAGTCCTGATTCAGCCTGCTAAGTTCCAGCCCTGTATTTAGTATGCCAATAGCGTTGTTACATTCACCTTCCAACTGAGCCAACCTGCCAAGCCAATGATATATCATGGCAAATTTCTTTGACTTTAAACTTCCTTCATATCTGTTAACAATATTATTAAGTATCAGTCTACCTTCACTCCAACGTCCTCTAAGCTCCCAATACGCACCAAGTGCAACAGCCAGTTCTACTTCAAGCTCTACATTATTCTTTCTCTTCGCCCATTCAATAGCAGACAAAACATTTGAATAAGAATGTTCAAGCCTGTTAAGGTACATATATTGTTCCGGTCCATTTAAATTCCTGACTACATCCTCAACCAAAGACAAATAATAACAAGCATGTTTTTCCTCTAATACACCCATAAAGCCGCTTTCCAACAAACACTCAACTGCAAACTCATGAATGGTTTCAAGCATTTCAAAACATATCTCATCTTTTGAATTGCCAGAAATATTTCTTATCAGGCTCTTATCCAAAAGAGATATAAGGCACTCAGAAGTACTTATTTCAAGCTCAATTATACCGGCCATAATTTTCTCTACCGCATCCTTTGTAAAGCTTCCAAAAAATACTCCTAACCCTGTAAACAGCTTTTGCTCATCCTCATTAAGTAAGCTATATCCCCATTCAATAGTGCTCCTCAAAGTCTGATGCCTTGAAGGCATATCTCTAGGTCCATTATTTAACCAATTCAAACGGTTTCTGCTTTGCTCCAACATTTCCATAAGAGAAATCCGTCCCACATTTGACGCTGCCAGTTCTATTGCAAGCGGTATTCCATCCAGGCGTTCGCATAATTCCGCAACCTGATGGATATTATCTTTCGTAAGTACAAAACTGTTTTGAACAGCTTGCGCACGTGAGACAAACAACGCAATTGCTGCCTGTTGCATCATTCTTTCTACACACTCTCTCTGTTCTAATTCAGGGACTTCCAGTGGTGGTACATTAAAAATATGTTCACCTGAAATATGTATTGCTTCACGGCTTGTGACAAGCATTGTTATCAATCGGGCTGATGCAAGAAGCTCTGCAAGCATAGGTGCCGCAGCAATAACCTGCTCAAAATTGTCTATAATTATCAATCTATGCTTATCTTTAAGTGCACTTTTCATTGAATCTAAAATTGATTGCCCAGAAGTTTCAACTATATCCATTACCTTTGCAATAGAAGAAACTACCATATCTGGCTTCGTAACTGATGCCAGTGACACAAAAAACACTCCATCTTCAAAGTCATTAAGTCTCATAGATGCCACTTGCAAAGCTAATCGTGTTTTTCCTATCCCTCCTGGTCCAACAAGAGTTACCAACCTGTATTTATCCAAAAGCGTGCTAACCTGACTCATTTCTGTTTCTCTTCCAATAAACTCTGTCAGAAAAGACGGCAAATTGTTCTGGGGCATTTTGCCAAACCTACCGATCTGCTTATGCAGCGAAATAGTCATGTAGTTAGGTTCAATCAACCATTCGTGATCACTATTTTTCTTTACTATACCTTTCTCAATTAAGTATGAGAGGCTTTCACTCAATTGTTTGGGATATCCCATTGTCTGGGTATACAGCCAGTCTAAAAAAGAAGGTTCGGGGTCCCATGACAAAACACTTCTTACAAATATATTTACTCCCTTAGGAGAAAATGGTTTCAAATAAACAGTATCAGATAGTGGCACCTTCAAATAGTCAAAATTTCTTGTTGTATCCGGTTCTGAGGAATAGACAAGACCAAAACAGGAAAGCTTTGTTCCCATAATATATTTCCTTAACAAATTCAAAGTGGCGTGATCTACAAAAGCCATGTTATCAAGAACTATGACAAATCCAGACTTTTTATTTTTTTGTACCAGTTTAACCAGGAAATCTTCCAGTTCCTCTGTACTGAATTTGTTAAAATCGAATTCCTTATTTCCAGCTTCAAGCAAAAGACCATAAGCCTTTGACTTCAACTCATACCGGGCTTCCAAAAATAAAACTTCAAAATTATTCATTTTTGCAGCCGACTCAACTTTAGAAAGAAAACAAGTACGTCCAGAACCTTGAGGTCCTATAATGCTTAAAACACCTCTTCCTTCAGTTGATAACAGCTCTAAAAAACAATTAATTTTCGAAAATTCCTCATCTCTTTCGATCAATCGAGATAATTTATTAAATACAATGTCATTTTGAAATATGTAAGTCTCTCCGACAACCTGTCCGCGCCCACGACGCTTGGCCTCATAACATCTGCGGTCTGCAATATCAAATATCTCCTCGGCATTTGAAGCATCATCAGGATAGCTTGCTACTCCTATGCTTAATGAAATATTCAAAGGAGGCTCACCTGAAAAAGGAACCATCCTGACTTTATCCAATAATCGGTTGGTAAGAGATAGTGCTTGCTTTTTATAGGTATTCATCATCAATAATACGAATTCATCTCCACCATATCTGAACAAAATATCGGACTTTCTCATAAGAGAATTTAAACGCTTAACAAAAGATTGCAAAACCTGATCCCCACGAATGTGTCCATACGCATCATTTATGCTCTTAAAATAGTCTATGTCGATTAAACATAATGATAGTGGTATACCATAACGGGAACATCTCTCCACTTCGTCAGGAAATTGTTCATTAAGAAGTGCACGAGAATAAGCCCCTGTAAGGGGATCGTGAATTGTAAAATCCTGCTGTGTATTATTAAACGAGGAATATTCTTGCATAGAGCACCCCCCTTAAACCGGCTAATGAAAAAAAATAATTAAACCGCAATTTATTATATGACCTCGCATAGACTTCTTATATAATACATTATATAACATAAACTAATTTCCACATTAACAAAATACAAATAAAAGGAATATCTTTACTATATTATCTCTATTTTTTGCCTAAACTGCAATATAAATTTGATTTATATTTTGTCAAAACAAAAAAATATTTTTAATTACGCAGATTATTTAACAAATTATTTCCCAAAACCTAATAAAATCATTAAATACTGACTAGCCTTTAAGAACTTTTATAAAGATTTTTTGAGCATTAAGTAAGGGTCTGAAGATTTCCTATCATTCATACCCTAATGTACATTTTATCATTAAATTTACTCTTATTAATTTCTAATTTCTATATTTATTCGACCTATAAGAAAATTTTAATATACACTCACATGCTCAAAATCAATTCTGTTACGAGGCACTACATTTTCTTTGGAAACGCAAAAACGGTTAATGCTTACCAACCTGATTGGTCAGTCATGCATTAACCGTTATTAAATACAGACTTATCTTGTTGTTTCAGTTCCGCTTATAATTGCATCCTGTGGTAACTCAACTACAAAATCACCATTATAATCTAAAATATCAGCACTTACTTCTACATCAAATTGCCCTACACCAGTCTCTTCTTCTATCTTACCGGACATACTTAAAGCTGTAGATTTAGTCAGATAAGTGCTCTTGTCATAAACTACTTCAATATAAAACTTATTCATGTCCAACTCTGCAATGGCATCAGTTCCTGTTGATAATAAACCCTCATTAAAGCTAGTCATGAAATCTGCTAACATTACATTTCCTTTTAAAACTATTTCATCAGGATTTTCACTTTCAGCTACCACCAATCCAGCACAGACTACATCTGAAGCTTGCATACTACTTACTTCGCTATTAGTCGAAAACATTTTTTCAAATTCAGCTGCATCCAATTCTTCTATTTGCCATCCTTCAGCCATTGCACTTTTAGTGTAGGAATATCCATCCTTCATATACACCTCAGTCTCAATATTGGCACCAAACATATTCATTGCTACAGTTGAATGCATTGCTTTATTTGCTTTATCCACCTCAGAGTTCATATCAATGCCATAATCCATGCTGAATCCTTCCGAAGACATTTTCATATTTACTTCCATATCCATTTTATACTTACCTATGTCTTCCATTGCTTTGTTTGCTTTTGTAATTATATCTTTTACCTCATTAAAACTGCTCTGGTCCTTTATCAATACTGATTTTGTTGTAGCATCCCATACAACCTGCTTTCCAAGACTTTCAGCTACAACTCTTGCGGGTATGTATGTCCTGTTGTTTTTAGGATAAATAATTGGAGCAACATCAATAGCTGTCTCTGTTCCATTTACACTAACAGTCTTTTTTCCCACTTCAAGGAAAATAACCTTATCATCCTTTTTTACAGTAATACTTTTATTTGCAGCATCCCAAATTATATGTTGATCATCGTTCTGAACACCCAGATTTGTAAGTACTTCACGTAAAGGAAGCATAGTTCTGTCATTTGCTATTATGGTAACATCATTATATGTACCCTTTTGACCTTCAATTACTATCTTTACATCCGGACTTTCAACAATATTATCAGCAGCACTTGCAACAGAAGTAAATGCACCTGCAACAAACAAGAATACCGACAATCCAAATCCCAATTTTTTCATTTAATACTCAACTCCCTAATTTTATTTTATATAAGCATACCTCAAAATTGTTTGAATTACAATATTTTATTTATCGGCTAATTCTTATAAAAAATCGCCCTTCAAAATATTCCAATCAACATGCTGCTAAGGGATAACGAGAGTGCACCTACACAGGTATCAACCCTGGATTAATGCCAGTAACGCACCTTCCACCATTCGGACTTACCAAAAATGTATTTTCAATTCCAACCATCCCTACATTTTCAATTCCCTTCTTGGGCTCAACTGCAAAAACCATTCCTTTCTCAAGAGGATCATCAAATCCTTTTGCAATGACAGGTAACTCATCAACAAGCAATCCTATGCCATGCCCTAAAAACTTAACCTGTCTATCTCCAAACCCCATAAAGTTTCTCAAAAAATCATTATCTAGCTTTGCAATAACAGTATTATATATTTTTGAAGGTATCTCACCGGGTCTTAACATATCTGCTATTTCATTCTGAATTTCAACACATCTGTTATGAGCATCAACTGCTTCTTTACCAAGAGAACCTCCAAACATGTAGGTCGTGGTTTTGTCAGTGTGATACCCATCTACCCCACATCCTATGTCAATAAAAACCAAATCGCCTTTCTTAAGCTTCCTATCCCTGCTGCCAAAGATCGGTACAGCAGGACTTAATCCGTAGTTACCGCCAGGCCCGTTAAAATATGAGGGATAAATGGAACTTTCACCGAAACCAATATGCCCTAACATCATTTCAGTATTAAACATTCCAAAACGAGTTATTCCTTGATATCCTTCCTCCATTAAGGCACCAAACAACTCAGTTGCAAGTTCAGCCTCGCTCATGCCCTCCCTAAGCATTTTTGGTACTTGCTCCTCTAATACCTTCCTGTGTATTTCTCCGGATCTTTCTATCAACGAAAGTTCATATTCACTTTTAACAGACCTGATGGAAGCAATATATGCATCAACAGATTTTACTTCTTCAAAAGGAAAATACTTGTGTAATCTCTGATATAAAGCCAACGGAACTATTTCAGTTTCCAAGTACACCTTTGAAGGTACCTTACCCTTATTATCAGATATTTGAGCGTCACGAAAACTGTCCATTTGTTTAATCACTCTGAAATAAGACTCATCTACAGCCCTCTCAAAACTCCTGCGAACCCACAAAGTGGCTTCACCATCCCTTGGAATTAATAGCATTCCATCCTGCATTGTCCCTGTGAAATAATATTGGTTTATTTTACTAAAAACCACAGCTACTTCCCATTCCGGATCAGAAATATCCATCTTGTCCCGAAAGCGTCTCATTCTTGTTTCCAACTCAATTAGCGGTACCATTTTTCTCATATCAACACTCCCAAACTATAAAAACTATTTAATCTATATAAATCGTGAAAATGATTTTACAATGACAAATTGAATTTTCACGGTAATAAATCAAGGAAATTGAAGCGCGATGTAAAATCTTTATCGTGTTCAATATATCAAGTGTAATATAATGGGCATATATTGTAAATATCAGGTTTAAAATTCAACAATAAAGCAATTTCAAAACAAACTAAATATGATATCTTTCTCATGGTTTACAACAAACATTATGTATACCAATCTACAAAACTGGACAAACGGTCTAATACCATAGCTCTTATAATTACAACCATACTAAATATCCTAATCATTTTTTCCAGCAATTTTTATGGTAAACCATCACATTTTATTTCACTAAGAATATTATGTAATGTAAGCAATATTAATCTTAATAATCGAAAGGAGTTATAACCATGTTAGACATCGATCTAAATGAATTAAAAGCTCAACTTAAAGCTGAACTCAAGGCGGAGCTCGAATCCGAACTCAAAGCAGATCAGGATGTAGAATTAAAGGAAAAGGAATTCCACAGCCAGAATCAAGTTAACAAGCAGATCAACTACAATATTCTTACTCAAAAACAAATTCAGGGACAAAACGCTGAAAATGATGCTGATAATGAAGCTGAAGCAGAAGCTGAAAGCGATGCAAAGGTTAAAAACAAGACAAAAACCGAGAATGATGCTAAAACAAAAGCTGAAAATAAAACAAAAGCTGAAAACGATGCCGATAGTGATGCAGAAAACAAAGCTAAAGCTTATAGTGATGCTGAAAACGAAGCCGAAAATGAAGCTGAAAACAAAACAAAAGCTGAAAATGAAGCCGAAAACGAAGCTAAAAACAAAGCATTTGGATTGGGCTTTGGAGGAGATCAAGGAAAAAAAAGATAAGTATAGCAACTAGCTGATTGTAGTGGGGAGCTTTCCCCACTGCTACATAAAATTAATAAAGCGAATTGTGTACCGGAAAAAGGAAGTGAACATATGGAACGGCAAAACCTGATAACAGAAGAAAATAGCAGCATCCCAGAACAAAATAAGAACCGAAAATTTATTGATACTGACAGTTTCCAGTATAACTCACAGGATCTTGACCAGGAACAAAAGGTTGACGTTAATCCGGTCCAATTAAATACTCAGAATGTCAATGTTTATGTTAAAAATGAAAAGCTGGACTATTCCGGAAAAATAAGCGGTACCACAATTCTGAAGAAGAACAAATTCAGTGTTGAATATGCAAACATATATTTGTACTTTGGACAAAAATGTGGGTTACCGGTATATGAGACCAATTCAGACAATAATGGAAATTTTATCATAGATGATTTACCACCAGGTTATTATATTATTTATGCACAGCTTGGAAATACCTTAAAATGCCAATCAAATTATATTAAAGTTTTACCTGGTCAAACTATACATCAAACTTTATCATTAAGTGAATAGATTTAACTTTAGTGTACGTTATCCATACTTATAAATAGAAATACTCCCAAAGTATATATTTGTGTATACATTTGGGAGCATCTCTATTATATGCATTCTTAAAAATAAGTTTATTTTCTTAACAATACTGTTTAGAAAAATTGTTCCACTTAGTTCATACTATTTATTCTGGTTTTAGCATACCCCGCATAGGAGCTCGACGGGTATTTTGATATAACTTCATTAAGAGCTTCCAAAGCTTTTTGCTTATTGTCTGTCTCCATTAAGCAGACACCCCTGTAATAAGTTGTTGCACCTGAATTTTTCCATTCGCTAATATACGCTGTAACTCTATCAAATTTGTCGAGAGCTTTCTTAAACTGTTTGTCTTTGTATAAATCCTTTCCCTGTATGAATAATTCATTGGCTGCTTTCTCCATTGCCTGCTCCCGCAAGCTATCGTATTTCTCTTTTTCAATCCCCTTATATTCCACAGTTCTTAATGCTGTCAACAGATCAGCAGCTGCTACATAATTTTTATTTATGACCAACTTGTCTATTTCCAGCAATTTAGCAGTATTAGAATAGTTTTGCGTACTCTTTTTGAATTCATCAAGTTCTTGCGATAACGTTTTATACTCTTTATTCAAGTCATTGTACTTTTGCTCAAAATCTTCTTTATTATCATTTGCTGAGGGTTTATTATTATAATCTGATATAACTGGTGCTGCCTCTCCCGAATTAATTAATGCATTAATCAGAAAAAACACGAGCAAACCGGCAATGAAACCAATAATATATTTCACAAGATCGTTTTTTAGTATTTGTCTTATAGCGGATACAGAACTTTTTGAAGGAGAAGCAGTAGCAGCAGTTTTTTTAACTTTACCTGAAGCTGCATGCTTATTTTTCCCATTCCCCTTCTTATTCTCATTAACATTATCAGATTGACTGTAATTGGGATCTATAACCTTCATATAAGATAAAGCTTTATTATTTTTTTCTATGCCCAATACCTTTTCAAATTTCTCTCTCGCCTTTGCATAATCCCCCATACTGGCATATAACAGCCCTAACAAATTTATTGCCTCACAAAAATCAGGATTCAAAGAAATGGCTTTTTTGAGTTCAATTACAGCAATATCTTCACTCTTTGTCCGAAGATCGTCTAATGCTTTGTTATACAGTAAAACAGAGTTTTTTAAGTTGTCAGGCATGTTCAAGTCGGCTTTTTTCAGCTTTTCAAGGTCTATAGGTGTAAAGTTCTTTAGCTCCTGCTTAAAGTCAATCATAAATTCACCCCTTACTTTTTTTTGCTAATTTCTCAAACAAAAAACTTCTGATCTTTCCTATATAATAAAGTGAGCCGTAAGCACATATTATCCCATCAGAAGGGACAAGTTCCAAAGCGGCTTTTACTGCTCCTTCAATTGTATCATTTTCCAATACATTTTTACAATACTGTGAAACAAAACCTGCCATTTCTTTTGAAGACAAAGCCCTCGGACTATCAGGTGCTACTGTTATATAGCCAGACGCAACAGGTAATGTCGGTTCGATAATTGATTTAACATCCTTATCCTTCAGAGCACCAACGATAAAAAGTATTTTCTTTCCGGGAAAATATGCTTTCAATACATTTGATAGTGCCAAAGCACCTTCACCGTTATGTGCCCCGTCAATGAGAAAAATCGGATTTTTGCTCAGTACTTCAAGTCTTCCGGGCCATTTCGCATTCATAAGTCCTTTTTTTATACTTTCTTCAGATATCCTATATCCTTTTTTCCCAAGCAGTTCTATTACGTTTAATGCAATTACAGCGTTTTTTACCTGGTGCTCACCTAACAGCGATATGTATAAAGATTTCCATTCCCTATATATAAATTCCTGCCCATCTATAGAAAAATCTTTTATTTCTATAGTATTAAAGTCAACAACATGCATTTTGGCCTTTTTATTTTCACATACATCACTGATAACCTTCATCACTTCACTATTTTGAGGAAAAATAACTACATCCGCTCCAGCTTTTATAATTCCTGCTTTTTCAAAGGCTATCTTTTCTAAAGTGTCTCCAAGCCTGTCCATATGATCATAACTAATAGTTGTTATAACTGACACCAAAGCTTCTTTAATTACATTTGTGGCGTCAAATCTCCCGCCAAGCCCCACTTCAAGAACAACAACATCACATCCCATCTCATAGAAGTATTGAAAAGCAATTGCCATCACTATTTCAAACTCTGTAGGATATATCCCATGCTTCAAAATCATAGCATCAACATTTTCTTTAACAAAGGCTGTGAGTCTAGCAAGTTCCTCTCCTTCTATCTCTGAGGAATTTATTTTAATACGCTCATTGAAGCGTTCGATACTTGGAGAAGTAAATACACCGACCTTATATCCTGCTTCAATAAGAATACTGCTGATAAATGTTACTGTTGAACCTTTGCCATTGGTACCTGCCACATGAATGCACCTGAGCTTGTCCTGCGGATTTCCCATCAAGTCAAGTAAGGTCTTAATGCTTTCAAGTCCAAGTTTAATCCCAAATTTCAATGTACCATGAATATAATTTAAGGCGTTATCGTAATTCATTTACTGTCACTTGTCCCCTCATACTAAAATTGTGATGGCCAAAGCCATCACAATTTTTCTTTATTTTCTACAGATCAAAATAATTACGCATTTTCTCCACAGCACTTTTTATACTTCTTGCCGCTGCCGCATGGACACAAGTCATTTCTGCCAATTTTATCCTTCTGACTCTTAACAACCGGCTTTTTAGCTTCATCTCCGTGTGATGCCTCTATTGGTTCTGCCACCTTCTCACGCTTTGGTGCATCCTTTTCACGGTTCATATGAGTATTAAGGATTACTTTTACCGAATCCAACTGGATATTTCTATTCATTTCTTCAAACATGTCAAAGCCTTCAAATTTATACTCAATTACCGGATCTCTCTGTCCGTAAGCCCTCAAATGAATTCCGTGCTTGAGCTGATCCATTGCATCAATATGGTCCATCCATTTCTGATCTACAATTCTTAAAAGAACAACTCTTTCAAGCTCTCTCATAAGTTCAGAACCAAATTCATTCTCTTTCTCTTCATATCTCTGTGTCAGTATAGCAAGAATCTTTTCTTTTAAGCTTTCCGGTGTCATTCCTTCCATTTCATCTTTGGATATATCCAATGCACCCACAGGGACATAACCCCCTTCTGCAAAGGATCTTATACCCTCCCAATCCCAATAGTCAGGCACAGGACTTTCGCTGCAATACATCTGTACTATATTATCAGCTATACCCTCTATCATCTTCATAAAGCTATCCTTTAAACTCTCTCCATTTAAAACTCTTCTTCTTTGAGAATAAATTACTTCTCTTTGTTTATTCATTACATCATCATACTGAAGGACATTCTTTCTTATTCCAAAGTTTTTACCTTCAACTTTTTTCTGTGCATTTTCAATCGCACTTGAAAGCATTCTGTGCTCGATAGCCTGATCGTCCTCAAGTCCTAGAGCATTTACTATTCCTGTAAGTCTATCCGAACCGAAGAGTCTCATCAAGTCATCTTCTAAAGATATATAAAACCTTGAAGAACCAACATCTCCCTGACGCCCGGATCTACCCCTCAACTGATTGTCAATACGCCTTGATTCATGTCTTTCTGTACCAATTATATGGAGACCTCCCGCAGCAACTACTTTATCTCGTTCCGAGCTGATTTTTCCCTTAAAGCCTTCATGGAGTTCCCTATATACAGCCCTTGCTGCCAGAATTTCCTGATCATCCGTATCATTAAACCCTGTAGCATGATTGATTAATTCGTCATTATAACCTTTCTTTCTCATTTCCTGTTTGGCCATAAACTCAGCATTACCACCTAACACTATGTCTGTACCACGACCGGCCATATTAGTTGCTATTGTAACAGCACCATACTCACCTGCCTGTGCAATAATTTCCGCTTCCTTCTCATGGTATTTGGCGTTTAATACCTGATGTCGGATTCCCCTCTTTTTGAGTATTGAGCTTAACAATTCAGACTTTTCAATGGATATTGTACCAATAAGTGCAGGCTGTCCTTTACTGTTACACTCCATTATATCATTTATAACTGCGTTAAACTTGCCCATTTCATTCTTATAGACACTATCAGGATAATCAATCCTGGTAATAGGCTTATTTGTTGGAATTACTATAACATCGAGCTTGTATATATCCTGAAATTCCTGTTCTTCAGTAAGAGCTGTACCAGTCATACCGGAAAGCTTTGTATACATCCTGAAATAGTTCTGAAAAGTAATTGTAGCAAGTGTCTTACTCTCCCTCTCAACCTTTACCCCTTCCTTAGCTTCAATTGCTTGATGAAGTCCGTCACTATAACGCCTTCCATACATCAAACGTCCTGTATTTTCATCAACTATTATAATTTCTCCATCTTTATTAACATAATCTTTATTCAGCTTCATAATACCATGAGCCCTCAAGGCTTGATTAATATGATGTGAAATTGTAAGATTGTCTGTATCTGACAAATTCTCGATTCCAAAGAAGGATTCTGCCTTTTTTACACCCTCTGCCGTAAGTGTAGCAGTATTTGCCTTTTCATCAACAATATAGTCAGCTTCTATATCATCATTATCCTGTTTGTCATCTAACTGTGTGAACACCTTAACTTTAAGCCTTCTGACAAAGGAATCTGTTATCTTATATAGATCAGTGGATTTATCTCCGGCTCCTGAAATTATAAGCGGTGTTCTTGCCTCATCGATAAGAATACTGTCCACTTCGTCTACAATTGCATAGTGCAGGTCCCTTTGAACCATATCCTGCTTGTAAATAACCATATTATCTCTAAGGTAATCAAACCCAAGTTCGTTATTAGTTCCGTAAGTAATATCACAATTATATGCTGCTCTTCTTTCATTATTATCAAGACCATGTACAATTAGCCCTACTGATAGCCCAAGGAAATTATATACTTTGCCCATCCATTCACTATCACGTTTTGCAAGATAATCATTTACTGTTACTACATGAACCCCTTTTCCTTCGAGAGCATTCAGAAATACCGGAAGTGTAGCAACCAGGGTCTTACCTTCTCCTGTTCTCATTTCAGCTATTCTACCCTGGTGAAGAACAATACCTCCAATAAGTTGGACTTTAAAGTGTCTCATTCCAAGAACTCTCCAGGATGCTTCCCTCATAACTGCAAAAGCTTCTGGAAGAATATCATTAAGTGTTTCTCCTTCTTGAAGCCTCTTTCTTAACTCCTGAGTTTTTCCTTTGAGTTGCTCATCATTTAAAGCCTTTATTTCAGGTTCAAAACTATCTATCTTTTCTACTATCGGCATTATTCTTTTTAGCTCTCTATCGCTATAACTGCCTATAATCTTCTCAATTAATCTCTTCATAAACAAAACCTCCAAATATTTTTTATCAGTACTAGTGCTTTTGAACATAATTCATTTCTAGAATTTTATTTTGTTAATCAGCACTAGTTACTTACTGTTGCACTGTACTTCGGTATTCTTCAACTTATCGACTTCATTATATAAACAAAACTGCAAACACAATACAAATAATCCTACCGCTACAATAATATCTCCAATACTTATCAAAGGCATTCCCAAACCCAAGAATCCGGGAAGACTTATTACATCGGCCAAAAACGGCAGCTTGGTAGCAACATTAATGACTGCATGTTTGTTGTCTGCACCCCTTACTATTAAGTCAATATACTCCGCCAGATATGCTTTATCACCTAAGAGGCTTATATCTACAGGCATCCTTCCACCATTAAACATCATTACCAAGGCGTTTGACAAAGCACCCAGACCAATAAACCAAAGTCCGATATATCTTCTGTTCGCCCAGACCAGCAAAAATACAAAACCAAATACCGCACTGTTAATTATCAGTGCAACAGGCATATTAAATTTTAATCCTTTTGCTTCCGCAATACTGGATAGAATCTGCAAAACCAAACCTGGCAATAACAGCCACGGACTTTTAAACTTAATGTTATTAATGCTTGGATTGCCGCCTTTAACTCTGCTAACAACTATTCCAATGAGTAAAGCAGAAAATATTACAGTAACATAAAGCATCATATCACCTCTATTAAGTTCAGAGTATATGAAAAATCCCAAAAGAATCCACACTCTCACGGTTTTCATACCTTTGTCAAACAAACCTTTAATCTCAAAGGCTAAAAACCATGAAATAAGATTTATTCTTTAATTGATACAAACCGGAGGAGATAAATCAGAACGGTACAAAAGAATATCCTTTTTTGATATTTTTAAAACAGTAATCAGAATAAGGAACAAAGACAACAAGAGCGTTGCCAATTCCATCATTCTCTTATCAGGAAATAACCATAATTTAATACCATTACCACCTGAGCGTTCTTTAAAGGAAAGATTAGTGAATTTTATACTTGAAAAAAGAGTAGAACTCACCTTCAACTCCTGCTTTTTACTTAAGCATCTGAGCTGAGCATCGTTTAACTCCCCTTCGAAACCTAAAACTACATCCATTACTTCTTTGGTTAAAATGGAAGGATCGCATAAAATCCCTGTTAAATTTATGATACCATCTGAAGTCAGTGCTGACAAAATCAACAAGCTGATAAATAGTTTTCTTAACATTTGTACCTTCCCTTAATTCTTCGTATATAGCAATTTTAACTAATTTTTTAAATATAATCAACAGTTAAATTAATTCTAGTCTTTTTTACCAGCCAGCCGGTCAAGTATTGTCTTGTATCCGTCCGCACCGTAATTCAAAGCCCTGTTTATTCTGCTTATTGTAGCTGTACTGGCACCTGTAGCTTCGCTAATATCTGTGTAAGTTCTGCCATCCCTTAACATTCTTGCTACTTCAAGACGCTGTGCAAGAGCCTTAATTTCAGCAACAGTACAAATATCCTCAAAAAAATTATAGCATTCTTCAATATTGTTCAGAAGCAAAATAGCCTCAAACAACTTATCGGTCATATCATCCTTAAGTTTAGAATTCATAAATTCCAACTCCTGTCTACTTTAAGCAGTACTAAAATAATAACGGCCTCTGATGCTCCTCTGAAATTTATTGCCTTTGAATAAACAAGGAGGAAAAGAGGCAATTTTTTTTATCCTAGTGATTACAATATCAGCTTTTTTAAAAAGAGTCAAGAATTCCATATGTATATAAATGGTATAATTTAATGTCCAAACAGCACTATTATCAAGGTTGCACTGTAATAAATTAATGTAAAATAAGAAGAAAAACCAGTAGTTTTTTCTTCCCTCTAATGTTATAATACAATTGAGATTCGAATTACTTTTAATCCTCGTAGTATTATATAAATGTATTATTGAGGATTTTTTTTGAAAACACTCTTAATCCGATATTTTTTCAAGCTATTCTATATATGGTTTCTAACTAATTCAGTTTCTACGTACTATAACTTTTTTGCTTAGGTTACAATTCTATCCAATAAATAAACCAACTGTGACATAAAAATTCAGTATAAATTTCGAAAAGTAGCGAAATGTTGCTTTTTTTAAAATATTTTGTCGAATTTTATAATATTAAATCGATTTGTTCCATTATTCAACAAATTGATATATATTAATGTCAAGTAATTTTATAAAAGTTACTCCCCTAAATCCCGATGCATTCTCCCTTCTCTTCTTTGGAATGCACGGGGTATTTTTTTATCCTTTTTTATACCACCTATTAAGCTTTAAATACGCTAACCTACTCTTTGATGTGCCTTCATCTATTGGGTGCATTTAATTTTCGTGAACCATATTATTCCAAAGACTTAAGCTTCGAGGCTGAGAGAATGTAAAACTCGCTACGGGTCGAATCAAACTCGCTTCGCTCAAACAGTGATTCGACTTTTCCTTCGCTTCGGTTACATTCTCTATAGCCTCTACGCAATGTCCTTTCCATAATATGGTACACTATTAAAATATGCACCTTCATCTATCCTTCGCTGTTTTCACAAATCAAAATAGTATATAATAATAGTATAGATAACGTATGGGTGCTATAAGAATTTAACTTTAATTTAAGTTATCAATATAAATCGTTTTTAAAAAAGCATAATATAGAGTGAGGAATTTTCAATGAATATGAATATCAATTTAAAATTACCTGAAGAGGTTACACACATAATAAAGAAATTGAATGACAATAACTATAAGGCATATGTAGTTGGTGGATGCGTAAGGGACAGCATCCTTAATAAGCAGCCAAAAGATTGGGATGTCTCAACATCTGCAACACCCGATGAAGTAAAAATTCTTTTTAAAAAAACTATCGACACTGGTATCAAACATGGTACAGTTTCCGTAGTGCTAAACAACAGTGTTACAGAAATCACTACCTTTAGGACAGGAATTGAACAAAAAAACAAAAGTCTTATCACTGATCTTTCTTATAGAGACTTAACCATAAATGCTATAGCATTCCATCCCTCAGAAGGGTTATTTGACCCTCACTCGGGAGTAGAAGATATAAACAATGCAATAATACGTGCTGTAGGAAATCCTGATTACAGGTTTATGGAAGACCCTTTAAGGATGTTGCGTGCTGTACGTTTTTGTGCTTTACTCGGATTTGATATAGATAAAACAACCTTAGAAGCAATAAAAAGAAACAAGGAACTCATAAAAAATATCAGCCAGGAACGCATAAGGGATGAGCTGTCAAAAATATTGATGTCCGAAAGACCACTTGCGTTTACCATTTTAAGAGAAACTAGCATCCTGAAATACATTTTACCTGAATTTGATGTATGCTTTGACATTACACAAAACCATCCTTATCATGTTTTCAATGTTGCGACGCACTCTTTAGTGTCGGTATCTGCAATTGAAAAAAAGGACTTTTTAAAATGGACCATGCTATTGCATGATACAGGGAAAGCATTGACAAAATCAACCGATGTGGAAGGCATAGACCATTTTTATAGTCACCAGGAAAAAAGTGTTGAAATCACAAAAACTGTATTGGAAAGACTTAAATTTGACAATAAAACTATTGCAAAGGTTTGTCATCTCGTTAAATACCACGATAAACGCATAAAACCTGATTACAGTTCAGTAAGAAGAGCTGCAAGCACAATTGGAGCTGACCACTTTCTTGACCTCTTAAAAGTCCAGGAAGCCGACCAAAAAGGCCAGAATCCCAAATTACTTGAAACAAGGCGGCAGGATTTATATAAAATAAAGGAAATTTATACCGAAATCATTAAAAACTCTCAATGCTTAAGCATAAAGGACCTCCAGATAGACGGAACCGACTTGATAAACTTAGGCTTTGCTCAAGGCAAGGAAATCGGGTATATCTTGCAAAAACTTTTAGATACTATAATAGACAAACCCGAGCTAAATACAAGGGAAGAATTATTGAAAATTGCAGAGTCTTTTAAAAATTAATGATGAATTAATAAAGTGTCTTTATCATAGATTAAGTTTGAGTTTAAACGGGAGTGAATATTTTATGATAACCAATACTTTTACTTTCAAAGCCTGTGATGGAGAAGATATATTTGCGTATAAATGCTCACCGACAAATTCAGCTTCTAAGGGAGTTTTCCAGATTATACATGGTTTGTGCGAACATTCAGGAAGATACCTTGACTTTGCAAAAGCTTTGACGGATGTGGGTTATATAGTATATGCACACGACCAAAGGGGGCATGGCAGGACTTCAAAGAATCAGAACAAGCTTGTTCATATTAATAGCGGCGGATGGAATCTCATGATAAAAGATTGCAATGCACTTACAGAAATCATAAAAAAAGACAACCCCAACAGACCTGTTTTCATATTTGGACATAGTATGGGAAGCTTCATACTGAGAAACATTCTCCAAAATACAACTCCAGAAGTAACTGGAGCGATTTTATCTGGTACAGGCTTGTACGAAAATTTTCTCGTGAACGCAGGCATTCTAATCGCAAAAACATTGGTCAGAAGAAGAGGCGAGCAAAAAAGAAGCTACTACATAAACAATATTACCTTCAGAGCCTTTAACTCCTATATTCCGTATCCCAAAACTTTTTTTGACTGGCTCTCAAGAGATGAAAAAGTAATTAATAATGTTTTTAATGATCCACTCTATAGGATCCATTGTTCAAACAACCTTTTTCTGGAGATGTTTAAAGGTATCAAGGAAATTCAATGCCAAAATTGTATTTCAAGAATCCCCAAGAATCTACCTATACTTTTGATTTCAGGAGACAAGGATCCTGTAGGCCATTGGGGCAAAGACGCACCTGAACTGGCCAAACTTTATAGGAGTTTTGGCATTAATACGGTACACTATAAACTATATCCTGGTGCAAGACACGAATTAATAAACGAAATCAACAAAAATGAAGTAATACACGATATTATCAAGTGGCTTCACCTTAAAGAAGAGGGATAAGCCCAATAATAGAATTTACACGCACTCAATATCTACTTAATATGCTTGTCTGACACACTGATATTCTTACATAAAGCATCATAAATTTTCATATTTTCACTAAATCAAAATCCATTTTGTTTTCCACACTTTCCTCTTGCCATTTTAGCTATCCACAGCTTGTTTCCCTCGTTTGCAATCTGATTGTACTTGACCATAGCAGCTTCTTTATTGCCGTCTTGCTCATCTATCTGAGCCAAATAGTATAAAACTTCTAGTCGAGTTCGTCTACTAAGCTTTTGGTTCAGTATCTTATTAAATTGTTCACGGCTTTCATTATATCTTTTTAAATAGAAAAACCTTTCTGCCACAAGTTGATTTACAGCAAGCAATACTCTAGGATATATTGGCGGCAGTACAGGGAGCTGTGTTTCAAACAATTCTTCAGCACGGTTAATTTCTCCTAACTCATAGAAGCATATCATCAGATTGATTGTAAATATAAGTAAAGTACTATTTTTACTTGACAATTTGCTAGTATCTATTGAAAGCAATATCTCCTTAGCTTCCTCAAATCTACCTAGCGTAATTAATCCTGCCGCCCTGTCAATATCAAAATACTTATTGAACTTCGGATTTTTGCCTGTAATAGCCCATTGTTTTTCTGTTCTCTCAAGAAATGCCTCCGGGTCACATTCATAATCTAATAGGCTCAATCGTTTTTTACCCCGCATAAAAGCTATAAATAAATATCCTATCATTACAATTAACACTGTAATTGCTCCCGCAAGTAATGGTTGAATATTTATTGCCAGTAACAATATCATTATAATTGCTGTTATAATCATAAAAACAAATTTATTTACCAACATTTATTATCCTCCTGCCTCTATGGTTTCTTGAAGTCCTATTCAATACGTTCCTTCCAGTTTTGTGATTTGCACACATCTAATCTTTTCAATGTTATCACATCAACATTTGAATTACTTTCCATAATTACCTCCTAAATGAAGTCTGTCTTCCTTTAACAGACTAATTTTATAACCTTGCAATAAAAGCTATTGCGTATGCACCTGGAATTAAAATCAATATAGATAAGCCAGTTCCCAACACTTTGCTTCCAACCATTCCAATTACACATCCTCTAAAGTCAATTTCGTTATATTTTCCCTCTACGACTTCGTCAGTTAGCATGGATAAGTATGGGTCTATAAATATCGCAAGTATAATAGTTGCAAGACTATTTACAACAGAAGAAAGCTGAACACAAGTTGCCCTAACATCAGGAGCTAATGTAATTGCGTATATAGGCGAAAAGACTCCTGCAGTTAATAGCGCAACCGTTAACGTATTCAAAATAAATATCCTTAAGGGCAATTTGTTCTTTTTTATCTTTTCCAGAGTACTTTTTTCCGGTACTACAACACAACTTCTAATATGCCTTAGTCCAGACTTTGAAAAGCTATGCATAATTATTTTATAGACTGACTTCTCAATACAAAAGGCATTAACACCTTTAGAAAAAACTCTTTGAAAAGTGGGTATTAAAAAGGCTCCTATAATTGTAGCAAAAGTTATTATAGTAATAATTTCTATAAACAAAATATTAATTTGATTTGAATTCGAGTTATTCTCCACATAACTGGTAAGCATAGGCAATTGAAAAACATTAGCTGCTCTTGAAATTAATGCAACGGCATTAAAAAGAGCAAATGATATTGCAATCTTTCCCGTTCTAACTCCTACAATTCTTACTGCATATGCAAGAGTTCCAACTAATGCAATAACAAAGTTCAGTATTATAACAATAAACATAGATATTGTCATTATTTTGCTTCCTTTCTAATATTTTTAATAATTATATATCAGCGGAAACATCAAAACAAGTTCCTACTATAATTCCTATTTACTTTTCAATAATTTACCTCAATAAAACAGACCTATTATCTAATTAGTTGGTTTAAACCTTTTTCTTGTTTGATGTTCTTCATCAAGTACAGCTTCTCTTGCTGGAATTCCTGTAAGTGCCCCTAATTCATGCTGTGCTTCAATTACCCTTTCTAGCCATAATTGTTTATGCTCGTCAAAATTACGGCAATCTTTTGGTATATAAATTGGTTTTGCAAATACTAAACGATTCTCAGCACCTTCAACAGCTTGCTCAATAAATGCCGGCAAAACTGGAATACCCAACAATCTAGCTAACCAGAATGCTCCTGTCTCAATATCTTCTGCTATATCTTTATTTATGTCATAAATCGTTCCCTGAGAGAATATAAGAAAATGTTTTGGTTTTTCACCTTCATTAAACCACTTTCCAGCAGCTCTCATCGCCGCCATTGATCCGCTAAAACTTTTACGATCAACTGGAAAAACTTTTTCCAACTCTAATATCGGCATTAATTCTTTAGGTATTGAAACACCATTAAAGCAATTTTCTTTAGCAAAAACAAATATCTCCGGATAAGTATCTATAACTTGATGCATAATCTCATAATAATAACTCATTATTAACGGAGCATCAGAATCAGTTAAATGATTAGTTGCTATTATATAAGAAGTAGTAGTAAAATCTTCCGGTAAGTTATAAGCTTTAAAATTATATAAGTTTAAAAGCATTTTCTTTACTTCAATTAATTTATTTCTTAATTTTTCCGGATTATCTACAATACTCAATATTTCTTTTTTTGCATTTTCATTAAACAATGAACTGGCATTAAACAAACGCATAACATTCCCCCTGAAACTAGCTTAATTTATTGCTGTGCTTTCTTGTCACTTGCAATATTTACTTTAGCACTATTGTCATATAATTTTTTAATAAAGTACTTAAATGTATAAATAAATTTTAACTGTTTTTTATACAAAAAACAAACACCTTTATTAAGGTGTTTTCCGTTTTTAATGTTTGTGGAATAAGCGTCACAAATGTATACCATTTATAATCATCTATAATAACTGTTTATACCTGTTAATTAATACTTAATTGGTCGATGTCCATTCCTCAATATTATTGTAAAATGCCTCCTGAAAACAGTATTCAATTGCACATAATGTGCTTACTTTTTTATACATACTATGACCTTGCAGTTTTCTTCGGCTAAATCCTCAAAAAGTTCTATAATCGATTTACCATAGGTTCCGAGATTACTATAAATGATTTCAGAATTCAGAATTGTTATTTTTTTCTGCGAAAAGTCTGTTGAAAGACAATCCCACAAAGCATCCAGATTAGCCCCATAGTACTCGGGCAATGACAATTTTTCTTTTAAATATGCATGTGTTGTTTCTTTATCGAGCATTTTTGCTCCGTCTAACTTAATTTCTTTCATTGCTTTTCCTCCCGAAATAACTGTTCAAATGTTTCATAATGGTCGGCCGTATAATACACAAGTCCGTCATTAGAGTAAACTATCCGCTCGCTTCCACGGTAAACACCTTTATAGTTAATATCACATTCGTAGTATTTCCGTCCTGCCTTTTTGGGCAATATACCTTCCCTGTTGCCGAAAACATCTCCACCAATGGACATTTTGTCAGTTACCTTCCAGAGGTTGCCTTTTGAATTATCCCAACCTCTATTCTCGGCCTCTTTTTTTGTAATATAGTTTGGCGGTAGTTGATGAAACATGTGAATATATGCAGCGACTTCATCTTTTGTGGAATATCTCTGTCCCTTTTCCACTTGAACTCCAGCATCAGGCAACTCTGTTATTTTAGGTGCTTCTGATGTTTCAGATGCTTTTGATATTTCCGGTGTTCTCGTTACTTTTTTTGTTTCTGCCGTTTCTTCCGGTAATTCTGTTTTATCTGGTATTTCTGATTTGTCCGGTATCGGAATTGTGTCTACAACTTCTGCTTTATCTGGAGTTGCCATTCCCTCTGACGTGTCGATAACCGTCAAAACAGAAGTAGCAGTTGGAACAGGTAAAACTGTTGTATTTTCATCGCATCCGATTATCCCAATCATAAACATCAAGAGTATTATAATACTCAACAAATATCTGTTTAATATTTTCACTTTAATTTTACACCCCACTTTTCATTGTTCTTTTGATAATAGATTATATCATAAAAACTATGGAAGACATACACTGTTATACAAATAAATCCAAGGGAATTGAATCTTATTTTTTTTAGTCTCACAATTTTATTTCGTAAAAATCAGGCACTTATGTATCCCTTGCTAATTAGTCTTTCAGCTGATCCTTAAGCTTTTTTATCTCTTCTTTACTTTTTCCATAGACTTTGCAAAACTCTCAATTGATGATGCCTCATCCGCTTCTTCTTTTGACATTACTCCTGGAGTATTGGTTTGAAGAACATTTCCGTCTGAACCATTATCTTAAGAATGAAAAGAGTACACTTATGGATATTTTGAAAAACCCTACTACTGTTAAATCACTTGCACAACAGATAATTGCAGCATGTGATCGTTATATAGCATTAAAAGTGCTGTAGGTAATACTAAACTTATTAAATCATGTGGCATATCATCTGTACGTACAAGTAGTGCATGAGCATCGGACATAACATCAGAAAAATTATCCCATATAGTATCAGGTATACGATCTGTAACTTCCCACCCAGTTACAGTTTTAGCATAATATATTGCTTCTTTTCCAGTTAGCCTTTTATAAATATCGTTTATCAAATCCTCACTCTTACCGTATAAATAGTCTCTTACACCCTCCGGATCAACGAGAAATAAAAACTCTAATTGTGCTGCAGTTAAGTTCAATTTCCTATTGTTTTGTATCCTTTCCGTAGTTGGGCCAAAAGAAGCGTTAAAAGCATCAACATCTTCTTTGCTTCTAGTAGCTGATTTCAACATAATCTTGGCTAATCTTGGCAACATCATATTAACAAAATATTAAGAATATGATATTATTATGTTGATGAATGTTCGGTTCATTTTGCATTTGTAACTAAAATAGAGACTTTTAAGGCATTCAAATAATGCCTTTTATTTTTAAGGGGGATAAATAAGAACAAAACCGCCCTTCGGGCGACTACTTGGTTCTGTGACTTTTTGAACTGTCAAAGTAATCTTTATCAATCATAACACCATCACACTTAATACACATAATTATTGGGCATCCAGTTTCTTT
>JAEWSG010000002.1 GCA_023398495.1 Bacillota bacterium
GGTATATCTCCATGTCTGACTACTATCTAAAAATCTGTGAAAACTAAAGAACCGCCGTATACCGAACGGTACGTACGTGCGGTGTGGGAGGTCGGCTAATCAATTAATGGTTAGCCTCCTACCCGATGGAAATTATGGTGCTTTTGTATTTCTTGTTGGGATTTCAAAAAAATAACTGATAAAATGTTGTTTTAGATAAGCTGATTTATATTTCTTGTGTTACAAAATAATGTTGCTATTTATAATAAAAGTTTGATGTTTTCCCAAAGTACATCGCAGAGCTCTGTTGGCTCAAAATTATTTCCATACTCTTCGAGTGGAGCGTCACTATTTCCAATGGAACAGCCTTTTTCATCAACACTTGCAGTAAGATAGAAGTTTGTGTCTCTAAAACCCCTTCTATCAAATATTTCAATCATTTGAGGAATACTTAGTAAGGGCAGACAATCTTCCTTGCTAAAAGTTGTTGGACGCTCATAAGCAAATTCAAATTCTTCGTCTTCATCAAAGTCTATTTCTTCAGAATCATCATTACAGCTTCCGTCAAACTCCTCTTCCTCCAATATGGAGTTTTGATCTTCGTCTGCACCAGATTTATTGCTTTCATCATCTTCGCTTTCAACATTTTCATTTGTGGATTGTCTTATATCAATCAAGGTAATATGAGTGCGGTATAAACGAATATTGCCAACAACAAAATCGATTTCATCATATTCTTCTGTTTCTGCATTTTTACATATATAAGCTACTGCAAGATCGTACTTTTCAGGAAGCCAAAGTTCGCGAAGACTGACTTTCTGGCTTTCGTTCAATTCAGCCAGATTTTCCTTTGTAATATTCCTTTTCATAATGATATCACCTCATGTACATAATAATTAAATCTTACAAAAATAGGTTTTATTTGTCAAGTGTTCTTTCGCCGATGAGCTTGATTTCATCCAATAAAACCTTTGAGGAGGAATCAGTTAGTGCTGCAGTAAATCTTATTGCAAAATCAGGGTTGTATGCCGAGGCTTCAGGAATATCATAGGTTTTAGTGACCCAGTCACTGCGTTCGCTTATTTTATCCAATGGAAACCAGGAAATTCCATCAAACCACTCTATAATAAAGGAGTCTGTACCTTTTAAGTTGTTTGAATTATAAGTCAGCTCTAACTTGATATTTTTATATATATTTGTGTTTTTTCTCTTAGTTATTACATTACCATTTTTAAGAATTGCGACGAGGTTACCGGAAGGTGCTGTTTTATCCTGTAGTATCATGGCACCGTTAAAATCCCAGTTGCCCGTTGTAAATAGCATACTTTCAAAGCCTTCACTGAAAAACGGAGCAACTTTTTCACCTTTTAGTATATACTTCACTAAAAGACCGGACTCCGAAAGGTCACTGTCTTCCCATCCGCCTTTTGAACTGGCAGATGATAGAAGAGCTGCAGAGGATTCAATTTTGTCACATAGGGACCAGTTTACCCAACTTATTTTTCGTTCATCCAGAAAATTAATCCATTCCATTGTTTCTGCCGTATATACACCGTCAGTACCGTTTGCAAGCGATGTGCCCCACTCACTTACAAAGACAGGAATATTTTTTGCCAGAGATTCGTCTATCCTATCTCTTAGCCATTCCTTATGGGTTCCGGAATAAAAATGGAGAGCATACATTACATTTTTGAAATCTAAAGGAGCTTTTTCAACAGCGTTAATGCCTTGGCTCCATGTATCGGTGCCCACAATTATTATATTATCAGCGTCAATTTTTCGGATTTCTTTAATGACTTCGTCAGCATAAGGTTTAATTGAATCGTTCCAGGTTACATCTTTGCCGTTTGGCTCGTTGCATATTTCATAAATTACATTTGGATATTCTCCATAGAGTGTTGCCATCTCTTTAAAAAACTCTTTTGCCTGAGCTTTATATATATTAGGATTACCATCGCTTAGTATATGCCAGTCAATAATGACATATATACCTGTATCAATCGCAGCCTGAACAGCTTCCTGAACCTTTTTCTTAACGTCTGGATTTGTTATATAGCCACCTTCTTCAGTGTACATAGCAGCCCTGAACAAAGTTATGCCCCAGTCATCTCTCAAGTACTTAATGGTGTCAAGGTTTACAAATCTTCCAAATAGGCTAATTGAATGTGAACTCATACCTTTAAGCTGTATGGGCTCTTTCTTCTGATTGCAGAGTTGGCTGCCTATAACCTTAAGTTTTCCGTTTGCTTCAACAAAAGTTTTATTCTCATTTGATGGACTGCATCCTGTTAATAGTTGTGTGATCAGCAGACTTATAGAGAGGAAGATCAGTATTGACCTGATAAAATTATTATTCTTATATTGCATTAATTTGCCCCCTAATTAAACTCATTCATACAAAGATTATAACAAGTTTATTGAAAAGTAGCAATAATAAGATAGCACTAGGAAGCACTAAAGAGTACATATGTACCTGATTTACAAAAATCTGTTTGCACGATTGGCATAATTATGATAAAATTGTAACTATACGGTTGCTTTGCCACTTTAATTTTCCAATAGTCCTTGTAAAAATCTATAGTATTTCCGTAAGTTATTATAAATAATATATAAATAATAAATACTTTAGCTTGAAATGAATGCTTTTTATTTGCATCAGTTTTTATATGCTTTTTAGGGCTTAGATTCAGCATAAAGTGAGATTAAAAATTCAGGGGGTAATTTGTAAATGAAAAAAGTTGTTTTTTTGACCATGTTGTTTATGTCTTTGTGTTTGTTTGTGGGTAATATTTTTGCTTCCAGCAATCCTACAATTCAAGAAACACCTACACTTAAGGTTATTGTTGATGGAATTCAACTGAGTCCCCAAAATACTCCAATCAACTATAATGGTCGTGTTCTTTTGGGTTTGAGAGAGCTCCTTATAGCACTCGGAGTTCCAAATGACAGCGAACATATTATCTGGAACCAGGAAAACAGATCTGTTAGGGTCATAAAGGATGGTAAGGAAATATTCCTTGCAATTGGAAATAAGACTGTCTCTGTAAACGGAGAAGAATTTGTGCTCGATATTGAACCGGTTATTTATAAGAACAGTACATATATTCCTGCAAGATTTGTTGCACAAAGTTTATCAAGATTTGTGTATTGGGATAGTACGACTTATAGTGTAGTTATCACAGAGGAAGACAATTACAATAAAATGTTATCACTTACATCTTCATTGGAAGTACAATCACAAAAACCTTCACGTATAAAGCAAAATGAAGTTTTTCTTGTAGATGGTACTGAAAAATATAAGATAAATTACAATATAAGTAGAGATATACAAAAAAATATTGAGTACATGGATATTGTTGAAGTATCGGAGGGGTATACATCGACAACTAAAGTGTATGAAGATGCTAATTATGTTTATGCAAAACCTGATTTTCGCAATCAGTGGTACAAAAAGTCAAAGTTCAACAGTGAAAAGCTCGAAACCCAGAACAATTTGAATGAAAACGCAAATAATAGCCTGTCAGCCAGTCTGATGATAAAAGAACAGGATAATAAGCACATTATTCTTGAGGGAGATAGTCTTGCACTGGTGGCAGGTTTATCTAAGAATACGCCTCTAGATGTGCTAAAGGATAAAACAAGTAAGTGCCGTGTCAGATTGGAAATAAAAGTTACTCCAATTGATTATGGTATTTTCAGATACGAAATGAGGCGGATGGAGACTGTAACAACAGGAATTTATGAAACAGAAAATGGCCTGAAGCCGTACCAGATGACACGGGTTTTGGAATATATGCTTGATGAAGATGTAACTGTACCGGTACCTGACGATTTGAACAATACATACACAATACCTGAGGGATCAAACGAGTACTATAACATTAATGGTGGTTACTCTTTATTTGTTCCTGACACATGGTACCTTCCGAATAGAAAGGATGAGAGTCCTGTTATTTATTATGAAAATCCTTCAGATCCAAACAAGTATTGTGCTATTATGATAAATAATGAATTTATAGATTATAATGTTTCGGTTTCAGAATTAAAGCCATTTGTACTTGAAAATATTAAACAATCGCTTAATAATTGTAAGATAGTTAAAACTGAAAATATAATATTGAGCGGTTACGATGCTATGCGCATTAATTTTACAGGTCAGGATAAAGAAACAGGAGAAGCTGTAAAGCGACAGGTAACATTTCTTATTTGCGATGGTCAGTTATTCATCATTACATATTTAGGTGAATCAACAACCTTTGAATCAAAATATAAAGAGGTGAATCAAGTTATTGATACTTGGATAAAGCTTGCTTATGGTTGATATATATAAATCGCGAAAATGATTTTATAATTGTAAACTGAATTTTCACGATAATAAAACCATTAAAATTGAAGCGCGATATAAAATCTATATCGCGTTCAATATATATAATGGCTTTAAGAATTTATTTGCTGTGAAATAAAAGAAGGGAGCAAAATTATTGTATAAGGGAGATTTATGTAGTAAAATTAATTTAGGAGTATTTCTTTAATTAATATATTGAGTTTTTCGCTGTAGTAAGCAATCGGGAGATGTCCTGTCTATAGATAAAAGAGAGAAATGAGGTAAGGCAATGGCATCAGAACAACTGGATAAAAGGCTTGATTATTGGAAGCAACAGTTGCTTGAATCAGGCTGGCATAATATGATGATTAATTATACACAGACGAAGATGACAGGAATTAAGCTTGTTGAACCTCTATTAGGTGAGCTTTTTAGCAGGATTGTAATTAATGAGGAAGTCTTAACTTTTCAAATATCAACTGATGAAAATGAAAACATCAGAGAATATTCAGAGTCATCTGGGAAAACATTATTTCCAACATTGCAGCTTGGAACAGGAGATATAAAGACAGACGGTGACGATGAGGAAAGACGAAAGACCCTGAGAAATTTGCGTGTAAAATCAAAACTTACCCTTGAAGAAAGAGGTTTCAATATTTTGCATGTAGTATGCGGATTTATTGAATGGAGGCACCCAAATGATCCGCAGTCACAATGGATAAAATCACCGCTTGTTCTTGTGCCGGTGTGCCTAAATGCCGAAGGTATAAACTCCTTATACAATTTGAAAAGGTACGAAGATGAAATTGTTGTAAATCCGTATTTGGCATATTTATTTGAAACTGAATACGGAATAAGTTTGCCTTCTTTTGATGGATACAATAAAACTATTGACGATTTCATATCTGAGATGCGGGATTTAGCTTATGGGTGCGGGTGGAAGATTAGCTTGGAAACAAGTCTGGCTTTGCTGTCTCCTGCAAAAATTACAGCATATAAGGATTTGGTTAATAATAGAAATCGGATCATAAATAATTCTGTTATACATGCCCTTTCAGGAGATACTAACAAATCAGGTAAAATCAACGATGGCGTTGACTTGTTGGAAGATCATTCGATATTGTCCAAGGAATTCGTTCCAGTTGTAAAGGCTGATTTTGACCAGAAGGCTGCAATTTTATATTCAAAAAAAGGGATGAGTTTTGTCTTGCAAGGTCCCCCCGGAACAGGAAAAAGTCAGACAATAACAAATATTATAGCCGAAGCACTGGCTGACGGAAAAAAGGTATTGTTTGCAGCTGAAAAAAGTAAAGCATTAGAAGCAGTATACAAGCGGTTGACACAGTCGGGTCTTTCGGATTACTGTTTGCCGTTGTATGCTTGTAATCTCAACAAAAAAGAGATACTGAGTGAACTTGGTTCCACTTTAAAATTACAGCGTATAAAATTATATGATGGTGTTACTGTAAGTGATCCCAACAACACGAAAAGTGATGGACTTTCCGCAGCTAATAGCCGATGGGGAGGAAATGTATCAAATAACCCATGGGTAGGCATTAAGCCATTATCTGTAGACCCTGATATGCAACAACAAATAAAACAGAATTTTAGTAAGGCTGCAAGTATTTTAAAATCAATTCTTGGTGTTTATAATGAAATTAATGCAGAGTATGGGCTAAAACTGGATTTGTGCCTAAATAACCTGCCAGACATTACAGAGTTGCTTTATTGTGCTTGTGCTATTTTTGATGTTCCTCCAAAGTGGTTTACTGATTTTGAAAATGGACATTTACTGAATTATGCCAAAGATATAATGGAAATCTGCCATAAATACAACACTCTTAATAATGAAGTATTGGAACTTTTTGATAAAAATATTCTGGATTATGATATCCAAAAATGGACGGTAGAATTTTCTAAGAATCTTGAAGCATTAAAAAATAAGCCAATTCTCCAATTAAAAAATGCCAGTTCATATATTGATTCATTGGAGGATTTTAAAAACGGCTTTATCAGTTTACGTCATACAGTTTGTGCAATTGAAAATTACATAAATGAATTTAATAATATTTGCGGTTTGGAATATAGAAAATCCATAGGCAGTATTGACCTGATTGACGCATTCCTGTCCTTAATTGTAACAATGCCAAAGTCCATAGAGGGCTGGTTTGATAATGATTTTGCAAAAGCCTCCCTGGAATTATTAAAGAAGGCGAAGGTTGTTACAAATGATATAAAGGATAAGATAGATGTGTTGTTATTAAATTGGGAAAAGGATATTCTCGAATTTGACTTTCAGGATATTCTGGATCGGTACAAGAACGAATATGCCGGATTCTTAAAGCATTTTAACAACGAATACAGGAAAGACAGAAAGTCTATTCTTGAATTTTCTAAAACCCCTTTGAAAAATTTTGATGATGAGTCAACTCTACAATTACTAATGGAATTAAAATCGATTGCAGATAATAAAAAGTGGTTTGAAGAAAACCATATGGAGCTGATAAATTGTTTTGGAGAATATTATTGTGAGATAGATACCCCATGGGATAAAATTGAGAACTGGATTAACGGAATTTTGAACATATCTTTGCACTTCAATGATGAAGTTCCTCAGAAACTGAAAGATTTCATGACTTCGGGAGAACTACATGAAAATATTGAAAGTATAAATAGAATTGTAACAAGTCTTAAAAATGAGAAGACTATGGCAGAACTTCTTATTGCAAGATACACAAGTATCAAAGAGTATATAATATTGGAAATAGATGAAATACTGGCTTATTCAGATGAAATACTGGTGACGCTGGAGTGTTTGGAAGACAATTATGCAGAATTTTGTTCGTTGCTTGGTGACAAATCTTTGGATAGTACAGCCGTTATAAATTCAGCAAACATTATTTGTGAATGGCAGAGAGCAAAGGAGGATTTTGAGAATAATGATTCTTTATGCAGGGAAAGGTTTGGAAATTACTATGACAGCCTGAATACTGACTGGAACAAGCTGCTCTCCGCGATTAATTCTGTATATGTATTCAAAAAAAATAACCCTTCAGAAGAATTTGTCAGAGCAATATGTGTTAAGAACGATATTAAAGAAAAGGTAAAAGTATCTGCAAACATTATTGAGGAGCTGCATAAAGAACTAAAATATTGCTATGACTGGATCTGTTCACTATTTGAAAATTCTGAGTATTTAAATGAGCTGAGTATAGATAAGCTAATCAAAAAATTGATGGCATGTATTAATGACCTGCCTTACCTTGAAAATTTAACTGCTTATCTGGATATTAAGGAAGAATGTAACAAGACAGAGCATAATAATGTCATTTCTTCGCTGATAAAAGTTGAAAAGTCTATCTTACATGAAGAAATAGCCAAAAAGCGAGACATCATGCCATTAAGAAGGTTGTTTGGAGCCATACCAAACTTGTTGATGTTACTTAAACCCTGCTTAATGATGTCCCCTTTATCGGTTTCAAGCTTTTTAGAAGCTAAAGAATATAGTTTTGATCTGGTTATTTTTGATGAAGCTTCCCAAATATTACCAGAAGATGCTATCGCTGCAATTTCTAGAGGTTCACAGGTAGTAATTGCCGGAGACAACAGGCAATTGCCTCCAACAAATTTGTTATCAGACAACAGCAAGAATTATGACGCTCAGTATGATTTTAATGCTGAGGATGATTTTGACGAATTTATGAAGAATTCAATTCTCTATGAAGCGTTAAACGCTTTACCTGAAAAAACACTGTTAACGCATTATAGAAGCAGGTACGAACAACTTATTGCTTTTTCCAACCGCGAAATATATAAAAATAAACTGATTATACCTGCTTGCAAAACAGAAAACAGTGAAGAAATGGGAATCAGATACATTTATGTTGAAGCTGGATATAATGAGAGTGGTAGTGATAATTGCAATATTCCTGAAGCTAAAAGGTGTGCAATGCTTGTGCAGGAGCATATTGCACAATACCCTGAACGCTCTCTGGGTATTATCGCTTTTTCTAATGGTCAAAGAATGATTATTGAAAGTGCAATAGATGAGTTCAGAGTGAATAATCCTCAATATGAAGTCTTTTTTGATGAAAATAACGAGGAACCGTTTTTTGTTAAAAGCATTGAAAATGTTCAGGGCGATGAACGGGATACAATTATTATAAGCCTTTGTTATGCTAAGGATCAAGACGGAAAGATGAACACAAACTTTGGTCCGCTCGGTCAAAAGGGAGGAGAACGATTCCTTAATGTTGCTATTACCCGTGCAAAATGCAATACAAATATAGTGGGCTCGATTTTACCGGAAGAAATTGATTTGTCCATAACCGATTCTGCGGGAATAAGACTGCTTCGTGCTTATTTGGAGTTTGTATTGAAGGAGCAGGAAGCATTAATGCCGATTGTAACAAACAAGGAATCAGAAGGAAATCAGGATTGTGTTAGTGATGTTTCGAGCCAGATCCTTGAAGATAAGGCTGAAAAAACAAACCATGTTGACCAGGACAATGTTTATGGATTCGAGTTTTACAGTCAATGGAAAAAATCTACGACCAATTGTGTAAATTCCAATGACGAGCTTACAAAAATTACTGAAAACATATTTGAGGTCATATCCTTAGAACAGCCAATACATATTGATTTGTTGTACAAACGTTTAGGCTCGACATTTCCGGCAGGAAGAGTAACTGAAAGCGTTAAGAGAATAATTGACGATGTTATTGATAAAGAGTTCATTGAAAAAGTAAGGATTGATGCAGATAGTTTTATCCGGCTTCTTCCAGAGAGCGAGATAAAAGTCAGAATTCCAAGAAAAGGTGATACTCCACGGCCGATGGAATTTATATGCAAAGAAGAAGTGGTTCTGGCAATAGAGGGAATAGCTAAAAAATCTAATGATATCTCAGCGGAAGACCTGGTAAATGAGTGTGCAAAGGTTTTTGGCTTTGAGCGAAGGGGTATAAAGATTAAAGCGAAGACTGACGCAGCTTTGGAGTATTTGATTCAAAATGGCAAGATTGAAATTGTTGATGGAAAAGTACAGCTGTTGGGGGAAATTAGTGCTGATTAACAAAATTAAATTCTAGAATTTAATTTTGTTAATCAGCAAAAAACATAGGATGTGTATTTTGCATAATTCATTTCTAGAAATGAATTATGTTCAAAAGCACTATCCGACAATGAGTATGCCGGGACAAAGCTGCTATTGATCTCGCAACTACATATAGGAGATTAATAATATGAGTAATTATTACCTTGACCAAGATAAAAATGAAAGTGACAAAGAGATATCACAGTGTAGGCCATTTGTAAGATTCTTTTCTCGTATGATAGATTTGCTACTATTTGGAATTTTTGTTGGATTAATTCAGGTTCTTTTCTTTCCTTCAGGAATTTTTAGTGACGATAGAAGTTTTAGTATTATGTTTCTAATTGTATGGACAGCAATTGAAGCTCAATTACTGTCATCATGGGGGACTACACCTGGGAAGTGGTTGTTTAATACTAAAGTAAGGGATAAAGACTTAAATAAGTTGAGCTTTCTTTCAGCCATGAAAAGAAGTTTGCTAGTTTTTGTTATTGGATTGGGCATAGGGATGTTTTCTTTAATTACTATGCTCATAGCATATAGTAACATAGATTCTAAAGGAAGAACTTCATGGGATAAACAATGCAATAGTGTAGTTATTCACGAAAAGGTCGGTGTATTGCAAATAGTTGCGATTATAACAATAATCGTTATTTTTATTGTACTAATTAAATTGTGATAAATGGAAACTTGTGATATTAGGATATTAGGTTATGGTGATAATGAAAAAGGTTGTTTTGATCTAAATGACGATAATGTAATTTTTAAGGGATATAAAGCGGAATAAGATAGTAGCCAAGTAATGGATGCTTTCCTTGTTTAATAGTAAAAAAATTAAGTTTAGAAGTTGGTTTTATGGTCTCAATAGTTAATAAAGATATTATTATGTTTACAAAAAGGAAAATCCATGATAATATTTTCATTGGTAAATTTCATACGTTTGTATACAATTCTTTGTATTAGTAAAGATGTAGTCTGAAAATAGAAAGAGTGAAAAGACAGTTAACTAAAGTACCTAATTCAGATTTCTATCCTGGTACTTTTTTATTTATATAAATGGGTTTTAATCAATATGGTATGTTGGACTTTTAAATTATTTTTTGGGAGGAAAGTCTTAATGATGAGGTTTTGTAGAAGATTGGCTTTGGTTTTAGCTCTAATTATTTTAATTCAGGTTCTTGATGTATCAAGATTAATTCAATTTTCTGATTATAAGGTTAACGCTGAAACAACTGCCTATAGTTTTAATCCAATTGAAGATGCATACGTACAAGGTGGAAGTTTATCAAATGAAAATTTTGGACTTGAGAGCGAATTAGGTATAAAGGATAGTCTTTCTGATGAGACTACTAGAAAATCTTATCTCGAATTTGATATAACTGGAGTAGAGACGATAAGTAGTGCAAAACTGAAATTATATTGCAAATCCCGTGAAGCTTCAGAAACAGTGAGTATCAGTGTATATGGAGTTTGTGATGATAGCTGGTTAGAGACAGGAATAAACTTTACCAATGCACCTTCTGGTGAGGGTGAATCATTGTCAACCGTATCAATTGGCAGTACGGATACTTATTACGAATTTGATGTCACTACATTTGTTCAAAGCCAACACAATTCAACTGACAATATTATAAGTCTTGAAATAAAAGGTATGTATGATCAGGACAAGTATGTTACCTTTAGCAGTAGAGAAAGTGAATCAAATAAGCCTGTATTGGAAATTTTACCACTAGAGTCAACACCAAGTTTGACTACAACACCAACTGTAACAGAAGTTTCAACAGAAACACCCATTGTAACGCCAGTAGAAACAGCAATTGTAACACCAACACTAACACCAACACCAATACCAACACTAACACCAACACCAACATTAACACTAACACTAACACCGGTAATAATGTCAGCACCAACACCAGGAGAAACACCAATACAAGTGCCAACACCACTTTCTGCACCAACTCTTACTAATTCCTCTACGACCAGTTCTTCTATAACTTTGATATGGGATGACATAGCCACTGCTTCAGAATATGCTATTGATATAGATGGTGAAATCATAAATGTAGGAAATGTAACAACGTACGTACATACGGGATTAACTCCAAATACCGAACATACTTATAAGGTAGCTGCAATAAAAAATAGTGAAGCAGGTATGTGGTCTCAAGCGATTGTGGTTACAACACCTGCCGATGTACAGGCTCCTACCATGCCAAGTAATTTAACTTTAACTCACTGTTCTTCTGATACCATTACAATAATATGGGACTATTCGTCTGATGATGTAGGAGTAGCAGGTTATGATATATACTGTAATGGAATAAAAGTTGAGACGGTTTTAGGGGCTACAACAAGTAGTTTTAACGATACAGGTCTTAACCAATCTTCATTATATTCATATACTGTTAGAGCATTCGATGAAGCTGGAAATACTTCTTTAGACAGTATTCCATTAAGTGTTGTTACACTACCTGCAATACCGACAGAAGTAATTGCTGTGGCAACTGATACAAGTATTACTGTATCATGGAATAGTATAACTGGTGCCGCGACTTATGATATTGAAGTAGATGGAGTAATACTTGAGGGTTTACCAAATAATTCTTATAATCATTTTGATGTATTACCAAACTCAAATCATACATACAGAGTTAGAGCTAAAAATTCTGGTGGTAATGGTGAGTGGAGTGAACTGATTACTAAAATCACCATGCTAAGCAGCCCAAAGGTTGCAGCAACAATATTTGATAGCACTAAAGTTAATATAACATGGGATGCGATTGGCGGAGCAAGTGAATATGAAGTGACAAAGGATGGAGTTGCTTTAGGAACAACGTCTGGTCTGGATTTTACAGACGAGGGATTGTCATCGGGTATAAGTTATGTACTCAACTTTCCCACTTGAAAAATGGGCCTGAACATTGATAAATTAATACAAATATGTAATAAAGTATATAAAAACCCCACTTTCTTTGGTATAATAGAATTATCCCAAAACCACTAATACCAATGAAAAGAGGGATTTTTATGAATTCTATTATAACAGATAATTCAAACGCTGAACATGCTATTTCTTCCAAAATTGATAACTTTTTTGCTAAGTATTCAATTAGCAGGCTT
>JAEWSG010000009.1 GCA_023398495.1 Bacillota bacterium
GAGCTTTTTCATCAGCTCTCCTGTGGGTGTATACTCATATGTTTCAGTCTTTGATGCTACTCCTATTCCGTTTGGATCACATACCCTTTTGAGCTTTCCAGATGCATTGTAATAGTAGGTTGTTACAAAGCCTCCAAGGTTCTGTTCCTTCAATGTACCGTCTATATAGTAGGTATAGCTTGATATTGGAGTTGTGGTCGAATCATCATTATTTTTAATTATAAATCAACACCTGCCTGAAATTATTATTGTAGGTTATACTTCTCTTCTTCCATCATCATAGTAATCATATACAGTTGTTTGTCCGTCAGATGTCACTGTCTTCAATCTTCCTGCCACATCATAAACCTTATCTTATATCAGAAAAATTGCAAAAGAAGAATTTTATTAAAAGGCAGCTCCAAATCTTTAAACCTGTGGAGCTGCCTTTTTTAGACTACATATGGGGTGTTACACCACTTACTTAAAAATGTATATTTTTTTGCTTGCTACTCATTAGTGTTGAATTAAATCTTTCCAAATTTTATTCTCAGTTTCAATGTGGCACATCTATCTAGAACTTTTTAGATAGGTAGTCCGTTATAGTTTTTATGTCTTTATTGTTACCGGAATCATTTATTTCTTGAGTCATATCACCATCAACATCGAACACCCCATCAGAATTTTGAGTGAAAATTTTTGCCGTTGATGAAGAAATATCATCTCCCACACCATAAATAATAATAATATCTTTAAGTCCGTCCTTGTTTACATCTTGAAATGAAACAGCATAAAAATCCACATTGTTTGGTATAGCCGAATTAAAATCATAAAAAATATCGCCTTCTTTATTGGTTAAGTACGCTACTGTAGGTATATGATTTCCACCTTCAATCTTCCCAGATACAAAATTTACTTTCCCCCAAGAATTTAAATCCACAATAAAAGATTGATCTTTAAAAAGATTAAAACCGTCAATATCTTTAAGATTATAAGGCTGAAACTGGAAGGTTCCATCAAGAGGTATATCTTTGTTGTCTTTTGATTTATCCGTATATTTAATGGTCGCTTCTATTTCATCTTTTGTTTTAAAAAACAATTTTATAATTCCTTTGTCTCCATCCTTGTCACTAAACTGGCATTCGGCTATGCCATTATTTATTGTTCCAGTTAAATCCGCCAAATAACCTAGATGATCTGGTAAGTAATAGTTATCATCTGGTACAGATATAGCAAGTGTTGAGAACTTCCCTTCTATTTTTCCATTTGCAATTTTAGAAATACAAATAGAGGAGTTATACTTTTCATTAATCCAGTTTTTCATGATCCATACTTTTTTGATATATTGACCATAATCAATTGCATCAGTGCTACCCACTGATGGAGAACTACTTGTTCGTGTTGGCCTTACAGTCGCAGGAGCAGTTGAAGTATTTGGAACACTTGTTCCACTAGTCTTGCTTGTTGTAGTGAGATGATTTTCAGAAATATTTGATTTATCTTTTATATCTACGCAGCTTGTTAATCCAAAACAAAAAGTTACAATAAATATTATAAGGATTGCCCTTATATAATTTCTTTTCATCGACATGTCACCTCTAACATCCTTATTATTTTACTAATCATTGCATCTTTTATTTTCACTATCATTTACTAAAGAAATTATACCACTTATTTGCATATGCAATTCTATTATTAAGCGCGTTTATACCCCTTTTGTTCAAACTACCATCTTTGTTATAAATTGTGTCGCCAGATCTTTCATACTCTGCCTCAAACATCAATGCCATATCACCTGACGATATGTGAGAATTATTAGTAATAAAGTCATTAAGACTCACACTATTTAATTTATTACCACTTAAACCTTTTAATTGCCCATATGAATATTCAGTATTTAATCTTGATTGACTTGCTTGTGTGGACAACCATTCGCCGCCATATTTTCTTTTCTCTTCCTTACTACCAGCTAAATTTAAAGTAATTAGTAAAAACTGCAGTTGTTTATCCATTAGCTGTTTAGGGTCATTTATTGCCATTTTATCAGCAGCGTTATGTGTAAGCCCTGACCATGCAAGGAATTTATCGCTAGCAGATGTCCATTGTACTAAACCATACCCATTGCTATCTGCAGTTTTTGGATTTGAATCCTCCCATCTACCAGGATTTATGCCTGATTCCCACTCCATATTCCCAAGCAATGCACAAATAGCCTCTTTAGACCAACCTAGTTTCGTAAAATAATCGTAAATATACCGAGCGTTTGCTTCCACTTCTGCCGGAGTGATACTAGGGCTCCCATCAGCAGATGCATTAGCATATACAGTACCATTACCCGTACCTTTATTTACATTTATATCATTTGTTTGATTTTTAGTCACACTACTTTTAGTTATTGCTTGTGTCTTTCTAGTAGCAGCAATTACATCATTAAAACTTGATGGTGCCTTCAAACCTGTAGCATATAAGAAGTGGTCTTCTTCTATATACATTTTTCCATCAATTATAGTTGTGGTAAATACAAATTTTGAACTAGAAGGACTAGTTAAAATTGCACTTTTGCTTTTTTCTTCC
>JAEWSG010000018.1 GCA_023398495.1 Bacillota bacterium
GGTATATCTCCATGTCTGACTACTATCTAAAAATCTGTGAAAACTAAAGAACCGCCGTATACCGAACGGTACGTACGTGCGGTGTGGGAGGTCGGCTAATCAATTAATGGTTAGCCTCCTACCCGATAGGTGTTAATTTGAAATATAGATAACGTACGCTAATGTTAAATTTATTTTGCATCCAGATGTTATCTAATTTAGATGAAAAACGTCCTTTAATTTTAGTTTTAGAGTTTTTCATCTATAGCATCCCTGAATTGAGTGTTGTCCGTTATAGGTGCCTGACATGCAAAATTTTCACATACATATGCAGTTGTTTTTCCTTTAACTGGTTTATAGTTTTCGATGAAGGGTGCAAGATCTTTCAGATCCTCATGCTTGTTGGAATAGAACATGGATAGCGTAAAAGGCCTGAAGTTTTCTCTGATAATGCTTACCATGCTGTTCGTTTCCAAGGCTTCATTTCCTACAAGCACAACTTCCTGTGATTTAGATTTTGCGAATAGTAGTGCCGAAAGGAAAAATGAATGCCCTCTTGCAAAACGTTCGATACTCCTGCCAAAGGCCTTAAACTGGCTATAGGCTTTAGCTTCTAGTTCGGATTGACCAGTAAGCCTTGCAAGCCTTAAGAAATTCATGGTTGCAACAGAGTTGCCTGAGGGGGTAGCACCGTCATAGATTTCCTTTGGCCTTGTTATCAGCTGCTCGCCGTCATTTCCATAGTAAAACAGCCCACCGTTATTTTCGTCCCAGAAATACTTTATTAGATCGTCATTAAGTTTTAATGACCGTTTTAAATATATAGGCTTGTACGTTGTTTCATACAGTTCAATGAGCCCCCATGTTATAAAGGCATAATCATCGACATATGCAGGAAAAGCAGAGTCTCCATCACGATAGCGTGCAAGTAGCCTTCCCTCATTTGTAACAAGCTTTGAGAATATAAAATCAACAGCTTTTTCAGCAGCTTTTGTATACCTCTCATCACCCAAAACTCTTCCGCCAATTGCCATAGCTGCAATCATAAGACCATTCCATGATGTTAGTATTTTATCATCTTTATATGGATGAATTCTTTTTTCTCTGTAATCAAAAAGCTTTTTCCTGCACTCTTCTATAAATTCCTTTTCCTCTTGTGGAATATTCAACTTTATCAAGTTAGGAATATTATTTCCCTCAAAATTCCCATGAGTAGTAATATCATAGTATTTGCAGTATTTTTCACCATCCTGATTACCAAGAACCTTTTTTACTTCATTTGTAGACCACACATAAAATTTACCTTCTTCACCTTCAGAATCGGCATCTTCAGCAGAATAGAATCCACCTTCTTTTGAAGTCATATCTCTAAGTACATAGGTAAAGATTTCATGTGCAATGTTGGCATATTCGCGTTTCTTTGTTACCTGAAATACTTCCAGATATGCTATGGCTAGGAGTGCATTGTCATAAAGCATTTTTTCAAAATGAGGTACCAACCATTTCTTATCGGTAGAATAACGACTGAAGCCGAAACCTATATGGTCATAAATTCCACCCTTGTGCATAGCTTCAAGAGTTTTCTCAACCATTGTCAAAGCATAATCTTCCTTGGTGTTATACCAATAGCGGAGCAGGAAAAACAAGTTGTGGGGAGTTGGAAACTTTGGTGCACTTCCAAAACCACCAAAAACATTGTCAAAGTCATATTTGAATTCAGAGAAAGCTTCATAAAAAATATCGTCAGATAAATCTTCATCATCATCAGGTTCAAGAATGCCATTGCGCTCGTTAATTGCATTTAGTATCTTTTCGCTGGTACTAAAAAGGGTGTCCCGATTGTTGACCCAGGCAGCATGTACGCTGTCTAAAATAGATAACAAGCCATGCATTCCCATTCTGTTGTTTTTGGGAAAGTATGTTCCCGCAAAAAAGGGTTTTTTGTCGGGAGTCATAAAGATTGTTAGAGGCCAACCTCCGTGTCCTGTGAGTGCCTGACATACATTCATGTAAATATGATCAATGTCCGGACGTTCTTCACGGTCAACCTTGATTGATATAAAATCCTTGTTGAGGATATCTGCAACTTCCTGATCTTCAAAGCATTCTCGTTCCATCACATGACACCAGTGGCAAGTTCTTTGAATACAGGTCAGCTATAGCCAATAGACAGGAAGATAGGTTTATCTTCTGACTTGGCTTTCTGAAAAGCTTCATCACTCCAAGGAAACCAGTTTACTGGGTTGTGAGCATGTTGTAACAGGTATGGGGATTTCTCATGAATTAGTCTATTGGCTTGTTTATTAGTTGACATGTGGTCATCACCTTCCTTTCATTTATAGTAAGCTGTTATTATTATTTACCACCAAATTATTATTTGAAAGAAAGTGATTATATATTCAATTTGATAATGGAGGCTCAATATTGATCTGCTAATCTGTTTTGCATTAAAGGGGGGACATTTCTTTTGAGCCAACATATAGTTCAACAATAATTTGCATACACTATTGGATACTTCCTCCTTATTTAATGTTGTTGTATCAAGCTGATGGTCTGATTTCATTTCCTTTATTTTTTGATTATGCTCAATAGCTTTACTAACTCCAATCAGCTTGGATGTATTTCTTTCTTTTATTCTTCTCTCAACTTCATTATCTTGGTAAAAAAGAGTTATATGACAAACATCAAAACCCTATTCCACAATTTCAAAAACAACAGACATGACCATGCTTGTAATATTATCATATTCTACTTTAGTCCAAGCAAGCTTTTGGTTAAAGTTAACTTGGGGTTATTTAAAAATATTACCATAATCTTGTTGATTTTCTTGTTTATAGCTCCATACAGCTGAAAAATAACCTATAGTATGAAGGGTAATAATTTCTACAGCCATGTAATAGACTAGTATAAAGGAGGATTATGCTGAATATGGTATTAATCAGAATAAATAGAAAGCTACTAAAAGCCAGTGTAATTATATTGTTAGCAATTTCTGTTTCCCTTAACATCTACAACCACTACCATAGCATGGGACTTACTAACAAATATGAGTCACTGGTATGTTTATCAAGTCAATTCTATCAAACCAGCCTTATAACTTTTTTAGCTTCAGCACAAGAATTTGATACTCCGAATAAACCTATTGAAATTTTTGACATTACCAAAGATGAAGTAATAAAAAAAGTGCATTCCACCAGACTTATACAGAAGGAAACTATAAGTTACCTTAATGGGATATCAGGCATGTATGTTAAGGTAAAAGCTTTTCCAGAGAAAGGATATATAGTAAGAATTCCAATAACTCCTCCAGTTCAGGTAAAGAACCATTGGCTCAATGACTATAACATCAATTCTGTTGATGAAGTTTTCATTTTGCTACCAGAACAAGGAAATACATATTTGCTGGTATTAGATAACAAACTCAGACCATACTTCTACAACTTTATAGGAAATGTAGATGTACTACTAAAAAACTTGGAGTTTTCCCTGTAACAACATAATCACAAGGTAGATGCTTCTTAATATTTAATATTGTTAGTTTTACTAGTTTTACTCATACTCATATCACTCCACTTAATATACATATTTTAATAGTATTTACGCTATACGATAATAGTTTTATTAAACCTTTTTTTGAGGTCCATGGTATAGTTTATCCAGTATAAATACTGATAAATACATCCAGAAAATTGTTATAGTAGTGACAGACAAAAACCAACCTTCTTTAATCCAAATCAAATTTTGTTTGTAACCAATATATTAAATTGCGTAAAGTATAAATAGAATCAAAGATTTATATCTGAATTTAGCTTTCAAAAAATAAATCAACATCATAAAAATTGATGACAATGAATAATACACCAAATATAAGCCGTAACGACTAACTTTCGGATTATTAAACAGTGTCTTAGTAAATTGCATAACTCCTGCTACATCTAAACCCCACAATAAGGTAATTACGAAAAGTGTAAATAATCCCAAATAAATATATCCATAGTAAATTATTGGCTTTATACCTTGCAAAATCTTTGAGTACATCTTTTTTACTACCCAAATGAGAATAGGAAAAGCAAGCACAGTCATCCATGTCCGATACCAGTTATGGCTATATATACCTAATGCTATAAAGAGTTCTTCTATAATACCATAGATAAATCCAAATATAAAATACCAGTAGTACTTTAAATTGAGGATAGAAACTAAAAGAGCAGTTGCTGAGACAGAAAACTGTGAAAAAAGATTGCCTGCAAGAACATCATTAAACGGGTCTGAATGCTTTTGAATTATCATTGGGTAATAAGCATACGATTCAAAAAAAATAAGAATTATTGTTTCAAAATATAGAGTTATACCAACTGTAGTTAGATAGATAGCAAATGTTAGCCTTCGTCTTTTAGCTTTAACCATAACAAAAATTAACTGGATTAAAGTCAAAATTCCTAAAAGAATATACCATATTGTGTTTGTCCAAAATGTTGAATTCATAAGCACTCCAAACTGACTCAATCAAGCAGATTTTTTTAGTTTCTATACCGATTATTATTTGTGTTTTCTATGACTTTTATTAATTTTCATGTAAACAATTAATTTGACAGGCGAAAAATTGCTGCTAATTGCAGACATGACATCAGTGTCAGGTTCTCAAAGTCATAAATTCAGCTATATCCAATAGACAGAAAGATAGGCTTATCTTCTGATTTGGGTTAATTTAATAGGCGGGACTTATACTGCAAAATGATTGTCAATAAAAAAGACTCCATTGGCATGACTGCCGATGAAGTCTTATATACATTAAAATTAGTCACGTACACTTTCATATGCCCATTCCAACCATTGGCAAAGTACTTGCAAATCGGATTTTTCTACTGTAGCACCGCACCATACTCTAAGGCCAGTAGGTGCTTCACTGTAAGAACCTACATCGTAAGCAACTTTTTCATCAGCAAGTAATTTAATCATGCTCTTCAATTTGTCTTCGGTCAGGTCGACGGTGAAACATACGCTAGTATTGGAACGAGTTTGCTTTTCCTTGGCAAGGAAATGGATCCAACTATGTTTTGCAACGAAATCTTCAAATACACTAAGGTTGTCTTGGCTTTTTGCAATCAAACCCTTTAGCCCGCCTATGGATTCTGCCCAGTTTAATGCTTGCAGATAATCCTCATTGCAAAGCATGGAAGGAGTATTGATTGTAGAACCCTGAAATACTGATTCATCGAATTTGCCTTTTTTCTTCAACCTGAATATTTTAGGCATAGGCCATGCGGGGTTATAGGATTCTATCCTTTCTACTACTCTAGGAGATATTATAAGGATACCGTGGGCTGCTTCACCGCCTAAAACTTTTTGCCAGGAGAAGGTGACAGCGTCAAGTTTATCCCATGGAATGTCCATGGCAAAAACGGCAGAAGTAGCATCACAAAGAGTTAAACCTTTTCTGTCATTCGGAATCCAATTGCCATCAGGTACTTTTACACCGCTGGTAGTACCGTTCCATGTGAATACTACATCATTATCAAAATTAACCTGGCTAAGGTCGGGTAAGCTTCCATAATCAGCGGATAATACACGAACATTTTCAAGTTTGAGTTCTTTTTGGATATTATTTGCCCAGCCTTTGCCAAAAGATTCAAAAGCTATGACGTCAATTGCTCTTGGGCCTAAAACACTCCACATAAGCATTTCAAAGGCACCTGTATCGGAAGCTGGTACTATACCAACCCTGTAGTTTTCAGGAATATTAAGTATTTGTTTCGTTCTTGCTATTGATTGGAATAGCTTATCTTTCCCAACACTGCTTCTGTGGGACCTTCCAAGAGGTGCATCTTTTAGCTCCTCAATAGAATATCCGGGATGTTTTGCACATGGGCCGGAGGAAAAACATGGATTTATAGGTTTGCTTGCTGGTTTCATTTTATACACTCCTTGTAAAATATATTTTGTATTTTTAAGTCTCAACACTTTTAACAGAACTGTAAAACCTTCAAATAAAAAAACCTCAATCCTTGATCATTAAGGACGAGAGGTTATACCCGTGGTGCCACCTAAATTAGTTAGATTATCTAACTCACTTTATTTACAATAACCGTTGCAGCGGTTTGGCTCATCACCAACATCTCCAGGGTGGAATTCCAATTGTTATCTGGTTGATTTGCACCATCCATCAACTCTCTTATGCAGAATAATCACTGGTCTCCCCATCATCGACTTGAAAGATTCTTTTGTCTGACATTTTTATATATTGTATTATATTATGCACTAGAATGCAAGAGTATTCTTAGCAAATTGCTCTTTTATAATGTATTATCATTTTCGTGATTTATATATTAGGGAAACGCTAATTCCAGTCGATAAAGATATATTCTATGAAAATTGGTTAAATACAGCGTATTTCACCCAATATAGTCAAAAACAGGGTTTGTGTAACCAGTTTGGAGATATTAAAATGAATAAAAATAGAAGAGTAATAAATAAAATCTTTCTATGATAAGGAGTGAAAGAAATGTTTAAAAAAATTACCGCAGTATTAATCTCATTGTGTATACTTTTGTCTTTTGCAGCAGTAGGAGTATGTGCTGAATCAGAAGACATAGTAGTTCGTATTGATGGTAACCCGGTAAGTTTCCCTGATGCAAAACCATTTATAAATGCTGATTCAAGAACGCTTTGTCCTATACGTTTTATAGCGGAAAATTTAGGTGCAAAAGTTGAGTGGAATGGAGATGTCAAGGAAGTGCTTATAACCAACGGAGCAACTGTTATAAAGTTGACTGTGGGTGAGAGTACCGCTGAAGTAAATGGAGAGGTAATAACCTTTGATACGAAAGCACAGTTAGTTCAGGATAGGACTTATGTGCCTTTAAGGTTCATAAGTGAAACCTTTGATATGACAGTAGAGTGGGACAATAAGTCTAAAACGGTTTCAATTTCAAGACCTGGTGCCGATGACTTCGCAAAAGGTCAGGAAGCTTTAAGTGATGAAGAAAAAATAATAGCTCAAAATCTTGATAAATACCTTGAAGCATTGGAAACAAACAGAAAGTTTCACGGTTCTGTTTTAGTAGCAAAAGGGGAAAAAATATTTTTAGATAAAGGTTATGGAAATGCAAATTATGAACAGGGAATTAAAAATACCTCTAAAACTACATTTGCAATCGGATCTGTAACAAAACAATTTACTGCCATGGCAGTGATGCAGCTCTATGAGAAAGGACTTTTAACATTAGAGGATAAATTGTCAAAATACATACCTGATTTTCCGGAAGCTGATAACATAACTATCAAACATTTGCTGACACACACATCCGGAATAGTGAATTTTACAGAAACACAGGAGTTTTTAACGGCAAAACCTGAAGATATGTCCTTGGAATATATAATCGATATTGCTAAGAAGAAAACATTGGAGTTTGAACCGGGAGCAAAGTGGAAATATAGCAATACTGGCTACCTTATGCTGGGATATATTGTTGAAAAAATAAGTGGGGTAAGTCTGGAGGAATATTTGAATTTGAATATTTTCAAACCTCTGGACATGAAGAATACTGGAGTATGTTATAAAGGCGAAAAGAAGATGTATAATGCAACAGGATATTTAGGATACTTAGATCTGACAGCAGTAGATGATGAAGCAATATTAAAAGGTGCACATGGTGCCGGCTATTTATATTCAACGGTTGAAGATTTATACAGATGGGATAGGGCACTATACACTGACAAGCTGGTAAAAAAAGAAACCATGAATATGATTTTTACAGGTTATGAAGATGCTCAACCTATAGGTAAATATGGATTGGGATGGTTTGTAAGGGATGACGAGAGTTTGGGTAAAGTGGTATACCATGGCGGTAATACAATGAGCTTTACAGCAAATATTTCAAGGTATCTTGATAAGGATATGGCTGTAATAATGACAATAAACAATGGTTACTATGATGTAGATACTCTGACAAGTATTCTCGCAGGAATAGTTGAGGGTAAAAAATATGATTTGCCAGGTGAATTAAAGGCTATTGAACTTGCTGCAGAAGTGACTGATAAGTATACCGGCACTTACGAGTATGTAGAGGGTTATAATATTATAATAACTAAAAGCGGAGAACAATTATTTGCACAACTTACCGGGCAGGGTAAGGCGGAAATCTACCCTGAAACTGAAAATAAGTTTTTCTATAGAGCAGTAGATGCAAAAATAACTTTTGAGAGTGACGAAAACGGCGAAATAACAGGATTGGAATTCAAGCAGGGTAGTCTGGAATTTAAGGCTAAAAGAACCGGTGCTGCCCCCGAAGAAAAGAGTGGAATCCAGCTTGATTCAAAAATATATGAAAGCTACGTAGGAGAATATGAATTAATGCAGGGGTTTATCATAACTGTTTCAACTGATGGCAAGCATTTATATGCCCAGGCAACAGGACAGGAAAAGTTTGAGATTTATGCACAATCTGAAACTGAGTTTTTCTATAAGGTTATTGAAGCGGAAATAAACTTTGTAAAAAATGGTGAGGGTAAAGTAACAGGTCTTGTATTGAACCAGGCAGGGCAAAGTTTTAATGCAAAAAAGGTTAAATAAAAGCAAAATGGATATTACATCTTTGATTGCAGCTTCCGCTGCGGCATGATATTCAAGCTTGACGTTCAAAAAGTCTTTACCATATGGTGGAGGCTTTTTTTGATGTTTAGTTGTTGTTAAAATATTAAAATTATTGTTAACATAATTGTATCCGGTAGAATAATATTATAATAGGAAAATTTGTTTGGAGTGAGGTATATGTTTAGCTATATAATATTGTTTAATGCCGGTAAATTAGCACTTTCAGCTATATACCTGAGTGCTGGTTCTATATTGGTAACAATGGTTTTCTACTTTTTGTTTCCGCTTTTTCTGGTCTTTACATTGGGCAAACTGCTATTGATTTTTGTTGCAAAGATATCTTCAGTTGCAGCAGGTTTAGGGGTAAGTGTGGCTCAGGATAATGAAGAACTAGATGATGTATTTGGAATTGCTGGTTATGATTATGATCCTAAACAGGACATATTTTATTCAACAGTAAATCCATGGCAGAGGAAGTTCGGGTATTGCAGATTGTATGATGAAGCATTGGCACCGCTAGATATGATAATTGATTGTGAACCCATCACTTTTAGTTATGGTGGTAGAAACTGGATGATTGAGTTTTGGAAAGGCCAATATGCTTTAAATACCGGTTGTGAGATAGGTTTTTATAAAGAGGTGTTTAATTTGGGTATTCCTGGACTACTTGGTTCACCTTTCTATCGGAGTGTAGACAATAAAGATATGATGTATATGGCATTTTCATTGAAAAAGAAAGGGAACGAGCTATTTTACAGGGAGGATAAGCACTGGTGGCTGACTGGTTTTAAACTTGGTGAGTTTTCGAACCCATCTGAATTGACCATGGATATCGGGATTTCCTTTAAAGAAAAGGATATGTGCTATGCTTTTATTGATGGATTGCTTAGAGCAGGATATCCTGAAGAAGAAATAGTTAAGGTTGGAAATAGAGTGTATTTTACATTTGGCAAACCTTATACTGAACAGCCGATTACAAGAACAAGGCTTACAGATTGGATTGTCCAAAGGAAAAATAAAATCATGTGTGCAGAGTACAGACGGGTTACATCCGCATATGACAATATTCAGGATAAATTAAATGTAATTAAGAAATATAGACCGGGTATCTATAAAAAAGCTATTGACGTCGGAAAAAGCCGGAAGGTCTACAAGAAATATGACAGGATTGCAAATTATATTGAGTAAGCCATTTAGTAAATAAAGGTGTGATAGTTCAAAGCTAACACACCTTTATACTTTTATTATAAGGTTTTTAATAAACTAACTTTTTGTTATCATGTCTTTGATGGCTTTTATTATCACATCCGGATTTTCCTTGTGTATATTGTGGCCACTGTTGACAATTATGTGATTGCTTTTCGAAGATAACGAGGCAATGTCTTTTTGCCATAAAAGCCACTTTTCCTCAAACTCGGGTCCCATTAGGTGATTAGTTGCTGAAATTACGGTGAGTGGAATGGTTTCCAGGGCATATCTTGCTTCTTTTATCTGTTCGATGCTTTCAAGCAAATCTTCATAGGTGCCTTCTTTGCGGATCTCTTCCTTATACAAATTCAAGAAATCCGGAGGCATCGAATTTATAGTATATTCATTTGTATCTTCATGAGTTGGATCGATAAATATCAAACCTGCCAACTCATTTCCAAACTGTTCGGCAAACATTCGAGCTACCCAGCTTCCCATGGAATGAGTCACGATTATATATGGACCTTTAACTTTGGCTTTTTTCAGCAGCTTGTGAAGTTCGTATGCTTTGTTTAGTGAAGTTCTTTTTGCAGGGCTTTTGTCACTAAGACCTATACATGCCCGGTCATAGGATAGGGTAGAACTTATGCTTGAAATCTCAGGCTGGATAAGTTCCCAGGCTTCATGGGTGTCATAATGGCCGGATTCGAAGATTATTGAGGGTTTACCGTTAGATATTTTACATGCATGAAGACCAAATTTGCCTATATATACTTTGCCTTCAAAATTTTGGTTGTCCTTTCCATATTTTTTGGAATACGCCGATTGTGTAAAAGTGAACATAGCAAAAACAGAAATTAATAAAGCAAGTATAAATAGAGTAAGCATTCTGGTGTTTTTTTTCATGTGTTTAAATTCCTCCTAAATATTGGTCTAACTACATTATAGAATATTTCTATGTGTCCGATAACAAAAATAGCAATGATATCATCGTAATATATTCGCAAAACCTTAATAAAGAACACCTAAAAAGTTTTTAATTGCAAATATTTAAGTCAGATACTAAATTTTAATATAAAAATGTAACACAAAGTTTTGTTGTTGAATAATATACTATTGAAGTTTAAAAAGAACCATATTTCTTTAGTTGAAAGGAGAGATTTAAGATGACAGATGAAAGAGGCGGTTGTGGTTTTGGATTTGGAAACGATTGGATATGGTGGGTAATAATAATATTAATTGTTTTATGTGTATGTTGCCCGGGATTTTTAGGTGGTTTTGGATGTGGACCTAAATGCTAAGAAGTGATTAAATACATACCGCAGCTTAAAGCTGCAATCAAAGATGTATTACCCCCTGGGGCAAACATCAGAACAATATCTTCTAAAAAGTTAAAAATGAATTTTTTGAGGAGAATTGTATACTTACAGAATAAAAGGGAGGTTTATCCTCCCTTTTATTCTGTAAAAGTTATCACATTAAAGATATGTACTTTAATATAAAAACTTCTTATAACAAACTTTTTTAAGAAGAATTATAAAAAAGGTGGAATAGTGATGTACATTAAGGAAGATACCCAGCATGATATTTTATTTGTTATTGTCCTGGCCATAGTTCTTATTTTTATTACAGGCATGGCAGAAACGAACGGAACTAATGGAATTGATGCAAGTATTGTACCAATAATTACTGAGTAGGTGTAATTTGTATTCGGGGGAGGAAAAAATGTGTTTTCACCGGAACAACTCAATACTATCTCAAAAATTATAATGGAGAAACTCGGTGTTAGTAGCACTAGAGGTTGCTCTTCAGAAAAAGCGCAGGATTGTGCTGCAGAAAAAAAACAGATAAGCCTTACGCCTGTACAGATATTGGTGATTATGGGTATTATAACAGGTTCCCTTGATATAGATTCTCTCCTTGTAAATAAAAACCAGGAGATTCAGATTCTACTTATAGGTTCATTAAAGCAAAAGACTGGTCTTGAAAAAATGATGGATGAGGTTGGCAAAATGCCCTTTGATGATGTGCTAAAAGCAATACTAGGAAGATTGTAATATTTACAGGCTCTAGACCAGATTGCATGACCGAGCAGTGCAGTGCAGCGGAACGACCAGGCTGCGAAACTTAAGTTTCTGGAATATTTTTCTTCACATTTATTACATACACCCCAGATGACCATACAATTTGACATAAGTGTGAAATAAGCATAAAATATATAGTATATAGTATTATTTGAATATTACGATCTAAGATTGACCAGTGAACTTTGTGAATTTATATTTGCTGGTCAATATCTTTCTGAGAAGCTTTTACTGTCCTGATTACAACTGCCATTGCAAAACGGAATAATTTTAGCAGAAAATTTACATAAGTGAACTTTTTAGTCGTTTCAATCGTCATAGTAATATATAGGAATGCATTATGGGGGTGTAACTATGAAAAGGGCGTTTATATTATTAGCTATAACTTTATTATTATTTACAGCTTGTGACAAAAAAGCCGACAATGATATTTCCGAAAAAACGGGGGTACAAAGTGAAGTATACAAAGAGGTTTACAATTCCGAGAGTGAACACGATATTATTTCTATACCCGATTCTAGTAGTGCGGAAGAGCCGTTAAGCAAGGGGGAAGAAATAGAAAGTAATATAAATGGGGACCAACTATCGGAAGACAAGGAGCTTACCGAAAAAGCAAAGGAACAGAACGTTACCGAATCAGATGTGATTATTGATAAGGAAGATATAGAAAGTGTAAAGAACAATTCATCTGAGTATAAAGAAATTGTGCTCAAAACATATGAATCAAAGATTCCTGAAGATGTGGTAATAAATATTAAATACAATAAATATGAAGTTCCGGCAGATTACCTTCTTGTACTGGGTGAGGGTATAAATATCAGGGAAAAACCTTCAACATCAGCAAAAATAATAGGAAAGGCACAATACTTTGAAAAGGTTAATCTTATAGCAGAAGTTCAGGGAGAATATCTTGAAAAGTATAAAACAGATGTATGGTACAAGGTAGCATTAAAGGTAAATGGAGAAGTTCAAAGCGGTTACATACTGTCAGTGTTGGCTGAGAAAAGGGAGGTTCAATTCGAAAAAATGTTTGAAGCTGTCAATAAAGCCAGTAGTGAAGTGAATAACAGTACTTCTGCGTATATTACAAATTATAAAAATCGTGTAGGGACAGCTCCTTTATATAAAGGTAGTACGAAGGATAAGTTTGGAATTCAAAGATACCAGTCGGCACCGGCATATTATGAACCAAATCTGAAAGCTGATTTCAGATACATTTCGGATGGAGTACTGGTATCTATACTTGCAGAAACGGACAGTTTCTATAAGGTACGGACTTTAAATTTCGAAGGAGAATATTATGTTCCCAAAAAGTATGTTTCTTTTAGGAAGGCAATAGCTGAATTGGAAAAAGTAGTTGTGGTAGATAGAAAAAATCAGAATGAGGGTGTTTTTGAATTTATAAATGGTAAATGGAATCTGATATCCTACACTTATGCTACAACTGGTGAAAATGCAAGACACAAGCTGCCCACAGACCTTGGATATTATATGGCAATAGAAAAAGTGTCCAGGTTTTCATATCTTAATGATGTTACAAAACAAATTGCCGGCTATGCACCATATGGAATAAGGTTTAATGGGGGAGCATATATTCACGGGGTGCCGGTAGACTATGTAAATAAGGGAGGAAAACGTGTAGACCCAGGTATGCAGGAGTATTTGTATACAATTGGTACGGTTCCGAGATCGCATAAATGTGTAAGAAACTATACAAGCCATGCAAAATTTCTGTATGATTGGATAGAAATTGGAAAGAGCGCAGTTATAGTAATTGAATAGTGAATAAATAATACATGCACAGCAAAGGGAGCTGATTTCCTGTTTAACCAGGTTGTCAGCTCCCTTTTGTTTTCAGTACTTTATAAAGGTTTAATAAACATTTGTGTCCAGTACATTCTTCCGTTCCTATCTTTTGCAAGACCAACACCTATTTGTGTAAAGGAAGGGCTCATGATATTGTTTCTGTGTCCTGGTGAATTCATCCAAGCATTCATTACCTCAGCCGGGCTACGCTGCCCCATGGCTATGTTTTCACCTGCTGCAGAATATCTGATGCCAAAGGACTCCATCATTCTGAAAGGAGATCCGTAAGTAGGTGAGGTATGAGAGAAATACCCCTTGTCAATCATGTCCTGTGACTTATACCTTGCTACTCTTGACAATTGCCAGTTCTGTGTCAGACTTTGAAGTCCGGCTTTAGATCTCTGGACATTAACCAGTCTGATTACTTCATTTTCCTGTGATTTTACGTCAGAGAGGCTTGGAATTGTCAATTTCTGTCCAGGATAAATGAGTGCAGGGTTTTTGACCTGCGGATTTGCAGCGATTATTTCGCTTGTTCCTACCTGATACTTGCTGGCGATTTTCAACATTGTGTCGCCACTTTTTACAATGTAGGTCTGTGATTGGGCAAAAACACTTACTGAAAACATAAATACAAACAAGAATATTAAACTTATTCTTCTTTTCATATATTAATCACCTCATGAATATTTTTATAATTCAGGCAATATTTTATGTTGTATATATTATGCCAATATTGGTATATTTCATATTAAGTGAATTTGTTTAGCAATAAAGGAAAAATTAAAATGAATAAATTATTTGTTTTGACATACCTGTAATACTATTTTAAACTTTTATTAGGAAAAATAAGAGATAACGCCATTTCGAAAAATAAGAGATAAAAAGCGGGTCTTAAATATTATGAGTGAAGGTTTTATAACGAGGAAGGATTGAAATATGAAAATAAATCAGGTAATGGATATAGCCATAAAGGCCGGAAAAATCCTTTTAACCAACGGTTCAGAGATTTATAGGGTTGAGGATACTATAGGAAGAATTTGCAGAAGTTATGGCGTTGATGCTGAGTGTTTTGTACTTCCGACAGGTATATTTATAACAGTTATCGGTAAAGATGGCGAGCCCCTTTCTTTCGTAAAGCGTATTAATGAAAGAACTGTAGACTTAAGCTGTATTGAAAAAGTTAATTCATTTTCACGGGGTCTTCAGCAAAAAACAATGCCCTATGAAGAGGCAGTTAAAACTTTAGACAGCATAGAAAAAGAAAAAGGCTTTAAGTTTGGCTTAAGGATGTTTGTTGCAGGTATTACTGCTCTTGTCTATACTCTCCTTTTTAAAGGTACAATACAGGATTCTATTGCCTCGTTTTTTATTGGAATGCTGATTTACTTTTCTAAAGAAAAGATAGCGCGAGCTGGGATATTCCGTTTTTTTGAACATTTTGCATCGGGGTTGATAGCCGCATGTATGAGTATTATTGCTGTAAAATTGTTTTCGGGTTTAAATATATACAGGATAATTATTTCTTCAATAATGATTCTCCTTCCGGGAGTGGCAATAACGAATGCTCTAAAAGATGCTTTGCGTGGTGATATTGTATCAAGCCAGTTCGGGATTGCAGAAGCAATATTCATTGTTGTTTCTGTGAGTGCAGGGGTGGCAATTATATTATCTTTAGGAATAAGGTGGATCTAGGGATGGGAGAGATTGTTTTAGCTTTTATAGCAAGTGTGTGTCCCGGAATAATGTACAATGTAGCAAGAAGAAATCTGCTGTGGGTTGGAGTATCCGGCATGCTGGGTTGGATTACTTATGCCTGGGTACTGGAAGTTACTGGAAATGTTGTGCTTTCGAGTTTTTTTGGTGCAGTTGTGGTGGGCTTATACAGCGAAAGTGTTGCAAGAATTGTGAAAGCTCCTTCTATGGTTTTTTCAATACCGGGCATCTTCCCACTGGTTCCGGGTATTGCAATTTATAATTCAACCCAGTACATTTCCGAGAACAAGCTCTTTGAAGCAGCAAACACGGGAATACAGGCAATAACCTCTGCGGCTGCTATTGCTTTCGGAATATTGCTGGTTTCTGCCGTTTTCAGGTTGTCTAAAAGAAGAACAAAAAAAGAAACAGCCTAAATTCTTAGGCTGTTTCTCAATTGTTGTTCTACGGATTCTTTAATTTCCTTTTCCAAAGGACAAATCTCCTTTGATAATTTTCCTAACGTAAATATCAATTTTGCATTATTGTCAGAAGGAGGTATTTTTGTTTTCATGATTGATGAAAATAAGTAAATATTGTTGAGGCTCTCACATATCAAATATGCTGCTCCATATTTGGATAAATCACTTATTTCATAATCTTCGGTAGTTGAAATCCTAACTACCTCCTCATTTTCAATTAAGTCGGCCAGGTGTTTCTTCACAGTGTATATATTTCTTTTTGTGTTATTAGGGATGTACTCTTTAGCATGGTTGTAACTCTGCTGTAGATTCGGAAGTAAAAAGTCTCTTACGTAATTTTCCATATCATAGGGTTCCAGCTTTTCCAGTTCCAGAATGAGATCAATTCTGGAGCTTTCCCATTCAGCTTTAGTAATGCCTAAATCTTTCACATGAATCAGTCCTTTATTATTTATTTGTTGTAGAGAAACATATATAGTTTGGCTAAGACGTTTTAAATATTAAATTGACCCAAGCATTCTAATAAGTTTTTGGTACAGCAAAAAACTATTGTTTGTGCCTCGCACGCACTAGTATTTAATTTCCAATAAAATTATATTATAATATTTTCAAATAATCAACAAAGGTTTAATAAAATTTTTAAAAATTTGGATTTGAAAACGATTTGCTGCAAATAAAGCCAATAAACCTTGACTTGACACGAACATAAGTTTGATGTAAGCTGATTCTGGGGGTAATGTCCCGGGAGTTTTGCAGAATTTTCAAATAGGAGTGTGCTTTACGGATATGTCAAAGCAAAGTAGAGTTGAACAGTATGGTAATGAAAGTATTACATCGCTAAAAGGTGCTGATAGAGTGAGGTTGAGGCCTTCGGTTATATTCGGATCCGATGGTATTGAGGGCTGCCAACATTCTGTTTTTGAAATACTTTCGAATTCAATAGATGAAGCAAGAGAAGGTTTTGGAAATATCATAGAAGTTACAAGATTCAAGGACAACTCCGTGATGGTAAAGGATTATGGGAGAGGAATACCCTTAGATTACAATGAAAAAGAGAAAAGATACAACTGGGAGTTGGTTTTCTGCGAATTATACGCAGGTGGCAAGTACAAGAATAACTCGGGAGAAAACTATGAATTCAGTCTCGGTCTGAATGGGCTTGGAAGCTGTGCAACTCAATACAGTTCGGAATATATGGATGTGACTGTTTACCGCGATGGGTTCAAATACGATTTGCATTTTGAAAAAGGTGAAAATGTAGGTGGATTGCTTAAGCAAAAGTGCAATTATGAGAGTACAGGCACAATCATAAAGTGGAAACCTGATCTTGACGTATTTACAGATATAAATATTTCTCTTGAGCATTATTCAAATATTCTCAAAAAGCAGGCTGTTGTAAATGCCGGACTGAAGTTTGTTCTTCATGATGAGGAGACACAAGAGTTTTTTGAGTACAGTTATGATAATGGGATTATTGACTATATAAATGAAATATCTAAGGAAAAGTCCTTTACCGGTATTCAGTTTTATGAGACAAGTACCAGGGGAAGGGACAGGGAAGATAAGCCTGAATATAAAGTAAAGATGCAGGTTGCATTTTGTTTTAATAACGAAATCAATATGATGGAGTATTATCATAATTCCAGTTTTCTTGAGTACGGGGGAGCTCCTGACAAGGCAGTCAAAAATGCGTTTGTATATGAAATTGATAAATGCATAAAAGCACGCGGCAAATACAATAAGGATGAATCCAAAATTACTTTTCAGGATATCCAGGATAGCATGATACTTGTAACTAATTCATTTTCAACAATTACGAGCTATGAAAACCAGACAAAAAAGTCAATAACCAACAAGTTTATACAAGAGGCAATGACGGATTTTCTAAAGCAGCAGCTTGAGGTATACTTTATTGAGAACAAGATGGAAAGTGACAAGATAATAGAGCAGATCATGGTAAACAAGAGAAGCCGTGAGACTGCTGAGAAAACAAGAATAAATATTAAGAAGAAGCTCAGCGGAAATGTGGATATTTCCAACAGGGTAAAGAAATTTGTAGATTGCAGGACTAAAGATATAAACAGAAGAGAAATTTATATTGTTGAGGGAGATTCTGCGTTAGGTGCGTGTAAGTTGGGAAGGGATGCTGAATTTCAAGCTATAATACCTGTAAGGGGTAAGATACTTAACTGCTTGAAGGCAGATTATGATAATATTTTTAAAAGTGAAATTATTGTAGACCTTTTGAAGGTGTTGGGTTGCGGTGTTGAGATAAAAAGCAAGCATAATAAAGATCTTAATACCTTTGATATCAACAATTTAAGGTGGAATAAAATCATAATTTGTACCGACGCTGATGTGGATGGGTTCCAGATCAGGACACTTATACTTGCTATGATTTACAGGCTGGTGCCGACCTTGATAAATATCGGCAAGGTTTATATTGCTGAGTCCCCGCTTTTTGAAATAGCAACCAAGGATAAAACATATTTTGCTTATTCCGATAAGGAGAAAAATGATATAGTTTCAAAAATCAAAGGGAAATACACTGTTCAGCGTTCAAAGGGACTTGGTGAAAACCAGCCGGAGATGATGTGGGAAACAACTATGAATCCTGAAACCAGAAAACTTATCAAGGTAATGCCTGCCGATATTGAAAGTACAGAGCAGATGTTTGATGTTTTGCTTGGGGATAATCTACCTGGAAGAAAGAACTTCATAGAAGAGAATGGTTACAGATATTTGGACATGATAGATGTAAGTTAGAATAGTGTTTTTAATAGGGGGATAGGTGAAGTATTAATATGTCAAAAAGTCGTTTAATCGAACAGAAAATAGTTGATACACTTGAAAAGAATTATATGCCCTATGCAATGAGTGTAATAGTTTCGAGGGCAATACCTGAAATAGACGGTCTTAAGCCGTCACACAGAAAGTTGCTATACACCATGTACAAAATGGGATTGCTGACAGGTTCACGGACAAAGTCAGCTAATGTTGTTGGACAGACAATGAAGCTTAACCCACATGGAGATATGGCGATTTATGAGACAATGGTGAGGCTGACAAGAGGAAACGATGCTCTTTTGCATCCTTATGTTGATTCAAAAGGAAACTTTGGAAAACAGTATTCAAGGGATATGCATTTTGCTGCACCTCGTTATACTGAGGTCAAGCTTGATAAGGTATGTGAAGAGCTGTTTAGGGATCTGGATAAAGATGCTGTTGACTTTGTTGATAATTATGACGGGACAATGAAAGAGCCTACTCTTCTTCCGATAACTTTTCCTAATATACTTGTAAGTGCAAATCAGGGAATAGCTGTCGGAATGGCAAGCAATATCTGTAGTTTCAATCTTGCCGAGGTTTGCGAAACTACTATTCAATTCTTAAATGATGAAAATGTAAATATTGCAGAGTATCTTAAGGCACCGGATTTTTCATCAGGTGGACAGTTGATATATAAAGAAAAGGACATTAATGATATTTACAGCACCGGCAGGGGAAGCTTTAAGGTAAGAGGAAAATACAGGTATGATAAGGAAAATAACTGTATTGAAGTCTATCAGATACCTTATACTACAACAACGGAAGCTATTATTGACTCGATTATTGAGCTGGTTAAAAACAACAAGATTAAAGATGTATCGGATGTAAGGGATGAAACGGATCTGAGTGGTCTGAAGATTACCATCGACATAAGAAGGAATACCGATCCGGATGCTCTTATGAACAAGCTTTATAAGCTGACACCACTTGAAGACAGTTTTGGCTGTAATTTCAATATTCTTATAAATGGCCGTCCAATGGTGCTTGGCATTAAAGGCGTTTTGCGTAATTGGATTGAATTCAGAATAAACTGTATTAAGAGGCAGACACTGTTTGATATAAATAAAAAGACGGATAAACTACACTTATTGCTTGGTTTGAAAAAGATACTATTAGATATAGACAAGGCTATAAGACTAATAAGGGAAACAGAAGAAGATGCTTTAGTTATACCAAACCTTATGTCCGGTTTTGAGATAGATCAGGTGCAGGCAGATTTTATTGCAGAGATCAAGCTGAGAAACTTAAATAAGGAGTACATTTTAAACAGGGTCAGCGAGATTGAGAAGCTTGAGAAAGAAATTGCAGAGTTAAAAGACATATACGGAAACGATAAAAAGATAAAGAAGATAATAGTAAAGCAGCTTGGAGAAGTATCTAAAAAATATGGACAGCCGAGAAGAACTGAGATAATCCATGAAGATCATATTGAAGAAATCACTCATGAACATTTAATTGAGGATTATAATCTTAAGCTGTTTTTAACAGACCACAATTATTTGAAAAAGATACCACTTACATCTTTAAGAACAAGCCCCGAACATAAGCTTAAAGATGATGATTTTATGGTTCAGGAGATAGAGACACACAATAAAGCTGATTTATTGCTGTTCTCAAACAAGCAGGTAGTATACAAGATCAGAATTTATGAAATAGAAGATTGTAAGGCAAGCAGTTTGGGTGAATATCTCACTAATCTTTTAGGTCTTGAGGAAGGTGAAAAAATTCTCCACCTGGTTGCAACCGATGATTATAAGGGTTATATGATATTTGCTTTTGAAAACGGTAAGGTTGCAAAGATTGATTTAAACAGTTATGCAACTAAAACAAACCGTAAGAAATTGGCAAATGCATATAGCGGTCTGTCAAAACTGATTTATATGCAGTATGTTATGGAGGATGAAGAGCTTGTTGCATTCAGCAGTCTAAAAAAAGTATTGATATTTGATACATCAAATATCAACCCCAAATCAACCAGAGACTCACAGGGGGTTCAGGTGCTAAAAGAGAAAAAGGGAAGTGTGATGACGAGCATAAAGAGGTTGCCAGATACTACATTTAAAGACCTTGATTATTACAGAACCAAAAATATTCCGGCTGTTGGCTGCTATTTAAAAGATGAGGACAAAGAAGACAACCAAATCAAAATTGACCTTTAGAGTTTTATTAATAAGATGCTGAAAGCTGCCTTAGATATGTTTTAGGCGGCTTTTTTTTGTGGGGCTTTTTATGTTGCATTTTTCATAGTAACAATTATGTCTACATACCATATAATATATTGATTAAATTAAGGAGGATATTATTCATGATGATTTTAAAGACCATTAAAGACGCTAAAAAAAAGAAGGAAAAAGAGAAGAAAATTAAGGCTATTAAAAAAATAGCTGTAGCTGCATCCGTAGGTTCTGCTCTTGGAGGGGCAACCGGGTTGCTATTTGCACCTAAATCAGGTAAGGAGACAAGACAAGATATTGCAAAGGGTGTTAAGGACGCATCTGAAAGTGTAAGAAATTCTGCTGCTAACGTAAAAGGTAAGGCAGTTAAAGTACAAAAAGGGATAAAGGATGTTTTAGGTAATGCAAGGAGTTTATTTAAGAAGAGTAAAGAGGAGAAAGTGGAAGAGGTTGTAGAGGTGCAGGCTGAAAAAGACGAGTAAGGATTTTTGTCATGTCTGTCAGGTCATATTCAAAAGAATATGGCCTTTTGCAATGCGTACTAATTATTCGACAACAATCAAAACTAATCAAGCAATATTAAACCTATTTATTCCTAGAATATCTTTTCTTAGAATTATTTTAGTGATATAGTTATTGTTATAGAATTTGTCACTTATATAAAGAATTTGTAATTGTGTGTTATTATTTGTTTGCTTATTTTAAGGGGGGGCAACCTGTGAGCCAAGTTGGAAATGCGATTAAAATGTATCTCTTGTTGCAGGCAAATGGAAAAATGAAGATTAGTGAAATTGCATCTGCCCTTGAGGTCGATGAAAGACAGGTGAGAAGGTACCGTGATCATTTGGAGTTAGCATCAATACGTATTGATGCTGATAGAGGAAAGTATGGTGGGTATAAACTCCTAAATGACAGATTAATGTTAGGTCTTAACGTTTCAACCCAAGAGCAGTCCTCATTACAACTCGTCGAAAGATATCTTAATGATTCAAAGCACATTGCAGCAAAAGATGTTTCAAGCCTTGTTACAAAAATTAGTATCGTAAGCAATTATAAAAATAGCGAACAGGTAGAGTTTTGCAATCATATGGCAAAAGAGATTGTTTCCAATATCGACTTAAGCACTGAACGGAAAAAGTTTTTAGATATTCATGCTGCAGTTCTTTCAAGAAAAAAGATAAAAATTGATTACACCTCTTTAAACTCCGGTAGATTAACAAGGATAGTCAGACCGTATGAAACTCTTCAGTACAAGCAGGATTTATACTTTATTGGTTTTTGTGAATTGAAAGGTGAAATTCGTGATTTCAAGATTTCCAGAGTACACAGTTATGAAGTTCTTAATGAAACATTTGCCAGGGATAAAAGTTATGATCCGGAGAAAAGCATGGAAAACTGCTTTGGGATACATAAGGGAGATGAATACAATTTAAAACTTAAGATAATGCACCCTATGTCTCAGATTATCAAAGAAAAAATATGGGTGAATAATCAAGAGATAACTGAATTTGAGGACAAGTCTATAATTTTCAAGGCGAGGATGAGAGGTATTGCAGAAATAAAGACTTGGATTCTCGGGATGGGATCTTCTGTAATTGTGCTGGAACCTAATGAGATTGTTGATGAAATAAAAAAAGAGATAAATAAAATTAGAAAAATTTATAACTGCCACGATATGTCCTAATTGTGATGTAGAATTGATATTGGAAGGGAAAGTAGTATTTTACGGAAGGAGGTGACAAAAATGAGATTAAAATGCGATTTCAAGGTGGATAAGCTTCCTTTATCCCACAATATGATGTTTGTAAGTTTGATAAAAGAGGCTTTAAGAAAGTCAGATCAAGCATATTATGATAAGCTCTATAATTTTAATGGTAAAGCAAATAAAAAAAGCAAGAACTTTTGTTTTTCCGTTAGAATGAATGACTATGAAATTGATGGTGATATTGCGAAGGTCAAAAACGGTGTTTCATTATTGGTAAGTTCTCCGGATGCTGAATTTATTCTTTATCTTTATAACGGAATTCTGAAAAGTAATGAGTTTAAATATAAAGATTTCTGTATCAAAAGAGAACGAATTTCTATGGTAAAAGAGAAAAATCCTGATTCAGGTGAAGCAATATTTAAAACATTATCTCCAATTTGCATTAAAAACAATCAAAATTACTTTTTGAAAATTGAGGATGATGGATATGAAAAAGAGCTGAATTATATTGCAGATAGAGTTCTTGAAAATTATAGGGGCAGAGGGTTAGAGGAAAAGTTGGTTTTTCAGAATGTAAAAATGAAAAAGGTTGTTGTGAGACAAGATATAAGAGCATTTGAAGAAAAGTCAGGTAGGGATTATTTATTTGTAAATTCTTATGAAGGGATTTTTAAACTGAGTGGGAATGCAGTAGATTTAAGAGATTTGTGTTCTTTAGGAATTGGATTTAAGAGGAATCAAGGCTTTGGAATGCTTGAATTAGTTTATTGACAAGGGGGTGATGCTTTGGAACATATTAAGTTAAGGCTTGCTGATTGGCTTTACAATGCAGGTGTTGTTGGATTAGTTAATGTTTTACAACATGCAAAAGATGAAGTTAATATCATGGGACAAGAAGTGATTTTTAAAACAGTAGCACTAGAAGGAATTGAAGAGAAGTATTTTAAGTATTTTATTGATACATATGAAAAAAGTCTATCATGGTACAAAATAGTAAGCTTTGAATACTTTATTACAAAATATGAAGATGAAAACTTTGAGACGTTTGATGAAAAAGCTTTGGATGTGCTTAACCAATATATTGGAAGTGGTGCAAAGAGCGGGACGATAAAATACTATTTAACCAGTAATAGTGTTTTCGCTCTAATAACCTGCGGGTGTTTTTATCAGATTGCATGACCGTATAAAAAATGATAGTCTTAGTCAGCAGAGGTGATAAGAGGGAAGACTTCTCAATCTGCCTGACCAGCGATTA
>JAEWSG010000055.1 GCA_023398495.1 Bacillota bacterium
TATCAAATCATTTGTAGTTATTTCGCAAGTTACTCAATTAATTAACGAGTTCCTTATCGTCTTACACTGTTTACTTTTCAAAGTCCATACTGCTTTTGTTTCAGCCACTCTATCTGAGCGACTTTTATATATTACCACGCTGTTTTCACTTTGTCAACACCATTTTAACTGGTATTTTTTAGTTTTTCTTCTGCAATCGACTATTGTCTTTCAGAAGCGACAGCTTTTAAATTATAACACCACAAATAATTTAAAGTCAAGACCATTATGAAATAAAAAATGATTTATTACACCCATATTTCCTATAGATATTATTTTACCTCATTAATAATAAATAATACCTGTAATAGCTTATTATTATTCTGTTTTTCGCGGCTTCAATTAATAAAAATAAAACTCTAAAGTTATTTATATATTTCTTCTTAAGAAGTTTGCTTTTTTAACAACTTTTCAAAAGATATTGTTCCGCTGCCTAACGTACGGCTTCAAGCCTTAATAATCCCCTTTAAATTCTTTACATCATTTACGTATATCTCCTTTAAGCTTGCGTTATATATAATGCTTGCAGGATGATAAAGCGGATACAACTTATATTCAATTCCCTTTAAGAACACTTTCCCAAGTGCCCCATGCACTTCCCCTATTGAAGCTTTATGATCACCTAACACTGATCTTAACGGTACATTACCTAGAGTGACAATAATCTCAGGCTTGATTACATCAATTTCATCAATAAGATATTCCCGGCTCTTGTCAATTTCCTCCCTTGTAGCAGGTCTGTTCGACACTCTGCCTGAAGAGGGGTTTACCTTTGAAAGCCTGTATTTTATTGCATTAGTTATATATATTTCATCTCTTTTAAATCCCAAGACTTCTAGAAACTGAGCCAGATTTTTGCCCGCCACGCCTACAAAAGGCTTTGAGTTGGCTACTTCATCCTTTCCCGGTGCTTCTCCAACCAGCAGCAGGGAAGAATCATAGTTACCATCACCTACAACAATCTCTTCACCCTGAAATTCTTCTCTATATCTTCTATATAATATATTCAATTGCTCTGATTTTGACATATATAATCCATCCTCTGCTTAACCTTCTTTATATCCTCCCACATTAAAATCTTCTTAGACTCATCTCTCAAGAGTGCAGCCGGGTGAAAAGTGGGCATAATCCAGTATCCCTTTCTCTCGACCCACTGGCCTCTGATTTGAGTTATTCTGGCGTTTCTGTCTACTACATATTTCATAGCAGTAGCACCTAAACAAACAATTATCTTGGGCTTAACAAGATAAACCTGATTTCTCAAAAAAGGCAAGCACTTTTCTGCTTCCTCATCAGTAGGAACACGATTTCCAGGAGGTCTGCATTTTACTACATTTGCAATATAATACTCATCCTCTTTTATCATCTGAGCTTTCAATAAAAGATCGAGAAGCTTTCCGGCTGGGCCTACAAAAGGAACTCCCTGCAAATCCTCCTGCTCTCCTGGTCCTTCACCGATCATCATAAGACTGGCATCTCTATTGCCTCGTCCAATAACTATATTGGTTCTCTTTCTGCCCAGCTGACAGTTTTGACAACTTATGCAGCTTTTAATTAATTCTTCCCAGTTAAACATACTTATTATACTCCCGTTTTGTAAATGCCCCATATCAGCTTATGGAGCTGTATCTGAAACCGCACTTCAAGCCTGTCTGCCAATATCCAGCTTACCATATCCTCATAATTAATCTTTCCATATACAGGCGAAAAAGTTATTATGCCTTTACTATAATTATACTTAATTATTTCTTTGGCCCAATTGTAATCCTTTCTATCTCCGATTACAAATTTTATTTCATCCTTGCTCCTCAAAAAGTTGAAATTACTCAATATCATCTGATCAGAACATCTTGATGACGGTACTTTCATATCCATAACCAAAGAATGTCCCTCATCCAACTGAAGGTCCTTTATCGAAACCGAACCATTTGTCTCAATAGTCACTGTATAACCACTAAGAAGTCCCATCAATACATTTAACTCCTTCTGCAATAACGGTTCTCCACCAGTTATGCATACTCGCTTATAATGAAGTCTTTTTATTTCCTCAAGAACTTCACCAGGCGACATTTCTTTTCCATCTTCATATGCATATGTTGTATCACAATAGGAGCATCTCAAATTGCATCCTGTAAAACGTATAAAAATAGTGGGAAAACCAACCGACATGCTCTCCCCCTGAATACTCAAAAAAACTTCATTTACAAGCATAATTTTCACCTTTCTGAATTGTCACAAACATTTATGCCATATCTTTTGCATCAATAGTTATATAACTTGTAGGTGTCTCCCACAGTACCAGTTTGTGCAAATCACATTTCATACCAGACATACTTTTTGACATCTGTTCCCAAATCCACAAACCCAGCAATTCGCAGGTTGGATTAAAATCAAAAATATCATTAAGGTATTTGTGGTCAATATGGCTCAATATTTCTTTTTCAACAAGATCACTTAAGTCATGGAAATCAATAACAAGACCGTTATTATCAGGAATACCTTTTAATGTCACCTCTAGTTTATATGTGTGACCGTGAATATTTTTACATTTACCTGGATAATCATTTAAATGATGTGCACTATCAAATGTAAAAACCTTGGTTATACTCATTTTTGCAATTTTCATAAATCCAATCCTTTCAATAATATAGAAGACAAATAAAGGTGTCTGTCATTACTTCGAATACTCTATTGAATCTACAATACCAGCCTCTTTAAAACCTTTAAGTCTTAAAACGCAGCTATCACAAACCCCACATGCCTTTTCTTCTCCCTTATAACAGCTTGTTGTCAAATGAAGTGGAGCGTTGTTTTCACAGGCAAGCTTTATAATTTCCGCTTTGCTTAAATTTATCAAAGGCGTCTCTATCTTTACTGGTTTACCATTTACACCACTTTTTGTTCCAACTTTTATCATCTTCTCAAATGCCTCAATAAATTCAGGTCTACAGTCAGGATAGCCACTATAGTCTATAGCATTAACTCCTATATAAATTGCATCAGCCTCTATAGCTTCAGCATAACCTGCAGCATAGCTTAAAAATATAATGTTCCTTGCAGGTACATATGTGACAGGTATCTCGGGCAATCCCTTATATTCCGGTACTTCAATATCAGAGTCAGTCAGAGCACTGCCACCAACATTATCTATCCGTATTAACTTACTGCTCTTAATTTTATAATACTTTATTATTTGTCTGACACAATCCAGTTCCTTTTTGTGGCGCTGTCCATAATCAAAGGACAAAGGATATACATCATAACCTTTCTTATAGGCTACCGATAAACATGTAGTACTGTCAAGACCGCCCGAAAGAAGAACGACTGCTTTACTCATAGTTGCAAGCCTCCCTAATTAATAAAATCATTTTCACGATTTATCTATAAGTATAACAATATATAGATTCTATATCAAAGACTAATTTTCTTATTCACGATTTATATAATCCCTTTTTTTAAATAATATGCACAGCAACCAATTGCTCCATTTAGCTGAGGATTATCCGGGACTATTATCTCTCTAAAGACTTGGTCTGATTTAATAAAATGAATAAGGGCTTCATTATTTGCCACACCACCCGAGAGCACAAGACAATCTGAAAGAAATCTTGCAATCAAAGGTTTTATCCGCTTATATAATGAATAATTAACTCCAGCTGCAAGCCTGTCTGCTGTGTAACCTTCAGAAATCCTGCCTATTAGCTCAGACTCTCCAAATACAGCACATGTAGAACTAAGTTCCACTGGTGCACTATAGTACTTTTTCATTTCATCAATACTTATACCAATTACAGCTGCCATATTCTCAAGATACCTTCCACAGGAAGCTGCACATTTGTCGTTTAAGACCATATCAACCATTCTGCCCTTTTTCACCGATATAACCTTGCTGTCCTGTCCACCAATATCAAGAAGCGTAAAATCCTCTAAACCCGTTTGCCATATAACGCCATAGGTATGTGCCTTCAACTCAGTTATCACTTCTGAATTACTTACATTTACATTGTTCCTTCCATAACCGGTACTTATTATCTGTTCGATCTCTCCAATATTGATTTTTGACATATCTATTGCTATTTTTTGGTTCTTATTCTCGCAGTAATCTCTATAAAAGGAAGCTGTATCAAATATTTTACCCAAAACAAAGTTATTATCTTCAAAAACCGCTAGTTTAACCGCTCTGCTTCCCAAGTCAATTCCAAGTATCCTCATATCACACCACCACTATTAATGCATTAAAATATTTATATGAAAAACGTCCATTAATTATAGTTTTAAAGTTTCTCAGCTAAGCATATCTATAAACGACTCTATTCTCAGCTTGCTTCTTGAATCCATTGTTCCTGGACGGTCACCCTCAAGGGTGAGAATGGGTACATCCAATTCTTTTCTAATAACTATATCCTCTATACCCCTAAAACAAAACGCCTGAGTATAGTGGATAATTCCATCAATTTCTCTTTTCCTGATCTGACTTTTTATATCGTTTATTCTTCCAGATAAGTTATAAGGATAAGTAAAAACCCTATACGCCTCCACAAGATCATCAATTTCTATTCCATCGGCTATTGTAAACTGTCTTTGAACTTCATTATATACTATTCTTGCATCCATAGTTTCGATCAGTTCATACAAATCACTGTTTATGGGAGGAACTCCAATATAACCCAATCTGACTTTCTCTGATCTCGTGTTCCTTTTTTCCATAACTGAAAGTGCCTGTTCAAGCCTTTCACTGTACATCTCAAAATCGCTGTCAAAATCACTGCTTGAAACTTGCCAGATATGATTCTCGAAACCAGATACCTTATTGTGCTTCCAGGTCAGTTCATCAATATATACAAGTCTTTCCCTTATCAGGTCCAGTTTCTTCTTTACTTTTAAAGCCTCGTCAAAGCTCGTACCAAAAGCATTACAAAGTTTCTGCATCTCTGCCTTAAGAGCTTCATAACTTCTTGAATTCGGGTAAGAAAAAGGAATACATCTTATCCCCTTTAATTCAAGTACTTCCGAAAGTGCTCTTGCATTTGAACAATCACCTTCAACGACACTGACAACAGTATCAATTTCTTTTGAATTCAAAACAGCAGAATAGATTCCCTTTATCCATGAACATGTATTTCTTGGGAATCCTGAATTTTCAGCTTCCTCTATTAATCTTACAGCCTTTTCATCTGTTATGAAAACGTTATTTAAATCAACAGGCTTAAGACCTGCACTATAAATTATTTCCACAGGAATACTTGTTGTAAATCCGATACCTTTCAATTGTCCACCTCTTCAACAAACTTAAACTAAGGGTTTTAAGTGCTTAAAAACAGCTACGTTACTACAGCACATAAAATAATTAACGCCTCTTTTTCCATAAACACGAAGGAAAACATCAGAGGCGGTTATTATTTATAATCCCTTAATTTTTTATTATAATATAAAGATACTGAACTTAAAAGCCATGTGTTTATAATTTTATTTTTACATTCCTACCAATCTGGAAAAAAACGTATTGTTCCTTCTGCAATCGGGATCCGGAATGGTACTTATTCTGTTCATGGAATATGGATTAAAGCTGGCATTAACAATATTATCATTCTTATCAATTTCCAACACAGCATGGTGCAGAAAACTATTCCTCATATAATACCTCATATCTACAAACACATATCTGTTCACATCATCAATACTTTCACGCATAACATGGAAAACAGGCGTAAACTCACTAAAAAATCTTCCGACATATGAAAAAGAAACCTTCTTTAAAACCTCATCCTCCATCTTGTCAAACACCTTAAATATTTTTATATTTCTTTTTAAAATGTTCTTTTCACCCACTACATTACGGTCAGGCTCTTCTAACACAAAATGCCACCTGAAAAGACTTGTGAGCGAAGGAAGTAAACTCACCTTACCACATTCTGTGGTGTAGTTTTTATGTAGCTCATTTGAAACAAACCACTTCATCAATATTCTTAAAAAAATATATGAAATAAATACAATGAGAGCTAAAGTTTTATAGGCTGGTTTTGAAATTATACAGCTTGTTAAGGTTAGAAAAAACAATGGATCAAAAGAATTAAGAATTCCTAATGAAAACTTCTTATTACAAAACGGCCATAGCAGCTTAGCACCATAGGAATTAAGCAAATCAAAAGCAGAATGAGATAAACCTCCGAAAAAGGACCACACGAATAGCTCATTAATACCAGTACCTTTGAAAAAAAAACTCAACAAAACGGCTAGAAAAGCAGCAGAAATAGTAATTCCCAAAATTGAATGTGTCAACCCTCTATGGTTTTTTAAATATACATAGTCTCCCCACTTTTGAAAAACAATGTCTACGTCCGGAAAGATTGAACCAATTACTATACTAACAGTTGCTGCATCAGAAATGCTTATGTCATTTCCAGTAAATTTGGCAAGTGCAAGCCCAATAAGTCCATGTGTGATAGGATCCATTCCAACACCCTTTCATTACAGAAGGTAAATTTCAGAATCATTTTTTTACGAAAAATTGAGTTTATTAATACTATAAAAATACACACTAATAAACTGTTTTCGGGAAAAATATAGCACTTTCTCAAAAAATATTATATCACTAAATATTATTCTCCGTCATGAGTAATATGTACCAACTTTTTGTCCTATTTTTGTAGAGAATAAAATAGAGCTTAAGCAAAAATGCTTTGAATACTATAAATCTCTTAGCTCCTATAGTAATTACTCCACAATCGGCAAAAAAAAGTTTTCCTCAATAAGCTCAGCAGTTTTTTCCTCATCATGAATATAATACCATACGCCATCTTTGTATACTGAACCACCCGGTATCGTATAGGTTTTTATATCATTTAGCTTAATGTTATTAATTTCCCTTATAAAAAAATTTATATCACCTATTTCAATATTTGTCTTCATGTTTTCTTTAAGAATACTTAAAACGTTACCAGCTTTCAAAATATACTTCGGCTTGAGTTTCTGATTTATAAATTGTTTTAAAAAAAGCTGCTGTGCTTCGATTCTTCCAATATCTCCGTCTTCATAACCTTCTCCCTTGTGGTTTCCTTTCCTGTACCTTACAAACTCCTCAGCCTTATCTCCATCTAGAATCTGTCTTCCCTTTTTAAGGTGAATATGAAGTTTCTGCACCGGATCATCGTAATCCATATCCATTGGAACATCTACTTCTACACCGCCGACTAAATCAACAATTTCCCTAAAGCCTTTAAAGTTTAAGGTCACATAATAGTCAACCTTTAATCCAGTAACTTCTTCAATCTTTTCGGCAACAAGTTTTTCTCCGCCTTTTGCAATTAAAGCATTAATTTTCCCATATTTTCCATTAACTTTAACCCTTGTATCCCTTGCGATTGATAAAACATTTATCTTTTTTGCGTATGGGTTGAAATTAAGAATTGCTATAACGTCTGATCTTATTTCCTCATCATCTAGTCCTAGTACCATTAAATTAACACTTTGTTCAATCCCTGTAACTTTAGGTCTATTTCTCATTTTCTGCAAGGGTACATGATCATTATAGTACCCGGTATCTTCCTGAACAAGTGAATTCAACGAGAACGCACCTTGGATAAATAAAATTGATGAAACAATTATACATGCTTTAAATATAAATTTCCTAAGCCTCATATTTCTCCCAATCCGTAAATGTTTTATTAATTATAGGAAGTCGTTATTTCATTTTTCCAAGTTTATTATATGTCCAATTAATTATTTAATACAAAAAGGACTTGTGTGATTCTCAAGTCCTTTTTGTATATAGTTTTTAGTTTATAATTTCTAAAGTAAAAAAGCACTATATTTCAAGTTTTGATTTAACCCTATGTATAGCTTCTTCAGTGTTCTCCTTGCTTCCAAACGCCGTTAGCCTGAAGTAACCTTCACCACTTGGTCCGAATCCCGAACCCGGAGTTCCTACAATGTTAACGTCATTTAACAGTTTATCAAAGAATCCCCATGAACTTAATCCCTTTGGAGTTTTTAACCATATATAAGGTGCATTAACTCCTCCAAAAACCGTAAACCCAATGCTTTTAAGACCCTCTCTGATTATTGAAGCATTAGTCATGTAGTAATCTATTGTCTCTTTAATCTGCTTTTGCCCTTCTTCAGTATAAACAGCTGCAGCAGCTTGCTGTATTATATAGGGAACACCGTTGAACTTTGTAGTCTGCCTCCTGTTCCATAATTTATTCAACTCATGAGCTTCTCCGTTTGCAGTGTAAGCAATAACTTCTTTTGGAACAACGGTATATGCACATCTTGTACCTGTAAACCCAGCAGTCTTTGAAAAGCTCCTGAACTCAATAGCTACCTCTTTAGCTCCTTCGATTTCATATATACTATGCGGAACATCATCTTCACGAATAAAAGCCTCATATGCGGAATCATATAATATGATAGACTTGTTTTGTCTTGCATAATCTACCCATTTTTTAAGCTGTTCTTTAGATAGCGTCATTCCAGTAGGATTGTTTGGAAAGCATAGATATATCATATCAACCTTGTTTTTTGGCAATTCAGGTGTGAAGCTGTTTTCTGCAGTGCATGGAAGGTAAGTAATTTTTTCAAATCTACCGCTGTCATTAATAATTCCCGTTCTCCCTGCCATAACATTACTGTCTACATAAACCGGATACACAGGATCAGTAACAGCAATTATATTGTCCAAACCAAATATCTCCTGAATATTTCCTGTGTCGCTCTTAGCTCCGTCACTTACAAAAACTTCAGCTTCATTAAGATTTATTCCTCTGGTCTTATAGTCGTTTTCAATAATTTTATTTATAAGGAAACTGTATCCCTGCTCAGGTCCATATCCCCTGAACGTTTCGGCTTTGGCCATTTCATCAACAGCCGTATGCATTGCTTCAATAACCGCAGGAGCCAATGGTTTTGTTACATCCCCAATTCCCAAACGAATAATGCCTGCATTAGGGTTCTCAGACTTATACTTGTTAACTCTTCTTGCTATTTCCGCAAAAAGATAACTTCCCTGAAGTCTTAAATAGTTTTCATTAATAAGTGCCATTAAGCATCTTCCTTTCTTTATTATATGTTATAGATAAATCTCTCCATCAAAAACTTTTGTTGCAGGCCCGGTCATATATACATGGTTGTCTTTTTCATTCCATTCAATCATCAAGTCTCCCCCCAAAAGCTTTACAACTACCTTTCTGTTACTGATGCCATTTAATACAGATGAAACTAAAACCGCACATGCACCTGTTCCACAGGCAAATGTTTCACCAGCTCCCCTCTCCCACACTCTCATTTTTAGAGTACCTTTATCTTCGACCTGCACAAACTCAGCATTTACTCTTTTAGGGAAAAGTTCATTATTTTCCATTTTAGGTCCGATTTTCTCAAGAGGGTATTTGTCAATATCATCAACATAGGTCACTGCATGTGGATTCCCCATTGAAACGCATGTAACTTTAAACTCTTTTCCATCAATAACAACAGGCTCAGAAATAAACAATTCCTTATCACTGTTAACAGGAATCCTGGCTGGTTCTAAAACAGGTTCACCCATATCAACAGTGACAGTTTCAACCTTGTTTTCATTTAAAACCATATTCAGAACTTTTATTCCTGCTAGAGTTTCAACCTTTATAACTGTCTTTTGTGTCAATCCATTATCATAAACATATTTGCCAACACATCTAATAGCATTACCACACATTTCTGCTTCCGAGCCATCGGAATTAAACATTCTCATTCTAAAATCGCATGTCTTAGATGGCATAATCAACACAAGTCCATCAGATCCTATTCCAAAATGACGGTCGCTTACAAACTTTGCAACCTCAGAAGGGTTTTGAACTTTTTCAGTAAAACAATTAACATATATATAGTCATTTCCAAGCCCATGCATCTTTGTAAATCTCATTTTTGCAACCTCCCAATCACAATCTTGCATTTTTACTCTCTTTATTATAACATAGTTTTTCTCTATGACAACATGTAACAGCCAGTTTGAGTAAAATAATTGGCCTTTCTATAAAATGTTAATCAAACTAATTACTCACTCGATACGCTTTTTTGTAATTATAAAAATTCATTCTAATAAAGTTTGTTAAAAATTAGTTATAAATATTATATTTGCCCATTAAGCTTCAAATTTTACAACAAAATACGATAAAAGCTGCAAAAGAATTAAAAATGAAATTGCTTATTACAATTATTTTTGCTACAATATACTAGTATATGACGCTTATTACAAGGTATTTTGTCTTCAAAAAATTGATCGGTATCGGCAAAGCGTCTATTTTTTGTTAATTTGTATAATAATGTGATTTTGTATTATATTGAACTGAGTTAATATTTATATTATGTGTGGGGGCTAATATTTCCTTATATAGGTTTTTGTTATTCTATATAAATCGTGAAAATGATTTTACAAGGACAAATTGAATTTTCACGATCATAAATCAAGGAAATTGAAGCACGATGTAAAATCTTTATCGTGTTCAATATATATTATGTGGATGAAAAATATGTATTATTTTTATTATTTTTAATATGTTCAGGAGGAATTATGTAATGACAGACCTTATATTGATTGTGTGTATTGTCGCCTTTACTTTAGTATCACTTATTCTACTAAAATCGGTGAAAAAAGAACGAAATGGAGAACCCACAAAAACAACCGTCACAAATCAGCTTGATAATAAAAGTTTAATTTCAAAGCTAAACAATCTCAGTAATGAATTTGAATCGATAAGTTTTGGTAAATTTAAACTATTCAAAGCACATATAGACCTTCGTTACATCTTGCTTTTCATTATCCTTGTAATAGGAATTGCAGTACGTGTATATAACATCTCTGGTGTTCCTGCGGGTCTGAATCAGGATGAAGCTTATGGAAATTACGAGGCCTATGCACTTGCAAATTATGGTGTAGACAGCAATGGAATGAGTTTTCCCGTACATTTCGTTTCATGGGGAAGCGGAATGAACACTCTTTATGCATATCTTGTCATGCCTTTGATAAAAATATTCGGACTAAACGAAACTACAGCCATCCTCGGAAATTTGATATTTTGTATATTAAGTCTTATAGTTATATTCTTTACAGTTAAAAAATTGAAAAATATTGACTTAGCACTGCTTGCAACCTTTATAATGGCAATTTCACCATGGCATATAATGATATCCAGATGGGGGCTATTGGAAAATATTTTTCCCGCCATTGTATTAATAGGAGTATTTTTTTATTCACGATACCTTAAAAATCCGAAGTATGTTATTCCTTTTGCTGCGGTCATGTCCCTCAGCTTATACGCCTACGGAACAGCGTATTTCGTTATACCGTTACTACTCCTTATTTTAGCACTTTATGAGGCATACTTTGCCGATAGCAAAATCCAGTGGTTCAAGACTTATCTAAAAGCATTTGTCTGCTTTGTAGTTATTGCAGTTCCAATCGTTATGTTTATCTACATCAATATAATTTCACCATCATCACCACAGGTCAAGCTTGGACCTGTAACTATCCCAAAGCTTGTAGAAGCCGGTTACCGTTATAATCAGGTAGTTTTGCTGGGTGGAGGTACTTCTAACCTTTGGAATACTTTGAAAGAAAATTACGCTGTCTTTCATGATACAGTTTTTAATCAAAAGGGATATATTTATAACGTAATTGACAAATACGGAACAATATACAGGATAAGCAACATCTTCTTCCTCATAGGTTTAATCGCTTCACTACTAGGAACAGCAAAATCCTTTAAAGAGAAAAAAATGCAGCCTGACTTTGTATTTTTAGTATGGTTTATATTAAGCTTTATTCTTGGCGTAATAAACAATACTAATACAAACAGGATCAACATTATATTTATTCCTATGATGTACCTTGCTGCCTACGGAATATATGTAGCTTCAATTATATTTACTATGCTGGTAAAGTATTTACTAAAATCGGTTAGTGCAAAATCTCAAAAATATGGAGTTAGTTTTTCTAAATTGGCAGCATTGACCATAATAGCAGCTTTATACATGACCAACTTTTCTGCCTTTGCTAAATACTACTTTACCGATTATCCCAACGAAATAAATCAGGTATTCCATGAATCTTTTGACGATGCACTCCAATATGTTGTAGATAACAATAAGGAAAACAGAGATGTCTACGTTACCGATTTTAATGGTGCATTCACTTTAGTGCTGTTTTATACAAAATACGATCCTAATGAGTTTTATCGTACTGTAAACTACTCAAACCCATATACTGAATTCAGACCAGTATCATCTTTCGGTAACTATAAGTTTCTTACCATAGATAGAAGTATTGAGGCAGCTGATAATTCATACTATATTGTGGAGAATTTCCAAATCAATAACCTCACAGGCGTAAAACAGCCAAAAGATATGAAACAATTTAAGAGGTTTACTGTACTTGAATACTAGTGCTTTTGAGCATAATTTGTTAATCAGCACTAGTGTATCGTAACAGAACAATAAGTAATTAGAATTATGTTATGCGAAAAAGTAACAGGACGATATTTTCAATGCTATTATAAAGGTTTTTAACCAAAAGCGTTGAAATATAATAAATATTATAAATTTTCAGGAGGTATACAAAATGCTTAAGAAAATGAAGATTTTCTTCTTTACTGCACTTATTACCATGTCACTATCAACTAATATTTTTGCAGGAGGAAATCTCATAAAAAACGGTTCGTTTGAAGACGAGCAAGGTGGAGCTCCTACTGATTGGTCCTACTATAGCCACGTTAAAGATGATGGTGCTGCAGAATTCAAAATTGATGCTCAAGGAGCCTATTCCGGTGACAAATGCATTACAGTCGTTAACAATGTAGATAATGATTCACGATACCTTCAAACTATTAGTGCACAGCCAAATAAAAAATATAAACTTTCATGTTATATAAGAGCTGAAAATATCGGTGATACTGGTAACGGTGCAATTTTGTCTGTTGAAGGCCAGGTAGCCGCCTCAAATACACTAAGAAATACAAACGGCAAATGGGAGTATGTTGAACTGTATGTAAGAACAGGCGATGGCATTGATAACTTTAAGGTTACTGTCGGAGTTGGAGGCTATGGTGCAATGAGTTCCGGAAAGGCATCCTTTGATGATGTAACGGCTGAAGAAGTTGACAGCATCCCTGATGGTGCTATTGTTGCAACTTTAGAACAACCAACAGCTGATAATTCACCTTCCGGAACAGAAAAAAAATCCGGACCGAGTAAAATAGTTTGGGTAATACTTGCAGTTGCTATTTTGATTGTTACGGCAGCGACTTATAGTACATTTAAATCCTCTTCATCATCTGACAACGACGCTCCAGAAAATTCTTCAGATTCTGACGAAAAAGAAAACTCATCTGTCAATAATTCAGATGAAGAAATTACACTAGACACTGACAATACCCCTGAGGATTCTGAGGATTCTGGGGATTCTGGGGATTCTGGGGATTCTGATGCTAAAGTCTGATATATAGAAGCTAGTGCCTCGAATCAAAAATTAGTCATGGAAGAGTATGACATTTAATAGTTATCAATTCGATATTGCTGGAGGTTAAATATGAAAAAGTTATTATTCCTTGTAATTGTAATTTTTACATTACTTACAAGTATTACTGTGTTTGCAACTGATGCCAACCTTGTCCAAAACCCTGGTTTTGAGCAAGGTTCTCTAGATAAATGGGAAAAAGGATCGTACGATAACAGTGAGGGAGTAACGGAATTTGTAGTTGATGATACTGTTTGGTACTCCGAATCGAAAAGTGCATGTATCATAAACAACTCAGCCAACGACGCCAGATATAAACAAAAGATAAAAGTAAAGGGCAATTCCTACTACAAATTGTCTTGCTGGGTTAAAACAGAAAATATCGGTTCCGACTTCAAGGGAGCCAATATCTCTGTTGACGGTATCACTGATACTTCAAACGATATACGAGGAACCAGCGACTGGCAGTATGTCGAATTGTACGGTTCGACAAAGAAAGGTCAGAATGAACTAGTTGTAACAATAGGACTTGGAGGATATAGCAATACAAACACCGGAAAAGCCTGGTTTGATGATATTGTTGTAGAAAAAGTTGACCGTTTGCCGTCTGATGCTATTGTTGCCAAGTTTTATACTGAAGAAGCACCAAAAGAAGTGATTAATATTCCTTCAACCAAAAATATATCGTTTATGACCCCCTATTCTATAGTATTTTTTATTGTGGCAGTATTGCTGATTTTGCTGGCAAAGAAAAACATAATAAGAATCAAGCCAGGACGAGAAAAAATCCTTCTTTTTATTTTCCTTGGCGTAGGATTGGTGGTAAGATTGATAGCTGCTCCTATTATAGAAGGATTCAGTGTAGATATAGGCTGTTTCACGGCCTGGTCTGCAAAAGCTGCAAGCGTTAACGGAATTTCAACATTCTATACAAGTGGAATGTTCTGTGATTATCCGCCTTTTTATATACTTATTCTCTCTGCTGTAGGCCATATTTCAAACTTCATTCGATCAGTATTCGGACAGTCACCAAATCTATTGTTGATTAAATTACCATCGATAATAGCTGATGTTGCTACCTCTTACCTATTTTACAAAATTGCCGTAAAACGCTTTAATCCATCTGTAAGTTTTATACTATCCATCCTTTATTTATTTAACCCTGTTGTTTTCGTAAATTCAACGCTATGGGGACAAGTTGACTCTTTCTTTACATTATTACTCTTATTTGGACTATTGCTTATTGATTCCGGTAAACTTAGTTTTGCAACAATAATTTTTACAATCGCAGTATTAATGAAGCCACAAGGAATAATATTCCTTCCGGTTATTGGCTATGAACTTATAATTGATTTCTTAAAAACAAAGAACTTCAAAAACATTGGCCTTTCTATATTGTATGCTGTTATAACTACTGCTATAGTTATTATTCCATTTTCCGCCGGAAGAGCACCTACATGGCTCATAGACTTATATATAAATACTGCAGAGGGATATAAATATGCATCGATGAACGCCTATAACTTATTTGGTCTATTAGGTGCAAATGCAAAAATGGATAACAATACACTCTTCGTATTCAGCTATTATAAATGGGGTATGTTATTTATTGTATTAACTTCCCTTTTCACAGGATTTTTGTATTTTGCAAACTTTATAAAAAACAAACAGTCATCCCTTAACATTGCTCCTATTGCCGCACTGATTCAAATGACAGGGGTGTTTGTTCTATCCTCAAGAATGCACGAAAGATACCTTTTTCCTGCTATAGCCTTTGCATTACTGGCATATATTTATTATAAGGATATAGGTTATCTTTTACTTTTTGGAGGATTCAGTGCTACAGTATTTGTTAATACTTATGATGTCCTTGTCAGGATGTTTTTAACTGAATCGCCTTATATACCAGCAGAAGATACAGTACTTTTTATAGGATCACTTGCTAATGTATTGTTATTAATAATACTATGCATAGTATCAATTCAGACGGTTATAAGAAATAAGATAATACTTTTTGATTTTAATTCAGGTTCAGTCACTGCAAAACCTGGTATTGCAAATAAAGAAGCTATCAAAAAAGGCTAAAATCTATACAATTTATTAAGACGTTTATTTGGAGGTGCTTTAAGCGTGTCAAAAAAGCTGTCCGGTGTTTGCTTGTTAATATTGCTACTAATACAGTTTGTATTGCCACTCAACTCCTTTGCTCAAGGTGCAAACCTTGTGAATAATTCCGGGTTTGAAGATGGAAGTTTAGATACAGAACCTTCTTGGTTAACTGATAGCTGGGACAAAAATGAAGGTGTTTCACTATTTTCATTTGATGATACCGAAGTTCACACTGGTTCTAAAAGTGCTTTGGTTGTTAATAACTCAGCAAACGATTCAAGGTACAAACAGACTATAAATGTTAAAGCAGATACTTATTACAGAATGTCCTGTTGGGTAAAAACAGAAAATATTGGCTCCGAGCAAAAAGGAGCCAACATTTCAATTGAAAATTCCACAGATTCCTCAAAAGATATTAAGGGTACGAGTAATTATTGGGAATATATTGAACTATATGGAAAGACAAGCCCTAACCAACAAAGCTTTACTCTTACTTTGGGAATAGGTGGTTATGGCAGCACAAATACAGGCAAGGCCTGGTTTGACAGTGTTGAAGTTGTAGAATTAGAAAGTTTGCCCCCAGGAAAGAGTTCCATAAATATGGATCCAAACTGGAATTCACAGCACAATCAATCTGGCAATAACATGTTTAACCCTTTTTTTATAGGATTTGTCATTTTAATATGTGGAATTATATTGTATACATTATCTATTATATTCAAGGCTAGAAGTTTAAAAGTTACAGCTTCACCAAAATTGAAAGCTAAAGCTCTATCGCCTGCAGAAAGCAGTCTTCCCGCGAAATCTCAGGTAAGAAAAGTAAGATTTGACAGGACGGACTTTATTATAATGGCCTCAATGTCCCTTATATACCTTGTGGTTGCCCTGTTCAATCTCGGTGATTTAAAAGTGCCAACTACTTCATGGACTCCATCAGAGATTGGAGAAAGCTTTACTGTTGATCTTGGCAAAGACACTACTCTTTCAAGAATCTATTTCAATCTTGGACTTGGCAGCAATGGTGATATCTCTGGTAAATATAGAATAGAGTACCTGGATGGAGAAAGAGGCTATGTACACCTGACTTCTTTTCTGAAAGAGGACATTTTTATATGGAAATATATTGATACTGCCCCTGTCCAAACAAGGAAACTCAAATTTATAGTCGACGATCCCGGTGGAACAATTAATGAGATAGGTGTCTTTGAATATGGAACTACAAAACCGCTTAAGGGAATTACTTTAGTTGAAAAAAAAGTTAACGAAAAAAGTGCAGGGAGTCTAGAAAATCTTTTTGACGAACAGGATATTGTTGTATTCAAACCTTCCTACAAAAACAGCATGTACTTTGATGAAGTTTACCATGCACGTACTGCTTACGAACACATAAACAAGATAGAACCTTACGAAACGACGCATCCCCCATTAGGTAAGGTTATTATTTCACTTGGTATACTTATTTTTGGAATGGTTCCTTTCGGCTGGAGAATAATAGGAACCTTGTTCGGTGTTGCCATGATACCCGCAATGTATGCCTTTGGTAAGAAAATGTTTGGCAAGAGATTTTATGCTTTTTGCTCTGCTTTCCTTATAATGTTTGATTTTATGCACTTCAGTCAGACGAGGATTGCCACTATAGACAGTTATTCTACCCTCTTTGTTATCTTGATGTATTATTATATGTATGACTACTTTGTTAACAAATCGTATGTTTTAGGGTTCAGAGCATCATTAAAACCACTATTCCTTAGCGGCCTGTTTTTTGGTCTTGGTGCTGCAAGCAAATGGATAGCTTTTTATGGTGCTGCCGGACTTGCACTTTTATTCTTTGTTACTAAGGTAAGTGAATACAAGGATTATAAAAAGTTAATTACAAAAGAGCCTCCAAAAGGTTCTTGGGTATACAGGTTCTTCACACATTATACCGGTTTTACTTTTGTTTACTGCGTCTTCGCATTTGTTTTAATGCCAATATTAATTTATATTTTGTCTTATATTCCATGGATGCAGGTTCCCGGTGAAGGTCATGGGCTAAGTCTCTTTTTTAAGAACTCTCAGAGCATGCTCAAATACCATTCAGACCTTGTAGATACTCACCCTTATCAATCTTCATGGTGGGAATGGCCTTTTATGGTCAAACCGATGGCCTTTTATTTTGGCAGTGACTTAGAGCCAAATATGGCTTCAAAGATTTTCACCATGGGTAACCCTGCTGTTTGGTGGATCGGAATTCTGGCCTTTGCCATAATAACCATATTGGCACTATCAAAGGTAAAGAAAATATGTGTACCAATCTTTGCTGCTTCGATTATGGCTTTTGCATTTATAGTTCTTCCAGGCTTTTTTACTACATCAGTCAATAAATTGGGAAGATCCGAAATATGGTGGCTGATAGTATGTGCATCGGTATTGCTTCTATTGCTTGTTCTGTCAAAATTCGATAAAAAGCAGTTAATAGCCTCAGTTGCTTCTTATATAGTTTTTGTAGTTACTGTAATGCTTTTCTCTGGTGCAGAAAAAAATCTGGATTTTTATAAACAGTTGAATACTCGTCTGGCCATGCTAATTTTGCTGACGACTTGTATTTTTATATTATTTAGGGGAATATACAAATACGACAGGAAACTGCTTGTTGTAACTGCAGCAATGGTATTTCAGTATATACCCTGGATATTTATCACAAGAGTCGTGTTTATCTATCACTACTTCTCCATAGTACCATTTCTGGTACTATCAATAGTTTATATTATTAAGATTTTTGTCGATAAATATCCTAAAGGAAAGTTTATAATCTATGTTTATCTTGGATTGGTACTTGCACTTTTTGTCCTTTACTATCCCGGACTATCAGGACTTGAAGTACCTGTTGAATACATGCGCAATTTAAAATGGTTTGGCACCTGGTATTTTTAAATAAGACTTAGGAGGAATAGTTTTTATGTCTGAAAAAATAGTATGTTCCGTTGTTGTTCCGCTTTATAATGAGGAGGAAGTCCTTCTTGAAACCTATAAAAGACTCAAAAAAGTTATGGACTCGATAAATGAGCCCTATGAAATAGTCTTTGTAAATGATGGAAGCAGAGATAAAACAGCCCAAATGGTATATGAAATCTGTAATAAGGACACTACAATTAAATTTATTGATTTTGCAAGGAATTTTGGACACCAGACAGCAATTACTGCCGGAATGGACTTTTCCGAAGGTGACTCCGTAGTAGTAATTGATGCTGACCTTCAGGACCCCCCTGAACTAATACCAAAAATGATTGAAAAATGGCGTGAAGGTTATGATGTAGTATATGGAAAAAGGGCTAGTAGAAAAGGAGAAACTTTCTTTAAAAAGTTTACTGCAAAAGTATTCTACCGCTTCTTAAGAAGCATGACAGATGTCGATATTCCGGTTGATACCGGCGACTTCAGATTGATTGACAGAAAGGTCTGTGAAGCTTTAAAACTCGTTAATGAACGTAATAGGTATATTAGAGGTATTATAAGTTGGTTAGGCTTTAAACAGTATGGTTTGGAGTTTAACAGGGACAAGCGTTTTGCAGGAGAAACAAAGTATCCTTTGAAAAAGATGATAAAATTTGCTGCCGATGCAATAACGTCCTTTTCATATAAGCCGCTAAAACTTGCTTCCTATGCAGGTATGACTTTATCCTTTGCAAGCTTTATTTACCTTGTTGTAGTGCTTTTTACAAAGCTATTTATGCCAACACTGATCACACAGGCAGGTTGGGCATCTACGCTTGCGGTTAACCTGTTCTTTAACGGAATTACATTGATGATTCTTGGTATTATCGGGGAATATATCGGAAGGATTTATGATGAAGCAAAAGGCAGACCATTATACATTGTTAAAAGGACAAAAAATTTCTCGGAAGAAAAAACAGATAAAATTATCGGAAGAGAATAATACGGGTTGAAGAAATTTTGCTTCGATCACGACTTTTTATTAAAGGTTATTTCGTGATTAATGATTGTAATCTTCGAAGTTGGGGTTTTATTGAAGTAATTTTAGAGTAGGTATCTGTTGTTTTAGTGTCAAACGACTTCATTGCATGACCTTCGCAAAAAATCAACAGACCTCAGCTTGGTAATTTTTCGCCGCGTCTATTGGACCTCCTGTCCCAAGACGCTAAAAATGCCATCCTTGGCATTTTTACTTCAAAATCATCAAGCTTTCGGTCGCTGATTTTAATGCTCACATCAAGCAATTACGTCATTTGACACTAAAACAGGTTATTGGCTTAATTGGGTTTGTTTTTAGCTGTTTTATTGCTATAACTTTTCTGTTTATAGGGACTACAAAAATTTTGGCTCAACGAAAAGCAGTCTTTTTGCTGACAACTTGATTCCAATTGCCCCCAGTGGAGCCGTCACTAATATTGACAGCACTGCTATAGCCAAAATAACTTCTCCTGCCGGTATACCAAGCCCGAGAGGCATTGCACCCATTGCAGCCTGAACTGTTGCCTTTGGAATATATGAAATAATGCAGAAAACCCTTTCTTTCCAGTTTAGGTTTGTTCCTAAAGTTGAAACCACAACTCCAACACTTCGGCCAACCAGCCCGATAATAATAACAGACAAGCCAGTCAATCCTGCATCCATAGCCACATTTATATTTACCTGAGCACCTACCAGTACAAAGAGGAATATTTCTGCAAAAATCCATATTTTATTGAATTTAACTGCCAGCCTCTTTGCTACTTCCGGCTTCTTTTCAAGAATTATAAATCCTATGGTCATAACACCAAGAAGTCCCGCAATTTCCAACTTGCTTTTAAGAGCACTTTGAATCACTGTAAGAAAAATTGCAGAACCAAGCATTAACAAAACCTTTTTTGTGTCTCTGATATGATAGGTTTTAAATAATTTCACCATTACAAAACCGATTATTAGACCTGCTACTATTCCCAATACAATAGAAACCGGAATGTTCAATATCTGTATCCCAATGTTGACATGAGCCCCACTATATAACCCAAGAAAAGTTGAAAAAAGTGTAATTGCAAATACATCATCAATAGACGCCCCTGCAAGAATAAGCGTAGGTATACCTTTATTTGTACCTATTCCATTTTCAAGGTAGTAAAGCATTTGCGGCACAACTACTGCCGGAGATACTGCTGCAATAATAAAGCCAAGAATTCCTCCTTCAATAAAACTAAACCCCAACAACTTTACAGATAGAAAAGCAATTGTAAAGCCTTCAATAATTCCGGGAATACAGCTAAGTTTTATTGCTGTAACTCCCACCTTGTTCAAATCATCTCTGCTTATACCTAAACCTGCTCTGAGTAAAATAATAATCAATGCAATTTTTCTAAAATCACCAGATAGCCTCAGAGTATCAATATCCAACCAGTTTAGAGCATACGGACCAATAACAACTCCAAGAATTATCATTCCCAGCAATCCTGGAAGCTTCATCTTTGTAAACAGGGTATTTACTCCCAATCCTAGTATCAGTATCATTGCTAAACTTGTTACCATTACAACACCTTTCCTTTCATTTTAGGTTCCATTCCATATACATTCTCTCAAGTGTTTGTTAGGTTATAAAACAACCATGATTTCTTTAACATAAATAAAACTCCTACAAGCAACAGTTTATCTGTTACATGTAGGAGTCATCAGCTTTTTAAGCAGTTTCGCTGAACTCCATCACCATCAATGTATGAATATAACACAGGCTTATTATAGCACAAACTATTTTACTATGTAAATAATTTTCAATTCAATTCAAAAAGCAATTTGTGTACTATAATAAAAGAGCTGTACACTTTTGATTATTAAACCATTAATGTGACAACCCTTTTTGGTGGGAGGAGATGGATTCGAACCATCGAAGTCAGAGACAACAGATTTACAGTCTGCCCCCTTTGGCCACTCGGGAACCCTCCCATGTTGGAGCTGGTGGACGGAATCGAACCCCCGACCTATTGATTACAAGTCAATTGCTCTACCTGCTGAGCTACACCAGCATATTAAGTTTTAATGGCGACCCGGAAGGGGCTCGAACCCTCGACCTCCAGCGTGACAGGCTGGCATTCTAACCAACTGAACTACCGGGCCATATGTTTGACCTGCTAACTGGTCTACCAGCCATTTTCCTTTCTGATAGACCAGTACTTAACACAGGTTATAATGGTGACCCATAGGGGATTCGAACCCCTGTAGCCGCCGTGAAAGGGCGGTGTCTTAACCGCTTGACCAATGGGCCATAAATAGCTTCGGTTCACTTATTTCACTGCTTGCGTCAACCGACAAAATATATTCTAACCAGAACTGGACAAAAAGTCAAGCATAATTTCAAAAAAACTTTGTAGAATTTTATACCCATTTTAGTATTCTATTGGCAAAGCATTTAAAACGCTTATTTCCCTAAGGATATAGCAACTTGACCAGTAACCATTTCACAGTATTATATTCCATTTGTGTCACTTTCTACACCCTGGCAATTGTGCTTAGGTATAATTTCCCATGCATATTGAGCTAACATAAATTAACACTATTACCAAAGTATTTAATCATAACATTATTTTAGTTATATAAGTCATAGTTTGAATATGTTTTGCTTTTTAAGCATATCATCACTTGGTTCAGATCCAACAACATTCCCTATTCAATAATAATTAATGGAACCAACATTTCTTCAGCCATCAGCCCTGCATGGTGACCTTTAAATTTATACTCATTTTCACTATTGACAGTTTTATATCTGAGCATAACATCTCCTGTAGCACATGCAATATAATCACCTGTAAAATCATCTATCTTTTTGTGCTGAAAACCATACCCAAAAAATTTACTCTGCATAATTTCGTCCTTCGTGTATAAATCAAAAGAGCTCCCAAATAATTTTTTAAATCGTTCTTCAAAAATAGATTTCATTTCTGGTTTAATAAATAAAGATACTGCCCTTGACTCAATTGAAGGTGGCATAACTAAACACTCATCTATCTCCGGAATATCATTCAAATATATTTCTTTATCAATATTTATTAATCCATGATCTGCAGAGATTATTACAATTGTATCTTCTAATCCATTACACATTTCTTCTACTTGTCTATTTATCATTCCAATTTGCATTTTTACCTGCTGTGCATAACATCCATGCGTATGCATTGATGCATCAGGTTCAAACCAATATGACATAATAAACTTATTTTTACATTTTGCACAGAGACTTTTTACATTATTACAAATCTGCTCAGTATTGTTAACTTTAATATTTGTATTTGGATATTCAGGCAAACTTATTCCTGAAGGGATAATAGTATATATTTGTGTTTTCCCACCTGTTGCTTTATTAATTTTTTCAAAGATTGTTTCATAAGGCATTATAGTATATGCCGCATGTTTTTCACCTGCGTTTTCTTTAGTAAAACTATCTTGATTTGTAAATGCGTCAATCGTCCTGCTATATTCTTTAAAATATAATGACCAGCCAAGCCAGCCGTGCTCATTTGGCGAAAGTCCTGAATAATATGTAGTCATTGCTGCAGTCGTAGTACAAGGAAAAACCGATTTAATCTCACTAACAATATTACTTATCAAAAAACTATTTTCTGGTAAGTTATTTCTTAACATATCAGTATTTATCATTTTATCATCTAATTTAATTCAAAAACAGAATATAAATCAAAAATTTGAAGAAACAGAAAAAGACCTTGCATTCACATTGTTTGCAAGGTCTTTTTTCATTTTGGTGAGCCATCCGCGACTCGAACGCGGGACACCTTGATTAAAAGTCAAGTGCTCTAGCCGACTGAGCTAATGGCCCATGGATAACTTCCGTCACACAATTATATATATTACATTAGACCCCATGGTTTTGTCAACTAGTTTATTAAATAATTTTATAATTTTTTTAAGAAATCAATTTTTTGCATATAAAACCGGGCCTCAAACATAGCCCGGTTAATATAAGGTACGACTAAAATATAAGTTCCTATTCTGGATAACTTTACACCACTATTGTTTGTTCTCTTTCTTTTCCTACCCCTATTAGCTTTATTTTTACACCTACAACCTCTTCAACTCTGTTAAGGTACCTCTTTGCATTCTCAGGCAAATCACTGTAGTTTTTAACGCTAGATATATCCACATCCCATCCGTCAAATTCTTCATATACAGGCTCACACTTAGCAAGCTCTTTCAAACTGGCTGGGAAAGACTTTATCTCCTTACCATCCTTAATATATGCTACGCATAGTTTGATCTTCGGAATTTTCCCAATTGTATCCACATGATTTATAGCAAGACCGGTCAAACCATTAACTCTAGCAGCATATCTTATCATAACCAGATCGAGCCATCCACAACGTCTAGGTCTCCCAGTAGTTGTACCATACTCCCATCCAAGTTCTCTTATAGTATCGCCTATTTCGTTATCCTGCTCAGTTGGAAATGGTCCGGCTCCAACCCTTGAAGTATATGCTTTTAATACTCCATAAACTTCATCAATATATACCGGGCCTATTCCTGCACCCGTACATACTCCGCCAGCTACAGGATTAGAGGATGTAACATATGGATATGTTCCAAAATCCAAATCAAGAAAAGTAGCTTGTGCACCTTCAAAAAGAATACTTTTTCCAGCTTCCATTTGATCAAAAAGTGCACTGTTGGCATCTATAACGTGAGGCCTTAACATTTGAGCATATCCTAAGTATTCCGAGATAACTTCATCCGCATTAATTGGCTGCCCACCATACACTTTCTCTATTATAAGGTTTTTAATAGCAATGTTCTCTCTTACTTTTTTAATAAAAAGTTCTTCATCTATCAAGTCACACATTCTTATCCCGGATCTCTCAGTTTTATCGGCGTACGCAGGGCCTATACCTCTCTTAGTTGTTCCTATTGAATTTTCTCCTCTGAACTTCTCCTGAAGTTCATCAATAATCCTATGATAAGGCATTATCACGTGAGCTCTATCACTAATAAAAAGTTTCTTAGTGCTAATTCCTTTATCAGATAGCTCTTTCATTTCTTTTAGCAAAACAGCCGGATCAACAACTACCCCATTTCCTATTATGCAGGTTTTACTGTCATGCAGAATACCTGACGGTATCAGGTGCAATGCATATTTAACTCCATTGGCCACTATAGTATGTCCTGCATTATTGCCGCCTGAGAAACGTACTACTACATCTGAGGTTTGAGCCAGCATATCAATATACTTTCCTTTTCCCTCATCTCCCCATTGTGTGCCTATTACTACTCTGGTAGCCATTCTACCATTCCCCCTATTCCGGAAGTCAGACCACAAATAATAGCTCTTAATGGTACTGCAAATTTCCTTATTTTTAACAACATATAAATTATAACCGTAAAACAAGCCAAATACAACATAAACCTTTCATTAATTATTATACCATATATCCATAAAAAAACAATAACTTTTCCGAACATTAATTAACTTTTTATAATAAATGTTCGCTTTTTTAATTTGAGGATGCGGTGTAAAATAAAATAAGACACTATAAGCGTCTTATTTTCGAAATTCAATAAAATGTTATACCTGCCAAATGATCTATGCCTGTTCCTTTTTAGCAAAATAATCATTAAGTTCTTTAACAAGTTTTTCAGCATCTATGCCATGAATTGCACATGCATCTTCAATGCTTTCTCCAGACGAAGACGGGCAGCCCAAACAGTGCATTCCATTATTTAGAAATATAGGTGCAGTTCCCCTATCAATACTTAATACCTCTGATATTATCATATCCGGTGTAATTTTGTTCATATTATTTCCTCCTATTTTCAAGTTGCTAGTGCCCAATAACACAAATTATCTTATGCTACATGAGGAACAAGTACATAATTAAGTATAAATTAACATTTGTGTTCCGCATACATAAAAAAATTTTGTTATTGACTACTATATAGTATAGCGTTTCTCAAATATTTATTCAATAAAAATCCTGCGAACTTGTTGAATCGTCAAGATCCTCGGATCTTCTTTTTGCATAGGTAATTTAAGAACACACTGCTAGTGTTTATTATACACTACCTATCAATAAATATATACCCTATTAAATAGTATGTCTAAACATTTTCTTTCCGGTTTCATAAAGATTATTTCCAAAGCTATCAATTATAACGGTTACAGGGAATTCTTTAACGGTTAGTTTTCTGATCGCTTCGGTTCCAAGATCTGGAAACGCCACTATTTCCTCATTTACTATACTTCTGGCTATCAATGCTCCTGCACCTCCAATAGCACCAAAATAAACCGCACCATATTTCTTCATAGCTTCTATTACATCATTGCCTCTAAGTCCCTTACCTATCATTGCACCTAGACCCAATTCAATAAGTTTTGGCGTATAGGCATCTACACGTCCGCTGGTAGTTGGTCCGGCTGATCCTATAATCTCTCCGGGTTTTGCCGGACACGGGCCAACATAGTATATTACCTGATCCTTTATATCAAAAGGCAGTTTTTTTCCTTCTTCCAGCAAGCCAATCATCCTTTTATGAGCTGCATCTCTTGCTGTATATATTGTACCACTTATGTTTACTATATCTCCTGCTTTAAGCTTTTTTATTTCATCTTTACTCAAAGGTACTTCAAGATTATAAAACAACTTTATCCCTCCAATACATTTTATCTCTATAATTCTGCTTCTGCATGTCTTGTTGCATGACAGTTGATATTGACAGCAACGGGAAGCCCTGCAATATGAGTAGGATAGACTTCGATATTAACTGCCAGAGCTGTTGTCCTTCCCCCAAGTCCTGACGGACCAATCCCCAGCAAGTTAATATCGCTTAACAATTGATCCTCAAGTTCACTTACATATCCAATATCGCTTCTTTGGTTAATTGGTCTTAAAAGTGCTTTTTTGGCCAGCAGAGCTGCCTTTTCCATTGTACCGCCGATACCGACTCCCACTATTATAGGAGGACATGGATTTGGTCCAGCATTATCAACCGTGTCGATGACAAATTTTTTAACTCCATCCAATCCATCTGCAGGTTTTAACATCTTTAAAGTACTCATATTCTCGCTTCCAAAACCTTTAGGTGCAACGGTAATTCTCAACTTATCTCCATCTACAATATTATAATGTATCACTGCAGGCGTGTTGTCCTTCGTATTAACCCTTTCTATAGGATCTTTCACAACAGATTTTCTAAGGTATCCGCTCTCATAACCTCTTCTTACACCTTCATTTATTGAATCCGTGAGGCTCCCCCCTGTTATATGAACATCCTGCCCTATATCAACAAATATAACAGCCATACCCGTATCCTGGCATATTGCTACAGCTTTTTCTTTTGCAATTGCGGCATTTTCGATAAGTTTATTCAATATATCTTTACCTGTTTCTGATTCTTCAGCTTTTTGTGCATTCTTTATGCCATTAAAAATATCTTCATTTAAATAATAATTTGCACTTTTGCATAATTTCTCCACAACTTCAGTTATGGCATCGGTATTTATATTCCTCATATTTACCCCCATCTCTTTTTCATAATAATCTATTAAGGTGTTTCAAAAAAACACATTAGTCAATATATATAGCTACAACCCAATAATGAAGCTAAAAAGCTTCAAGCATAGGAACATTATTTTGCACAGCAAAAAATGTAAATCAGCTTTTTTGAAACACCCATTGACCAGTTATTTTTTTAGAATCACCAAAACTAAAGTTAATTCTATATTTACCTAAATACAATATGAACACCTTTATAAAAATATAATTTTAAGGCTGTCCATGTATAGTATACTAAAAACTTGCTTGTATGAAAAGAATACTTTTGCTGTACAGAAAAAACTTATTTAAAATTCAAAAATTGTTAACACATAGATTTGGAAATTCTGCTATAATTAATATAAGAGATGATTTCATACAACAATCTGATATCTCTGGTTTGTTCAAGCTTTTGTGTTAAAAAACCGTTAAGCTAAAACCTCGTTTTAAGAAATTATGTAATTTTTTAGACCTTTACTACGCTATGCAATTTATGCTAATATTACCATTGGATTTTTATGATGCTCGCAAAATACTTGTTTTTTGGTAGTTCATTTTTATGAAAGGGGTTTTTAAGTTTGGATTCTCCTAAAAATATTTTAGTGTGCGTTACTCAACAGAAAACCTGTGAAAGATTGATCAGAAATGCTGCAATATTAAAAGATGATCTTAAAGGTGAACTCTTCGTAATTCACGTTGCAAAAAACGCATGGAATTTCTTAGACAACATCAAAGAAGGAGAAGCACTCGACTACCTGTTTAGAATTTCTAAATCCGTAGGAGCTGATTTATCAGTATTAAAATCAGATAATATTGTTGAAACTATTGTTACATTTGTCAGAGAAAAAAAGATTTCCTATATAGTAATGGGTGAATCACCTAACGATCATAAGGAAAATAACTTTTTTAATGAGCTTAGTTATCTGCTCAGCAATGTAGAAATAAAAATTGTGCCACAAGAAGAAATATGACAGCAAGTTCAGTCTATTACCATCTGGTGCTTTTTAACATTACTAATTTTTAATCTTTAGTTATGCCTAAATGTACCCTCATTATTTATTATTGTTATATAAGAGAGATTAATATTAGTCTCTCTATTTATTGTTTTCCAGCTGATTGGTTATTAATCTCACCATTATTACATGAGTTTTTATAAGTCAGCAAAATATTATACACATAATTAAATCAAATATCAAGAAAAATGTATCAATAATCAAAAAAAGTTGCTTTAAAGCACTAATTTATAAGGAATTGCTTGACTTTCCGCCATTTTCATTATAAAATATTGTCGAATTCCAAATATAGGAGGTTGTGTACATGAACAAAACAGAATTGGTAAACTCAATCGCTTCTAAATCAGGTTTAAACAAGAAAAACAGTGAAGCAGCATTAAACGCTTTAATCTCATCAGTTGAAGAAACTCTTGAAAAAGGCGATAAAGTTGTGCTTGTTGGCTTTGGTACTTTTGAAGTAAGAAATAGGGCTGCTAGAAAAGGAAGAAACCCACAAACTAAAAAAGAAATCACAATTCCTGCATCAAAAGCTCCTGTATTTAAAGCAGGTAAGGGCTTAAAAGATATTATTAATAAAAAGTAATAAATATTATTGATAAATATTAAAGTCCTGTCTAATTTAAGACAGGACTTTAATATTTATCAATAATAACAACATAATATCGTTACAGACTCTTTTAGCTATTGTGCAACTCTGATTTGACGAAAGCTTTTGTCTGCATATTTCCATAAACTGATATTTCAAGCAGCACGTTATCTTATCTGATTCCCATGGAAATTCTTATCTTATCTGCCATCATAGCAATACATTCAGAGTTTGTAGGTTTACCCTTTGTATAGTTAATTGTATATCCAAAGAGTGAATCTATTGTATCTAGATTTCCTCTGGCCCATGCACTTTCAATTGCATTTCTTATTGCTCGCTCTACTTTCTGGGACGTAGTATTAAACTTTTCTGCAACAGCAGGGTATAAACTCTTTGTAATCGAACTAAACATCTTTGAATTTTTTACAGTAAGTACAATAGCTTCTCTTAAATACTGATATCCAGACATATGTGGAGGTATTCCAACCTCATGCATCAAATTTGTCACTTCCACTTCAATATCGTAAGTACGATCTAGAGCATCCGCACTTGAAAACTCCATATTCTTGTTTACTGTTCTGTATGAAAACGCCGATAAGTACTTTTCCTCATATAACTGCCTTATTCGCATAACTAAAACTTCAACATCAAAAGGCTTTATTATATAATATTCAGCTCCTAATGAAACCGCTCTTTGAATAAAAACATCCTGACCTATTGCAGATAACATTATGAAAAGGGGCTTGCGTTCCATTTGTTCTGTTGCCAGTTTTTCTAAAACGCCTATTCCATCAATATTAGGCATAATTATATCAAGTACCACTACATCGGGTTTGATGGATTTAATCATTTCTAAAGCCTGCAATCCATCTTTAGCAATGCCTGAAACACTAATATCGTCATATTGATCCATATATTCTTTTAATAATTCTGCAAATTCCAGGTTATCATCAGCAATTAAAACTGTAATTTTGTCTTTCATTTTATACCCCTTTAATAAATAAAACTATTTTATTTCTATTATTATAATATAAAATCCACTTAAATAATACATTTTACTTAAATTTTATGAGCAGAACTCTATTTCTCCGCCACATATTTTTACATTATTCACAAACCCAGGAAACGTAACATTTATAGCCTCTGCTGAATCTATAATTGTTTCACCCTCACTGTTTAGACCCGCAATAGCCAAAGACATTACAATCCTATGATCATCACATCCATTCACGTGACATCCTTTAAGTTTGCTCTCTTTAATAATAAGTCCATCTTCTAATTCTTCAATATCTGCACCCATTTTCCCAAGCTGTTCACACATAACATGTATCCTGTCTGTTTCTTTTAATCTTGCCTGAGGAACATTTACAAGCCTAGTCTCCCCCTTTGCAAAGCATCCTGCAACAGCCATAGCAGGAAGTGCATCCGGAATAGCATTCATGTCAATTTCTCTTCCTTCAAGCGTATTTCCTTTAATTATAATGCTATCCTTTTGTTTCAATACTTTTGCTCCCATGTCCTCAAGAATTGAAAAGACTGCTTTGTCCCCTTGTGGATCTGTAACATCAAGGTTTTCCAATACAAATTCTTCTCCCGAAATAGCAGCAAGAACACCAAAAAAAGTAGCTGACGAAAAATCTCCCGGTATGTTTACATTAAATGGCTTATAATTTTGATTTCCTTTAATATAAAAAGATTTGTAGTTATTATTCTGATACTTTATTCCCAGTTTATCCATCCACCATGTTGTTATATCAACATATGGAATTTCATTAAGCCGTGTTATAACTACCTCTGTGTCCTTATCTACAAGAGGAGAACTGATTAGAATTGAAGACAGAAACTGAGACGTCACAGAATCAAGCTCTGTTTTACCTCCTTTTAGTTTTCCTCTCACTACAACCGGTGCCATTCCGTTGTTTCTAGTTGCAAAAGCTTCTCCTCCAAGATTATTAATTGCTGATATAAGAGGACCTAATGGCCTTCTGCACACCTGATAATCACCGGTAAAAACAGTATATCCTTCTCCTAATGCAGCTAAATAGAGACCTAATCTTAAAGTAGTACCTGAATTACCAACATTCACTACATCTGAAGGTGTACATGGATTACCATTAAAACCCTTAATAGAGAACCTGTTATCTTGCATATCTATTTGAGCACCTAGAGCTTTACAAACCTCAACGGCTGATAGTGCATCATTGGACACAAGAGGGTTGTATATCTGAGATTCTCCTCCTGCAAGGCTTGCCATAAAAAGAGCTCTTATCGTATGGGATTTCGATCCTGGAATTTTTAAAGTCCCACTCATCTTTGATTTTCTGACCTTTAATATCATTTAATACTCCTTTCTACCATGCTACATAAATTTATTTAACTCCAAGGCAAAATTCAATTCCTATTCCTTTAGTGACATCTTGGATGCTATCCAAATTTAACTTTAATGTACGTTATTTATATATATTATCACAAAATTAATAATTATAAAATATTCACTGCAAACTATTTATTTCATGAAATTTTCTAAAACCAAATACGCCTATTGAACTCATTGAAAATCAGATTTTTTGAAATGGCAATTGACCAGTTATTTTTTTGGAATCACCTAAACAAAAAATAGTTTAAGTAAAAAGAAAGGGTGCATGTAATAATTGTGAAGAAAAATATGCACCCAAAAAGCAACAAGTACTGTAATACGTATGTAATATGTGCTAGAATGTATATACAAGATTTCAATTTCAAAAATTATGATAAGGATATTGAATTGTATGGATGGAACAGTATTACTTATAGACTATTCTGAGTATGAAAGGGAAAAAACAAAAATTACTTTTGATAATATTGGAGAGTTCCAGTTTATTGAAATTGAAAATACAAAAATGTATTATCAGACTATTCAAAACTTGACTAATTTATCCCTGATAATAATCGATATATCCTTTCCATCTGAAAAAGAAGGCTTTGAAGTCATCTCATCCCTTCGAAAAAATATCCCCACTTCAAATACGCCAATCATAATTACAACAAAATCTGATAATCTGGAATATAGAAATTATGCCCTTAAACTCTGTGTAAATGACTATATAATTAAACCATACCAGCCTAAACGCCTCGAAAACTCGATAAGAAGCTCCTTGAAAATCGATTTCAAATTCAGATATAATCTGACTAGTGCAAATGTTATTACAATGTCCGTTGAGGACTACATTGCGAAAGAATTTAAAATAGCTTCAAGAGCAAATAAAAATTTATCAATAGTGTTTATAACACATATTGACATCACAAAAAATCCCTTCATAAACCAAAAAGCTGTCTTATACCACCAAAATGAAAACGCTTACCATATGGCTATTGAAAAAGTAAAGACTGAATCAAGATCTACTGATACTGTTATATTTAATAACGACAAGGATATATTGGTCATTTTACCATTTACTAATTCACAAGGTGCTGGTAAAGTAGCAAATAAAATAAAGGAAAGCCTGAGCGATGGTCTTAAGAGCCTAGGCTTATCAGAGGACTTCTTTTACATTGTCCACGTAACTTTCCCTATAGATGGTAAAAATTTTCAAACCATCATGAAAAAAGCTTTAAAAAAAGTTGAAGATAAAATAATGCTTGAGAAAATTACACACATAGGTTTAAATAAACTTGACCATGCAAGGAAAACCTATAAAAAATTCAACTAATTTACATCTTCCCACTGCTGGTTTAGTGCAACATACTTTAAGCCTTTACACCTACTGTTTTTGGAGGTGGGGGCCCATAAAACTGAAAATAGTTGCACAGTATTCTACCATTATATAGTTTTCTTTTCTTATTTGCTTTTCTGCCAAAAAGCTTTTCAAATTCTGGATGTGATGATAAAACGTAGTGTGACCAGGTATCTAGTAAACCAAAAACAGTTCCCATCTCCCTGTACATCCTTTCTATTTCTTTCATTTCCCCAAGACGCTCACCATAAGGAGGATTACAAATGATAAAACCATATTTATACTTTGAGCTGATATCAGACATAGGCATCCTTTGAATATGTATATTCTTTTCTACCCCTGCCATCTTTGCATGGTATCTTGCAAGACTTATAGCATCTTCACTTATATCGGTACCTTGAATCTTAAGCTCCCTGTCAGCTTTCACCATACCTCGTGCTTCTTTTCTCGCATCCATCCAAAGTGCTTTCGGTATATTAGGCCACTTCTCAGCATCAAACTCTCTGTTTAGTCCGGGAGCAATGTCCAGTCCTATCATTGCCGCTTCAATAGGAATAGTACCCGAACCGCAAAATGGGTCAAAAAGTGCCCTGTCATGCCTCCACCTGCTTATAAGAATCAACGCACATGCCATTGTCTCTTTTAGCGGAGCACCCCCTACCAACTTCCTGTAGCCTCTTTTATGAAGCCCTACCCCACTTGTATCTATGGTTAATGTAGCCATATCTTTAAGCAAAGAAACTTCTACCCTATATCGAGGACCTGTTTCCTTAAACCAATCACACTTATACTTTTTTTTAAGCCTTTCTACAATAGCTTTTTTTACAATAGCCTGACAGTCAGAAATACTGAAAAGTTTTGAATCAACAGATTTACCGTCTACAGGAAACTCTCCGTCTTCAGGTATCCACTGCTCCCATGGCAGAGCTTTTGTCTGTTCAAATAATTCCTCAAAGGACAAGGCTTTAAACTCTCCCATTTTTAATAGTACACGGTCTGCTGTCCTAAGCCACAAATTTGTTTTGCATATCGCACTTTCATCACCGGAAAAAGTAACTTTACCATTTTCTACATATTGATCGTAATAACCTAACTTTTCAAGCTCTCTACCCACAACCGCCTCTATACCAAAAGCAGATGTTGCTATAAGATGTATTTTACCCATATGTTCATACCTCAAGTCTATTAATATTTGATTCTTTGCAATGATAAAACTCAACTTCACTTTCATAATGTTAAAAATGCACTTTATCTGTTCTAAGCCTCGCATGCCCTAGAAGTTAATTCTGTTACGAAGAATTAGAATGTATATGCAAGCTAGTATTTATTATAACCATAAGATACATCATAAACAATAAATTTTTTAATATATACATAATTTGTGCCTCGCAACCGGATTAATTTCTTCAGCTTGCAAGGCACAAACAGCAAATATTTTTTACTTAAGCTAACTTTAATTTTTCACGATAATAAATCTAGAAAATTAATGTGCGATGTAAAATCCTTATCGCGTTTAATATAACATGCTAATTTCACATATTATTTATTATGTTATCAGTTTCACATTCTCCTTCTGTAATTATACCTGTTGTCAATGTTGGATCAATAAGTTCTTCCCTTGTTACCTGAAGAATTTCATAGATAGCTGCACCTCCACACAATACTCGCATTGTTTCGTCCATAACTTCCTGTGCTTTTTTATCATTAGAATACTTTTTTATAATTCTTTTAAATCCATTATACAATCTTTGCTCATCATTGGCATTAATCTCATCTTTCAATATTTCAGCAAATACATTGGGTAAGTTACATGCATCCTTTTCCATAAATTCAAGTTCGTTTATTAAATTTAATTCTATATAATTATTACTTCCTATGATAGATTCCTCCATTCTGTAATTCTATGATGAATTTATTATTTCAAATATTTCGTCTACTTATTTATGATTTGCAAAAACTATCCATGGAAATTATATAAATTTACATTCTCTTTTTCTCTGCCATGTTACCTGCCAATACTCCTAATAATATAGAAAGGCCAGCTAAAATATATGACACAAAACTATTCCAAACTGAAAATCCAAATAACACAACAGCACATCCTACTGCCGCTCCTATAAGCATTCCAATTTCAGTATAGTTGTATCCTTCCATAAAACCCCGATCCTCCTATTCAATACCACAACAATGACCTCAACAATTAGACGTAATACTTAAACAAAAAGTTCGCATCTTCTTTCATTAAACTTAAGTTTCGCAGCCTGGTCGTTCCGCTGTGCCTGTAAATACTCCTCGGGGTCGAGCAAAACTCGCTTCGCGAAGAAGGATGCTCTCCCTATCCTCGTCGTATTAACAGGCTCTATAACCTGCTTCACTATGTTTCTTCCATATTTTCTTCAACAAATAATATGCACCCGTACTTGGGTGCATTTAATTATCGTGCACCATATTATTATAAGAACTGAAGCTCCAAGTCTTAGAGAATGTAAACTCACTACGGGTCGAATCAAACTCGCTTCGCTCAAACAGTGATTCGACTTTTCCTTCGCTTCGTTAACATTCTCTACAGCCTTTACGCAATGTTCTTTCCATAATATGGTGCACTATTAGAATATGCACCCGTACTTTGGTCCCATTGAAATGGATATAAATTTATAGTATAATAGAATCATGAACAACTTAAATGTATGCATTTGTAAAGGGCAAACCTATCGAAAGATAGTGACGCAAAACTACGGGTCTACGGTCATTTGACTATGACAGCCGGGTTGCCAGGTGTTTAAGAGACTAGACTCTTAAGTGCTCTTTTGGTAATCCCAATAAGAGCTTTTTCTATGTCTCTTAAACTTATAACCCTTTCGATATTGGCAAACTCAATGAAAATTGAGGACGCAAAACTACAGGTCTAAGGTTTAATAACTATGATGGCTGAGTTACCGAAAAAGGGAGGAATTTTTATGAAGAAAACACTAAGACAACTTGTACTACTAATGGTCGTTCTTACTATCTGCTTGAATTCTGTACAATCATTCGTTGCTGCTCAGACACCCTCCATAGTATCTAACGGTGTGGCACTTCAAAAACTACCTTATTCTGTCGAAGGTAAAGTGACTGTCGCCGGAAATACATCTAAAAGCAAAATAAAGGTCATTGTTTCAAAGGATGATATTTCAACCTGGTATGATATAGCCCTCAACAATGGCAAATACAATCAGGAAATATGGCTAATTGACGGAAAAGGCAAATACCAAATTTCTGTAGTTGTCCATGAATATGGCAGAACCTACTCATACGGACCTAGTATTGAAGTTCAAAACATTGCAGATGTTAATAAGTTTCTTGTACCTACTAAGCATGTAGAGAGCAATAATGAAGAAATAATTGCTCTTGCTAAAAGTATCACTCAACACTCAACGACTGACAAAGATAAAGCACTTTTAATCTATAGCTGGGTAGCTAAAAATATTGACTATGATTATGATAAGTACTACAGGCAGCTCAATAAAAACTATGATAATGAATATGGTGCTCTTCACACTTTAAGAACAAAGTCCGGTGTATGCTATGACTATTCTATGTTAGTAGCCGCCCTTGGAAGGGCTGTTGGTCTTCAAGTGAAAGTTATAAAAGGTAACTTTGTAAATCCGTATCGAAGTGAACTTCATGCCTGGAACGAAATATATTTACCTGAAGAAGACCGTTGGATAAATTTAGATACTACATTTGCCCATAGTCTAAACACAAATTTCTTTGATAATGACGATTTTTACTTAGATCATGAAAAAATTTCTGAATATTAAGGGATAACGAAAAAAATAATATCCTATTCTCACATTTTGAAAACACTATAAAATCAAGGAAATTGAATTTTGATGTAAATCTTTATCGAGTTCAATATAGAGTAGGAACTTATATTCTGGTCTTACTTAAATATCAAAGCTGCCCTTGTCACTCAGTAAGGGCAGCTTTTGAAATTTATTATTTTATAAATCTGATATTAATTGATTATTACTTCTTCCCCTTCAGTGTTTATATAGTACTTATGATCTATGGATCCTTCTGCAATATCCTTATATGCCCAATATGTTTCAGGAACATCAATAAAGTCCAATTTTGCTCCATTTAATGGACCTCTGTTTAAAGCCCTGTTCACCAAAACGACACACTCATCACGTTTTATTTTATTATCAGGCTTAAATGTTCCGTCTGAATAGCCACTGATGTATTTTAAACTAGCTAGCTTCAGGATATAACTTTTTGCCCAATGTTTCTCAAGGTCAGTAAAATTATTAACCAAGCCAGTACTTGGCTCAAGGTCAAGCAAATTGTATATAACCGCCGCAAATTCACCTCTTTTTATTGTTTCGTCAGGTTTAAAACTACCATCAGGATATCCTTTAAATAATCCAACCCTTGTAACAAGGTTAATGGATTCTTTTGCCCAATGTTTTTCGGTAACATCCGGGAAGTTAATGCTGCTTGCATTTGTCAAACTATTTTTATCTACAAATTTCGCAATAATTACTGCTGCTTCTGCTCTTGTTATCTCCTTCTTAGGCCTGAAACAACCATCTGTATATCCTTTAAGATATGGTTTATGTTCCCCGCTTTTTGCACCTGCCGGTATATCTTCATCAGGTTCTGTAACAGTGCCTGGTTTTGGTGTGGTTTTTACCGATGTAGTTTTTGTTGGTGTAACTATCTTTGTTGGTGTTGGAGTTACAGTCCTAGTTGGTGTTGGAGTTGCTACATAATTTAGCATTATAATACCTGCTGTTAACTTTGTTTTTACAGTCTTCAATTCCCTGTCACCAAGTGTTGCGTTGGTTACCTCTATAATAGTTGTTGTTCTTCTAGTATTTATAACCTCAAATTTCAGCTTTGCAAACACTCCGTCCGATTTAATATATCCATTTTTCATTGTATAGTCAAGGAATAATACCCTTAACACACCATCTGATTCCTTATTTATTGCAAAGTTTGTAGCTGGATCTGTAACAATATTTCCTGCTGAAGAATTTAAGTACTTAAGCTTACTTCTATCATATTTTATTGTCATATCTATTGTACTTATCCCCTTTTCAGGAACATTAATAAACCTCATCGGAACTGTTATTTGATCACCAAAGTATGCTTCATCAGAGTTAAACTTCACTTCAAATCCTGTTGGCGAAGGCGTTACAGTTTTTGTCGGTGTTGGTGTAACTATTGGCGTTTTAGTTGGGGTAGCTGTTGATTTCAAAGCTATTAAATTACTTGATTGACGAACGGCATATCCTGAGTTTATTCGGTTACCATTCCAGTCAGTAAGCATTGTTCCAGATATTCCATTTGGAATACTGATTGTATTTTCAAATCTTATATTGGTATTACCTTCTGCTAATACTTTAAACCCAATTACACCGAGTGTTCCAGTTTCTTCAGGTGCTTTATCCGATCTGTATTCTTCAAGATTAAGATATGCCTTGGCAAAATTTAAAGTTCCTCTTCCTACATCGTTATCAGCTTCTCCAAAAGGACTGTAATCTGTCTCAACCAAAATATCACCATCAGATGGCAGTGTCCCGGTTTTATAAGCACTTCCGTTGTATGGATTAACAGCTTGTAGTATCCTTGGGTCATATTTTATATTAACATGATATCCGGAAAAATTATTAATATTATTTATCTTTATGTATGCTTTAACTATATCTCCAACATTCGCTGTGGTCTTGTTTAAGTCAATTTCTATGTATCTGTTATCTGCCTCAGCAGTAGGTACTGGTGTCTTTGTTGGTGTTGTTGTTTTTGTTGGTGTTGCAGTTTTTGCTGGTGTTGCAGTTTTTGTCGGAGTTATTGTTTTGGTTGGTGTTGGAGGCACTTCAACTCTAATCTTCGAAGGCTGAATTACTTTATATCCTGAAGCAATTCTATCACCATCCCAATCAAACAAAACAGTACCATCTATAGCATTAGGCATAACTGCTGCATTTTGGAAAGATATTGAGGTTGGCTCTTCCTTCAATACCTTAAAACCTATAATTGCAATTGAACCCGTATTCTCTTCAATACCACCATTTCTATATTCTTCAAGATTTATATATTGTTTACTAATATTGAGTATTCCTTTTTCCAGATCATGGTCAATCTGAGGTAAAGCAAAATAGTCAGAATTGTTAAGCAGTTCACCTGCTAATGGTATTGTTGAATTCTTAAAGGCGTCACCTGTTATTGGATTCACAGCTTGCAGAACCTCGGGGTCAAATTTAATATTTATCTGACATCCAGAGAATTTTGGTATGTTACTTATCTCTACAGTAGCAGTTATAATATCGTCCAACTTTACTGATGTTTTGTCAAATTCCATTGTTATGTATGAGTCTCCGCTTGCATTTACCTGAGAAAAAACTTGAAAGTACATTGTTGTCAATAATAGAAAAACTAAAGCCATACTAATTGCTTTTTTCATTTAACATTCCTCCCACAAAGATAAAAAATAAATATTTATTAAAAGGTATTATTTTTCAAATGGCTCACAAAGTATGAATATTATAATATAGTGGAGTATTTAGTGAGATGCAAATTATATACAAAATTAGTTCACCCTCTGAAAATACCCTAATTTCAGATTTTATATTTAACATTACTTTAATTTATAACGCTGAGAATTTATTAGACATGGGCTATAAATCAAAAGCAGGCATAGAATATGATTACGATGTGCAGATTCATTATTAGTTGTAAATCCGTATTGTTTATAAACTACACCCCTTCAAATACTTATTTATATCTACTTCTAAAAAATTCCCCCAATTTATACAAACTATTATTTCCTTATAATGTTATTATACATCAAAGCTTTTCTAGTTTCAAGTGATAAAAAGCTTCCTTACTCTCATCGAAAGTAAGGAAGCCAAGGGATTAAAATACTACTTTACAAATAATCTTTCAATAGTACCATCCATGATATATTGATGGTCTAATGCACCTTCAGCAATATCTCTAAATGCCCAGTGTGTCTCAGGTACATCCGGGAATTTTTGTGTTGTGCCGTACAATGGACCCCTCTTTAGTGCTCTATTTAAAAGAGCTACACTTTCGCTACGCTTTATATTTGATTGAGGTTTAAAAGTACCATTAGGGTATCCACTAATATAATTTAATTCAGAAAGTTTTTCAATGTACACTTGAGCCCAGTGCCCTTTTACATCGTCAAACTTATATTTTGTTATGTTTTTATCTTCAATGCCAAGGAAATGATACACTATAGTTGCAAATTCTGCTCTTGTGATTTTCTGATCAGGTCTAAATGTTCCGTCAGTATATCCTATGAAATAACCCTTGTCAGTAGCATACTTAATTGCCCATAATGCCCAATGCGTATCCTTAACATCCGGAAAACTTATACTGTTATTTACATATGTCACATCCGCACCTGATAACTTAGCTAGGATAGTCGCTGCTTCCGCCCTGGTAATATTATTATCAGGTAGGAACAAACCATCCGGATAACCTTTCACATATGCAGTATGACTTTGTGGCCCAACTGGACCTGGAACTTCAGGTGTAGGCTCAACTATCATAGTTGGTGTAGGTGTTGATGTAGCTATTGGTGTTGGCGTTGATGTAGCTGGTGGATTATTACCACCGCCTCCTCCGCCGCCGCCTCCACCATTACCATTTGTTGCAGTAGGCTTCACAGTAACTGTCGGTGTTATAGCTGCTGTTGCAGTCGGTGTTGGTGTTACTTCTGCCGTTGCAGTCGGTGTCGGTGTTACTTCTGCTGTTGCAGTCGGTGTCGGTGTTACTTCTGCTGTTGCAGTCGGTATCGGTGTTACTTCTGCTGTTGCAGTCGGCGTCGGTGTTACTACTGCTGTTGCAGTCGGCGTCGGTG
>JAEWSG010000094.1 GCA_023398495.1 Bacillota bacterium
GAGATCCTCGGTGAGAATATCCTTGATGCGGTCGTGACCCGGCGGATATTTGCGCTCTCCGACTTCACCGACCGCTACAACGCCTACCGGGGGACGGCGCTCGGCCTCACCCACACCCTCCGGCAGACGGCGCTCTGGCGGCCGGCGCACCGGAGCAAGAAGGTTGGCAACCTCTACTACACCGGCCAGTACACCCATCCCGGGATCGGGGTCCCGATGACCCTGATCTCGTCCCAGCTTGTCGCCCGCGAGTTGATTGGCCGCTACCGGTGAGGTGCTTTGTGATCGATGAGACCATCTACGAGATCTTTCGGCAGGGAAGCAGGACCTACTTCTACTCGACCCTTTTCTTCCCGCCGCCGGCACGGGAGGACGTCTTTGCGCTCTACAGTTTCGTCCGCACGGCCGACGATTACGTGGACGCGGTCCCGCAGCAGGTCGATGAGTTCTACGCCTTCACCGACCGCTACGTGACGGCGGCCGCCGGCGAGGCGACGGGAGACGTGGTGGTCGACTCGTTCGTCGAACTCTCCGGGCGAAAGGGGTTCGATCCGGCGTGGACGGAGGCGTTCCTCCACTCCATGGAGAAAGATATCACGGTCGCCTCCTACAGGACGATCCGGGATCTCGAGGCCTACCTCTACGGTTCGTCCGAGGTGGTCGGGCTGATGATGGCCCGGGTCCTCGATCTTGCGCCGGAGTCATACGCTGCAGCGCAGAACCTCGGCCGGGCGATGCAGTATGTCAACTTCATCCGCGATATCGCAGAGGACCTCACCCTCGGCCGGACCTACTTCCCCGCCGAAGAGATGGATGAATTCGGGCTCGACGACCTCTCGGAGGCAACCGCCGCCCGGCACCCCGGCCGGTTTGCGGCGTTCGTCCGGTTCCAGCTCGCCCGGTACCGGGAGTGGCAGGAAGAGGCGGAGGCCGGTTTCGCCTTCATTCCCCGGCGCTACCGGATCCCGATCCGGACAGCGTCGGACATGTATCGCTGGACGGCCCGGACGATCGAGTGCGACCCGGCCGTCGTCTACCGGCGGAAGGTGAAGCCCTCGGTGGTGCGGATCGTCTCCGGGGCCGCCGCAAACACTTTAAAGGCGTGACCCCCGTGGCTCCCCGGCTCCTCTCAATTGCCTGGCGGGTCTCGCGGTTCCGATTCTGGATCTACACCGGCGGGACCTACGTGGTGGGATACGCCCTCGGGATGGACTCGTGGACAGCGTTCTTCGATCCGGACTATGTCCTGTTCCTGCTCTACTTCTTCGTCCCGGCAAACGTCCTGATCTACGGGGTGAACGACTGGTGGGACCAGGAGACCGACCGGTTCAACCCCAAGAAGGACGTGAAGGAGTACCGGATGGACGAGGCGGACGGCCGGGACCTCCTCCTCCTCCTCGGGGTTGCGGCCGCAATCAGCCTCGTGCTCCTCGCTGCGCTCGATACTGTCGGGAAGGCGCTTCTCCTCTTTTTCCTCTTCCTCTCCTACTTCTACAGCGCCCCGCCCCTCCGGTTCAAGGAGGTGCCGTTCCTCGACTTCTCCTCGAACATGCTCTACGTGATGCCAGGAATCCTCGGCTACTACCTTGCGAGCGGTACCCTCCCGCCGCCTGCCCTCCTCCTTGCCGGCTACCTCCACATCGCCGCGATGCACCTCTTCTCCGCGATCCCCGATATCGGATGGGACGCGGCCGCGGGGATGAGGACCACGGCCGTCGTCCTCCGGGAACGCCGCTCGCTCCTCCTCTGCCTGGGGTTCTGGTCGGGGTTTGCCGGCCTCGTCATCTGGCTTGCCGGCTTTAACCCCTTGAGCCTCCTCGTCCTGGTCTATCCGGCCATCCCCCTTGCCCTCCTCCTCCGGGAGAGCCTCTCCATCGACCGGGTCTACTGGTACCTCCCCTACATCAACACCGGGCTTGGAGGGCTGGTCTTTCTCCTTGCAACCCTCCGGACAGCGGTGTGGTAGGACGGGGCATCTCTCCGCAGGACCCGCGTTCCCTCCCTCTATGGGGCACGCTCTCTCCATGGTTCTGAATTAGGGGCGTGATTGCTCGACGGGCGTCACAGAAAAGGTTTATAGGAGAACGTTGACTCCTCACCCGTATATGTCGTCATCCGGGGATGCGGCGGGGTCTGGTGAACAGGATGGACAGAGCAGGCGAACTGCCGGCATCCGGAAGGGGTGAGTGACTATGAATCCGGAGGGAGCAGGAACGGCCCGGACCGGGCCGTTCCTATCGGTCGTGAGGTGATCCCGGTGGGCCGCAGATATCTCGTCGTATTGATGCTCTGTGGTATTGTGGGCGGCCTGTATGCGGCGCTCACCTACCAGTGGGTCTTGATGATCCTCATCGCCGCACTGGTGGTGCTGATCCTGATCGCCGCCGAGATGCTCCAGCAGGTCCGGTTGCTCTCGGCGGCGATCACCGCCGGCGTGGCGGACCTGGAGGAATCGATGGTCTCCATGGAACAGGCCGTCGAGGAGATCGAGCGGCGCCTGAACGACCCGGGGAACCGGTGAGGATCCGGTACTGCCCTACAGCAGCACCGTCGTGACAAGCGGGATCGTAATGAGCGACCCGATCGTCGAGACGAAGACGATCTGCGACGCGAGCCGGG
>JAEWSG010000181.1 GCA_023398495.1 Bacillota bacterium
CATTGATCGACCGCGGCGAATCGCCCATCAAGGCCGAAGATCCTGAAGTTGACCGCCTCATCGCCAGATGCGTTAAGGAAGATAAAACCATGGTGGCCACCTTTAATTCCGACTGTCTGGCTTTGGCTGATTGCGTGGTGGTGGATGTGCAGTGCGACTTCGTGAAACAGGATCTTGGCAATATGCGTACCGGTGATGCCGAAATGGCGGCTCTGGAGGCTACCATCCGAACCATCGGTGAAAAGGTGCAGCCCCATTGTCTTACGCTCATTGAAACAACCGTGGCTCCGGGTACTACTGAGTTCGTGGCATGGCCTATCATGAAAAAGGCTTTCGCAGTACGCGGCATTGAATCTGAACCACTACTGGCACATAGCTTCGAGAGGGTGATGCCCGGTAAGGACTACGTGGCCAGTATCCGCGACTTCTGGAGAGTATGCTCAGGCTGTAACGCCGAAGCACGGCAACGGGTTGAAAAGTTCCTGCGGCAAGTCCTGAACACAGAGAAATTCCCGCTAACGGTAATGGACAGACCGATTGAATCGGAAACCACCAAAATCATCGAGAATTCGTACCGTGCCACCATACTGGCATTCCTTAACGAATGGAGCCTCTTCTCCGAAAGGAACGGAGTTGACCTGATAAAGGTGATCAACGCCATCAAAATGAGGCCCACGCACAACAATATGATATTCCCCGGACCGGGAGTAGGCGGTTATTGTCTACCAAAGGACGGCGGTCTTGGCTACTGGGCTTACAGGCACATACTTGGTTTTGAGGATGGCGACGAACTGTTTAAGATAACACCCGTGGCTATCGATACCAACGACACCCGTTCGCTGCATGTGGCAGAGCTTGTGCGCGATGCTTTACGCAACATGGGCCGCTACATTGCCGGATCGGACGTTGTGCTATGCGGAGCCAGTTACCGGCAGGATGTTGGCGACACACGCTATAGCGGAAGTGAAATGGTTGTTCGCAAGCTTACGCAGATGGGCGCCGAAGTACGGGTACACGACCCATACGTGGACCACTGGTATGAATTTGAAGCCCAGGACACCTACCCATCACCCGGCCACTCGTGGGCACGCTTCTTCCGCAACCAGGAAGGACTCACCAGCCTCACCGTAGAGAAAGACCTGCCGGCCATGCTTAAAGGCGCCGAAGCCCTCATACTAGCCGTACCGCATAAAGACTACCTCACCCTATCGCCCGCTGACATCGTAAAATGGGCAGGCAAACCACTAGCCATTATTGATTGCTTCGGCATCCTATCGGACGACAACATAAGGGAATATTTCAAATTAGGGTGTGAAGTTAAGGCGCTGGGTAGAGGACATGTGCAGAGGTTGAAAAAGGAGTGTAGATAGAATTAGACATAGTAATTGTCATATAGATAGTTATTTGTAAATTTAAGATTAAATATCTCTCCAAATAGTTTGAGTCACAACTTAGCACCCAATCTAAATACATCACTGCAAAGCAATAAGCGTATTGCTAAAAACACTATGATGCTGTATTTCAGGATGATACTCACCATGTTAGTATCACTCTATACATCTCGTGTTGTTTTGAATACCTTGGGAGTAGTGGATTATGGAACTTACAATGTTGTTGGTGGTGTTGTTACAATGTTTGGGTTTTTCAACGGTTCTATGGTTTCTGCAACCCAACGATTTCTCTCCTTTGAATTAGGACGAAATGATAATATTCAGCTCCGTAGGACTTTTAATGCTACACTTATTATTCATTCCGTAATTGCCCTCATAGTTTTTGTACTAGCTGAAACTTTGGGACTTTGGTTTTTAAATAATTACTTAAATATACCCGCTGTGAGAATGGAAGCATCACGATGGGTATATCATTTTTCTGTTTTGTCGTTTATGGTTACAATTATCCAAGTGCCTTATAATGCAGTTATCATTGCCCGTGAACGGATGAGTGTATATGCTTATATGAGTATTCTGGAAGTTATATTGAAGCTCATTATCGTTTTTATGCTCACTTGGATAACATTTGACAAGCTAAAATTATATGGAATATTGCTGTTTGCTGTTTCATTTATTGTGGCTTTTATATACCGCATCTATAGTCAGAAACAATTTGACGAGACGCATTTTGAACTGGTGAAGGATAAAGGTTTATATACAACATTGATAAACTATTCGGGTTGGAATCTATTTGGAAATATAGCAGCTGTAGCTAAAGGTCAAGGAGTCAGTATTATTCTAAACATATTCTTTGGTACTGTTGTAAATGCGGCACAAGGTGTTTCTATCCAAATATATGCAGCAGTAAATTCTTTTGTTCGCAATTTTCAGATGGCGAGCAACCCTCAAATAATCAAATCATATGCGGCTGACAATAAAGAATCCATGATCAACCTAGTAATTCGGACTTCAAAATTCTCATTTTATTTGCTTTTTATTTTGACTCTTCCTGTTATGTTGGAAATTGATTACATTCTTAATCTGTGGCTTAAGATAGTACCTGAATATACAGCTATCTTTACTATCCTAATCTTAATAAATGCTTTGATTGATTCTGTTTCAGGTCCTTTAATGACAACAATACAAGCAACTGGCAAGATCAAAGTTTATCAATCAATAGTTGGAGTCTTGTTGATACTAATTCTGCCTATTTCATACTTTTTTTTTAAAGCAGGATATTCACCCGTGTCTACTTTTATTGTTAGCATAACGATAGCTACAATAGCACTTTTTTTGAGGTTACTTATAACTAAAATACAAATTTCAGAATTTCCTATATCTCGTTTTTTATCTGAAGTACTTTTAAGGAATTTTCCCATTATTGTTATAACAGCATTCATTCCTTGGTTATTTAAAGTAAACTTTCAACCTGGCATGATTCGCTTATTTTTTGTCACCCTTATTTCTCTTACAATTAGTTTCTTTACTATATATATCATTGGATTTAATCGAGATGAAAAGAAGTTTGCCAAGGCTGCAATGATAATTGTTATTTCAAAAATGAAACGATGAATACAAAAAATTTAAACTTATTTGAAAGTGTTGTTAAGCAAGATCTCTGTATTGGATGTGGAGCTTGCGTTTATCAAAGCAATTCCAATGAGTTGGTGATGGATTGGAATAAAGAAGGCTTTTTAGTTCCAATGAGAACAAATGGGTTGGGTGAAATAGATGAAACTACCATAAATGTTTGTCCTTTCAATCCGTATCCAGCTAATGAAGTACGTACAGAAGATGAATTAGCTAATCTGTTTCTAAAGGAAGCTCCTAAATCTCATCCGAAAATAGGAAAATACTTTAATACCTATGTGGGCTATTCAGAGCAGTTTCGTTTGACATCCTCTTCTGGAGGCCTAGCAACCTATATACTGAATGAATTATTCACACGAAAATTAGTAGATGCGGTTATTACTGTAGGAGAAGGTGAAAACAACCACTACGTCTATAAGTTTGTAAGAAATCAAGCTGATTTGCTAGCCACTTCCAAAACAAAATACTATCCCGTTACTATGTCGGAAGCACCGAATGAACTAAAAAGTTTTGATGGGAAAGTAGCTGTGGTAGGAATTGGGTGTTTTATTAAAGCTGTTAGATTACTTCAGTATTATAATCCCGAACTACGTGAAAAAATTATTTTTACCATTGGGATAATTTGTGGTGGATTAAAGAGTAAATTTTTCGGAGAGTATCTTGCTGCGAAGGCAGGAGTTCAAAATAATAAATTTACGAAACCTCAGTTTAGGATAAAAGATTACGAAAGTACTGCCGGAGATTATTCATTTGGCTGCATTGACAAACAGGGAACTGAAAAACATGTGAAAATGAAATCTGTAGGTGATGTGTGGGGAACCGGAATGTTTAAATGCAATGCTTGCGATTTTTGTGATGATGTGACTACAGAACTTGCTGATATTTCACTAGGTGATGCTTGGATACCGCCATATAGCCAGGATGGAAAAGGAACAAATGTCATAGTAACACGTACAGCATTAGCAGAAAAACTGATTAATGATGGCATCCAATCGAAAAGTATAGATGTGCAAGAACTTCCATTTGAAACTTTCCTTTCTTCTCAACAAGGCAGCTTTAATCATAGGCATAAAGCTCAGGGTTATAGAATACAGAAGAACATAAAACAAGGAACAATTATTCCACCCAAAAGACATACCAAAGAGAGCATTCCTTTTGATTTCAAGTGGGTTCAAAATCAAAGAAGAGAAGTAAGGAAAAATAGCTTGCTTTTTTGGTCAGCTAATCCGAATGTACAACTGTTTGATAAAATGATGAAAAAATCGCTACATAAATTAAAAAAAATAACACTAGTTTATCACTATAAAAGAGCTTTGCTAAATAAACTTGGATTGAAATGAAAATAGGAATCATTACACTACCATTAATTAATAATTACGGAGGATTGCTTCAGAATTATGCAATGCAAACTTTTTTAAAAAGTTTGGGACATGACGCTATTACAATTAATAAGCAACAGACAATACACACATATCCAAAATTTAGATTTTTATTAAGTGTCATCAAGAGGACGTGCCAAAAATTTCTACTACAGGACAAAACGATTCTTTACGTAAATGTGAACAAACAAATTCGCTTTGAAAATACACCTAGTATAAAAACTAAAGAATTTGTCGTCAGAAATATTAAAGCAATTGAAGTAGATGGTAGAATTACAAAAGAATTTTGCAGTCAAAACAACTTTAATGCCTTCATTGTTGGGAGTGATCAGGTTTGGCGCAAAAATTTTACACCTCATATATTAAACAATTTTTTAGACTTCACGGCGGGATTTGATGTCATCCGTTTGTCTTATGCGGCATCATTTGGAATTGATTATTGGAATTTTTCAGAAGAATTAACTATAAAAATTCGCGAACTTATAAAGAGGTTTGATGCTGTATCTGTTCGGGAACAAACAGGTGTTGATTTGTGTCGTAAACATTTGAATGTCGATGCTCAATGTTTAATTGATCCAACGATGCTTTTAACTCGGGAAGATTATATAAAACTTTTAGAAACGCAGTCTGAAAAAGCGCCGGAAGGTGATTTGCTAACTTACGTATTGGATTGGACGAATGAGAAACAAAAAATTATTGATCTCATTGCTGAGAAGAACAAGTTTAAACCTTTTGAGGTGGGTAAAGCTACTAAAGCCGGATATTCATCGGTTGAAAGTTGGCTGAATGGATTCAAGAATGCGAAATTTGTTATTACCGATTCTTTTCATGGAACAGTATTCGCCATTTTGTTTAATATCCCTTTTATAACCATCGCTAATGAAGGAAGAGGTCTAACCCGTTTTACATCTCTTTTAAATACATTTGATCTAAATGAGAGACTTATTTTCAATTCGATAGATGTAAAAAAGACTGACTTTGAAGTTAATTATTCTAAGGTTAATGAAATACTTGCTTATGAACGGAAGAAGTCATCACAGTTTATTAGTGCAAATTTAATGTCCTAAAATAATGCAACCAAAAGTATCAGTAATAATACCAGTATATAAAGCTGAAAGATTTATTGAAAAATGCTGCCGCTCTTTATTTGAACAGACTTTAAAAAGTATTGAATATATTTTTGTAAATGATTGTTCACCTGATAAGAGTGTGAACCTTATTAAGCAAGTGTTAAAAAATTACCCACACAGAGTAAATCAAGTTGTTTATATTAACTTTCCTGAGAACAGAGGTGTACGTGAAGCTAGAAAGGTTGGTAATGAAACAGCAAAGGGTGAGTATATAATCCACTGCGATAGTGATGATTGGGTGGATTTAAATATGTATGAGTTAATGTACAATAAAGCCAAAGAAGTAGATGCAGATATTGTGTGTTGTGGCATCTGTGTTAATTTCAAAGACTCATTTATTTATTCACTATTCAAATTTGATGAAGAGACCAAACTAAATCTAAATTTCAGCATAGCTCCATTATATGGTTCACTGTGTAATAAACTTATCAATAATGAAATGTACAAACAGAATGGAGTTTACTTTTTTGATGGAATAAATATGGGCGAAGATCTAGGTGTTGCATTACAATCACGTTTCTATTCAAAAAAAACTATCATTGTCAACGCACCAATGTATCATTATAATCAAACTAATCAAGCCTCTATTTATACTACATTTTCAACTTACAAAAGTGATCAAATTATTTTATGCGCATATGAATTAGAAAATTTCTTTAAGAGAAACGACTCTTATGATTATTTCTCTTTTCAAATTAATTATTTAAAATTTCAGTCAAAATATGAGTATATTAATAATCCAAAAATAAGGGATCTAAAAAAATGGAAATCAATTTACCCAGAAACACATCCATTTATTTTTAAATATGCCGGTGTTCCATTAAATTTAAAGGTAGTCTCCTGGTTAACTGCTAATGGAATGGACTTAATAGCAGGCATTTTATTAAATATAAAAGATAGAATTAACAACAGGAATTAATTTATGCTTTATATAATCTATTATAAGACTGATTACATTGATTTCATCTTCAAAGGAGTAAATTCTTCATTGCCAGTTGAATTTATAGAACTTAATCACTTTAGGTCACTTATTAATCGAATTTTAATTAGAATCATACCTGCTTGGTTTCCGAATATTCCAAATTGCTTCATAAATCGTGAATTAAGAAATAAGTTAAATCTTTTAGAGAGCACAGATTCAATACTTGTACTTGATTATTCTGATAATCATCTCCTAAATGCAATTAAAAAGTCAGTAAAACAAACTTCTAAATTGTTTTTTTGGGCATGGAATCCTATAAAAATAGATGGATTCAGTTTTATTAAGAAGATTAAGGAACTTGGATATTTACCGTTTACTTTTGAACCTAAAGATGCAGAAAGGTTTCAAATTGGATTATTACACCAGTTTTATAGAATGAAGCTGGATTATCAAGAAAACGAGGAATATAAATACGATTTCTATTTTATTGGTTTTATTAAAAACAGGTCAAGAGAAATTGAGGAACTAAGATCTTTATTGATTAATGAAGGTTTTTCAGTATGTTTTCATGTTGTGCAAAATGTTGACCAGGTTATTCCATATGAACAGAGTCTAATAAATTATCGTTACGCAAAATGTCTGGTAGAATTAGTTGAAGATGGCTTAGAAGGAATAACTTTAAGACCATTAGAAGCGTTGGCACTCAGAAAAAAAATGATTACTAATAATACTGAAATTATTAATGAAGAATTTTATAATCCAAATAACATTTTCGTTTTGGAGCTTGACAATATAAATAGGCTTGGAGAATTTCTTAATTCTGAATTTATAGATATTGACATGTCAGTATTGCTCAAATATGATGTAAATGAATGGATTAGATTTTTTTTAAAGTCAAATTAGAAATCTTTCAACAGCCTATGGATTATGTTTGATTTTTGGCCTCACACATACACTTTTCTATATTTCCACTTTATATTGATCATAGTGCTAGTGGCTTGTTTAAGGATAATGACCAAAAACTTGGGCTATCAAAAAAAATACAATGGGATCATACTAGCATTAATTATTACTTTATTCATTGGATTAAGACCTTTTTATATCTGGGGGGCAGGTAAGTATTTTGGAGATACAGGCAATTATTACAGAACATTTTTAGAAGTTGCAGACGGAAATGAGGCTGTTAATTTTAAAGATATAGGGTTTGAGTTATTTACAAAATTCTTTGCTGAATACTCCAATGCAGGAATATACTTTTTTATGCTTGCCTTATTGTATGTTTGGCCATTATATTTGATTAGTAGGAGATTGAAAATAAACAACTCATATTTGTTGTTTCTTGCAATAATATCCTCTTTTATGTTCTGGTCAAACGGAGTAAATGGAATAAGAATAGGAATTGCGACATCTTGGTTTATACTCGCACTTACTTATAATGAAAATAAATTGTTACAGGCTGCTTTAATAGTCTTGGCAATAATTTTTCATAAATCAATTTTATTGCCAACACTTGCATACGCATTTACATTTTTCTATACAAATACTAAAGGTTATATCTTGATTTGGTTTGCTTCGATACTATTATCCCTACTATTTGGAAATTACTGGACATCCTTTTTTGCAGGATTAAATTTAAGTGATGAACGACTATCAGAATATCTCATAAATAGACCAACTACTGATCTTTTTAGATATACCGGTTTTAGGTGGGATTTCTTAATTTACAGTGCTGTTCCTGTAGTCTTTGGGGCTTATATCATCTTAAAGAAGAAGTTCACAGACAAGTTTTACATACAGTTATTTAACACCTACTTGTTAGCTAATAGTTTTTGGATTTTAGTAATTCGTGCTAACTATTCAAATCGTTTTGCATCCTTGTCATGGTTTCTAATTCCGCTTATATTATTATTGCCATTACTTTCTCAACGTTTATTTAAATATCAAAATATTAAAATAGCTTATATCCTTCTGATTAGTTTTGCATTCACTTATTACATGTCATTCGATTCAATATGGAAATAAAAAAAACACTTACTGTATTCACTCCAACATACAATCGGGCCTACTGTCTTCATTTAGGATACGAGGCATTGAAGCGCCAAACAAGTAAAGATTTCAAATGGCTGATTATTGACGATGGCTCTACCGACAATACAAGACAATTGGTAGACACCTGGATAGCTCAAGGGGCAGTTGAAATAGAATACTGCTACAAGGAAAACGGCGGGATGCATACTGGTCATAACAAGGCATATGAAATGATCGATACCGAATTGAATGTTTGTATTGATTCGGATGATTGGATGCCGGATAATGCAGTGGAATTGATACTTAGTTTATGGCGTAAGCATGGCTCTGAACTCCATGCAGGTTTAATTGGCTTGGATGTCTCACCACAAAACAAGATTATCGGGAATGAATTTCCTAAAGACTTGACTGTTTGTAAATACTCTGAATTATTTCCAAAGTACAAAGTTTTCGGAGATAAAAAGATCATTTATAGGACTCAAATAGTAAAGCGATATCATCCTTATCCAACATTTGAAAATGAAAAATTTGTTCCATTGTATCTTCCAATAATTATAGATCATGATTTGAGTCTTTTATGTTTTAATGAAATTTTCTGCATAGTGGATTATCAATCTGACGGATCAACATTGAATATCTACAATCAATACTTTCAAAACCCTGTAGGATTTGCACATAGTAGGTTAATTGAAATGCAATATCTGCCAACCTTTTACCTGAAATTCAAGAGTGCCATTCACTTCATCTCATCTTGTATTATCTCACGAAAAACGAAATTCTTTTCTAAGAGCAAGAATAAATTGTTAATCCTAATGGCTATTCCTTTTGGAGTAATTTTATATGTCTATTTATTAAGAAAAAAAGACAAAACTCGAAATATAAAGAAATACATTCATGGAAATTAATATAAAGAAATTAGAGAAAGTTAATCTTAATAGTTATCAAGAGTGCTTTCAAAAAAATGGTGTTGAAAAGAAAGTTGAGAACTTAGATTGGTTATTTTTCCAAAATACTGAAAGACGGTCATTTGTCAATTTGGCCTATGATAATAATCAAATTGCAGCTATTTATGCATCTACATGTGTTAGATTTTTGATTAATGGAGAAATAAAGCAGGGCACACAATCACTAGACACCCTTACAGATGAAAGCTACAGAGGTCAGGGCCTGTTTATTAAGCTAGCTAAAATAGTTTTCAATGATATTAAAGAAGCTAATATTCCTTTAATTTATGGCTTCCCTAACGGTAATTCTATTCATGGATTTGAGAAGAAATTAGATTGGATTAATTTAGATCCTGTTCCTTTTTTGATTAGGCCTTTGCACACAAAATACTTTACCAATAAGCTTCGTTTTTTGAAAAGATTACCAAATATTAATCTATTCATAGACAACCATAAAGATAATTTCATATCACATTATAAAAACTTCAAAATATCCTTAAATAATGAGTTCCCTATTGAAGTAAATGACCTATGGACAGAATTTTCTAAAAATTTTAAAGTTTCTGTACATAGAGACAAAGCATATCTGGATTGGAGATATATTAACAAGCCAAATGAGAACTATCAGATATTTCATTGCAATAATAATTCAGGAGAATATTTAGGTTATATTGTCTTCTGCCTGAAGGAAAAACATGATGGTAGAATTGGTTATATTATGGAATTGGTTTATAATCCGTTAACTCCTAAAGTTGGCAAATTGTTATTGTCTGCTGCTATTAATCACTTGAAATCTTCTTCTGCTGACTGCATTCTGAGTTGGTGTTTCCAACACTCTCCTAATTATAAGATTTTTCGGAAAAAGTTATTTTTTAGTATGCCTGAAAGAATCCGTCCAATTGAGTTGCATTTCGCTGTAAGAGCTTTTGATAAGACACTTATTCCTTTACTTAAGGATAGAAAAAATTGGTACTTAAGTTATTCTGATTCAGATACAGTATAAGGAATGGGTAGTTTTATTATATCACTAGACTTTGAATTGCATTGGGGTGCCATTGAAAAGTGGGCAATAAATGATTCAATTCAAAACCATTTTTCAAATACGAGAGATGCTATTCCTAAAATATTAGAAATATTTGAAAACAATAATATTCATGCAACCTGGGCAACAGTTGGTTTCCTTTTTGCTAATAATAAATTAGATTTAATAAAATACTTACCCAATAAAAGACCAAACTATTTAAACCATGCGATTAATTCATATAACTTAATATCAGAAGTATTAGGAGAGAGTGAAGATTCCGACAAATTGCACTATGCATTTTCTATAATAAAAAAGATTCAAGAAACGAAAGGTCAGGAAATAGCAAGTCATACTTTCTCACACTATTACTGCAATGAAGAGGGGCAATCAATTATTGAATTTAGAGAGGATTTATTAGCAGCACAGAAGATAGCTAGAGAAAATTTTAATTTTGACCTAAAGTCGCTAGTATTTCCAAGAAATCAAGTAAACAAAGAATATTTGGATGTCATCATAGAGTGTGGATTTAAAGCGATCCGAACAAATCCTGATGTTTGGTTCTGGAAGAATACTTATCCATTCTCTTCTATTTTAAGAGCAATTGATACTTTAATGCCAATTAGTAACAGTTTATCATTTCATGACATAAATAAGTACAAAAGTTTAACACTTATCCCAGCTAGCAGATTTTTTAGACCATATTCGGAGAACGAAAAAATAATACAAGCTAGAAAAATTGCAAGAATTAAGAATGAAATGAAAATAGCTGCCAAGGAAGGAAGAAATTATCATTTATGGTGGCATCCTCACAACTTTGGGAATTATACATCCAATAATTTACTTCAATTATATGAAATTATAATTCATTTCAACAAACTGAATGAAAAGTACAATTTTCAGTCTAAGAATATGGCTGAACTCACCATTTGATTAACACCAAAGAAATATTCTGAGTTAAAGTAAAGTGTTAACAGATCAAAGACATTAATAAAATTTGAGAATCCAGGAAGTGCCATCTGATACTTTATTATCAAATCAAGAGAAGATATTTAAGAAGAAATTAATGCGTGTAACCACAGTACCGGTTTCATTAAATATTCTTTTGAAGGGCCAACATCGCTTTTTTAACCAATACTTCGAAGTTGTTGGTTTGGCATCGCCGGGCAAGGAATTAGATGAAGTAGCGCTAAGCGAGGAGATAAGAGTTGTGCCTATACACATGCATCGTCAAATTAGCTTATTGAATGATGTAATTTCATTGATTAGAATATTTTGTGTTATAAAAAAAGAAAAACCAGTCATTATTCATACGCACTCACCCAAAGCCGGTACTTTAGGAATGATTGCGGCTTGGGTGGCTCGAGTTCCTGTTAGATTGCACACCGTTGCAGGATTGCCATTACTTGAAGAGAAAGGATTTAAAAGATCAATTTTGGATTTGGTTGAGAAAATCACTTATCGCTTTGCCACTAAGGTCTATCCAAACTCAATGGGACTGTATAAAATTATTCTTCAAAATGGCTATGCAAAAGAAACTAAATTGAAAGTTATCGGAAATGGAAGCTCTAATGGTATTGATATTAATCATTTCAATCCAACTTTGTTCAACAGTGAAATAAAAGAAGGTCTCAGAAATGAATTGCAGATCTCTGATCAGGACTTAGTTTTTGTTTTTGTCGGTAGATTGGTCAAAGATAAAGGCATCAATGAATTGATTGTCGCTTTTGAGAAGTTGGAACATCAAAATATAAAACTTCTGTTGGTTGGAAATACAGAGCCTGAACTTGATCCTCTTCTTCCATCCACAAAGAAAAGCATAAATAATAATTCCAATATAATTTCTGTGGGGTTTCGTCAGGATGTTCGCCCTTACTTGGCTATTTCTGATGTACTGGTTTTTCCATCTTACCGTGAAGGTTTTCCAAATGTTGTAATGCAGGCAGGCGCTATGGGCCTGCCAAGTATTGTTACAGATATTAACGGGTGCAATGAGATTATCCTGAATGGTTTGAATGGAATAATTATTCCGCCTAAAGACGATAAAGCACTTACCAAGGCAATGGATCAATTTATCGAGAATCCTGAATTGGTTAAACAGTTATCTCAAAATGCCAGAGAAAGTATTGTTTCCAGGTTTGATCAGCAAACAATGTGGAATCTCATTAAAGAAGAATATGACAAACAATTGGCAGCAGCAGGAATAATTTAATATTATGGGCTTAGCTACAAGAAATTTCTTCCTTGATACTAATATCTATGAGCAGAATAATTTCTTTCATAGTTCTGAAATTCAAAGCATGTTCAATTATTCTCAGTCTGGATTCATTAATTTATTCCTGACTGACATTTCTAAGATGGAAATGATTGATAGGATGCATAAGAATCTGAAGAATATCCAAGACGATTACAATTTCTTAATTAAAAAAATCAATAAAACTAGAATTTTAAATAATCTCCCCGAATTTAGCGATATTAGTCAACCTATACTGGATACGACTGACGCATTAAATCAGCTAATTGAAAAGCTTGAAAGGATAATCCAGTTAAATAAAATCAGTATAATTTCCTCTACCCAGCTTGATTGTTACGATGTCTTTCGTTCATATTTTAATATCCAACCCCCATTTTCGATTAGCAAGAAAACTGAATTTAAAGATGCCTTTATCATAAAAGCTGTTGAGACTTGGTGTACCACGAACAGAAAAAAGATGATTTTTGTTTCAAAAGATCCAGATTTTAAGAATTATAGGAGCAACCGAATTATCATAAGGAATAATTTAACAGATCTGTTACAACAAATTACTGAACTATATGATGTTGAAAAAGACGTCAGAGTAATTCCTACCATTCATAGTTCTTTACATCGAAATAAGGAACAGATACTCGATCTAATTAATGATCGATTAGGTGACACCTTCATTATGGAAGTAGACTATGAAAAAATCACACCTTTAAGTATCAGTTACCCTAACCTACAAGCATACAACATCATTTCCTTGCGCAAAACCTATGCTGAAGTAAGTTATCTTATTGAAGTAATATATTCATTTGCAATTATCCCGACAGTCAATGAAATGGATAAGTCTATTTTTGAGGATAGTATCAAAAAGTATAACGTCAAGGATAAGATTATTCTGAACTGCATTCTAGAAATCCCGCTTTTCCGTCCTAATGACATCAGGCTAAAGTGGATAAATTCTAATCAGAAGGTAAGGATAACAGTATAAGAGTCTGAAAATGTATCGAAAACTATCTAAGAGACTTGTTGATTTACTTGCCAGTTTATTTGGATTGCTATTACAATACACTTTTATGGCTTAAGACATTAATGATAAAAAGCCATAAAATTTTTAGTTAATGCTTTTATATTCACTTCTGACAATCACCTTCACTACCAGCTGGACACAGGAATGTAAAGGAAAATTTTAAAAGGGAGGTGTTGTCAAAGAAGAATACAATTAGATATCAGAAATCAAAAAAACAAGAAATGTCCTCTGAATTATTATTAGCCATCGTTTCTGCAAGTTCAGCGCTTATTGGAGCATTAATTCCAACGTGGTTTAATTACAAGAATAACCTAAAACAGAATAAATTTATCACAGAAAGAGCGCTTCATGAAAAACAGAAAGAAGTTTATTGGCTAGTGATGTCAGCATTGCAAAACATTATTAATGATATGTCACCATCTAATTTTTTGGAATTGCAGAAAGCTGTCATTTCAATTTCAGTATATGGTGATAATGAAACTTCTAAATCAATGAATAATTATTATAGAGCACTTGTAGAATCAGCAAAAACTATGGCTCTCCTTAGTAGTCAGGAACACCAGAAATACCAAACAGATATTATTAATGGTATGAGAATAAATTTAGGTTTAGAACAACTTCATAAATTTGAGATTATAGGTTATAGGCCTATAGCGTGATTAATAAATACTATCTTAATTTGAGTAATTACTATTTTGACTACCTTTGGGTATGTATTCAGGTATTATGCCATCAATAGAGGAAAATATTGCTGAATTGCGATGTTTCGCTAACTTGTTTTCTGCCTCAGCACTTGAACGATTCGTAGAGCACAGGGATACTTCTTATTTGAAAACGCTGATTTCAAGGTATGGTATCCATTCAAATGAACCGGTTAATACCATTGGGGATTATTATAGCTACGCTTTCAATTCCTTGCTTAATAATTACCGTAATGAATATGTTTATAAAAACCTGATATTAAACAAACTGCTATTAGGTAAACACAGTCTTAACACTACCACTGTAATTAATGAATTCAGAATCGGATCTTCAATAGCCGATTTAGTGATGATAAATGGTATTGCAAAAGTTTTTGAAATCAAGACAGAGTTGGATAGTCCCTATAGGGTTAATAGTCAGTTGACCGATTACAGAAAGGTATTTGAAAATGTATACCTTGTAACGCATCATTCTCTCGTTGAGAAGTATATTGGTCAGCTCGACAATTATATTGGGATTATCGCATTAACGAAGAATAACACATTAAGCACTGTTAGAGAATCAATTCAGTATACTGAAGAACTTGACAGTGAAACAATGATTAAATGTTTGCGCAAAGCGGAATACTCGGCTATTATCAAGAATTATTATGGTGCTTTGCCCGATGCCACTCCTGCCCGATTCTTCACTGCATGCAAGAATTTGTTTGCAGAAATACCACTGCCTACGTTATATGAGCTAATGCTTTCAGAACTAAAGAAACGTTCTGTCAAAGAAAAAGAAAAGTTTGCTTCTAACGAATTTTCACATCCTGTACTCAAACAGCTTCTTTGGAATCTCAACTTCTCCCCTGATCAGTATGATAAATTGGTTACAGGATTAAATACCTGCCTTTCACTCCAATAAAACCGAACGTATATGGCCTACTTCCCTTATTTGCGTGGCAAACAATTTGAGCTGATTGCCCTAAGAGATATGTGTGAATTCGTAACTGATAATACCTTAATCTCACCAATAATAGAGCCGGTAAGGAAGAACAATTCTACCTTGGTAAAGACACTTGGAATACTTAAAGATAAGGATATCAACTTTAACTTAATTCTTAATCCTCAGGTATCGAAAGGCGAAATAGACGATACTAATTTAATCGAATATACTACTAGTATTCTTTCGGCTATAAATGGATATCAGAATTGGCAACCTACATTCATTATTAATGGCAAAGTTAATATATCATCAATAGATAAAGCTA
>JAEWSG010000157.1 GCA_023398495.1 Bacillota bacterium
AAGGAAAAGTCGAATCACTGTTTGAGCGAAGCGAGTTTGATTCGACCCGTAGCGAGTTTTACATTCTCTCAGCCTCGAAGCTTAAGTCCTTGGAATAATATGGTGCACGAAAAATAAATACACCCATACCATTGAGTTTATTTGATAATAAACCTCAGGTACATGAAATTTATTTTTTTACAATTTTTTATATTTAAATTATTTCTATCAAAACTAAAAATTATATGTTGATAAACTAAACCCAATACTCTACTACCTTTCTATGGTTTAAAGCACCATCGCTGTACATATTCCGTTAATTTTTACTAATATGGAAGGGGTCACTTCAATGAAAAAAATTCTCACACAAATGCCTAAATTTAGTATAAAGTTTTTTAAACTAAAAAATATTAAAATAGGATTAAAGCTTAACCTTTCCTTTATTGGTGTAATAGTGCTGTCATTTCTATTATGAATAGAACAGATATAACCAGCCTACTTGTAGTTTCAAACAAAGGAATCGGAGTAGTTAATGGGTATCAGAATGTTAATTATATCACATTTACAGACTACCCCATAGTTAAGTCGTTTCTAGATAGTAAAGCAAAGAGTAAATGGTTTGATACCCACGAACAGACTATAGGGTCCCTAAGAGGTGTTACTGAAAGCGGAAGAAATATAGGTTTAGTTAAAAACATATACTCGGATACCAGTTTAAAAAGTCATGGATTTATAATGTTTTTTATAAGGGAAGCAGCTGTTAATGATTTGATAAAGGATATTACCTTGCCCAACAATGGGATAATGTACATTATTGGTGAAGATGACAATATAGTACTAGACCCCCTAAATATGGAGAATAATGGCCTTAAATTAAGTAGTTTGAACAAAGATACCGAAAAAAACAAGTATATAACAGATGAATTCTATAAAAATTTACAAATAGATAGTTGGGGTATATTTAACGAAGCAATAAACCGTAAGAATATGCTTATTACCTACCACAAAATACCTTCCATTAAGGGTACACCTCTTAACTGGAGTATTGTATCTATGACAGAAGTATCTAAAGTAACAGAAAGTGTTAACCAAGCCGGCCTTCTAGTAATATTAATGGGTATAATATTTCTGATACTGTCCCTTATTACCTCATTTTTAATAACAAGAGATATTACAAAAAGTATAAAATCACTGATAAAGGTAACGGACCAAGTTCGAGAAGGTAACCTTAATATTGAGTTAAAACATGATAGAGAAGATGAAATAGGCTATCTTGAAAACAGCTTTGGACTAATGATATCAAGCCTTAAGGATCTTATTGGCAGCATAAAAAATGCCTCTACAATATCTGTCAACTCCTCCCAAACTGTGTCTGCCTCTTGTGGAGAAAACTATGCATCAATACAAGAATTATCTTCTATAATTGAAACAGTTAAAACTGAAAGCAATAGACAAATTGAAAACGTTCTAATAGGAAAAGAAGAAGTGGTCACTATTTCACAAAAAATAAACATAGCAAATGATAATATAAAGGTTGCTGATGAGATCATAAGTAAATCCAAGGAACTTAGTAACAACAACAAATCTTCTGTTCAACTTTTATATTGTATGTCAAATAACATAAAAAGTGCAATGACACAAATAGGCACTGAAATTAACGATCTTATCGAGGCTTCATCACAAATCACCAAGATTACCAAAGCAATAAAAAACATATCAAGTCAAACTAATCTGCTGGCTTTAAATGCAGCTATTGAGGCAGCGAGAGCTGGAGCCCACGGTAAAAGCTTTTCACTGGTAGCCGAAGAGGTTAATAAACTTTCTTTACAGTCAAAGGAGTTTGCAGCAGATATTGACAACAAGCTCAAAAACATAACAAACAAAATTGAAGAAACAAAACTATCAGTTGATTCATTAAAACAAGTAGTTCAAGACAGTGAGTCATCCATTGAGGATATAATAGGTAACTTTGATAACAATGTGGATTTCTTAAATAGCATAATTTCTCAAATCGTCAATATAAGGAACTCTGTACTATCAATCGAAAATTCTAAAAAGGGTATTATGAACGCAGTAGAAAATATAAGCAGCAGTTCTGAAAGCAACATGCAATATATAGACAGTATGACGCATTCAACCCGGGAACAATTAACCATGATAAAACAACTTGTTCAAAATGCAGAAAAGTTAATGCTTCTATCCTACGATCTGGAAAGTACAACAAACAAATTCAAAGCGTAGCTTTGCATAATATTTTGGATACTGTAAAAATTACTAATAAGAGTTTACTTCTATTCTAATACACTTGTTTTACCCATCATATCATATAGTAAAACGCAACAATAAAAGCACATTATGAAAGCGATTCGTTCACTTGAAGAAATACCAATGCGACACAGCTTAAATACTTAATTCATCAACAATATCTTAAAAGGCGTAAAATGTTGGTTTTGCATAATTCATTTCTAGAAATGAATTATGTTCAAAAGCACTAGAATTTGTGCTGCAAGATGCAATCTAAGTTTTATAAGGTATGCTTTTACAGCAATGCCAGTCACCCTATTAAAAAGTTTATTCAGGGTTGTACGGTTAACATCAAACTTCTTCCCCAAATCCTCTATTGTATAATGACAAACAAACAGAATAAGTGTATTTAAATATTGCATAAAGCAGTTGGCTTATGTTAGTCTATTATTAGACAAGTATTATTCACAGAACATTTCATCCACACACAAAACATTTCATCCATACTTAGGTATTACTCAAATCAATTTGGTTGAAAGGATAAGAAAAATGCTGGGAATTACAAAATTATTATGTGGTGCCCAAAACTATGGGGATAAACTCCGTTATGTTAAAGGTGCAGCTCACCAGAAACACGGCGTTAGAGAAGGCTACGGACCTGTCGTAGTTTGGAATTGTACCAGAAGCTGCAATCTTAAGTGTTTTCATTGCTATGCAAAGTCAGAAAACAAAAAATATGATTCTGAATTAACTACCTACGAAGCAAAAAATCTGATAGACGATCTGAGTGATTTTAAAGTTCCGGTCATCCTTTTTTCAGGTGGCGAACCGTTGGTTAGGGAAGATTTGCCAGAAATACTTCAATACGCCAATAATAAAGGTATCAGGTGCACTATTTCTACTAATGGCACATTGATTGATAAGGAACACGCAAAAAAATTCAAGCAAATCGGAACCGGATACATAGGTATCAGCTTAGATGGTATAGGACAGAAGCATGATAGCTTCAGAGGCGTAAAAGGAAGCTTTGACAAGGCACTTGAAGGGATAAGAAATTGCCTTGACATCGATCAGAAAGTAGGTCTTCGTTTTACAATCAGCAGTTATAACTACGACCAGCTAGATGATATTTTTTACTTGATAAAAGAAGAAAAAATTCCAAGGGTCTGTTTCTATCATTTGGTGTACTCCGGTAGAGGTTCCGAGATGATCAAGGATGATGTAACACTTGATCAATCCAGAGAGGCTTTGGATTTAATTATTGATAAGGCAATAACGTTGGGCAGTAGTACCGAAATACTGACAGTAGATAACCATGCTGACGCTGCTTATTTGTATCTTCGTTCTCTGAACAAGTATCCCCTGTTATCTGACAATATACTTGCCGGTCTAAAGATGAACGGCGGAAATCGTTCAGGAATAGCCTTCGGCAATATTGATTCACAAGGTTATGTGCATCCAGACCAGTTTACACAGCATCATACCCTTGGCAATGTAAAAGAGCAATCTTTCAAAGAAATATGGACAAATACTAAAAACCCCATATTGGCAGGTCTTAAGGATAGAAAACCTCTATTAAAAGGACGTTGCAGCCAATGCAAGTGGCTTGACATCTGCAATGGAAACTTTCGTGCAAGGGCAGAGGCAGTTACCGGAGATTTCTGGGCTTCGGACCCTGCGTGTTATCTGACAGATGAGGAAATCGGAATTACTGGGTGATAAAAACTTTTATCTCAGTCAATATAGGAGAAAAATTATGATAGTATCATGGAATACCACAAATAAATGTAATATGTACTGTAAACATTGTTATAGGGATGCAGGACAGGAAGTTCAAGGTGAACTTTCATTCGAAGAAGGAAAGGAACTGTTGAATGAAATAGCCAAAGCAGGGTTTAAGATTATTATTTTCTCAGGCGGAGAGCCTCTGATGCTTCCATACATTTTTAGTTTGGTTGAGCATGCAGTAAGTCTGGGATTGAGACCTGTGTTCGGAACTAATGGAACACTTTTAACCGAAGAAGTTGCAGTAAAGCTAAAAAAAGCGGGTGCAATGGGTATGGGCATTAGCCTCGATAGCCTTAATCCTCAAAAGCATGATACCTTCCGCGGGTTGGAAAATGCATGGGAAAAAGCTGTAGCAGGCATGAATGCCTGCAAGAAAGCTGGACTACGCTTTCAAATACATACAACAGTAATGAACTGGAATCGTGAAGAAATACTTGATCTCACTGATTTTGCAGTAGAAATCGGTGCTGTTGCCCACCATATCTTCTTTCTTGTACCTACGGGAAGGGCTATCAGCATTGAAGAGGAGTCCTTAAGAACTGAACAATACGAAGAATTGCTGACTGAAATAATTAAAAAGCAGCAACAGGTTAAAATTGAACTTAAACCCACCTGTGCTCCCCAATTTATGAGAATAGCCAAGGAGATGGGTATGGACCTTCGATATTCAAGAGGCTGTCTTGCAGGAACACATTATTGTATAATCAGCCCTACCGGTGAGGTTCAGCCCTGTGCATATATAAACCAACCGATAGGAAACGTTAGACATACCCCTTTTAGTTCCATCTGGGCAAACAGTCCAGTCTTTAAGGAGCTCCGGACCTTGAATTATAAAGGCGGATGCGGTACCTGCAAATATAAATTTGCTTGTGGAGGGTGCAGAGCGAGGGCTGCATACTACAATGACGGAGATTTTATGGCAGAAGAGCCCTGGTGCCTGTACAGATCCTCCAAGGAGGTATAAACATTATGGACACTATTGACAGACAGCTTGTTAATTTACTTCAGGAAAAGTTTCCAATTGCCAGCCGTCCATTCCTAATTTTAGGACAACAGTTGGGTATTTGTGAAGATGAAGTCATAGATAGAATCAAAACACTAAAAGAAAACGGATATATCCGTAGAATAGGCGGAATTTTCGATTCAGGACATCTAGGGTATTCCAGCACTCTTTGTGCATTAAGCGTGCCAGCTGACAGAGTTGATGAGGTGGCTGCCATTATAAACGGATATAATTGTGTAACGCATAACTATCTAAGGGATGACCACTTCAATATGTGGTTTACACTGATAGCTCCATCTAAAGAAAGGCTTGAGGAAATTTTAAAGGAAATAAGGGAAAAGACTACAATAAATCAAATTTTAAGTCTTCCTTCCCAAGAAGTATATAAAATCAGAACAAATTTTAATATGCAGGAGTAAATATGTTGGACAAACTGGATAGAAATATAGTAAAAAGACTCCAGGAAGATATCTCCTTGGAAAAAGAACCCTTTAAAGCAATCGCACAAGATCTTGGCATTACAGAAGATGACTTGATGGAGAGGATTAATAATCTACATAAAAAACGAGTAATGCGAAGGCTTGGAGCAATATTGTACCATAGAAAAGCAGGCTTTTCCCATAATGCAATGGCAGTATGGGTAGTTCCTGACAACAGAAGTGCCGAGGTAGGTTCCTTTATGGCTTCTTTGCCAGGGATAAGCCATTGCTATAAAAGAGTAATACATAAAGATTGGAAATACAACATGTATACCATGATCCATGGCAAAACCAGAGAAGAATGTGAAGCGGTTGTAGCTTTCATATCGGAACAAACCGGTATTTACGAGTATAAAATACTTTTTAGTGATAAAGAGTTGAAAAAGACCAGCATGAAATATTTTACAGATTAGTGCTTCATAATTACTTTAGTGTAATGCCCATAATAAAGTCAACTTTATATCCGACATCAATGTTGCAGGTGCAGTTAAGAATTGGAGGTGCAGATTTTGAATATAGCTATGGCAGGTGTGGATTACCGCTGTGCAAGTATTGAAACAAGAGAAAAGGTGAGCTTTTCCCAAAGTAAAATAAAGTATGTTCTTGCCAAACTGAAACAAAAAAGCAGTGTATCGGGTGCGGCAATAATTTCAACCTGTAACCGTACTGAAATATATATTTCATATAACCAGTGCAATGGAATTGACCCTATTGAAATTTTTTGTGATGCAGCAGAACTGAGTGATGATATAAAAAAACACTTCTATGTAAAAAGAGGCATCGATGCCGCATTATACCTGTTTGAACTTGCCTGCGGGATTCATTCAATGATTTTTGGGGAAGACCAGATTATTTCACAGGTTAAAGAAGCAATAAATATCGCAAATGATGAGGCTGCAAGTGATGCAAAGTTAAATACGCTGTTTCGTTGGGCTATAACATGTGCAAAAAAAGTAAAGACGGAATTCATGCTTTGTGCTGTATCTCCTTCGGTAGCCAGTCAGTCTGTACAGATATTAAGAGACTATCTTGAAAATAACAATAATAGCAAGGCACTGGTAATAGGAAACGGAGTAGTTGGAAGAAAAGTGTGTGCGGAACTTTTACTCAGACGCTGCGAGGTTTATATGACCATAAGGAATCACAAAACAGGCTGCACAATTATTCCAGATGGATGTAAAACTGTAGATTATGATAACAGACAGGAACTTATTTCACAAGTCGACATTTTGATAAGTGCAACATCAAGCCCCCATCAGACAGTTACACTTGACATGGTCAACAAAAGCAACAGCAAACCCAAATATATAATTGATCTGGCAATACCTAGGGATATAGACCCTGAAATAGGAAAGCTAAAGGATATTGCCTACTATAATATCGATAGTCTGGGTGAAACTGCACGGAAGGATAACACAAAGGAAATATATGAAATAAGTATACTGATACAGGATCATATGAAAAACTTCAGTGAATGGTGCAGTAACAGAGAAAGATTTTCATGTAAATAACAAATATACAGTTACGATATAAAATCCAGAAAACATACCCTCATCTGCTGATAATCATAAATGAGGTTGGATAGTTATATCAAAATAATCTATTTTATATCCCAAAACAGAATCAACAAAATATACATTATAATTTACGATATACTTGTTCCCGTTTGATTCGATTGGTTTATTATAGGTTAAATTATAAGCTGAATTCTCAGGGGGTTGTATTCTTTGAAATATCTCATCTGCATCAAACCAAGTTTTAATATTGATATATGTTTTTTCATCTATGGACTTCCTTAATCTTGAAGAAAGGTACATGTAACCAATTAGTTTGTTTTCATCAAATGATGTGGTATTACCCTCACCAATCAAAGTAGCTGCCATAATTAAATTATTGCAATTCTGTTTTCTTATAAACAAATAGCATATTGTTAGTGCTACGATTAATAAAATTGATAAGACTGTAATGAAAACTTTCTTATTCATAATTTAACCTCCAAAGTATTATACTCTCTTACTGTTAGTATAATGAATCATCTCATTAAATCTCGTGTTAAGGCATTTATAAATATTTTACCACAATAACATCCTCTCGTGTTTCCTATGTAAATCATTTAATACAATTTTATCTATTTAAATATTGCAATGAATAAAGCCTATGATCTTATTCCAAATCAGCAAATACCTAATGTAAGAATCTGAAGAAAAATACTGATTCCCAAGAAATCTCTTGAAAACTGGTTGTCGATAGTTTTTCTATCTTAATTATGCAATAAGTACAACCCTTCTAACATAACATTTAGTAAAGGGGAGGTGCTACATATGGAGAAAAAATCATCAAATAATTCTACCATCAGAATAACACATCATCTTGCCAACGGAGAAATCAGAGAATCAATGAAAGGTTATAAAGTACCTATCAATGACAGAACTATAGTAGCCTACCAGATTCTAGCCAGGTACAAAAAGTTTAAGGCATAATTTTTTTAGCTCAAAGCACATCCTATGTTGTTGCTGATTAACAAAATTAAATTCTAGAATTTTATTTTGTTAATCAACACTAAATAAAACTATTCCGGCTTTGAAACCTTATTTAACTATGCAGGAGATAGTAATGAAAAGAGTTGCTTGTTATGTTAGGGTTAGTACCGATAACCAAATAGAAAACTACAGTATAGAAGAACAAACAGAACGTCTAAAAGCATATTGCAAAGCAAAGGACTGGCATGTCTATAAGTTCTACACCGATGCCGGATATTCCGGTGGAAATACAAACCGACCGGCTTTAAAGCAAGTGCTTTATGACATTGACCAGAAATTGATTGATATGGTTGTTGTTTATAAACTTGACCGATTGAGCAGATCTCAAAAGGATACACTAACCTTAATCGAAGATGAATTCTTAAAAAAAAATATCGACTTTGTTTCTATGAGCGAGAATTTCGATACCTCTACCCCATTTGGTCGTGCAATGATCGGAATTTTGTCCGTATTTGCACAACTGGAAAAAGACCAGATAACAGAACGGTTTACTATGGGAAGGATTGGCCGTGCAAAAAACGGTTACTTTCATGGAGGCCCTACGCCACCAACAGGGTACAATTACGTTGATGGTAATCTGGTTGTAAATGAGTATGAGTCCATGCAAGTAAGAGAGGTGTTTGAAAGATTTCTAAAAGGTCAAAGTATTAATTCTATAAGAGCATATATGAGTGAACATTACACAAATAAGTACGGTAATTGGAAAAGCCATACCCTTGTTTTAAATATTCTCAGGAACTGCACCTATATTGGAAAAGTAAAATTTAAAGGTTCTGAGTATAACGGAAATCACAAACCGATTATTTCAGAAGAAACCTTTTATTCAGCTCAGAAACTACTCAATAGCTCTGATAGAGAAAACTCAAAAACTACTCCTCAAAAAAATGCTTTTAGGTCAAATAATTTGCTTTCAGGTCTTCTGATTTGTGGTATTTGCAGCGCAGCTTTTTGTGGTAATCATGGTTTTTATACATGCTATTCTCGTGGAAAAACAGATAAGAGGAAAATCAAAGATCCCAATTGCAAAAATAAAAAATGGCCAATAAAGGAACTTGATAAATTGGTGAGGAATGAAATCATAAACTTTGATTTTGATAAAGCCTTTTTCATAAGCAAAAAAGATACGGAACCATTACCCGATCCTGATGCAATTAATCAACGTATTAATGAAATTGACAGACAAATTAATAGAATTATAGACCTTTATCAAATCGAAAACCTTACAATAGACCAGATTTCCAAAAGGATAGATAACCTCAAAAAAGAGCGGGATACGCTTTTGAAGAGTTCGGATGATATGAAAAACAAGGTTAGTATTGAAGAAATTAGAGATATGTTTTCACATTCAAAATACGTATTTACAAAAGGATCACTTGATGAACAACGGCTACTTGTCAGATCTCTTATTGATTACATTTCTATAAATAGCGACGAACTGGACTTCCAATGGAGCTTCTTATAGCATCGTTTTAGTCTTTACATTTTTTGTTTGACCATGTGCATGGGCTTTGGCTGTAATGCCGCAGGAGTTATTGGCTGCAGAATTATCGAATCTCCCAGAGAAAGATTAATCGCTATAATTACCAATGTTTTTGTTCCCTGCAATGGCCGATTCCCCACACTCATTGCTATCGGTACCATATTTATAGGGGGAACTACAGGCGGTGCCTTCCAATCAATTGCCTCAACCGTTGCTCTTACATCAATCGTCTTACTGGGGATTTTTATGACATTACTGGTATCCTTTATACTCTCAAAAACTATATTAAAAGGGCTCCCGTCTTCCTTTACACTGGAATTGCCACCGTTTAGAAACCCACAGATTGGAAGGATAATTATCCGCTCAATATTTGACAGAACCCTTTTTGTCCTGGGTCGTGCCGTTGCTATTGCAGCACCTGCCGGATTGGTAATATGGCTTATGGCAAATATAACAATTGGTGAAACTAACCTGTTAACTTACGCAGCCGGATTTCTTGATCCTTTTGGCAGGCTGTTGGGAATGGATGGATATATTATAATGGCGTTTATCCTGGGTTTGCCGGCTAATGAAATCGTAATTCCAATTATTATAATGAGCTATATGGCATCAGGCTCAATGCTTGAAATTGAAAAGCTTGAAGATTTACGCCAGATTTTAGTAAATAACGGCTGGACCTGGCTTACCGGAGTGTGCGTAATGCTGTTCTCACTCATGCATTTCCCGTGTGCCACTACCCTATGGACCATACGGAAAGAAACTCGGAGTACTAAATGGATGCTTGCTTCCTTTGCCATACCAACAGCCATTGGTGTTATTGTGTGTTTTGTTGTGGCTAGTGTCGTACGGCTGCTGGGATTGGTCTGATATACTTTAAATATATCTTTAGAGTTTTTTATTTATAATTAATAGGCTTGAGTCAATTTGTCACTCAAGCCTTAAATACTTATAATCAACACTTTATTGCATAAAAACCAGCCTGCATATATGAAACTCAGAAAACCTCCACCACCTTTTGGTTTGTTACTCCTGCTTCATAAAGCCATGTTATTGCCGTCCTTAACATTAATACTATCGTCACTTGATAAAACGTAATTATCAACGAAACAAACCTGTTTGGCAGACATAAACTGCTGCAGCTTCACTCTTTGCATTTATTTACCAGCTTCAGTCAGGTCATTTATGTCAGCCTTTGTACATACTTCCGGGAAAGTCGAGAGTAGCAAAATAATCAGCTGGCGTTTCTGCCCGTCGTATGAGTTCTGCACTGCCATCCTCTTTTAGTAAAATTTCGGCTGACCGCAACTTGCCATTATAATTATATCCCATAGCGTGTCCATGCGCACCCGTATCATGTATAACAATTAAATCACCTATATCAATCCTGGGCAGCATACGATCTATTGCAAACTTGTCATTATTTTCGCACAAGCCTCCTGTTATATCGTACCTATAATTACAGGGCTCCTTCTCTTTCCCCATAACAGTAATGTGGTGATATGACCCATACATTGCCGGACGCATCAGGTTTGCCGCACAGGCATCAAGTCCGATGTATTCCTTATATATGTGCTTTTCATGTATAGCTGTGGAAACAAGACATCCATAGGGTCCAAGCATAAACCTTCCCAGTTCGGTGTATATTGCAACATCACCCATTCCTGCCGGCACAAGAATATCATCAAACGCTTTTTTGACGCCCTGTCCTACTGCGTATATATCTGTAGGCTGTTGCTCGGGCTTATATGGAATGCCTATCCCACCTGAAAGGTTTATAAATGAAATATGAGCACCTGTTGCCTTTTTTAATTCTACAGCAACTTTAAAGAGCATTGTTGCCAAATGAGGATAATATTCGTTTGCTACCGTATTGCTTGCCAGGAATGCATGCAGTCCAAAGTGACTGACTCCTTTGCCGGCAAGCATCTTAATACCTTCAGTCAACTGCTGTCCGGTAAATCCATATTTTGCTTCCTGTGGAGTATCCATTATTGCGTTATCTATAACAAAATCTCCGCCAGGATTAAAACGACAGCTTATTGTTTCAGGAATACCTGCTATCTTTTCCAGATAATCAATGTGAGTAATGTCATCTAAATTAATCACAGCATCCAATTTCCTTGCATATAAAAAATCTTCTTTTGGTGTCGCATTCGATGAAAACATAATTTCACCGTCACCAAATCCTACAGCTTCAGCAAGCATAAGCTCTGTAAAGGAAGAACAGTCCACACCACATCCCTCCTCTTTCAGGATTCTAAGTATTGAAGGGTTAGGAGTAGCTTTTACTGCAAAATATTCTTTAAAGCCTTTATTCCAAGAAAAGGCTTCTTTTAATCTACGTGCATTTTCACGAATGCCCTTTTCGTCGTACAAATGAAAAGGAGTAGGATGCTTTTTTACTATTTCTTTTAGCTGTTCAAAAGTGACAAATGTATTTTTCATAGTCATTATCTCCTTTCAATATATTAAGGCTTCATGTCTACTATATAAATCTTTACAGCGTTCAATATAGTGCTTTTCAACATTACCAATTTCTAGTCTTTCATAATGTTAAAAATGCACTTCATCTGTTTGTGCCTCTCACGCTCTAGAAGTTAATTCTGTTACGAGTCACTAGACTGCATCAAAAAATCAACTACATACATAAAGTATCAACACTCAAAAATAGTGTTCCTTTTAAGTAACACTATATACTAAAGTGCTATTTTTGTCAACCTATAAGTCTTTTTCATATGAAGGAGTGAGATCAAATGCCATAAGACAGGTACATTATTGAGGAGTTTATCTATTTGTTAATTGCATTTCCGGATGCTCTTTTATTTTTTATCAGTGAAAATATCAATAATATAAAAGGTATTACGATTTGAAATGGAATTGAGTAATACGGCCAGACTTCTATTGCCCACTGCACCATTTCCATAAAGCTTCCATAAATCCAAATTGATAGCGATACTGCAAAAGCAACCAGCGGCAACACAAATGGTTTGTAGTCATCCAACTTTATAAGTTCTGTTATTCCTGTTGCAGCAGCATAAATACATATTCCCACTTTAATTACTCCTGCTACAGTTAGGTTAACGTCCAGAAGCGGGTCTACATCCAATCCTGGTATGAGCCTGAATACTATATGTGAAGGAAAGACTTCCCTCGATACCATATCTGCACCCAAAACCATGAGATTTCTCACTATTGCACTCAGTAATAAAACGCTTACAAAAAGTATTGAAAATAAAGATGCTTTGAAAAGCTTTTTCTGTTTATTGGTATGTTTAAACACCATCAGAAATGTTACAGTCTCCCCAAAGGGAAATGCTAATGTCTCAAAAGCTGTTTTGATTACCGGTTTGATTCCTTGTGCCATAAAAGGCTTAAAATTGTCGATATCAAATTCAGTAATTAGTGCCAGAAACACAAACGCCAATACTAACACAAGTAAAACAGCAAACACCTCACTCATTCTTCCCATTACCTCAATTCCTGACCGAACAGCCAGCACTATGATTAATGCAAAACATATTATAACAAAAAGAATAGGTGTCTCCGGATAAGCTGTTGCCAGGGAATATTCACCAAAATTTCGCAATACCAGAGCTGCCAAATGAAAGAAATACCATATATAGAGTATTGAAAACACACTGCCTAACACCTTTCCAAATCTTTTTTTCAACATTTCTATGAGCGTACATGATGGATTTAATCCGGCTATCCATACATACATGCACAGTAGTCCTGTGCCACCTACCGCACCCAACAGGAATGCCAGCCAGGCTTCATTTTTAGCCGCAGAAGCCGGACTTATGATTAGTGTACTGCCTATCATAAAACCTGATAAAAGGGCAAATAATTGATAGCTGGATATTTTTAAATTTCTATACATTACATATCCCCCATAATACCTTTTACAATATTTTGTATAAACGTAGAAGGACTTGCCGGAGCCTTTCCAACAAACTGCAGAAGACTAATGGCAAAACTAATTATTAGAATAAACCCATATACAACAAAATACTTAAATTTTCCGGTAGTCTTTTTTGCCATAGAAGGTATATCAATTGCTGCTATAATAACAAATGTTACTACCAAACCAAATATTTTCATAATTTGCTACCTCTATTTCTGCTCAATAGGTTGTTTATTCAATCCAGGCCTTCTTATTTCAAATTTCACATTAACCTCTACCGGAGTACCGCTGTATATATCGGACCAATAATTTACAATCCTTTTCCATTCAGTATAATAGTTCTTGTTTATATTATTAATAAAGCCAAAAACATCACTATGATATTCCTCCTGTGTAATCTTTACTGTACTTTCAATTTCTTTTTTAATTTCATTCTCAACCTCGTATTCTAAAGCCTGAATTGTATCAAGCTTTGTCAAATCCTCTTTTTCCTGCTGCTCACCGATATTTCCCTCAGCTTTGACTTTAATATCCAGAATTGGTTTACCCTTCTCCATTTTGGCTTCAATCTTACCTGTGGAACGTATTACTTCTATTGACACTTTCTTATCCGGGTTAAGCGGACTGGGGATATTAATAATAGTACTTTGTATTTCATCCTTTGAAAATAAGTAACCCCGTGTCTGAATTGGGTCAAGATAGCCTATCAGCTTATCCTTTTTCATTATCGCAGAACCCTCCATTATAAGCTCTTCCTGATAAACATCTTCTGTCTTCTTACTGTTAACAAGCACCGGAAGCACAATTGCATAGCCTTCCTTGCTAAAATCCTTTAGTACATTAAGCAATAAAACATTTAAGCTTTTTCCATATGACCTACTGGCTTCAAATGCTTCAATATTATGAGTGGTCGGAAGGTTGGTCAACCGGCTTTCACTATCAAGAACAGTCCTGGCCTTCATTCCTTTTGCAATTACCAAATTCGCACGTCTTCTCGTTTCTATATCCCTCTCAAATAAATCAAAATAACTACTTATACCTTCTCGTGCCGCTTCTTCTGAAATTACAATCAATTGTACATGGGCAAAATACGCCTTTTTATTCAGCCTTGCCAACAGATTCCGAGTTGCATCAAACATAGTTTCTCCTGTAGAACTGATATTTACATACGCCTTACTTTCCTTAGCTCCTCCCTTAGGATCAGGCTTTATTACCTGAGGCTTCACAATCTGCACAGTCATTTCGATTTTTCCTTCTGACGATTTGTCAATTGCAATACCGGTCATAATAGCCAGATCAGTTAAATCGCAGTTATTCCAGCAGCCTGTCAATACAAAAAACATGGTAAGCATAATCATTATTTTCTGGAAGCGCCTCATAAAACTATTTTCCTTTCCTCGGATGTGTATTCCTGTACTTTGCTGTACCACCATGTTCCCAAGTTAATGCTTTCGGTCTGGTAAACATTGCCCATAGAGGGAAACGAACAAAAGTATCCTTCAAATCCATACCACTTAGTGGGGTAAAAGGCGATAGGTAATTCACACCAAAGGATCTTATATTGCACATACTGATAAAAAAAGCAATGGAAACGAGTAAAACCCCAAGAATGCCAATTACATTTGCAGCCAGCATTGCAACTATTCTTATAATTAAGAAAGCTCCCGCAAGTGGAGATATAATAAAACTTGTTATAGCTGTAATGGCAATGACAATAACCATAGGAGTACTGACAAGCCCTGCTTGTACAGCTGCATCGCCGATGACCAGAGCTCCAACTATGCTTACTGCCTGACCGATTGCCCTTGGCATCCTGACTCCTGCTTCACGGAGTAGTTCGAATGTGATAACCATGACTATTGCTTCCGTTAATGAAGAGAACGGAATCCCTTCCCTGGAAGCCGTCATAGTTAACAGGAGCTTATACGGTATAATATCCTGATGGAAATTTGTAATTGCTACATAATATGCTGGCAGCATGGTAGTTATAATAATTGCCAGAACTCTTATAAATCTAGTTATTACAGAATATACTGATCTTGAGTAATAATCCTCACTTGACTGTATTGCCTCTACAAAAAGATAGGGCACAGTAAGAGCAAACGGGGTACCATCACACAAGATCGCAACACGACCTTCTAATATTTTCGCCGCTGCTATATCAGGCTTTTCAGTATTTCCAACTGTAGGAAATATACATAATTGAACATCTTGAATAAAATCCTCTATATAACCCGAATCTAAGATTGCATCGGTTTTTATCTTGCCAATTCGTTCCTTTACCTCATTAACCAATTCCTCATTGGCAATGCCTTTTATATAACAAATGCACACCTCTGTTTTTGTTTGCTCACCAATCTTCATGGTCTCAAACTTTAAATTGGAACTTTTTATTTTGTGCCGCAATAATGCTGTATTTGTCGGGAGTGTCTCAGTAAATCCTTCTCTTGGCCCACGAACCACAACATCAGTAGGGGGTTCCTCCACACTTCTTTTATCATATTTACGATGTCCAACTACTAATGCCATATCACAGCCATTGGCATAGATCAGGGTATCACCTGAAAGCATAGCATCAATACTTTCATCAAATGAACATATTCTCTTTATATCACATGAGCAAATTAGTTTTTCTTCTAAAACACTCAGGGTTTTGCTATCTTTCCAATCATGAATAATGTCCATCGCATCAAATTCAATCATTATAGGACGTAGAATATCGGAATTAATCAACTGCTTATTAACCAAGCCTTCAATAAAGGCAATAAGGATTGATACACTCTTATTTTTTCCAAGGTGAATTTCTCTTGTGACAAAATCACTACACCCTGAAAACCTATCTTCCAATTCTTTATAAATCACTTCCAATGATTGAGGTATTATTACTTTACGAGTGTCATGCTTTTCGTAATTACAATAGTCGTTTTTTGCTTTAATTTTTGTATATGTATAAAGTCTTTTAAACTTTTTAAACATATTGCCTCCATAATCTGAAAGTCAATCGAGCCAAATAAAGTTACAGAGTTTAAAAAACACTCAATTATGATTATTTGCAAAAAGCTCTTTATATATACCATTGCAAAACACCTTAATTAAAACCGTGATAAAATTTGCAAATTGAAAATGTGTTACTTGGCAGGAAAAGAAAAGATATGACAGACGTGAAACGTATTTTCATACGTTATTATCTTCTTTCATAATTTCAATCAGTTTTATTTCATTTTTCAATGAATCCTTCAATAAATCAATCAGGTTTTTCTTTCTTGAATACAGGCATGTAGAGTATTCACCATCATCAATATCACCGGTAAGTACATTAGTTGAGTCTACAATAAGCCTTATTTCCCGTCGGGATTTATCTGCAAAATAAACCGTTGCACCTTCAAGACACCATGGTACGTTTGATATTATAACTGTCTTAATCCCCTTGTCTATAACAGCCTTTATTTCCGGAAGTAAAATCTGAAGTACCTCCTCCGATACTGAAAGATACAATCTTTCTTTGGCTTCAGAAACCATATTTTTCATTTTATCGAGAATGTGTTTCTCTCCTTTTATAGTTATATAGCCTTCAATTCCATCTCTTTTAGCCGGAATATTTTTTATAAGTTCCTGTTTCATTTCCTGCAGTTTCCTGATCTTGTTGTTACAGAATTCCTCAATGGGAACAGGCGTATACTTGGTAGTCTGCCCATCAATTACAAACGCGCCACCCTTATCTACTAATGCAGCAAGAGAAGTATATGCATTGGAGCGTGAAATACCTGTAATTTTTGCTATTTCGTATCCATTCAGATCCCCCTCTGAAAACAAAGTTGTATATATTACAGCTTCCTGCCTTGTGAGATTAAAATGTGTAAGTAAATCAACTATATCCATTATATCAGCCCTCCAATAAATCAGCATTTTTTCTATAACTTCGAATATATTTCTTTATTACTGTTTTATATTTTTTTGAAGTTTTGTAACACTTTCACGTGCATGAATCGATAACTTTACGAGCAATGCGTTCACTATATCTGCTTTCGTAATGTCCCGGAGCCCAGCCTTTTAGAAAACGATAAAAATCTGCCCATGCCACATGATATAAGTCACGCCATTCTTTTTCCAGCACTTCATAATCAAGATTCTTCTGTTGTATATCCAATGCTTTTTTCAGTTCTTTAAAATAATAATCTAAAACATCTGCTTCCCAACTTTCGCATTCATCATCATAAAGGCAACTATCGACGAAATATGCGATATCCTTCATTCCGCAGCCGCCACCAACATATTGAAAGTCTATTGCAGCTACACTGTTTCCATCTTCAGAAAAACAGAAATTTTCGAGTTTTGCATCACCATGAACAAATGTTTTAAAGTTACAAGTATTTAGTTTTCTATCTATGGCTTTTGCAGCACCCTTTAATGCAATATCCTTTAAAGTTTTCAACTCCTCCGGACGTGTTTCCAAATGCCAGTATGTACCTTGAGCCCATATATTTTTCGGTTTTTCATCTATAAATGTAGCATGAAAATTAGCCAACCATTTCAAACACAGTCTCATCTCATTCCATGCTATACTTCGTTTTCTTCTATTGAAACCGGCTGAATCAATATCTTCAAACACCATTAAAAACTCGTCTTTTTGCCACTCAAAAGCATACCACTTAGGAATTCGGCAATCGTTTCCACATTTTTCACTCCAATTTTCATAAAAAGCCATTTCTACTTTATATGATTTAAGCTTTCTCTGATATGAAATATCTCTGCCTTTTGATTGCCTCACACGCTCAGGTAAACATACATTTTTAACAACCACGCTTTTTATCCCTGAACCACGAAGCCCATAACGCAGTATTTTTCCATATCCTCCCCAAAGCTCCTGTACTTCTTCAATTTCATATAATTCTCTTGAATTGGTTGCCTTAAGAATTGTTCTTTCAAACCCTTTATTCATATGTTTCTCCATGTGCAAATTGATTCTTTAAGCGTTTTTCCAGTGTCTTTCAATACGCTTCATACTTATTTTCTCCTGTTACTCTCCGAACCATTTATATCAAAAGCTATTATATGCTTTCTAGAGATAATTGTCCAATAAATGCCCTTGAATTTCCATTTAAAAAGCAGTTGTATATCTTTACTCCATCGTCGCATAACAATATTCTACTAAAGTAATATCTGATAATACCGTCGTTTTATACACTGCAATCCCCTCTGCAACTACAAAAATTGTTTTTCAATAAAAATATATTGTTTTTCAATAAAAATGTATTGTTTTAAAACAAATATAATTATATAATAATTGTAGAAGCACGATGTGAATCTTTATCGCGTTCAATATAATAATTATTTTTTGTGAGGGTTATATTATGAAAATAAAACTGATTCAACCAAAAATGACTTTAAGACCTATGGATTCTGAATTTAAAAGGCTAATGGCTCCTTCACTGGCACTATTAACTATTTCTGCACTTACTCCTGAAGGTAATGAGGTTTATATTGAGGATGAAAATGTTAGGAAAATAAACTTCGACGATAGTCCTGATTTAGTTGGAATTACAATTAATATAGATTCATCAAGAAGAGCCTATGAAATTGCATCGCTATATAGGAAAAAAAACATTACTACCATTGCAGGAGGTATACATGCAAGTGCAAACCCTGAAGAAGTATTGAAGTACTTTGACTGTGTTTGTATCGGTGAAGCAGAAGGTCAATGGGATAAAATATTGGAAGATCTTAAAAACGGGAAACTAAAGAGAAAATATAGTCTGGATAAGCCTGCAGACCTTTCCATAACACCAATACCAAAATGGGAATTAATAGACAAAAGCAAATATTTATATAACAACACAATATGTGCCAGCAGAGGGTGTCCCTTTTTATGTGAGTTTTGCTACAATAGTTGTGATTATGTTGACCACAGCATGCGAAACAGACCAATAAATAATGTCATAAAAGAAATTCAAAAACTGGAAACAAAACATGTTATGTTTATTGATGATAATTTTATTGGAAATATAAATTGGACAAGAGAATTTTTAAAAGAAATTAAACCTCTTGAACTTACATGGAATGCTGCAGTGAGTTCAAATATTGTAAATCATCCGGATATACTTTATCAAATGAAGGAATGTGGATGTAAAAGCTTATTCATCGGGTTTGAATCCATAAATGAGAAATCAATAGAAAGTGTGACAAAGTTTCAAAATAAGATAACCCAGTATGAAAAGTTAATAAAAGAAATACATTCACTTGGAATAATGATAAATGCCAGTATGGTTTTCGGGTTTGATCATGATTATCCTGATGTATTTAAAAGTACTCTGAACTGGCTTATCGAAAATAAAATAGAGACTGTAACATCACATATTCTGACACCGTATCCGGGTACGAAATTATATAAAAGAATGCTGAAAGAAGGTAGAATTATTGATAACGATAGCAGCCATTATAACACTTCCCATGTCGTGTTTAAACCAAAGAACATGACTTGTCAGGAACTTTTTGACGGTTATATGTGGATATATAAAGAGTTTTATTCTATTAAAAATATTATAAAAAGAATCCCCGACACTCCAGCTCAGAGGATTCCCTATTTGCTTTTCAATATTTTATACAGAAAGTATGGAAAACCGATTTCAAAACTTGCAGCCATGGGATTAATGAATAAGTTTGGCAAACTTGGCAGAAAACTTTCCTACAATATTGACTAGAAATTTTCCCTAATCAAAAAAGTTTTTTACATTAGAATCTCACAGTGAACCCGGCCTTTTTATCATTTTTAAAGCCTCAGGTATGGCCGTCACCGCCTCACTTGATCGCCATGTACACGGCAAAATTGTAGTACTTCCATACTATATCAACTGTTTTAAACCCAACATCTTTCAGCATTTCAATATGCTCCATCATTGATATGGGCCGGTCTTCCTCATAGTATGTCGGAATCCATTTATTCTCAACCTCATCCAAAGGTACGTTTTTGCACATGTAGCTCTTCCACTGTTCTATATAACGTTCCTGAAGGGCTTCTGTAGACGCAAGCACAACATCAGCATTTATAAATACTCCACCGGCATTAAGGGATGAGTATATTTTACTGTAAAATTCAAGCTTATCCTTTTTTGTCTCAAGATGGTGAAGGGCTAAAGAAGAAACTACTGCATCATATTTTTTGTCAAAGCTGAAATCATAAAAATTTTTGTTTATGAATATTGCATCTGCTACATCACCCAGCTTACCGGCAGCTACTTTAAGCATTTTTTCGGAAATGTCAACACATGTTAGTTTTGCTTTTGGATAAGCATCCCTAACTGCCCTTGATATAGTTCCTGTCCCGCAACCCAAATCAACAACCTCAATTTGCTTGGAATTACCAAAAGGCAAAGTATTAACGAGTGCCTCAACCATCTTGTCATAATAAGGTATGAGATTTTTTATTATGCCGTCATACTGTGCTGCTTCTTCTTCAAAATGATTTTTAATTTTATCCATTCTCTCCATATTTACACTCCCTTTTTCTCAAAATTAACAAGCCACAAACCCTGATTAATATAGTCACTGACCATTTACAGTACATTGTTTTTTATACCAAATACAGCTATTTGAGTTCTGTCCTGAAGACTATACTTTGATAGTAGAGTTGAGATCAAATTTTTAACTGTTCCCTCGGTTATATTTAATTCTAAAGCAATTTCCTTATTTGATTTTCCTTCAATAATTAATTTTATAATTTCTTTCTGGCGTTTTGTAAAACTTGCTTTATACTCTTCCTGCTTTTCAAAAAATATTGGAGATTTGTTTTTGGAGAATAATTTTATTTTTTCAAACACATTATGATTTATCACTTTATAGCCTCTCACAGTACTCTTTATAATTCCTGTAAGTTCCTCATCCGTAACATCCTTTAGTATATAACTGTCCGCTCCGTTTTTTATGGCCTCATTTACATACTCATCATCATCAAAAGTCGAAATTATAAGTATTTTTGTACTTTTGAATTCTTCTTTTATGAGTCTGGTAGCTTTAACCCCGTCACAAACAGGCATGCGGATATCCATAAGCACAATATCGGGCGATAGCTGTCTACATGCCTCAAAAGCCTCAAATCCGTTTGCAGCAAATCCAACTACCTTTATATCCTTATCTTGCTCAATAATAAGCTTGAGTGAATTTCTAATAATACTATGATCGTCTACTACCAATGCCTTTATCATCATTCCCTCCTGCAAGGAATCCGGATATGAATATTAAAGCCACTTTCACCATCAGACCCATAGACCAGCTTACCATCAACACTCTTCAGTCTCTCTTTCATTCCCATCAACCCCAGGCCCTCTTTTATTTGTTTGCATCCTGTTCCGTTATCGATTATATATATATTTATACCATCAGACGAATGCTTTAAAATAACATTTACACAAGTTGCTTTTCCGTGACGTATAGAATTTGTTATAGCTTCTTTACAAATTTTATATACTGCGTCTGTAATTTTAAAGCTTCTATCTGACTCCACCATACTGTTGAAATACTCTTCTCCAATTATGGAGAAATTAATAGCCACACCTAAAATTCTAACATCATTAAATAAATTTTCAAGGTTATAAATAACATTTATATTTCTTATATCATCAGACAGAATTCCGTTTACCAGCCGTTTAATCTCCCGAAATCCATCTTCAGCAATATTTATGGCCTCTGACAATTTAAACTTTGATTCATATGGATTTGTATCATATTCAATTTTTACTGATTTCATAAGCATAATTACAAGCATTAATGTATGCCCTAAAGAGTCATGAAGTTCTCGTGCTATCCGATTCCTCTCATTAGAAACTGCAAGCTTTTCGGTTAATATCATATTCTCATTTAATTGCATATTTAATTCTAGAAGTTTATCATTCATATCGGTTAGTTGACTATTTTTTAGATTTATTTCTTCCACAAGAGTTTTGTGCCTTGTTATTTCATGCAATGTAACTATTTTCCCCAAAATACGCTTTGAAGAATTAAAAATGCTTTGTATATTCATTTCATATACTTTGCTTTCACTTGTTTTTACTGATTTTAGAGTTATTTCCTCTCTGAAAGCTTGAGCTCCTGACCACATTTCTTCAATAAACACATTTACATTTTCTTGATCCTCAACTAATATTTTTAAAACATTGCAGAACTTCTGGTAAGTATTAATTTCATCATCAGAGTCTATATAATCTTTAAACAATTTGTCAAAAGAAAGATTATATTTAACTAGCCTGCCGTTCTGATTATAAACCACTGTGGCATGTTCCATGTGGTTAAACACTATTTTTAAGGCAATGGGCATTATATCCAAAAAATTGTATCTGAATGCCGCTAAAAAGGCGAACAGACATGAAAACGAAAAACTCATCGGAGTAAAATCTACCGGATAATCATCCCATTTAATAATCCAACCGAGCAGCATTTCACCAACGTTAATTATAACTGGAATCATCATCATCAAAGCAATAAAAATCATTTGTTTTCTGTTTGTCCCTTCGTTTTTCATAGCATTTTTGAAAATAACACCTATTGAAAAACATATTAAAGCAATATTATAAAAAAATATAATAAAAAAAAGCGGGCCAAGTTTAATAACCCTTCTCAATATGCTATCAGGGTCTGAATAAAGTGTATAGTATAGCTCATGAAAATCATTTGTAATCAGCATGAGAAAAGCAAAAACAGGAATAACAAAGAAAAACGGAAGATACTTTTTATATCGGTATATAAACTCACTATCTGTGTAATACAGGCTAAAAACAAATGATACAGGCCCTATAAAGACTATAGCAGTATGTATTACTGTAATGTAATACGACAAATATACAAGATCTTTTGTACTATACTCTAAAAACTGCCCTGTAGACCATAAAAGAAGACACGCTACCATTAATTCAAAACTAAATAATTTTAAGGTTTTTTCGCCTTTTATCAGCATATATACAAAAATAAAAGCACAAACCATTGCAGAAACAGCCGGAAAGATTGGAAAAATCCTTAAAAAATTCAACATTTTTATACCACCATTAATAAATATTTTGAATTTTGTCAATCAGCAATAGTATATTTTCATCTGCCTTTTGTGTCAATATGACTTTCATCATATGACAAATGGTACATTTACGTTTACTGTAATTATTTTATATAATAACTCATGTGTGAAGAGATAAGCTACTTATACTAACAGGGGGGATTAATAATGAAAATGCAAAAGCTACTGATTTTATTTTTGGTTATGACGGTATTGCTAAGTCAAGGAATTGTGTATGGAAACGGCGTAGAAGTCAATCCTGCATATATCACAGGAAAGATAGACTTAAAAGGCTATAATTTCAGTGAAATTGCAAGCACAGCCTATGTCTATGCAAATGCAACCGGGAATTTCACTTCTCAAGTCCAGGTAAAAAGTGATGGTACTTATACACTGACAGTAAACACTCCTGCAGACAGTTCAGAGCGCGAGTACACCATTTATGCACGTGTATATCTGAAGTCGGGAATACAGTTTGACGCAGGAGAAAAGGTAAAACTTCAAACTGTGCGCGGGCAAAATTATTCACTTGATTTTTCACATGAAATAGCTACTTTAAACATTGAAGCCAGTTTCAGCAACGATGATTGGTCTTATCTCTACACCTATTATAACTCTGGCTCTTCAAACTACCTTTACAGCTATTTACAGATAACCAAAACAGGGACCCACTCTTTTCTAATCCCGGCAAATATCCCATTCAAATGGGTTTTGGGCTATGCATACCCAAAAAATACTGAAAAATACACTAATCTCAATCTTGACAAAAAAGAATTTACCGCAAAGCCAGGCGAAACAGTAAAACTAACTTGGAGCGGTACCTTCCCGGACAAACCGGTAATTCCTTTGGGAAAAATTCGTGGTACCTTTTCCTACAGCCCACTTCCTGAAGGCACGCTCTCAAGACACTACATATATACCAGCTCAGCATCAACCTATATTACAAAAGACGGAGAATATGAATTAAATAATGTTACCGCGGGAAACTCCATTTATCTGAGAGCATATTCTTACTTTAATAATAATCGTCAATATATGTACTGGCCGTACTCATATATAAATCCTGATAAGACCAACGGATACATAAGTTTACCTGCTGATACAGAAAAAGAAGTGAATTTTTCTGAAAAACCTGCCATGGTAAAAGGAAAAATTTCCATCACAGGAAGCAAATCCACTAGTGATGTTACAAGCGGATTACATGTACGTGCAAATGGAGTATATGGAACCAATACCTATGGTGGACATGCAACTGATCAGGGAATTCAAAATAGCACAGGTGAGTACAGCCTATATCTTACTCCAGGCTTGTGGGATGTAGGGTGTTACTTTAATTCCAACTATATTACTTTTTCAAATAACAGCAGTAATCCTCAAGAATATCTTAACAGTAGCTTTATGTATTACGACTACACCAGAACCTCAAACAACGGCAGCGGATTGAATCTCGAAGCCGGTCAGGTAGTAGAGGGATACGACATTGAAATCCCTACTGGAATGGTTACAATCAAGTTTACAAGCAGTGATGGTGCACTTGTAAAATCACCTCAAATTGATGCCAGTATGAACGAATCTGAAAACGGAAAATCTACATACTCGTGTAGAGTTTACGGCTCAGGCTCCGGTACGGAAGTAAAAGAGGCTCAGGCCACAATAGTAGCTCCTCCCGGTACATATAACGTAAATACTACCGCATATGTAAACGGTTCTTATGTAACCTTCTCACCTCGAAGTGTTCTGGTTATAGAAGGAGTTCACACTGTCATTGAAATAAACGGCCCTTCACTGTCTTTAGAAAGTCCTGTATCAGAGCTTTATACATCAGAAGAAAATGTATGTGTCAAGGGAAAATCAACCGATGATGCCGGCGTAGAATCTGTTACAATAAACGGTAAAGCTGTAGGTATTACTTCCACAGGTAATATTGAAGATCCAAAGGAAGTAAGCTTTGAAACTACTGTTCCTTTGGTAAATGGCCCAAATAAAATAGAAGTTATAGCAACCGATACTGTCGGAAAACTTGCCAGAGATACTCGTTATGTATATAAGGACAACTCCAAGCCAACGCTCGCCGTATATCCTGCTGATGGTACATCTACTCAGGAAACCTCTGTCACACTCACAGGAAAAGCAACAGATGACAATGAAATAACTGAAATAACCATAAATGGTATTAGTATAGACTTCACTTCATCCAACAACCCAGACGATCCTAATGAAGTAGTATTCAGTAAAAATTTTGACCTTGATAAAGGCATTAACAAATTTACTGTAACTGCAACAGATAACTGCAAACGCTCAACCACTGTAGTAAATAACATAACAAACTCCGATGAAGACACTGTTCCTCCTGTTATAGAACCTACTCAGGATATAACTCTAGAACTCCAGACTGTTTCGGGGAGTGTATATTCCTTACCTCTTCCTGTGGTAAAGGATAATATGGATTTAAACCCTAAATTAATAAATGACGCACCCGATATTTTCCCATTGGGAAAAACAACCGTTACATGGAAGGCTACTGATGCCAATGGAAACAGTTCAACATCAGTTCAGAATGTGCTTGTGGTTGACACAACAAACCCCACCCTTACAATACCTGAGGATATAACTGTTGAAGCTGAAGGAACTTATACTTTTGTAGAAACAGGAACAGCATCTGCCAGTGATCTCACTGAAACGACTGTAATAAACAACGCACCTGTAGACAAGAAGTTCCCTATAGGTACTACAATAATCACATGGGCTGCTACTGATACCAGCGGAAATGTTACCCGCAAGAATCAGAAAATAACAGTTATAGATACAACAGTACCTCTTCTTGAAGCTCCACCTGATATTATTGTTGCAGCCCAAGGCATAGAAACTTATGTTACAGTCGGTATGGCTGTATACAGTGACAATTCGGATGTAATCGTTACAAACGATGCTCCGGAGGACAACATGTTCCCTATAGGCACTACAATCATAACATGGTCTGCTGCAGATACATACGGCAATGTAGCTTATGCATACCAAAAAGTTACCGTAGTCGGTATGATGATGTTTAACGGTGTAGTTCATTATGGAAATATTGAAGCTACCCATATATTCAGTAATAGCAGTATTCAAATCTATGGCAGTTGTATTTCAGACCTGCTTTCCTCATCCACAAACACAGTAAATGTTACGGGAGCAAGCAAAATAGGGTTAATACTAAAAAAGCAGCCTAAACATACGATCGTAGAACCTGACTGGGAAGGTATGAGTAAAAAAACAACCTTGATAGCAAAGACATATTTACCTGCAAACTCCACTATTTCTGATTCTAGATTTGAGAAAAGCATATCACTCAATGGCACAACAAAAATAAGCGGAATTCTTTTAGTTGAAGGTGATTTGGTTTTTAACGGAGATGCCAAGCTTAACAATGCTGCAATTTTCTGTACCGGAAAAATTACTTTCAATGGCAGTGTTACAGGTTCAGGGTTGATTTACTCCGGCTCAGATCTAACAAACCATGGTAATACAAACCTTTCAGGCAGCCTGCTTGTTAATGGTAAATGGACAACCTCAGGTTACACAAAAGTCACCTGCAGTATACCTGAAGATTTTATGAATTATTTCGATAAATAAAAAAATCTGACAAAAACCGCAGCCATACATTCAGGCTAAATGACTTGTATGCTGCGGTTTTTTTAGTATTTCTACGCTTTTCTCCTCTCACTCAATTGTTTTTGCTGTTTAATTAAAAGTTTTAAGTTTATTTTATTCTCTTGGATATGCCATATATAGCAATGCATTTACAATCGCAGCTGCAACATTACTTCCACCTTTACGCCCTTTAGCGACAATAAATTCATTTCCGCTTTTCATAATTAGTTCCTTCGATTCCACAACATTAACGAAACCTACAGGAACACCAATTATTAATATCGGTTTTACCTTCCCAGCTTTAATAAGCTCATCCAATCTGATAAGAGCAGTCGGTGCATTACCAACTGCTACAATAACAGGCTTTTTTATTTCGGCTGCCCTCTCCATACAAATACTTGCTCTGGTAACTCGTCTTTCTTTTGCGAGGCGGGCAACCTCCGGATCCGAAATAAAGCAGTGAATTTCAGTTTTACTTTTCAATGCTGTAGTTTTGCTTATTCCTGCCATTGCCATTTGAGTATCTGTTACAATATCCACTCCATTTCTTAATGCTTCAATGGCATTTTGAACAGCATTTTTAGAAAAAACCAAATTATCCACATATTCAAAATCAGCAGTAGTGTGAATCACTCTTTTTATTATAGGTGCTTTCTCTTTATCAATATCAATTCCCTGCATTTCACGTGATATAATCTCAAAGCTTTTCTTTTCAATTTCATCTGGTAAATATGTTTCCATTATATTCCCATTCCTTTCTCATCATTGCAATAAACCACTAAAATACTAAACTCCTCCATTGAGAATTTTATAAATCACATTCATATCGATGGAATTTCTGATTTCATCTGCCAGCTTATTGTACTCATTTTCTTTAGCTGCTTTTATATCAACTGTTTTTTGAGATTTATAGCTCAAACCTTTTTTGTGAAGCAACGCTTTTGCTATCTCCACCAAAACCTCTTCACTGTCAAATATTCCATGAACATAGCTTCCATAAACATTATTACATGATAAACCATCATTTTTTGATTCTTTGTCCATAGTCGTTAAGCCTGTCATATTTTTGACTGTATCTATGCAGTGGGTTATTCCCATATGAATTTCATACCCCTCAAAACTTCTGCCATTGAGCTTTGAAAACACTCCCTCTATGTTTTGAAAAATCCCCTTAACTCTTGTTCTTACCTTCACTCTATCGAATACTGTTTCAGCCTCAATTAGTCCAAGGCCTCTCATTTCTCCGCCTTCTTCTACTACATAAGGATCCTTAAGGGTTTTACAAAGCATCTGAAAACCTCCACAAATACCAAATACGGGGTTTTCGTTGCTTGCATATTTTAATATTTCTGCTTCCAAACCACTCTCTCTAAGCCATTTCAAATCCCCCATCGTATTTTTAGTACCCGGTATAATTACCAAGTCCGGTTTTTTAAATTGGCTTACATTGGATACATATCTGACTTTAGTACCCAAAATAATTTCAAAGGAATTAAAATCAGTGAAATTTGATATTCTCGGCAATCTTATAACAGCAATATCCAGATCATTTCCTTCCAATGTGTTTGAAAACACGTCAGACAAGCTGTCCTCATCATCAATCCTTATGTCAATATAAGGAACCACCCCTATAGTCGGAACAGGAATAAGTGCTTCCAACATCTTAAGACCTGGGGATAGGATATTAACATCACCCCTGAATTTATTTATTATATTTCCCTTTATATATCTTTTTTCATCCTCATCTTGCAGCATATAAGTACCATATAACGCCGCAAAAACTCCTCCCCTGTCAATATCCCCGACTATTAATACAGGAGCTTTTGCCATTTTTGCCATTCCCATATTTACAATGTCGTTGTCTTTTAAGTTTATCTCCGCTGGACTTCCTGCACCCTCAATAACAATAATATCATTTTCCTTTGATAGTGAATCATATGCTTTCATAATCTCTGGTATCAGTTTTTGTTTTTGACTGTAATAATCAGAAGCACTCATATTGCCAAAAACTTCTCCCTGAACAATAACCTGTGAGCCTTTATCACTGGTGGGTTTTAATAAAATCGGATTCATTCTGATATCGGGCTTTTTATATGCAGCTTCCGCTTGAACCACTTGAGCTCTCCCCATCTCAAGTCCGTCCTCGGTAATATAAGAATTAAGTGCCATATTCTGAGCTTTAAAAGGAGCAACCCTGTAACCGTCTTGTGCAAAAATACGGCACAGCCCTGCTGTTATAATACTCTTTCCTGCATTAGAGGTTGTCCCCTGTATCATAATTGCCTTAGCCATCGTCAATTACCTCACTTATTAAACTTATCAGCCTTTCATTATCTTCCCTGCACCTGACCGCAATTCTGTAGTAGGTCTCATCAAGCCCGTTGAAATCACCGCATTTTCTTATCAACACACCCTTTTTGTAAAGCTTGCTGTATAAATCCTTGTGTAGGGTTTTAAATAAAATAAAGTTGGTATGGCTTTTAAAAACCGTAAATCCAAAATTAACCAGGCTATTTGTCAAGTAGCCTCTTTCTTCAGCTACCAACCGGACAGTTCTTGTCAGATAATTTCTATCACCAAGTGCAGCAACTCCGGCTATTTGTGCCGGTATTGATACACTCCAGGGCTGTCCGGTCTTTTTGATCTTATATATTATATCTTCATTTCGGCATAAGCAATATCCAAGCCTGAGACCTGCCATGGCAAATGTTTTGGTAAAGGCTTTCACTATTATCACATTGTCAAAATCCGCAAGGTACTCTATAAAGCTATATTTCTTCTTTTCGCCGACAAAATCCATAAAGCATTCATCAATAACCACAACACAGTTTTCTTCCTTACACTTTTGTGAAAGAGTATATATCAACTCCCTATCCACAAGATTTCCTGTAGGGTTGTTTGGGTTACAGATGAAAACAATGTCAGTACCCATTACCTGGTCTGTTATACTTGTTCCGACAGCAAAACCGTTTTCAGGTTTTAATTGCAAATATCTGATTTTACAACCGGTATTTAAAAGTGCCTGTTCATATTCCGAAAAAGTTGGCGATGTAAGGAGTGCAGTTTTAGGACTTAAGGCATGGGTTATCCTGAAAAGAATATCCGCCGCACCGTTTCCGAACACAATACCTTCCGGATCAAACTTTTCATAAGCACTTACCATTTCCTTCAGCCTGCGGCAATGAACATCAGGATAGGCACTATAACTGTCTATACTTTCAGCTAGTGCTTTTTTAACACTTTCAGACAAGCCCAGAGGGTTTATATTTGCTGAATAATCCAGCGGTTCAATTCCATTAATCTCTATATACGAATAAATGTCCCCGCCATGCTTTGCTATCTCATCCAACAGATAACCCCCTTTACAGTTAATATAATAATTACAGCCAACAAAGAAGTCACATACATAAGTTTGTTTGCAAGTACTATATCCTCGGGTACAATTTCACGGTTATTATCTCCAATAATCGGTTTATGAACAAGCTGACCAAAATAACAGGCATCTCCTGCAAGCTGTATATTAAGTGCTCCTGCACATACCGATTCAGTCTGTGCTGAATTTGGACTCTTGTGTTTTTTTCTGTCCCTTATGTAAATTTTAACTGCATTTTTTAAATCAAGCTTCAAAAGAGATGATGCAAGGATCATCGCAATAGCTGCAATACGAGACGGAATAAAATTCGCCACATCATCAAGTCGTGCTGCAAATTTGCCAAAATAATAGTACTTTTCATTCTTATAACCAATCATGGAATCCATTGTATTAATTGCTTTATACAAAAAAGCAAGGGGAGCACCCCCAAAGGCCATGAAAATCAAAGGAGCGACAACTGCATCGGTGGTATTCTCGGCCACTGTTTCAACCGTTGCCTTTGTAATTTCCTTCGCACTCAAAGCCTCAGTGTCTCTTCCAACAATGTATGATAAATACTTCCTCGCCTCGTTAAGGTTACCATAAACAAGCGAATGGTAAACCTTCATACTTTCAGTTTTCAGGGACTTTATGGCTAGTATCTTATAACAGAAATATATCTCTAATAAAAGTGCCACATAATAGTTGATTCTGTGTGCCAGATATAGTATAACAAATGGCAGCAAAAAACTCAGCATGCCAACACTCAAAGCCAACAGCATCCCTCCGAGAAATTCATTCCTCAATACTTTTCTGATTTTCTTTTCCATATGAGCAATCATATTACCTATCAAGCATATTGGATGCGGTACCCCATCAGGATCACCAAAAATCAAATCAAGAACTACCGCACATACAATTATTATTATCAATTTCATATCAGCCACTTTAGTACCCACTTATACAATTTTTTTATATAGTTTATTTTTTAACAATTTTTTTCTTTTCCTTATATTCAAAGCACTTGTTCAGAAACTTTCCTGCTAGATGCATATCTGACCAAAAATGTATGTGGGGATATCCAGCAAAAATATTGTTTTCTGAATATCCTGCACACCAACCCCTGCCATTGTTTTTCTTTGCATATAAAGAACCTGTCTTCAAATTGCTGCTGGAATAATGAAACTCATGAGCCGGTATGCCTTGACCTTTGTCCATAAGAAGGTTGTCTTCCTTTGCTATGAGTGTTACATATCCAAAGGGTTGCAGTTTATCTGTCATCTTGCAATTCATATCTATCAGAGAAACCATTGGGTAACATTCACTTCCATTTGATATACTTTTGCCTAAATACATAAAGCCTCCACACTCCGCAAAAACAGGCATACCATCTTTTGCCGCATCCCGTATGCTTTCATGCATTAAAATATTTTCGCTTAAAGCTTTTGCATAAAGCTCAGGATATCCCCCTCCTAAAATGATTCCATCAACATCAGAAGGCAATTTGAAATCTTCTAATGGCGAAAAGAATACAAGTTCAGCCCTCATCTGTCTCAATAGTTCCAGATTATCCTCATAATAAAAGCAAAAAGCTTTATCTCTGGCTACGGCAATTCGTACAGGACTTTTTTTCTCTATCTCAATTCCCTCATAGTAAAAGGGCTGGGTTTGTCGTGCTATCGTAATAATTTCATCTATATCAATGTTTTCTTCGGCAATCTTTGCAAGAAACTCCGTTTTTGCTTTTAATTCAGTTACCTCCGATGCTGTAACAAGTCCTAAATGACGGCTTTCAAGTTTCACACCTGCCTCTTTGGGCATAAAACCCAGTAGTTTGATTGAAAGGTGTGCTTCAATCATTTGCTTATATAATTCATACATATGCTTTGAGGTCTTATTCAAAATAACACCTACAATCCTGTTTTTAAAAAGTTCAAGGTAACCTTTTATCATTGCAACAACTGATAGAGCTGCACCAGAACAATCAACCACCAATATGACCGGTATCTCCATTCTGTTTGATATATCACAGGACGAATATATTTCACTCTTCCCTCCAATACCATCATAGAAGCCCATTACCCCTTCCACCACTGACAGATCAGAATCCTCACTGTTTTTTGCCATAAGATATCTTGATGTTTTTTCACCACATAAAAAAATATCAATGTTTCTCGACTTTGCACCTATGATTTCACTATGAAACATCGGATCAATATAATCGGGTCCACATTTAAATGAAGCCACACTAAGGCCTCTGTTTTTAAGTGCTTTGAGCAAAGCACATGTAATGGTGGTCTTTCCACATCCGCTGTTAGTCCCTGCAATCATTATTCTATTTAAATTTTTACTTGCCATCTTATCACCGCTTGTTTGTTATTTGCTTTATAGACCTCAATCGTCTATTATCTGTCAGGCATTACAGAAATTATGTAAACAGGGTTGTTGGCATTCATAAGGTTATACTCCCCCAGTACTTTGTTCCTTGCACAATTTATGCAAGATATGGAGGGCCTGATGCCTAAATCCTTTAGTACATTAATTGCCAAACTTAGCGTTTCAAGTGTTATAGCATTTATAACCATAGCGACTTCAGGATTATTCCGATAAGAATATTCTATTATCTCCCGGAGATTCCCGCCGCTTCCTCCGATAAAAATCTTGTTGGGAATAGGAAGCTTTTTGATTTCTATAGTCGCCTCTCCCAAAACCGGAATAAGGTTTAAAGCACCCAGAACCAGCCTGTTTTCATTTAGCAAGGCATGGGCCTTTGCATCTTTTTCAATTGCATATACCAACCCGTTATAAGCCTTTCTTGACATCTCTATAGCTACCGATCCGCTTCCTGCACCTATATCAAAAACAGTATCTGACGGTTTTATATTGAGCATATTTATAGAAATCCAGCGTACCTCCTGTTTTGTCATAGGTGTTTCATTTCTGATAAAATCCTTGTCAAACAATGTGCTTTCTCTGTCTCTATAATACTTGTTTTCAAAAAGCAAGACAGTCAAGCTGTCAAAATCATATCGCAAAAGTTCTGCGACACTTCCGTTCACTATTCTTTCATCAGGCATAGAAAGCCGTTCGCCTACTGTAACCGTTATATCAGAAATACCATAATCCGATAACTGCTTAAGAATTTTTACGGCATTATTTTCTCCACCGGTTAAAACAAAGGTATATCTATTATAGGCAATATACCCTAAAATACTTTGTTCTCTTCCATGCAAACTCACAATACCGATATTTTCATAGCTTACACCCACCCGGGCACAGAAATACTGTAAGCTGCTTATTCCGCAAAAAGTATGTATTTTATGTTCATTATCAAATCTCTCCACCAACGTTTTTGCCATACTAAAAAACCCAACATCGCCTGAAACCAATATTCCTACAGTTTTTGCTTTTGAATTTCCGATTTTATTAAAAAGCTCACAGTATGAACACCTTTTAATATCGTCCCGGATGCTCTGAAAAAACTCATAAAACCGACCAAATGCATAAACCTCTTCACAAGTAACAATCGCTTCCCTGGCGTTTTGCGTCAGATGCAGAATATCCCCGGGTCCACATCCTATAATGTATATTTCCTTTTTCATAGGGTTTCCCTTACTCTGTCGGCAAGTATTTCAGCCAGTCTTTGGTCATAACCCAGTATTTTACCCATTGATATTTGCATATGGGGGTTGTCTTTTTTATACTCATCAATCTCACTTGGAATGTCTTCTCTGATGTGAACTCCTTCAAACAAAAAGTAAGGTATGACCTTTATATCAGATATCCCTTGAGCTTTCAGCTTATCTAGTCCAGTCTTAAGATTGGTTTCACTGAACTGCAAAAAAGCAGTTTCAATTGTGCAGTCACTTATTCGCTGCTTTAACTCCTTTACAATTTCACTCAGAGTGCCTTCCGTTGATTTTTCTCTGCTTCCATGTGCCAGTATCAATACTCCAGTCATTTTAAATTTCCCCTTTATTTTTCATGATTTTAAAGACTTTTTTGGCCGCTTCCAATGTTTTTTCTAAATCCTCTTCGCAATGTGCATCACTTACAAACATTGCTTCAAACTGTGCCGGTGCCAGATTTATTCCATGTTCCAGCATCAGATTAAAGTATCTTGCATATTTCTTTGTATCACTGGCTTTAGCAGTCTGGAAATCACAAACCTTTTCTTTTGTAAAAAACACACAAGCTAGAGATGCTATATTATTTACCCAAACATGAATTTCAAGCTCTTCTGCCAGCTTTTTGAAGCCATCTGCCAGTATTCTGGCATGTTTTTCGAGCTTTTGATAAATATCTTTGTGCTCCTTCAGTATATTAATCTGTGCAATTCCAGCTGCCATTGCAATAGGATTTCCGGACAGTGTTCCCGCCTGATACACCGCTCCTGAAGGTGATACAAGTTCCATAATCTCTTTTCGTGCACAATAAGCTCCAACAGGCATTCCGCCACCTATTATTTTACCAAAGTTAATAATATCGGCTTTAACACCAAAGTACTCCTGAGCCCCACCTAATGCAAGTCTGAAGCCTGTTATAACTTCATCAAATATCAGCAGGGAATTATTCTCATCACATAAAATCCTAAGCTCTTTCAAAAATTGCTTTTCAGGCAGTACAACACCCATATTGGCAGCTACCGGCTCAATGATAACAGCGGCAATTTCACCCTTATACTGCATAAACAGGTCTTTAACGGCATCTATATCATTGTACCGAGCAATAAGAGTATTTTTTGCCGTCTCACCTGTCACACCCAGACTGTCAGGATTTGAAAACGTCAGTGCACCGGAACCTGCCTTTACAAGCATACTATCGCTGTGTCCGTGATAACATCCGTCAAATTTAATTATCTTTTCCCGTTTTGTATATCCTCTTGCAAGCCTTAACGCACTCATCACCGCTTCTGTGCCACTGTTTACCATTCTCACCATGTCTATATTGGGAACTACCGAGGTTATAAGCTCAGCAAGAATGACCTCCCTTTCGGTAGGTGCACCAAAACTCAGCCCTCCATGAACAGCCTCCACAACACTATTGGCAATCTGCGGATGATTATGACCTAATATCATAGGACCCCATGAACACACGTAGTCAATGTATTCTTTGCCATCTACACTGTAAATTTTTGAGCCGTTTGCACTTTTTATAAACATTGGCTCCCTGCCCACAGCTTTAAATGATCTTACAGGACTGTTAACCCCTCCGGGCATAACTTTTTTTGCTCTGTCAAACAAACCGTTATTCATCACCCTATATCTCCTTTTGCAATAGCTTCAGATATTTCCTTTGCATAATAACTAATCAGCATATCCGCACCTGCCCTGTAGATGCTCACTGCACTTTCACACATTGTACCATATTCGTCTATCAAGCCCATTTTTGCAGCACTTTTTATCATTGCATATTCTCCGCTTACACTGTAGGCACAGATCGGATAATTGGTACTATCTTTAACTTCTTTAATGACATCAAGGTATGACAATGCAGGTTTTACCATCAGGATATCTGCACCCTCCTTTATATCCAACAACGCTTCCTTGATAGCTTCCCGACGGTTATGCCAGTCCATTTGATAGGTCTTCCTGTCACCAAAGGCAGGTGCAGATTTCGCAACATCTCTGAAAGGACCATAAAATGAGGATGCATACTTCACCGAATAGGACATGATTGGCTTATCGTAAAATCCGGCTTTATCGAGCATTTCTCGTATTTTCGCAACTCTGCCGTCCATCATATCGGACGGTGCAACCATATCGGCACCCGCTTCAACATGGGATAGTGCAATAGCAGCAATAAAATTCAGAGTTTCATCATTTTCAACCTTACCATTCTTAACTATTCCACAGTGTCCGTTCAATGTATATTCACACATGCAAACATCTGTAATTACAGTAATCTGGGGGTAACGGGATTTTATTTCTCTTATCGACTTCTGAATCACACCATCTTCGGCATAGGCACCGCTTCCCTGCTCATCTTTATTGCAGGGTATGCCAAACAGCAAAACCGATTTTATATTCTTGGACAATGCCTGTTCCACAGCTTCTGGTAAAGTGTCTGTACTATAGTAAAAGTGTCCCTCAAGAGAGTTTATAGCTTCCTTAATATTTTTCCCTTCCTTTATAAACAAAGGCAGTATCAATGATTTGGAAGAAAGCCTGGTTTCTCTTGATAATCCTCTGATATTTATATCATTCCTCAGTCTTCGTGGTCTGATTTCCATGCTCACACATCAGCTCCTTTATCTTTAATATCATACTGTCAATTGTAGCCTCTGCTGAAATATAATGCTTGATTCCATATTTCTGTGCCACTTGTGCAGTCTGGTCCCCAATGCAAATTCCTGTTACCTTTGACAAATCAACAGTATCTAATGATTTTACAAAACCTTCGACAGTAGAAGCACTGGTAAAAGTCACCGTAAGTTCCCGGCTATTTTCAACAAGCGTTTTCATTTCCTGCCTGTGTGTACTTGTGTAAACGGTATCATAAATCCCAATATCATCAAATTCCATATGGTTTTCTTTCAACACTCCGATAATTTCCTCACTACCTTTAAGTGCACGCAATAAAAGAATTTTTTCATGCTGCATAGCTATTTTACAAAGTCCCTCTGAAAGGCTCTTTCCATCATATTTCTCCGGCATAAAATCGGCATAAATACCGTATTGAGCCAGTGTATCCGATGTCTGGCTTCCGATTGCAGCGATTTTTACATCCTTTAAAAATCTGAAGTCCTTTCTTTTCTTTTTCAGGTAGTCAAAAAATATATTAACTCCGTTTTTGCTTGTAAAAACCAGCCAACTGTACTCACTAATATGTTCTAAAGCTTTTTCCATTCTTTCATTTACGGGAATTTCATTTATTTCAATACATGGATAATCATAGACCTCTGCTCCAATTTCCTTAAGCTTTTTACTCAATGAATTGCCAGAAATTTTCGGGCGTGTAACAATTATTTTTTTGCCAAAAAGAGGACGTTTTGAAAACCAATCGTATTTCTCAGAAAGCGAGCAAACCTCTCCTACAACAATAATAGAAGGAGACTTAATTTTATTTTTACAGGCATTTTCATACAAGGACTCAAGGGTAGCAACAATTTTTCGTTGATCAGGCCTTGTTCCATTTTCAATAACAGCAGCAGGTACACATTTATCCATTCCTGCAGCAATCAGGGCATCGGTTATTTGCCTCAACGAGGAAACACCCATAAGGAAAACCAACGTACCTCCGGTTTTTACCAGTGCATCAAAATCAATATTTAAAGGTTCATTTGCTTTCTGATGCCCTGTAACAATATGTACGCTACTGCAAAAATCTCTGTGGGTAACCGGTATTCCAGCGTAAGCCGGAACAGAGACAGCAGATGAAATACCGGGTACTACTTCAAAAGAAATTCCGTTCTTTTCTAAAAGCTCCAATTCCTCTCCACCCCGACCAAAGAGAAAAGGGTCACCACCCTTCAGTCTAACAACTGTTTTTCCTTCCATCGCTTCACTAAGCAATATTTCATTTATTTTATCCTGTTCAACCAGGTGATTACTGCTTTCCTTGCCCACATCCAATTTAACGGCATTTTCAGGGATCAAATTTAAAATATCCTTTGAAACCAAACGGTCATATACAACTACATCAGCTTTTTTTATGTATTCCATACCACGAATTGTCAATAAACCCAAATCACCCGGTCCGGCACCAACCAAAGCAACAAATCCCTTATTCATAATTTTGAAAGGCCTCCTTTTTCAATTTGCTTGCAAGCTCCGTACCAATTTTTTCAGCATGAAGTATATCACCGTATTGAATTCCGCGGAGCATTATTTTTCTTTCTTCATCCACAAACAGTCCGCTTAGTACAAGTTGTTCCTGTACTATATCTGCATGTGCCGCAACCGGTGATGAACAGCCCCCGTCTAATTCTGCTACAAATGCACGTTCTGCATCAGATAAAATTTTTGATTTTTCACAGTGGAACAGCTTTAAATAATCGGTTTTTTCACCTTTTCTTGCTTGAACGGCAATGATACCCTGACAGGCCGCAGGCATAATCTCATCTGTTGTAAAATATCTGCTTATCCTATTTTCAAGACCTAAGCGTTTAATTCCGGCAGCCGCCAAAACAATGGCACTGTATTCACCCGCATCGAGTTTTCTAAGCCTTGTAAGCACATTTCCCCTAAGAGGTTCAATATTGGAAAAACCAAGTTTTTGAAGCTGCACCGTTCTTCTTTTGCTAGAACAACCAATAGGCTTTGTTTCATCCTTAGACCCGTTCGGGTAAATCAGGACATCCCTCTCATCTTCTCTGTCTGATAGGGCAACAACCGGCAAATTCTTGTTTATCACCATCGGCATATCCTTATAACTGTGAACCGTAATATCCACAGTACCGTTTATTAATGCCTCCTCCAGTTCTTTTACAAATAAGCCTTTTCCACCTATTTTATCAAGAGTCTTATCAAGAATTTTATCTCCTGTTGTCTTCATAAGCAGTAGTTCGGTATGTATAGAGCTATCATATTGTTTTATAGCCTCCATAACCTTCTGTGCTTGAATAACAGCAAGTTTGCTGTCCCTGCTTCCAATCCTCACACGTTGCACCTACATCTCACCCTTCCTTAGAAATTCTCTTAAGAGATATGCTTTCTCTTTTACTTTTTTATGGTTGCTTCCTTCCCTTGAAATCATGCCACCTACTACGTCATCATCTGAAAAAATAGCTGGAAAGAAAAAATCACATCGCTCTTTATTGTCTGATACATTTACAATAATGTCTCTTTGTTTCGCATCTATGTAAATCTGTTCATTTAGTCCCCTATCATTTGTAGCAGCCAGGACCATAAATGCACCTTCTATATCTCCCTGTTCATATTCTTTCTTTTTGATGTTGATTCTGTGCTCACCATGAAGTAGTTCAAGAGTTTTGCTGAGTTCAGGGGCAATAACTGTAATATCCGCATCAAATCGGAGCAGCGTTTCTATTCTTCTTGTTGCTATTGTTCCGCCTCCTATCACAGCAACTTTTTTTCTTTTTATATTCATAAACAACGGAAAATGTGAAAGCAGTTTTTCTTTCAACTCAAACTCTCTCTCCAAATACATGCAGGCTGATTCCAAATTCAAACCTTCCTCCCTGCAAGGTCTGCCAATCAGTACTACCTGTATTCCCAACTCCTTTGCTGCCGAAAGCTTTTCTGAAAATCCCCCGCTCTTACCTGTATCTTTTGTGACCAAAAATCTGGCGTCAGTTTGTTCCAACATGGCCTTATTCATCTTCTCACTGAAAGGACCCTGCATGCAGATGATATTTGAGGCATTAAACCCAAGTCTGTAACATTCACTGATTGCTTCCACAGCAGGCAGCACTCTTACATACAAACGTTGTCTATAATCTTTGATGGTAGTATAGGGAATAAGCTCCTTGCTGCCTGTCGTCACCAGCACATTTCCTGTAGTTTTGTTCAAATAACTGCAAGCTTCACTGATATCGGCACACTCTATAACATTTTTATATTCCAGTGAAGGTCTGACAACTCTTAAGTATCTGATATTTCTAGTCTCCACAGCTACTTTGATATTGGCTGAAATAACCTCTGCATAAGGATGAGTAGCATCAATTACAAAATCATAGTCCTTTATCAACTCATTAATCTTATCAATAGAAAGCCTTCCCTCTTTGATAATAAGATTTGGCATCTCCGGCATAACCAGAGAACCATATTCGGTAGCAACCACAGCTGTTACGTGTACACCTCTTGCAGCCAGAAATTCACATAGCTTTCTTCCTTCGCTTGTTCCGGCAAAAACGGCAACTCGCTTCAAAACGCCTCACCTGCCTTCCACCTTATAACCTCTAGGTGTTACTAATTTGTTACCTATTACTTTTGTAGAGGAATTTCCAATAATAACAGTAGTAAACATGTCCACATTTTCATTTTTCAGTTCTTTCAGAGTTAATATTTTATACGTTTGCCCTTCCCGCCCGATATTTTTTACATAACCACACATAGTTTCGGTGCTAATGTTTCTCATTAGTATTTCACATGCTTTTTCCAGAAAGTCAGCTCTTTTTTTACTGACAGGATTATAAATGGCTATTACGAATCCTGCCCTTGATGCTAAATCCAGTCTCTTTTCAATATCCTCCCATGGTGTCAAGAGGTTGCTTAAGGATATAACTGCAAAATCATGTGTAAGCGGTGCACCCAGTACTGCTGCCGCTGAGTTTGCTGCTGTAATTCCCGCAACTACTTCGATTTCTTCGTTTACACCCAGCTCTTCACACACCTCATACATCAGTGCTGCCATTCCATAAATCCCTGCATCACCACTTGAAATAATGGCAACATTATTACCACCTTTAGCAGCAAGTGCTGTTTGCTTACACCTTTCAACCTCTTGCATCATGGGTGTCTTAATTATTTTTTTGTCCTCTATCAAAGGCATGATAAGGTCTATATAAACCGTATACCCTGCAATAGTATCACAACTTTTTAATGCTGCAATTGCCTTTGGAGTTATTTGAACATCTTCTCCCGGACCTAAACCTATTACATAAATCATATTATTTAAAGCTGCACCTCCATTCACCAAGTGCAATTGCGATTGTACACTTGTTTTTTACTGTTTTCTTTAAAATAATTTTACCGGCATTACTGGCTATATAAGCTGCCCTTTCACATACATTATCTACGCCCACACTACTCTTTACAAATTCCGACGATGTAAATTCTCCCTTCGCCCTACTTAACTGCTCACTTGTAAATGTTTCCAGCGGATATCTATGTTTTTCACACAATTTTACAATTGCCTTTTCTTCTTTTTTTATGTCAATAGTCACAATTTTACTTACTAAAAACATCGGAATATCAAGTTCTGTAAGGGTTTCTATAAAAAATTCCTCAAGTACTTTCTCATCAGTTCCTTTTCTGCACCCGATACCCACAAAAAAAAGTTTAGGTCTTAATCGCAAGGTCCTTAGAAAAGGCACAAAGGTTTCGTCAGACTTCTTTACGTTCTGATTCATAATATATATTCCAACTTCAGCTTTTGCTTGCGTCATAAAATCATACAGGTCTCCTTCAACAGGATAATCGCAGCAAAATCCTATTTTCTCACCCTTCAATACCGCTGCCGATATATATTTGATACTATCAATATTTTCTATATACAGGTTATTATTAACCGCCCATACGTCCACAGCAAATACATCATTTATATCGGTCGCAGTTGTTATAACAGCTTTTCCTTTCAAAATGTCAGCAATCTCTTTGGAAATTTCATTCGCACCGCCTAAATGCCCCGAAAGAATTGGAATTATGTACTTTCCCAGCTCATCCACAACTATAATGGCAGGATCCCTGTCTTTTGAGGCAATAAAGGGGGCAATGGCTCTGACAGCGATACCCGTGGCTCCCACAAAAACAATTGCTGAATTTTCCTCAAAGGCTCTCTTCGTAAAATCATTTAGCTTGTCCTCAAGTAATAACAATTTATTTTCCACATACTTTGAAAACCCTATTGCCATGTAGCCTGATTTTCTAAGACCTTCGGTTATTTTCAAACAAATTATCGCACCCTTTTTGGTAAACGAAACAATCAAAATTTTCATTAATCTTTCGCCTTCCTGAATTCATGTGTAAAGCTCCCGTCATATAATTTAGAACGTTTATAATTACATGACAGAAAGTCTCCAACCAATATCAGTGCAGTTTTGGAAATGTTATTTTCCTCTGCACTTTTATGCAAATTTCCAACGGTTGTCCTTATGATCTTTTGCTCGGGCCATGTGGCCTTGTACACAATAGCTGCAGGTGTTTCTTCCTGATAACCGCCTTCAATAAGTTTTTTACTTAATTGTTCCACCATGGAAGAAGTCAAAAACAATACCATCGATGCCTTGTGTGAAGCAAGTTTTGATATCTCTTCATCATCAGGAACAGAGGTTCTTCCTTCCATTCTTGACAGTATAACGGTCTGACTTACATCCGGCAAAGTGTATTCGGCATTTAAAGCTGCTGCTGCACCGCAGAAGGAACTTACACCAGGAACCACTGAGTATTCCATATCATGTGCGTCCAGAAGATCCATCTGCTCTCTTATGGCTCCGTATATACTTGGATCACCGGTATGCAGCCTCACAATAATCTTGTCACGGGCATATTCTCTCACGATAACTTCAAAAACCTCTTCCAAGGTCATAGTTGCACTATTAAAAATTTTACAACCGGCTTTTGTGTAAGCAAGCAGCTCCGGGTTAACCAAAGATCCTGCATAAATAACAACGTCAGCCTTTTTCAGAAGTTCACACCCTCTGACCGTTATAAGGTCAGCAGCCCCTGGGCCTGCCCCAATAAAATAGACCATCATCTTTCTCCTTTAACAACAATAATTGAAAAATAACTGCCATCTTCCTTCACGTCCAACATATTATCATATACTCTTTCGTTTTCCATAAAGCAACATTCCACCATTTTGGAACTATCAAGCAAATTATGGTGCTTAAGCTTTTGTCTTACATTCATAAGGTTTTTTCCGCTTTTCATAAGTACCTTGTTTCCCTTCATACACAAGAGATCATCAACACCATCATAAGACGCAGGAATAATATGCAGAGCATCCTTCCCTTCACATAGTGAAATATTAAGTTTGGCAGCAGCTGCACAAAACGATGGGATTCCGTTAACAATTTCTGTTTTATATCCTTTTTCAACCACCAGCCTGTGTACATACATATATGTAGAATAAATTGTAGGGTCACCTAAGGTTATAAAGGCCAGATTCAAACCTTTTTCAAGCTCAGCACAAATTGAATCGGCACAACTTTTGTGACTCTCCCACAAAATATCAGCATCTCTTGTCATTGGCATTGTACAATACATTACTGCTTTACCGGTAATGTAATCGGATACGATATTAAGTGCGATTTTTTCGCCCCCTGTATCCGGCACTACAATAATATCTGCCTTTTTTAAAGTCTCAATCGCTAATAGGGTAAGGAGTTTTTTATCCCCTGGCCCTACACCTACTCCATATAGAATTCCTCTCAAGGCGTAATCTCCTTTAATTCATCAATAAAATATACCACATTCTCTGTTTGCATTAACACACCATTCTCATTAGAAAACACAAGAACCTCAATACTTATTTTATCCATAACACGATAATTCAGTTGAAATAATATTTTTTTCAATATGCTTTTGTATACACTTTGGGAAACTTCATTCCGTGTTAAAATATAATGAATTTCATCCGTTGTTTTTGCATTCATAATCTCTTCAATAACTTCTTTACATACACCGGCTAAAGCACTGTGAGCTGCAAATATTTCATTTCTGCAGTCAGCAATTTTTGAATGTGTATTCATTACTCCTGCGGCCACTTTGACCAGCTTCCCTATATGCCCGACAAGCAAAACCTTCTCAAACCCCATATATACTGCATAATCAAGAGTTTCACCAATGTAGTTTGAACACTTTACAGCACTACCAATATCTATGCTGAAATGTTTTTTGGCATAATCAAGCCCATAATTTCCCGGAGAAATTAATAGGGTATTTTGACCTCTTTGCTTTCTGATGGACAGTTCAAGCTTAATGGTGTCAATCAGAGCTTTTTCGCTCATTGGTTCCACAAAACCGGTAGTTCCAAGAATGGATATCCCACCAACAACCCCTAGCCTTTCATTAAAGGTTCTCTTTGCAATTTCCTGACCCTGTGGAACAAATATTTCCACATTAAATCCGCCTTTATAATTAAAGCGATTTGCAACATCTTCAATTGCTTTTCTTATCATCTTCCTAGGTTCAGGGTTAATAGCTGCCTCTCCTATTTTGCACGACAAACCCGTAGACATTACTCTTCCTACTCCAATTCCCCCATCTATATTTATACCGGAATTTGCTTTTTTAACCTTGGCATATACCTTTATTCCGTTTGTTACATCAGGATCATCCCCTGCATCCTTTACGATGCAACAGCTTGTGACATTTTCTTCGACAGTGATATCCTCTGCCTTAAAAGTTATTTCTTCTCCGCCGGGGAGAGTTAATTGGACCTTCTGAACTATTTTCTTTTCAAAAAGCATGATTGCACAAGCTTTTGCAGCAGCTGCTGCACAACTCCCCGTAGTAAAACCTTTTCTTAACTTCTTACCTGATTTTATTATGTATTCATTCATAATTTTACCCTAGACTCAGTGCCATGTACAGACACAAAATGTTTGTCCTGTATGCTTTTCCAATCCTTTAATACTTTTCTTGCCTCCGATATTGTATTTGCCGTGTCATTTAATTCAAACCCATCCTTTGACTTTAATATTTCCATCAAATGCCCGATTCTTGGAAGCCTTAAGTTTACATTTCTTATCTCACCCGGGTGACTAAACACCTCTTTAGGAGTGCCTTCCAGAACATTCGTCCCCTGATCCATAACATAAGCATAATCACAATAAAGAGGTACAATATCAATATCATGGGTTGAAAGAATTACAGACAGTCCCAGTTCTTTCTGCAGCTCCCGGAGCAACTTCATAATCTCACTCGCTCCCATGGGGTCGAGCCCTGCTGTAGGTTCGTCAAGCACCAGAACTTCCGGTTTCATTGCAAGTACTCCTGCAATTGCCACTCTTTTTTTCTGCCCAAAGCTAAGACAGTGCGTAGGCTTATCCTTAAGGTGAACAACTCCTGCCATCTCCATTGCAGCATTTACCATTCTTAAGACTTCATCCTGAGGTAATCCCATATTCACTGCACCAAAAGATATATCCTGATATACACTAGCTGAAAACAATTGATTGTCAGGATCCTGAAACACAATCCCAACAGACCTTCTCAGACCTATAAGACCGTTTCGTGAGTAATCCAGAGGATTCCCCTTAAATAAAACGTCACCGGCAAATGGTTTCAATATTCCATTTAGAGAAAGAAATAGTGTTGATTTGCCAGCTCCATTGCCCCCCAATACAGCAGTTGCTTTCCCCTGTGCCACTCCAAGTGTCAAGCCCTTTAATGCGTGTGTACCATCACTATACTTATAGTGAAGTTTTCTTACCTCAAGTATGTTCTTATTCATCAAAGCAATCCTCTCGTATTTTGTTTCAAAAACAGTGCAATTAAAACAAAAAATAAATTTATTATCACAGCAGGAATGTATTCAGTCCACTTTGTAGAAAACGGTTCCTCCTGCACATTAATTTCACCATCATATCCCCTGGCTTCTAATGCTGTATAAATATCATCCGACCTTTTACAGGCACGTATAAAAAGGTTCGCCGCAAGCACTGCAAGTGAACGGTATGCTGAAGTAAGGTTCGAATAGCCCAGACGTGATTTTTGAGCAACAACCATACTATCTGTTGTTTCAAGGAGTACAAAAATAAACCGATAAATAAGCCCCATCAATTCAAGCATAAGTTTTGGAACTTTAAGTCTTCGAAGAACTGCCAACAAATCCACCATAGGTGTACTTAGCGATAGGTAATACAGGCAGGAAACAGCTCCTAATGCTTTGGAAAACAAGCACAATGCATTGTAAACACCTGATTGTGATACACCGATATATGTACCGAAGCCATATATAGAAAACAAAAAGGCATTCATATCTCCTGAAACATTTATAGCAATTGTTAAAACACCAACTAGCAAAAACAAGGTAGGAACCAACATAAGTTTAGTAAACAGGTTAAGAGGTATACCTCCTTTACAAACAATAAACCACCCCATAGTCAGAAGAACTAAAACAGATACTAAAACTGTGTCAGCCCAAATGCAAATCCCAAGAGTCAGTAATGAAAAAACAAGCTTTTTCATCGGTGCTGTCTGTTTCAGCTTTGATATATACGCATATTTATCTATAATTATCATTGCTTGTCCGCTTCTTCCTTCTTTTTTCTTCCTTGCATATACCCAATTCCATAAAATACAATTCCTGAACCTATAGCTGCCTGAAGAGCAAAAAGTAAGCTTTCAATTTCTCCGCTTTTAGGTTCAAACAATGGTGAAAACCAAGGTACATAGTCAGCATTTATCTCGGTAATTGCTTCCTCAGCCTCGCCGTCGGCTCCACCAAATTCGGCATCTTTAACTATCAAAAGGGGCAAAACTGCAAGGCCGATAACAATTGAACCAAGTACCAGATTTTTAACAATATTCCAATAGCTCCTGTTTTGTTTTATAACTACTGTAGCCATTTTACGCCTCCTTTGAAAGTATTTTCAAGTCTTTTAGTTCCTGTTTTCCATTAGCTGCAATTGCATTAAAAATTAATACTGTAAGAATGCCCTCACTGATTGCCAGCGGCATCTGTGTAACAGCAAATATACTCATAAACTTTGAAAGAGATACTATAAATCCACCCGTTTGAGCAGGAAATGCGAGTGCAAGCTGTATGGAAGTAGTTATATAGGTCAACAAATTCCCAAGAGATGCTGCCAAAAATACTGCAAGCCCTTGAGAACCCTTTAATTTTAAAACAATTTTATATGTTGCAAATGCAATTAATGGCCCTACCACTGCCATCGAAAAAGCATTCGCACCAAGCGTTGTCAAACCACCATGAGCAAGTAAAACAGCTTGAAACAGTAAAACAACCAAACCCAGAAGACTCATAGCAGTTGGCCCGAATAAAACAGCACCTAACCCAACACCTGTCGGATGAGAACAGCTTCCGGTAACCGAAGGTATTTTAAGGGCAGAAAGCACGAAAGCAAAAGCACCTGCCATTGCCAACAGCATTTTTGTCCTTGGATGCTCACTGATAGTTTTTTGTATTGAAAAAAAACCAGCTAAAACAAAAGGTATGGTAAATACACCCCAAGCTATGCACCATAACGGTGGAAGAAAACCTTCCATTATATGCATTGCAAAAACTTGTTGGGGTAATAAAACAAGCATCAATAGCAAACCAATCATCCACGTTTTCTTTTTTGACACAAATCATCATCCTTTCAGTGCAATAAGAACAAAACCGCCCTTCGGGCGACTACTTGGTTCTGTGACTTTTTGAACTGTCAAAGTAATCTTTATCAATCATAACACCATCACACTTAATACACATAATTATTGGGCATCCAGTTTCTTT
>JAEWSG010000072.1 GCA_023398495.1 Bacillota bacterium
AAGGTCGTTGAAGCTAGGTGTGATATAAGCCACTTGATACTAAAGGGTTTCATGTGGTAGAGTTTATGATAGCGATAATTTAGAATTCTTGGTTTTTAGGTGGTAGGCTATAAACATAGCGTATCCAAAATCACACTATAATAACAAATAACCCTTTAGCTAATTACTGGAATATAATTCAATATTCAGCATAGCATATTTTTGCCAATCGGTAAATAAATAGTTTTTTGTATAATTTTACGCGTATATAAATGGATACATGGGTTTGCATACATTTAAGTGGAAATACTAAGGATATGTTTCTTTAGCTAGCATACGTGGAGTGAGTGGTTGGACTGCAAAATTCGAAATTCATGAAGGTTTGATAGCAGAGGATCTTGGTGTTGGAAGTAAATGTATATGTATCCCTGTAGAGACTGAGAAAACACTGTATATGTGAAGAAATAAGTAGATCTAGAATTCATAACACAAAATTATGGGTTCAAATACTTAATCCGCAGCCATATTAAAACTAAAGTTTTGATACAATGTAAAGTCACTGATTTCAGTGGCTTCTGTTGTTTTTAGGGGTTAAAATGGGGTTGAATACGTAGTGAATTTTGAAATAAAGTGGTAATTGCTGGTATAAGTGCAACCGGTGGTTGCATTTTTTTAATGTTGCACTTTTTAGCGAAACTCTAAAGAACATTTACCTCAGTATTATGTTGAGAATTGAGAACAGTCACGGGCCAATAATCCCGAGTGAAATTTTTATCCAGGTCAAGGAAGGGATAGTACGAAGAGCAAATTTGAACTCAGGGAAAGCCAGCAAAAAGCGAGTTTATAGCAATAGATATGCTTTATCTAGGTAGTGTTTACTACAGAGAATGCAGAGAAATTAACCGGTGAATTCATTGAAACAACCGAGGTTATAAGTTTATTGGCTTGTGTTAGGTCAGCTGCCTTGATGAAAAAGGGTCAGACTGTATTTCACAGACTATTAATGAAGAAGCCCTCCAAAATCAGTATTTAAGTCTATAAATAAGGTGCCATGCAGAAAAGATACTATTCTGTCTGTTTTGCAGGAAAAAATATGGGCTGTGTCGAATAAAGAAGACAGGACGAGAGACTTATTAGGGATGATAGGTGTTCACTTTATTACGTTTTCAAACGGAGTCGATGATTTTTAAGAATAGTCAGATATTTTCAATAAGACGAAATAATGGATTTGTTCCCATAAATGAGAGTTAGCATTTGACAGACTTCTTGCTCTCGAAGAAAGCCCTTGTCCTCTTGATGAAGATAAGCAACAACAGGATTACATAAAATTGCTAAAGATTATGATATTGATGGTTATAAAGATAAATGAGGAGTTTTTCTAAAGAGTTTAATAACGTTTGGCGGTGAAATATCACATGGATAAATCAAATCTTATTGGTATGTGTGTTAGAAATTTAAACACTCATGCCATTGGCACAATTGAATATATACGAGATGGGATTGTCGCAATTGATTTCCATGGTGACCTTTCGAAGTATCCTTATCCCGCAGCATTTTCAACGACACTTGAACTTGAGGATGAGGACGTTCAGGATGAGATAGAGGGCGAAGCTGTTGAGGCTTCATTTAACAGGTTTAAAAGAGATTATAGATTTGCTATTGCAAATGAAATTGATTTCTTAAAATCTACAGGTGGAAAGAAATACAGAATCATTGACGGTGAGAAGCTTCCTTCGAAAAATGGTGAGTACCTTTATGCCTTTGATACTGATACAGAATTGCATTTTCCAGACGGTACAGCTATAAAGTTATGGTTCCCGGAAAACATTGTAACTGCTTATGTTGTTTCCTGTGAGGATTTCACAATTCTTATCAGAACCATGGAATATATAGGCGATACCGTTGAAAGTGTAGAGTTTACTTCAGAGCAGTGGCAGCTATTAGAGGCTTTGATGGAAAGACTTGATGAGATGGAACCAAAGCCGGAGCCACTTGCGTATGAAATAGCTTGTAACGGCCGAAAACAAATCACAAACTGGCAAGGTCTAAAAAGTGGACAGAACCTTGCTTTTAACAGAGCAACATCTGGAGGAATAACATTTATATGGGGACCTCCCGGAACTGGTAAAACGGAGACGCTTGCAAATATAGCTCTTGAACACATGGCACAAGGAAGAAGAGTATTAATGCTGTCCTATAGTAACGTATCTGTAGATGGTGCACTGTTAAGAGTGGCGAAGAAGGCAGACCTTCCGGAAGGTCAGATCATTCGATATGGTTACCCACGAACGAAGGAGTTGTTAGAGAGTAAAACGCTTACTTCTTATCAATACGTTCTGAGCAGAAATCCTGAATTAGCAACAGAATATCAGGAACTTATTGAAGAAAAGAAAAAAATAAAAAGAAAAGATGCCAGAAGGGTAGAGATAAACAAGCACCTTAATAAAATTCGAGAAATTTTGTTGGAGCAGGAAAAGGAACTAATTCAAAGAACTGCTTTTACAGCTACCACTGTTTCAAAAGCGACTGTAGATAAAGCTATATATTCACAGCATTATGACGTTGTAATTTTTGATGAGGCAAGTATGGCCTATGTTCCACAGATTGTTTTTTCAGCTGGTCTTGCTAAGGGATTCTTTGTTTGTTTGGGCGATTTCTGCCAGTTACCTGCTATTGTTCAGAATAATACAGATGACAGGTTGTCAAAGGATATATTTGAATATACAGGCATTACGCAGGCTGTTGAGAATAACCAGGAACACGAATGGCTGGTCATGCTTGATTTGCAATATCGAATGCATCAGGATATTGCTGATTTTGTAAGCCTTCATATGTATGGTAGCAGGCTAAAAACCTCAGACAGGATATATGAAAGCAGAAATGAAATTGCATCTTGTCATCCTTGTCCGAATGCAGCTATGTCCTTAATGAATTTAGGAGGAATGTATTCCGTCTGTATTAAGACAATGGATGGCTCCAGGATAAATATTCTTTCAGCACTTGTTTGTATGCGTTTGGCTGAAAGGTTTATAGGTCAATATGAGGTTGGTATTATTACACCTTACAGTGCACAGTCAAGGCTTATTCTATCTATGATTAGAGATATGCAGGAAAGTGATAAACGTTGGGCAAAAGTATCCTGTGCGACGGTACATCAGTTTCAGGGTTCAGAAAAGCCGGTAATCATTTACGATGCGGTAGATTGTTTTAGAATGCCATATCCAGGCACACTTTTGACATCGCTAAAGAATGATACAGCCAATCGGTTATTTAATGTTGCCCTCACAAGAGCGAAGGGCAAATTTGTCCTAGTTGCGAATATGGATTTCCTTAGCAGAAAGAATATTTCTAAAAAGCTTATTTTTACTAAGGCGATGAATCAGTTGGTGAAGAGCGAAACTACTATCGCAGGTGGATATCTTTTAGATGAGCTTATGCCTGCTAATAAGGAAAATGCCAACATTTATGTGGAGGACAGGGAAACAAGTTTTAGTAAATATATTGAGGATATAAGGAATTCAAAGAGCAGAATTCAAATAGATATACCTGACGTTATTGATGATAATGATGAGGCAATACAGGAATTAACGCAAATCTTAAAAATAAAGCAGGAACAGGGGGTTGATATTAGTATAAGACTTCCTGAGGAGATAGATATACCTGTTGGGTTACAGGAGTATATAAAAACATTTCCCTATGCAAAAAATCCGTTGACTATCATCGATAAGAAAATACTGTGGTTTGGTCAGCCTCTTTATGCAGCAGATTTTATTTCGGAGGGAGAGATACTTAATACAGAGCATTTCCCTTGCGTCAGATTTGTCGGGGTACACTCTTCACGAGCAATTCAGGCATTTTTAGAATTATAGATAGTTAGGCGGTGAGCGTGTGAATCTTAACTATTATGGGGAAGAACTGAAAAAAGAAGAACAGAGAATTCTTGATGAACTTATAGCAAGAATGGATGAAATTCTTGATAAACTGGACCAGCGTATGCAGCAGTATGTGCGCGAGGCGAAGGATGCTTCAATATCTGTTAATCCAGATCAATATTTGTCGTTAATTATAGCGAATAAAGGAATGAAGGATAGCGAGGAGAACAGAAAAAAGTTCTTGAATGCCAGGGATGAACTCTATCATACAAGGCTGCTTCTTGAGGTTAGTGATTCGCATGGAACCTCTTTAGATGAAATAAAGATAGGTCTTCACCATTGCCAGGATGGGGAGGATATTTTTGTTACTGACTGGAAGATGCCGGTATGCAGACATTATATTTTGAACAATTCTTCTACGGAATACCATGGTATTGTTAAGGATAAAAAGGGTATGGAATATCATACAGATTTCAAACTGTTGGTAAAGGATAAGGTTGAACTTAGATTCACAAGAGTTGTAAAGGCTATGAATCTTTATCCCGGTAAATTTGATGAGAAAACTTTGAAAGCGATAAAGGGTAAGGATTTCTTTCGTGATGAATTTCTCGATGAAATGATACATAGATTCAATCTTGATGACTTTGATCCGGATGGAGCTGCTAAAATTATTTCAGATGAATTCCTTCAGGAATTATTGGAACGGAGGTCTACACCCGAATTTAAGAATATTGTTTTCTCAATTCAGAAGAAGCAGGGAGAAATAATTCAGGCACCTTATGACGCAAACATGATTGTCCAAGGATGTGCTGGTTCCGGTAAATCAATGATCATGCTGCATCGTTTACCAATCATTTTATATGATAATCCTGCAAGCCTTGTAAGAAGCAGTTTGCATGTTATTTCTCCGTCGCCGATGTATATCCAGATGGCTGAGAATATGAGACACCAGCTTGAGATTTCTGATATAAATATGGGCACCATAGAGCAATACTATGATGTTTGTATAAATCGTTATCCTAGGCATAAAGCCGGTGATTATGGAAAGATAAATTATAGGGCAAGGCTTACTCAGGAATTAGAACAATATGTATATTCAGAGCAATGTATAGGAGATATATATCGTTTCTATGATCTTTTTTGTAAGTATGATGGGGTTTCTCTTGAGAAGGCATATGCAATTTTAGGAATTAAACCTTCTGTGACAAAGGAGACTTCTATCTTTGCTCAGAAAATTAATAGTCAGGTATTAGAAGTAAGTAAAGTATTAAATGCCAATAACACAATTGTAGTGGATTATTTCAAGGGACTTAGAGATGTAATAGATGCGTTTAATGCTTTATGTACTGGATTGAAGCATCGAAAGGATGAAGTTAATAGAGCATTTAGAAAAGAGATATCATCCGAGGAAGAAAGCATCAAAATCGTAACAAAGGAAATGGAGAAACTTGATTCAGAACAGAATGCTGTAGCCATCAAGAATAGACAGAATACCAATGATGCTGCAAATAAGCGTATCGCAGAGTTAAAGGAGTTAATGACTACCCTCGATACAGATGAGCACTTTGAAATACTTATAGGAATAAGTAAAAAAATAGAAGATATACTTAGTCCATTTGATGCACTTCAGCGTGATTTTGAAAAGAATACTGTTCAGGATATATATGATGCAATTGCGAGGATTGGCCGGTTAATAGGTGCTTATCATACCTATGCGTGGGAAATTTCGAGGGTTGATGATAAATACTCGCTCTATGTAGCACCTATAAGCAGAAGAATGAATGAGCTTGGAACAATGGTAGAAAAACTACAGGATATTAAGGGTAATTATCTTGAGTTTGACTACTATAGCAAAATCAGAGTTTTAAGAAATCGACTTTCTGAAATAAGTACGAATGCAATAAGAAATGCCTATCTTATGGTTTTAGAGAAGCTTGGAATCACGCCAAATGACAAAGGAAATGTTAGCACATTAAAATGTTCTCCATATTTATATTTGCAGGTTTTATATCAATATTATGGGACACCTTCAAGCGGCAGAGATACTTTACTTTCAATTGATGAGGCTCAAGGTATAGCTCCAGAAGAAATAAGACTTCTTAACAATGTGAATGGCGGTAGGGTGGTATTTAATTTATTTGGAGATGAACGCCAGCATATTGAAGGAACAAAAGGAATTGACAGATGGTCGGACCTGTCAGAAGTACTGGAATATAAGCAGTATGACATGCAGGAAAACTATAGAAATGCTTCTCAGATTACAGAGTTTTGTAATCGTAAGTTTGGCATGGATATGAGAGCTATTAATACACCAGGTAAGGGTGTGCATGAGCTCAAGAGCGAAGAAGAATTTCGCTCAGAGATGGTGACTCAGTTAATGGATACTCAACGTGCCGGGCTTGCTGCAATTCTCGTGTCGACTGATATAGAGGCGAAGTATTTACTTGGTGAGTTTGCAGAGTATGCAGAAAAATTCCATGATATGACAGGTGAGGATTTTGGCCTTCACAGAACACGTTGGAATATTATGACCATTGCAGATGCAAAGGGACTGGAATTTAGTTCTGTAATAGCTATCTCAGGCCGAATGACTGAGAATGAAAAATATATAGCATATACCAGAGCTTTAGATGAACTGTTTGTATATGAGTCTGTAATTGATGTTACAGAATACGAGAAGAAGGCTAGAAAAGAAAGTGGTAAATCTGGCGAATCTCAAACTGCTGAAGCTGACAAGACGACTTCAAAAGAATCTGGTGTTAGTAAGGTTGATGGAAGAGTACCAAAACATGTAAAAACTGGAAATGGAAAAACGCATATTGAAAGTGATGTAAGAGACTTCTTTGTAGCAAAAGGATTGGAAGTAGTTGATATGCGCGATGAAGGCGGCAGACTTTGGGTTGTAGGAGATAAAACAGCAATTCGAGATAATGTTAACGAGGCTATTGCTAAATTTGAAATATCAGGCAAGTATGCTGCAAGCAAGGATATTAAAAATAAAGCCGGATGGTGTACAAAAACTGATAAGTAATACAATCGTTATATTACTGTTTCCATATTGTTATACTCCCACCTGTTAGGGAGAAAGACATTGGCTGGCGGCTATATTTTTTAAGGAACAACGTACATTCTACTTCTCGATAATTCCATTAATGAAAGCCTTAACTGAAATTATATCAATTTGTTTATCAGTTCCATTTGGATAATTTGTTTCAAGGTAGTGTAATAATCTATCTGATAAATTGCTGTTCATATATGCTTGACTAAAATTTGTTTTAAAGCTCTCTATAGTATCATAGTCAACGCTTTCAATAATCTGTGGAAGAAATTTCTCTTTTTCATATTGGTATGCTTCCCATACTGTATATGCTAGAGCATTTGCTATACATATCCATACTTTTCCTTTATTTACGTCATTCTCAAATTGCATATAGGTCATAACATCTGTCTCATCCATGTTCTCTAGATAAAGGTATAAATTATATGCTTTTATATCTTTATATTTTACCCATTCCCAGCATTTTTCTAATGACTCTACAGCTACTTCATAACCCTCAGAGTTTGAAATATTGCTGATAATTAAATCTGACAATGAAAGAAGATATACTACTTTTGCAGCTACACTTAAATTATCGAATTGATTCATTTTATATCACCTCTAATCAATATAAATACAGCATAATAGCAAGTGATCATTTTGTATATTACTGGAATATAATTTAATGTTCAGCATAACATATTTGTACCGGCTGGTAAACAGATATTTGATTAATGCCTTTAACCTTAGAAAACTAGATTATAGGTTATTAGTTTTTATCTCTTCAAACCATTCTTCAGCAATATCATCAGCTGTTTTAATGTCATCATTAGTATATACTAAATCATACTTATACTCAGCTTGAAGCTTGCCACTCTTAGCATCATATATTAATTTCAACTCAGTTGGAATGTCTGTTTCGTATTCTTCGCACAATTCTTTTATTTTTTCAACGTCCTCGTTAAGGATATCTAATACTGCAAACTGTCGGTTTGAGGACACATCATATTTTTCTTCCTCTTTATCTATGGCATCATTTACTTTATGACACTCTACGTACATATTGTTAATTAAGTAAAAAAAGCTGCTCGAAACAATACCTTCTTCACGGGAAGCGTAGACATATACTTTATCTGCTCTATCGTCAACATATTCCATACATATTGATATCATATCTGCTTGCAATTCACTAAACTTATCTTCAAATTCTTTCATGCTTACTTTCACTCCCATAATTAATTAATAAAGACTGCTGAACCTGGTTTGCCATCAATAGTGTATTTGACTATAAATTTCTCTGGACGCATATCCTTTCCTGAGTAAGCTATATCAAGGTCAACAGTAACAGTTTTTGGGGCTTTTCATTTAGAGCTGCAGCCCATTTGTTTTCAATTTTCTTATACTGTTTTTGATTGACATCTGATAGCTGCGAAACCAAATTATCAATTTTAGGTGATCCACCAAACCTGTCACCTGTTAAATGTCCGGCATCATCTTTTCCTTTTATTTTGCCAGGGGTATTTTTATCATTTAGGAAATAGCTTGCGGAAAAATTTGTGGATAAGTAAAAATTAGTGGTATATAGATTGAGAAATCAAAGGATTTATAGGATAATAACAGTATTATGACAAAAGAAATTAAAATCAGAGAA
>JAEWSG010000073.1 GCA_023398495.1 Bacillota bacterium
ATCAGTTCAGGAATACCATGATGAATCTCTGGATCAATATGATAGGGACGGCCTGCCAGTACGATACCCTTGCGTCCGGAAGCACGCAGGTAAGCCATGGTTTCTTCGCCCTTTTTACGCATATCCTCACGGGCTGACATCAGCTCTGCCCAGGCCGAGGCTGCAGCTTCTTTAATCTCATTCGCAGGGATACCCTTCTCTTTGAATACCTCAATCAAGCGTGTTGTTAAAATCTCCTCACTTTCAAAGGAGAGGAAGGGATTTTCAAAATGAATAGAAGGATTCTTAAGCTCCTCCACATTATTTTTTATATTCTCCGGATAGGAGGTAACAATCGGACAATTATAGTGGTTGCCCACTCCATCAATCTCTTTGCGTTCAAAGGGAATGCTGGGATAGAAGATATAATTAATTCCCTGGTCAATCAGCCACTTAATATGGCCATGAGCAAGCTTAGCCGGATAACATTCAGATTCACTGGGGATCGATTCGATGCCAAGCTCATAGATCTTTCTACTGGAGGTAGGGGATAATGCTACGCGGTAACCAAGCTTCGTAAAGAAGGTATGCCAGAAGGGATAATTCTCATATAGGTTGAGTACTCTCGGAATTCCGACGACTCCACGCTTTGCTTCCTCTTCTGATAGAACCGAATAGGAGAAGTAGCGTTCCATCTTATACTCAAATAAATTAGGAATATTATCAACATTTTTCTCTTTACCAAGACCTCGCTCACAACGATTACCGGTGATATATTGTCTGCCTCCGGTAAATTTGTTGATGGTCAGGAGGCAACTGTTGGTACAACGTTTACAGCGAGCCAATGTAGTATCAAACTTTAACTGGGTAATCTCATCAATGGAGAGCATGGAGCTGTCTTCACCCACATAATGCCCTCTGGCGATTAATGCTGCTCCGAAGGCTCCCATAATACCTGCAATATCCGGTCTGACCGCCTGGCAACCGGAGATTGTCTCGAAGCTTCGAAGGACCGCATCGTTATAAAAGGTACCGCCTTGAACCACCATCTTTGCTCCGAGGTCCTTTGGATTGGTAATCTTAATTACCTTATATAAAGCATTCTTTATTACGGAGTAAGCAAGACCGGCAGAGATATCCGCTACGGTTGCTCCCTCCTTTTGTGCCTGCTTTACCTTTGAATTCATAAATACCGTACAACGGGTACCTAGATCAATGGGATTTTGTGCGAACAAAGCAACCTTAGCAAAGTCTTCAATCTCATAGTTTAAGGATTTTGCAAAGGTCTCAATAAAGGAACCGCAGCCAGAGGAGCAGGCTTCATTTAAAAGTACGTTTTCAACGGAATTATTTTTTATCTTAATACACTTCATATCCTGACCGCCAATGTCCAGGATACAGTCTACCTCAGGCTCGAAGAAGGCAGCAGCATGATAGTGAGCAACCGTCTCGACTTCCCCTTCGTCTAGCATCAATGCAGCCTTAATTAAGGCTTCACCGTAGCCGGTAGAGCAGGAGCGTACAATTCTAGCCTTTTCAGGCAGCAGTTCAAAGATCTCCTTAATGGAGCGTATGGCAGTCTTAAGAGGGCTTCCGTTATTATTGCTGTAGAAGGAATAGAGAAGGGAGCCATCTTCGCCCACCAATGCAACCTTTGTTGTGGTTGAACCGGCATCGATACCTAGGAAGCAGTTGCCTATGTATTCGCTTAAATTTCCTTTTTTTACTGTATGTAAAGAATGTCTGTTTTTGAATTCCTCATATTCTGCTTCATCCTTAAACAACGGCGTCATTCGGTTAACTTCAAAATCCATCTTGATGCCTTTGGATAGGAGTTCATATAGATATTTAAGCTCCTTACTGATATCAGGCTTGGAATTCATTGCTGCACCAATTGCTGCGAAAAGATGGGAATGAGTAGGAGCAATTACCTGATCGTCCGATAAGTTTAAGGTTCGGATAAAGGCATTCTTAAGTTCACTAAGGAAATGAAGAGGACCTCCCAGAAATGCTACATTACCTCGGATTGGCTTACCACAGGCCAGTCCACTGATCGTCTGATTTACTACCGCCTGAAAGATGGAAGCAGAGAGATCGGGTTTCGTAGCGCCTTCATTGATTAGAGGCTGAATATCCGTCTTTGCGAAAACACCGCACCTGGCAGCAATCGGATAGATAGCCTGATAGCTCTTTGCATATTCATTAAGACCGGAAGCATCTGTTTTCAATAAGCTTGCCATCTGATCAATAAAAGAACCTGTACCGCCGGCACAGATACCATTCATTCGTTGTTCTATTCCATTGGTAAAATAAATAATCTTAGCATCCTCGCCGCCTAATTCAATTGCTACATCGGTCTGTGGCGCAAAGTCCTGCAGGGAAGTTGATACTGCAACTACCTCTTGGACAAAGGGAACCTCTAAATGCTTTGAAATGGTTAATCCGCCTGATCCAGTGATGACCGGTGATACCTTAATATCACCAAGCTTTTCCTGAGCCTTCTTTATTAAACCAGCCAGAGTCTCTTGTATAT
>JAEWSG010000231.1 GCA_023398495.1 Bacillota bacterium
CTTCCGAATTGCTGAAGAACATCCATATCTGAAGTGGGTTTGTATTTATTCTGAACCTTATAATTTGAGAACCTTTGCTGTGCCGACAAAACCTTCATCAATTATAAAAGTGATGTAATATATACCACTCGAGAGGTGTGCTATATCTAAAGTAACCTCCTCTGAAAAACCACTGATATAGCTTTCTATAAAATTTCCACTACTTGTATAAACGGAAGCCTTTACTTTTTCTTGGTTAGTGTCTTTCTTGTTTAAAAGCGGCATTTTGAATGTGACCAATCTGCTTGCAGGATTAGGGTAACAGTTTACATTTATTATCGCGTTATCTTTTACACCAACAAAAGGATTGCATTCAGGAGTTTGACATCCTAAACTATCAAGGTGCATAATCCAGATCGATTGCCCACTTCCCGGGGGGGTATCAGTATTAAAATTATATCCAACAGTCAGGAACCCATTCTCATCTGATTCACGAAGGTGTATAATTCCATTGAGTAAACCAACACTATCATTATGGATATAATATCTTAGCCAAATGCTATCGCCGACTGAAGATGTTTTTAATAAAGCTGCTGCTTCACAGTCACCAAGACTTGTATGAAAGTTTACCAGACACTCATTCGATCTTGTAGTCACCATATTGTTAACCCAATGGTAAATGCTTGATGTTCCAAAGAAGCGGCTCCATTGTTCTTGCCCGTTATTATCCAGTTTTACCAATCTTATCCTTTTTTTCGAAGGAAGAGGGGGCCATTGAGTCGATTGATAAATACCATGAGCATAGCAAACAAAATAACCGCCATTTTGATCAACTGAGATAGCGGCAGGACCGTCATCGTAAATAGCAGAGCCATCATCCCATGACCACTGTTCTACTCCATTGTGATCCGTTTTAATAACTAATGGGTCCATTGAAAATGTTACACCATTGCTCTTCATACCTGAAATTAAAAACCCGTTATCAGAAGTATTTATGAGATTAAAGGAATAGTTTTTTACTAGTGGTTTATATATTTTTGTCCACAAAACATTTAAATCCGAATCAATTTTTGACAAAATGACGCCTCCATTTTCAGATTGTAGCTCCAAATTTCCGCTTAATGCAAAACAACTATCAATTGTTCTTACAATCGAATAGATAAATACATCATAATTGTTATATGAGAGAAATAAACTATCAATAGTATTAAAACTTTCATTTAGAATATACACATATCCAAATGCGCCATCAGGGCGATATACCAAGCCAGCAGTATAGAACCCCTTGCTTGTCTTTATCAGTCCTCCTCTTGCAGAGTAATATACATTAGGAAATATTTGGATTTTTCTTAAGTGATCAAGTTGGCCCGAGACATCCAACCTTGCAATAAATGGATCGCGAAAATCAACTGTCTGTCCACCTTCACCCTGAATATAAACAGTATCATTATATTCTGTAATAGCAGTCCCCATTGACCAGTAATCAAATGGATTGAAGATGTAATTTGAGTAAATTGATTGCCCCTTAACCATAAATGGTAAAAACAATATTATAAAGATTATGAGAACCCTCATGACGTTAATTATTGAAGTTGAATAATTCAAAAATCTAATTAGCAGTTAGTAAATTGAACAGGATATAATTGTTCGGTCTCCTTCAATCTCAATTCGAGGAATTGCAATAGCATCTTGAACATAAACGTAAAGTTGATCTGACTCAAAGTCTTGTGCAAAAACTAATGAATAGAGAAACAATAGGAGTAATGATGATAACAACTTTTTCATAATCGGATGTTTTAAAAAGACTTTTATAATCGAAATAAATATTGGTTAGTCTCAAAACTGATAATATTCTATCTTTTTCCTCTCTTAGTTAATTGTGTTCGATTAACTTTTCTGTTGTAGCTCTTGTTAACTGATTAATGATAAGATGACTAATATCGATTAAGCAAATGGACAACCTCTTCCTAATTATCTCAAATATAAGAAAGATTTTGAAAATTATCATGCATTAATCCTTTTATTTTTTTGAAGTACAATGTAAACTGTCAATTATTTGCTTTCTCTGTCAAGAGTGGATTGGGCATAGTGCACTTCATTACACCGGTCCAGATTGGTAAAATATATATGAAGGCCTTGCAGGGGTGGATATCGGGGGTTACTAAACCTTCCTATGCAGCCAATGTTGAAGGGGGTGGTGGCAAAGTGCTTCTAATGCCATCCGGACACGACACGCTCAATATTTCGGTAGGAATAGACGATAGGATTTCAACCAGTTCGGCCACGGTGAGCACCTGGGATGACAGAAAACTGGAGGACTATGAAGCTTTAGGCAGGGCTAAACGCCAGGAATATGATGCAGCCATAGAGTTAATGGACAGCTTTATTGGACGTCGCGGAGTATTTTTACCAAGGATGATAATAGTGGATGATGAAGGCAACTACATAGAGACCACCAATCGCACTAAGTTGCCAAGGATATCTAAAATGAAAAAGTCCTTATTACTCGGTTACAAGCCTTACAAAGGAGGCATGCCATTAACCAATCCGGCTGAAATTGAAGCCGAATTATTAAGGATGTATGAGAACAGAGAAGTGTTATTATAACACTTCACCAATCCAGACAGAGTCTGAGATCTTATCTTTACTCTCACCCACAGCAGCTTCCGGATTGCTGAAGAATATCCATACCTGAAGTGGGTTTGTATGCTCCGGAATATCAAGGGATACTGTACCATCTTTGCGAAAAGCCAAGGTGGATATCTGATTACAGTTGAGGGCACCTTCTTCTTCGGACAGCACAACCACCATTACTTTGTCAGAAGGATTGGTTTTGTCTTTCTTTTCAGGCTTTTGCCAGGATATCTGTATCTGGTCATCGATAGTACTCAAAATGCAATTCTCCGGTTTTTGGATATTACCGCGTGAGATCATCACCAGAGGATATAAAAGCTTAGGGCCGTCAGGAGTTAGATTAAAGCAGTTTTTGATAAGATAACTGCGTGCTTCATTCGAAGGATAATCCATGGTTGTTGCCTGGTATCCGATTTGTATAAATTTATATAACTCCCTGGTAAACCGGCTTGCGATTTTAATTTTAGCCCGATGGTTTAATTGCTTTTCGCTTTTGCAATCCTGCACAAATGCGGGCTTGATTCTGATAACGTTTTTACTTCCGATTTTGTAGAAAGTGAGGTTTCCTATTGAACCTTTTGGATTATAAATATCCCCGGTTGCCATATTGATTAAGTATAAGTTTAGTTACGGTTGCATTACGGTTACAATACAGTTAACTTACGGTTGAATTACCCTTTTGATAACTGTTCCGTTAGGTAACGGTTATTGTTCTGTAATTATGGGATAAATTTAATTATTTAAGATATAGGAATTACCGAAGGGAGATATTTTTTTCAGGAACTTTTGGGTGCACAAGTCGGAGCTGTGGGTATTTTGCATACCTGGGGTCAGACGCTGGTTTGAATCAATTGCTGAAGAAAAAATCAGCCTGAGTTATTCGAAATAATCACCCGTCCCACCAATAGATGGCGGGTCTCTCCGCTGCTTCTCGGACTCACCGAGTCTGGTACTATACAGCCTGCCACCGATTGCAAAATGAGCTCTACAAGTACATTTAGAAGAGAGAGTGGTTGTATGGTGTTACTTCATTCCGGGGGTTTCACCCCGGCTGGTGTAATTAGCCCTTTCAGGGTTGTTCCGCGTTTCTCCCGGTTTGTAAGGGCTTTTTACCCATATTACCTTGGTTGTGATGGAAAATCAGTAATATGTCAAATAGGAATAAGGTCATCTCGTCACAAGTGACGAGATCTGTATCGGCAATCGAAATCATTAAAGCACTGACATTAAGCGCAGAATAGTGTCCCCTGGTTCTGTTGTAGCAACGCGATTTATCGCGTCACGAGGACAAAAAACAAAGAACCGAGAACAGAGATATCTGATAGCTATTTTTTTTGGAATAATAAAATCTTTGTATATTCGTAGTGAGAAAAGGGATATAAAATAAATATAAAGAAAACCAGAGGTAAGGTTATACAACCGTTTTTGGAATGGTATCCTTCCTATTGGGAAGGTTATTTACTTGTTGAACTAAACCGCCCCCTTGCGGAGGCGGTAAATTGATGGTAATTTTAAGGTGCAAACTTTAAAAAATCCCATCATGAAGAATCAAAACTCTCCCTATGTTGAGCGTCTCATTCATGAGATGCAATTACGAAATTACAGTTCCAAAACTGTTAGCTCATACAGTTCACTTCTATCAAAGATAGAAAATTTTTATCACCTGCCGTTTGATCAGATATCCACTCAACAACTCAAAGACTATGTACTTCGAAGGATTATCAGTGAAGAAATCTCCACTTCCTTGATTAACCAATACATCAGTGCCTTCAAAATCATGCAGGTTGATGTGCTTAAACGCAATTGGGAACAGATACAGATTAAACGTCCCAGACGTGTAAAAAGACTC
>JAEWSG010000023.1 GCA_023398495.1 Bacillota bacterium
GGTGCCTCTCACGGTGGGATGGAAGATTGCCACCTCACGCGAAGCCGCGAAGGACGCGAAGGAAAGGCAGGGTTAGCAATCAACAGTCTTCGCGGCTTCGCGCTCTTCGCGTGAGATCCCGCCACCATCTCCACACACCAAGACCAATAAAATAAGAGGTAAAGGTCCACTAGGTCCGGCAGCAGTCGACGAAGTGGGCGAGCATCCCCCGGCTCGTCACCGGGTGGAGGTGCGTGTAGCTCCCGAGTGTCCTCTCCCGGACCGCACCGTCGTATCCCCCGCGGATCCCGCTCCCCCGGCTCAGCCGGTAGGCGAACCGGGTCCCGGGCGCAAGGGCGACGCTGCTGTAGTGGAACTCGTGCCCCCTGAACGCCGCCTCGCCGACGGGACTTTCCGCCGCGCTCGTCCCGACGACGTAGCCGAGCATCCGGCGGGACGGCATCCTCGTCTCCCCCGCAAAGACCCCGGCGAGGTCGTAGGACCGCTCCTCCTCCGCGTCCATGAACCCCCGGGCAAGCACCATCCGCTCCGTGAGGTAGATCAGCCCCCCGCACTCCGCGTAGACGGGCGTGCCGTTCCGCGAGGCCTCAAAGAGCCCCTCCCGCATCGCGGTGTTCGCCTCCAGTTCCGGCCCGAAGAGCTCCGGGTAGCCGCCGCCGAGGATGTAGCCGTCGGCCTCCGGGAGCCGGTCGTGGATCGGGGAGAACGGGACGACCTTCGCGCCGCAGGACGCGAGGACGTCGAAGAGGTCGGCGTAGTAGAAGTTGAAGGCCTCGTCGAGCGCGACGCCGATCCGGACGTCCGGCTCGACCGCCGCATATATGGTATCCTCCTCCGCCGGCGGCTCGGCCTCTTTGGCAAGTGAGAGCAGCGCCTCCAGGTCGACGTGCTCGCCGATCATCCGCTTCACGACCTCGATCCGTTCGAGGAACTCCCCGTGTCCCTGTCCCTCCCGGTAGGGGACGAGGCCCAGGTGGCGCATCGCAAGTTCCATCTCCGCCGTCCGGGGAATGGCGCCGACGACGGGGATCCCGCAGTAGTGCTCGATCGCCCGGACGGCTTTCTCCTGGTGGCGTGTCCCGGTGACGTTGTTCAGGATCACCCCGCGGATATCGACGTCCGGGTCGAAGGCCAGAAAACCCTTCACGATCGCCGCCGCGCTCCGGGTGATGCTCCGGGCGTTGATGACTAAAACGACCGGCAGGTCGAGCTGCTTTGCGATCGCGGCCGTGCTCCCGAGATCGGTGAGGGCCTCCGCGCCCTCAAAGAGCCCCCGGACTCCCTCGACGACGGCGACGTCCGCGCCCCGGCACCCGTGGGCATAGACCTCCCGGACCTCGGCCGGGCTCATCACGTAGCCGTCCAGGTTCCGGCACGGCCGGCCCGTCACCCCCGCAAGGTAGGAGGGGTCGATGTAGTCCATACCGACCTTGAAGGTCTGGACGGTCCGTGACGCCGAGAGGAGGGCCGAGAGGGCGAGGGTGATGCTCGTCTTCCCGCTCCCGGATCGGTCGCCGGCGACGAGGAAGGACTTCATCGCATGCTCCGGAGGACTTCCCCGAACTCGCTTGCGACGATCTCGCGGACGCCGAGGGTCTTGGGGTGCAGGTCGATCTCGACCATGACGTGCCGGTGGCCCATCTCGTGGAGCGGCTCCACCTGCCGCGGGCCGTTCGTGATCGAGAAGACCTCGATGCCTTCTGTATACTCCGGCGGGACGGCGTGCGGCACTCCGACCATCAGGGCGAAGTCGGGGGCGAGGTCCTGAAGCCGCTCGCCGAGGACGGTCCCGTTTGCGCCGTACTCGTCGAGCGCCCCGACGAGGACGGGGTCGACCCCGCGCCCCTGCATCCCGGTGAGGATCCGTTCGGCGTCGTCCCGCACCTTCGGGAGCCCCCGGTCTTCGAGGTTCGCGATGTAGGTGATTGCGGCGTCCGGGCAGACGTCGTGGAGGGCGACGAGCTCGTCGGCGAACATGTAGGCGGTCTCCTTCTTTGCGTTCATGATTGCAACCCCGGTCGCGCCGGAGTCGGCGAGTTCCACGAGCCGCTCCGCCGCGACGTGCTTGAGGTCGCCGCGGGAGGGCTCGATGTAGGTCCGGGAGGCCGCTCCGCGGAGTCGCTCCACCTCGTTTGCCTGTTTGAGGAGGTAGCGCTGCCGCTCCAGTTCGTCGGCGCCGATCCAGCCCGCGGCCGCGGCGGGCTCGAGCGTCGCGAGCACCCCGTCGATGTTCTCGCGGAACCCGGCGTGGATGTCAACGGCGATCGCGGGCGTCGCTATCCCCGCGTCGTGGATCGCCGACTGGAGGTCTTCCCCGATGATCATCGAGACACACGTCCCGACGACCGCCATCCGCCGGGGCGAGAAGGTCTCCTCCGCGTAGCGGAGGACCCGCATCAGGGGGTCGTGCCCGCCGAAGATGAACTCGTTGTCGGCGAGTGACGTCGTCAGCACCCGCATGCCGTCCTCCTCGAGGAGGCGGGCGTGCTTGAACGAGCAGCCCGACGGGCCGTGGAGGATCGCCACGTCCACCCCCAGGTCGCGGGCGGTATAGAGCGCCGCGACGATTGAACTCGGTCTTGGTTGAATGTAGTCCATGATTATCTCCACGTCTTGACTGCGAGGACGATCGCGCCCGCCGGGGCGATGCTCCGGGCGACGGCGAGCCCCGTCTCAAGTGTCGCCGCAGTATGCCCCTCCCCGACGTAGACAGTCGCCGCCGGGCTGACGGCAGCCACCGTCTGCCGGATATCCTCCTTCGAGAACCCCTCGCAGACCGCACGGGCCTCCTCGCCGATGACGAGCGTCAGGGGGGCGCCGCCGGAGAGTTCCCGTGCGTAGCGGGCGGCTTCAACGGTGGTCGCCATGTTCGTCCCGCTGTTTGCGTTGTCGACGACCAGCAGATCCCCTTCCCACCGTGCCGCCATCCGGCCGGGCAGGGCGGCGAATCCCGCGAGGGGGGCAGGATCGATCCCGAGGACGCAGGCGGTAGCGGCCGCGAGGGCGAGGGGCGTCCGGTAGCCCGCAAGGGTTGCGAGCGGGTTTGCGAAGGTGCCGGCAACCCCGGAGCCCGAGTACCGGCAGACCTCTCCCGCAAACGAGACGATCGAATCGGCCCTGACGCCTCCCAATAGATCGATCCCCGGCGGGAGGACGGCCTTCGGCGCCCGGGCGATCAGCCGGCACTTCTCGGCGATCGCGCTCTTCTTCCCCGCCGCGACCGGGTAGTCGTCGGGCGACGTCAGGACCGCCACGTCCCCGGCGCCGGAGACGCCGAGCGACTCTTCGGCGACCAGCCAGCCCCCGATCCGTTCGGCTTCGCGGACTGCCGGGATCAGCGAGGCGGGCGTGATGCTCCGCCTCCAGAGCCGCTCCCGCCCCGGGTAGCGGTATGTCCCGGTTGAGGTGTGCAGGATCCCCGGTCCCGGGAGGAGTGAGGCGAGGGCGTGGGCGGTGGTGGTCTTCCCCCGTGCCCCGGTGATCTCGATGAAGGGATGCGGCAGCCGGTCGCCGAGAACCCGCTGCACCATCTCGTGGTGGGAGATTGCGGGCCCGTGCTCCGCAAGAAGCGGGTGGTCCGGGTCGAGGTGGACCGGGGCGGTGACGAGATCGTAGGTGCGGACGAGTGCCTCCTCGAGGGGGATGCCGGTCTTCCCGCGGTAGACGTCCACCTCGTCTGCCTCGTGGCCGGCATCCCGGAGTGCCGCGGCGAGCTCCGCCCCGCCGTGGATGGTGTCCAGCACCAGGATGCGCATGCTCTTCAGGGCTTCAGCTCGGCGACCGCGTCGGAGGCGTTCTTGAGCATCAGTTCGGCAAGGAGCGGGTCGCTGCCGATCGGGTTTGCGTAGACGAGCGGCACGGTCTTCCCGTTCAGCCGGAACTCGCCCTTCCGGGCGCCGGCCGGGAGGCCGATGATCTCGGGGATGTCCTGCTCGATGTGGACGCCGCGGGCAAGGAAGAGCGGGACGACGACGAGCATATCGATATCCTCGCCCCGGAACGCAGCGAGCTGCTCCTCCACCGTCGGGGTGTTGAGGCTCATGAATCCGGGCCGGACGATGTATTCGTCGGACTTTCTGGCGATGAGATCCGCGGTGGTCTCGATCAGTTCCTTGTTGTAGGGGAGTTTGCTCCCGTGACCGACCAGTAACATTCCTTTCTTTGCCATATGTTACAAGGTACTACGAGAGCTGATTAAAATAATTACCGATTGTTTTTATGGCCCCGGTTCCAAACCTCTACTGGATGGCAAATTTCGAACGGGAGATCACCCACTGCCTCAACCGGTTTTTTGCCCACCGGCAGGTTCATGGGTTTGCCTACCGGCTCAAGCAGAGCAAGTTCAATACCCAGTACGTCGACGTCCTCGTGGATTCGCTCGACCCCCGCTATTATCTCGCCATCGAGTGCAAATCGATCTCGGGGAAGAAGATCTACTTCTCCCAGCACTTCCACTCCGATAAGAACAATGTCCACCAGGTCGACTCGATCACCGACTTCATCCGGAAGACCGGCCGCCGGGGCTTCCTCGCCGTCGAGTTCCGGTTCGGTGCGGGGAGGGCGAAGGAGGCATACCTGATGCCCTGGGAGAAGGTGCTCGAGTACTTCGGGAACGTCCCCGGCATCCCGATCGACGATTTCCGGCTCTGCTGTACGCTCGACCGTGCCGGGGA
>JAEWSG010000040.1 GCA_023398495.1 Bacillota bacterium
ACACGGTGGGAGACGGTAAAGCCGCAACGTTCGTAGAACCGGAGGATCCGGGGACAGTCTCCCGTGCCGACGATCATGGCGCGGCACCTGCCCCGGTAGTGCTTGAGGATGTGCTCGATAAGCCGCCTGCCGTACCCCTGCCCCCGGTACTCTTCGTACGTGGCGATATTCTTCAGTTCGCAGATGCCGTCGCCTTCGTCTGTCACCACGCAGACGCTCTTGAGATCGCCGTCATAGAGGGCAAACATCTCCCCGCGGTCCAGGTAGGTATCGATCATGGACTCCTGCTCGTCGCCGGCAAGCAGCAGGTCAAGGAACCGTTTCCTGTTACCCTGGACCTCTTCAACCTTCATGGCAACCCCGGCTATATGATTGTTCGGAACATGGGTTAAAAAAAAGAGGGCCCCCGGCAGGCCTCAGTGTCGGAAGTGCCGCACGCCGGTGAAGACCATCGCGATATTGAGCCGGTTGGCCGCGTCGATGACCTCCTGGTCCCGGATAGAGCCGCCGGGCTGGACGAGCGCCGTCGCGCCCGCCGCCGCCGCGACCTCCATCGTGTCGGGGAAGGGGAGGAAGGCGTCCGAGGCGACCGCCGAGCCGGCGAGGGGGCTCCGGGCCTTCCGGACCGCGATCTCCGCGGACTCGACCCGGTTCATCTGCCCGGCCCCGATCCCGATGACCGCTTTTTCGTCTGCAAAGATGATGGCGTTGCTCTTCGTGTGTTTGCAGACCTTCATGGCGAGTCTCATCGCCCGCATCTCGTGGGCGGTGGGCTCCCGCTCGGTCACGACCTGCCAGTTCTCCTGGTAGGGCTCCGTCCGCTGGACCAGAATGCCGCCGTCGATGCTCCGGATCTCGTCCTGCACGACCGGTTCGGGGAGCCGGAGGACCCGCATGTTCTCCTTCGCCTTCATGATCTCGAGCGCTTCGGGCGTATAGGACGGGGCGACGACGACCTCGACGAACGTCCCCGTGAGTTCGCGGGCGACGTCTGCTCCCACCTCGCGGTTCATCGCGACGATCGAGCCGTAGGCCGAGACCGGATCGACCTCGCGGGCGGCGATGTAGGTCTCGAGAAGGTTCTCCCCGGTCGCGACGCCGCAGGGGTTGTTGTGCTTGACGATGACGACGGCGCACTCCTCGAACTCACGGAGCAGGCCGACCGCGGCGTGGACGTCGAGGTAGTTGTTGTAGGACATCTGTTTGCCCTGGATGGGCTGCTCGCCCGCGATACCGGCATTGCCGTAGACGGCAGCAGCCTGGTGGGGGTTCTCCCCGTACCTGAGTGTCCTCCCATTCGGGTACTGGACCGTGAGGACGTCAGGGAACGGCCGGTCGATGCCGGTGAGGTAGTTCGTGATCGCGCCGTCGTAGGCCGCCGTCCGGGCGAAGGCCTTCGCGGCAAGCCGGAGCCGCTCTTCGGCCGTAAACCCGCCCCGCCGGACGGCGTCTGCGGCCGTTGCGTAGTCGGCGCTCTCCACCACGACCGCGACGAACTTATGGTTCTTCGCCGCCGCCCGCACCATCGCCGGGCCGCCGATATCGATATACTCGATGATCTCTTCGGGTCCGAGCCCCGCGTCCCGCATCGCCTCGAAGGGGTAGAGGTTCACCACCACGAGGTCAATCGGGTCGATGCCGTGCTCCTGCATCACGGCGTCGTCGATGCCGCGGCGGCCGAGAATGCCCCCGTGGATCTTCGGGTGGAGGGTCTTGACCCGGCCGTGCATCATCTCGGGCGAGCCGGTGTAGGCCGAGACATCGGTATACGGGACGCCTGCCTCCGCGAGCGCCGCCCCGGTGCCCCCGGAACTCAGGATGCTGTAATCGTGCTCAACAAGCACCTTTGCAAGATCGACGATGCCTGTCTTGTCCCAGACAGACAGCAATGCCCACTTCATGCGTACACGTGAGCGGCATGGGAAGATATAACTGGCGCTGCCCGCAAAACCGGCCATCCTCTGCCCCGCCCATCTCCGGTTGACGGGGTTTCCCGGACCGCCGGGGGAAGGCTGCCCTCTCCCGCCGTTCCGGATATCGACGGGAGAATACCCCTGAATGCGACCCCAATCTGGAATCCGGCTCGTTACCGGACGCGGATGTCTGCCCCATTCGTTAAGGTTATATAGAACTACAATACAATAAATATTCGGACCAATATTGGTATAATCATTCTGAAGCAGGTTAGGCGTATGAAGGAGGATACATCCGAATCAAACGAGAGGCAGCAGAATCTCGGCCAGGTCGCGGATGCAGCATCTCCGGCGCTTGAAGAGCTGCAGAAGGCGTATGACGACTTGAACAGCCGTCACCTCCGTCTTGCAGCCGATTTCGACAACTACCGGAAACGGATGGCCCGGGAACTCGACGCCCGCACAACCTTCGCCATCGAGGAGTTTGCGGTGGAGTTGCTCGACGTCGTGGACAACTTCGAGCGGGCGGAGAGAGCCGAGGATGCAGGTCTCAGGGAGGGCATGGAGCAGATCAGGAAGCTCTTTGTCACCATCCTTGAGCGGCACGGTATTCGGCCCATCGAATGCCGGAACCTTCCTTTCGACCCGGAGCGGCATGAGGCAGTCGCCTACATCCCCTCTGAGGCCGAGGAGGGCACCGTCATCGACGAGGCCATTCGTGGATACTGTATGCAGGATAAAGTCATCAGATGCGCAAAAGTTGTGGTTTCTAAAGGAAAGGAGGAATAAGCAGATGGTTTCAGAGAAAGTCCTTGGTATCGATCTCGGAACGACCAACTCGTGCATGGCAATCATGGAAGGCGGCCGGGCGACCGTTATCGCCAACGCCGAAGGCGGCAGGACCACCCCGTCCGTCGTGGCCTTCACCAAGGAGGGCGAGCGGCTGGTCGGCAACGTCGCAAAGCGGCAGGCGATCACGAACCCGAACCGCACCATCCAGTCGATCAAGCGGAAGATGGGCACGAGCGATAAGGTTGAGATAGGCGAGAAGAGCTACACCCCGCAGGAGATCTCCGCGATGATCCTCCAGAAGCTGAAGCTCGACGCGGAGGCCTACCTCGGCGAGAAGATCACGAAGGCCGTCATCACGGTCCCCGCCTACTTCAACGATGCCCAGCGGCAGGCGACAAAGGACGCAGGCACCATCGCCGGTCTCGAGGTCCTCCGGATCATCAACGAACCGACCGCGAGCGCGCTCGCCTACGGCATCGACAAGGAAGGCGAGGCCACGGTACTCGTCTACGACCTCGGCGG
>JAEWSG010000087.1 GCA_023398495.1 Bacillota bacterium
TATTCCTCGACTACACAATGGCTACTGAGTATATCAAATCAAATGGAGTATTTGCAAATCTTACATTTAAAGCAATAACTTCATCAAAAGTATCTACTCTTGTAAGTGTAACTAATGCAACATTTGGAGACAAAACGCTTGCAACAGTAAATGCAACAATAAATGCTGGTACAATAGCTTTAAATGGCGGTGGAGTAATTGTAACACCTACACCTGTTAAGACTCCAACACCAGTAATAACTATTAATCCTAATACTCCAACACCTGTTATTAGCTCAAACTTGAAAGTTGAGTTCTATAATACAAATACACAGGCTGACAGCAATAGTATTTATCCTAAGTTCAAACTTACAAACACTGGAAGTAGTGCAATTAATCTTTCAGACGTTAAATTGCGTTATTACTATACGGTTGATGGAGATAAAGCACAGACATTCTGGTGTGACTGGTCTCCAGTTGGTAGCTCTAATGTAACTGGAACATTTGTAAAAATGTCACCAACAGCTAAAGGTGCAGATCAGTATCTTGAAATAGCATTTAGTAGTGCAGCAGGTACTCTTGCAGCTAATACTTCAATAGAAGTTCAGGGCAGATTTGCAAAGAATGATTGGACAAATTACAATCAAGCAGATGACTACTCATTAAACTCAAGTGCATCAAGCTTTACATCATGGGATAAAGTAACTGCATATATAGCTGGTGCAAAAGTATGGGGTATTGAACCAGGTGATGGTTTAGTAACACCTACACCAACAAAAGTTGTTACACCTACACCAACAAAAGTAGTAACACCTACACCAACAAAAGTTGTTACACCTGATCCAAATGCTATGACAGTAAAGATTGATACTGTTCAAGGTGGACCTGGTGATACAGTAAAAGTTCCTGTAACAATTAGTAAAGTTCCTGCAAAAGGAGTTAGCACAGCTGACATGACAATCACTTACGACGCAACTAAACTTGAGTATGTAAGCGGAGAAGCTGGAAGCATAGTAACAAATGCTGGAACAAACTTTGCAATAAATAAAGAATCAGACGGTACATTAAAAGTATTGTTCCTTGACTACACAATGGAGAAAGAATACATTAAAGAAGATGGTGTATTCGCAAACTTGACCTTCAAGATTAAGTCAACAGCTGCAGCTGGTACCTCTGCATCAGTTAGCATAAGCGGAACACCAACATTTGGTGACAGTGCATTAAACACTATAACAGCAGCGTTAGTTTCAGGTAAAGTAGAAATAGTTGACGCTGAAGCTATGAAAGTTGTTATAGGTGCAGTAACTGGTGAAGCAGGTTCAAACGTTGTAGTACCTGTTTCAATAGAAGGTATATCAACTAACGGAGTTAGCACAGCTGACATGACAATCGCTTATGACGCAACTAAGCTTGAGTATGTAAGTGGAGAAGCTGGAAGTATAGTAACAAATGCTGGAACAAACTTTGCAATAAATAAAGAATCAGACGGTATATTAAAAGTATTGTTCCTTGACTACACAATGGAAAAAGAATACATTAAAGAAGATGGTGTATTCGCAAACTTGACCTTCAAGATTAAATCAACAGCAACTGGTGTAGCAACAATTAGTAAATCAGGTGAAGCAACATTTGGAGATAAGAGTTTAGCTACATTAAGTGTAGTTATTAAAGACGGGTCAGTTACAATAAGTGATCTGCCAGTAACACCTACAAATACACCAGCAACACCTACAAAAACACCGGCAACACCTACAAATACAACAGCAACGCCTACAAATACACCTACTACAACTGGTCTCAAGCTTACAATAGATACAGTTGAGGGTAACCTAGGTTCATCTGTAGCAGTCCCTGTCAGACTTTCTGGTATAGCTAAAGAAGGAATCAGCACAGCTGATATGACAATAGCTTATGATGCAACTAAACTTGAATATATTAGTGGAGCAGCTGGAAGCATCGTAACAAATCCATCAACAAACTTTGCAATAAATAAGGAATCAGACGGTGTATTAAAAGTATTGTTCCTTGATTACACGATGGATAAAGGTTATATTAGTGAAGATGGAATATTTGCAACTATTAACTTTAACGTTAAATCAGATGCAGGAGCAGGTACAAAAGCAGAAGTAAGCATAAGTGGAACACCTACATTTGGAGATAGCAAATTAAAAACATTAACAGCAGAAGTTACAAATGGAGCTGTTAAGGTAATTAAGCCTGAAGATCCAAATGGATTTAAAGTAGTAGTAGGAACTGTAGATGGTGCACTTGGTAATAATGTAGCAGTTCCAGTATCATTGGTAAATGTTCCTGCAACAGGAATCAGCACAGCTGATATGACAATCTCTTATGATGCTACTAATCTTGAATATGTAAGTTCCGAAGCTGGAAGCATAGTAACAAACCCAACTACAAACTTCGCAATAAATAAAGAGGAAGACGGTATATTAAAAGTATTGTTCCTCGACTACACAATGGCGACCCAATTCATTAGTAAAGACGGAGTATTTGCAAACTTAACATTTAAAGTACTCGGTAATGAAGGCGTGGCTGAAGTAAGCGTAGACGATGCAACTTTTGGTGACAGTAAGTTAAAAGATGTAGAAGCAGAATTTGTAGCTGGTGGAGTAAACCTTGAAGCTATTTCAGAAGGTTTCACAGTATCAGGTTACATTAACCCAGATTTTGTAACTACTTCAACTACAGCTCCAATAGTAAAAGCAGGATTTACAGTAGAATTAGTTGGAGCAGCTAAAACAGCTGTAACAGATAGTAACGGATATTTCGAAATAAAAGATGTACCTGCTGGAACATACACTGTTAAGATTGTTAAAGCTAATTATCTCACAAGAGAAATAGCTAGTGTTTCAGTAACAGCAGATAAAGAGCTGTCAACAACTTCAGCACCTATCCTTATGTGGGCAGGAGATATGGCAATAGGAGGCACACAAGACGGTGCAATCAACCTAGAAGACATAGTGGAGATTTGTAAATCATTCAATACTACATCTACTGATGATAAGTATCAAGTAGGTTCAGATTTGAACAGAGATGGTGCTGTTAACTTAGAAGATGTAGTGATAGCTGCAAAGCACTTTAACAAGGTATCTTCAGACTATTAAAACTGGTTAACACTTACAAATATGAGGAAGGGTACGTGTGTACCCTTCCTCATATCAAATAAGGGCATATGTTAAGACTCTCTAATTTTTGGAGATGCAGTTTAGTAAACTCAATAGTGTATCCTTAATTTAAAAAATAGGAATGCTAGATAAAAGTTATAGAAGGGGAGAGGTATCATCGATGAAAGTTAATAGAATATTATCGCTTCTGCTAACTCTAATGTTAGTAATATACAGTCTATGTGGTAATTTGGTAAACGCAGCTCCAACATCTGGTATTGAAATTGTACTAGATAAGAATACAGCATTAGTGGGTGAGATTGTTACCGCATCAATAAACATTAAGGACGTTACAAACTTTTCAGGCTATCAGGTAAACATTAAGTATGATCCCGCAGTTTTACAACCTGTTACATCAACAGGTGTTGCGTATACTAAATCAACAATACCAGAAGCTGGAACAATTCTTGGGAATGTAGAGTATGGTCCTAAGCCAATAGCTGATAATAAAGTAGATATAGGTATATTAAATTTTTCAAAGGCATATTTAAGTCTTGAAGATTATAGGACAGCAACTCCTGAACAGACAGGAACAGTTGCTGTAGTGAAATTTAAGGTTTTGAAGGAAGAGGCAACCTCAATAGGTTTTGAAGATACAGCCGTACTTCCAAATGCAATAAATGGAACAATTTTATTTGATTGGAACGGAGATAGAATTCAATCTGGCTATACAGTAGGAGAAGCACAGACAGTAAATTTTGATGAACAAGATTCAAGCTATATTACTATGGATTTTGATAAGACTACTGCAGAAGTTGGAGAAATGATTAAGGCAACAATTAAAATTAATAAAGTATCGAATTTTTCTGGTTATCAGGTGAATTTGAAGTATGATCCAACAGTTTTACAAGCTGTGAATCCTAAGACAGGGGTAGCATATACAAACAGTTCAACTGCATCAAGTGGGGAACTGTTAACAACACTCGAATATGGCCCATTCCCTAAAGCAGGGCATAATATTGAAGCGGGGATACTGAATTTTGGTAATTTATATACAAACCTGGATGAATACAAAGCTGGTGGAATTATAGAAGAAACCGGTTCAGTAGGAGTAGTAGCATTTAAGGTAATACAGAAAAAAGCAACTACAGTTAAATTCGAAGATACTGTTACAATGCCAAACGGCATTACAGGTACAACACTGTTCAATTCGGATGGGAATAGAATACAATCTGGATATTCTGTAATTCAGCCAAAAGTGATTAATTTTGATCTGGCAACATCAAGCTACATAACAATGGATTATGACAAAAATACAGCAGAAGTTGGAGAAATTATAACTGCAACAGTTAAAGTAAATAATATAGTTAATTTTGCAGGCTATCAAGTGAACATAAAATATGATCCAACAGTGTTGCAAGCTGTAAATGCAAGTAAAGGGACAGCTTATACAAACAGCACAATACCAGCAGTTGGAGAGTTAATGACAACAGCAGAATATGGACCATTCCCAAAGGCCGGCCACAATATAACTGCTGGAATATTAAACTTTGGTAACTTATATACAAATATGGAAGAATATAAAGCTAGTGCAACACCAGAAGAAACTGGAACAGTAGCAGTAGTAGGTTTCAAGGTGTTACAGAAAAAAGCAACCAAAGTATTATTTGAAGATGCAGTAGCAATGCCAAATGGTATAACAGGAACAACATTGTTCAATTGGGATGGGAACAGAATACAATCAGGTTATGAAGTTATACAACCTAAAGAAATTAATTCTGTAATAGTAGTGACACCAACACCAACTGCAACAGCAGTGGTAACACCAACACCAACTGCAACAGTGGTAGTGACACCAACACCGACAGCAACAGCAGTAGTAACACCAACAGCAACAACAGTGGTAACACCAAAACCGACATTCGTTGGAACTGCAACGATAAAACCAACACCGACAGCAACAGCAGTGGTAACAGCAAAACCAACAGTTTTGCCAACATCACAAAGATATATAACAATAAGTTATGACAAAAATACAGCAGAAGTTGGAGAAATTATAACTGCAACAGTTAAAGTAAACAATATAGGTAATTTTGCAGGCTATCAAGTGAACATAAAATATGATCCAACAGTGTTGCAAGCTGTGAATGCAAGTAAAGGGACAGCTTATACAAACAGCACAATACCAGCAGTTGGAGAGTTAATGACAACAGCAGAATATGGACCATTCCCAAAGGCTGGCCACAATATAACTGCTGGAATATTAAACTTTGGTAACTTATATACAAATATGGAAGAATATAAAGCTAGTGCAACACCAGAAGAAACTGGAACAGTAGCAGTAGTGGGTTTCAAGGTGTTACAGAAAAAAGCAACCAAAGTATTATTTGAAGATGCAGTAGCAATGCCAAATGGTATATCAGGAACAACATTGTTCAATTGGGATGGGAACAGAATACAATCAGGTTATGAAGTTATACAACCTGAAGAAATTAATTCTGTAATAGTAGTAACACCAACACCAACTGCAACAGCAGTAGTAACACCAACACCAACTGCAACAGCAGTGGTAACACCAACACCAACTGCAACAGCAGTAGTAACACCAACACCAACTGCAACAGCAGTAATAACACCAACACCAACTGCAACAGCAGTAGTAACACCAACGCCAACTGCAACAGCAGTAGTGACACCAACGCCAACTGCAACACCGACAGGTGATAGCTATATTACAATTGATTTAGATAAGACTAGTGTTAAGGTAGGAGATATTATTAAGGCTTCGGTAAGAGTAAATGACATTAGTAATTTCTCGGGATACCAAGTAAATATTAAATACGATCCCGAAGTATTGCAAGCAGTTAATCCAAATACTGGATTGGAATATACAACAAATTCATTGCCGCTTAATGGTGATATTCTGACAAATGTTGATTATTCACCGGTTCTTAAGGCTGATAACAAAGTTAACAATGGTATTCTTAATTTTGCAAAAGGATATGCAGGGTTAGATGCTTATAAGTCAGGTAATTCTCCTGAAGAGTCGGGAACAGTCTTAGTTGTGGGCTTTAAAGTCCTACAGGCAAAGGATACTAATATTAAATTTGAAGATAGTGCTTCAATGCCTAATGGAATAACTGGAACCATGCTATTTAATTGGGATGGGGATAGAATTCAATCCGGATATTCAGTTATACAACCAGCAACAATTACAGTCACTGGCACAACACCTGAGTTTATATATGGTGATGTTGATGGTAATGGAAGTGTAAGAATTAATGATGCTGTCCTAATCAGAGACTATGTATTAGGTAAAATTACAGAATTCCCATCAGAATATGGAATGCTGGCTGCAGATGTTGATGGTAATGGAAGTATTAGGATTAATGATGCCGTTTTAGTCAGGGATTATGTATTAGGAAAGATATTTAAATTTCCTGTAGAAGAGAAAGAATAGTACGTTTAAATAACATTAGTTCACGTAAGTTGAAAAGGAAGGAAATTGCATATGGTAAATAAAGGCAGGAATCAATTGATTAACTTAAAAAAAATAACATGTTTTCTTCTAGTTATGTGCATTGTAATGAGTACTGCTTCAATATCATTTCTACAAGCGGCTGAACAAATGCAGGTGAATATTGGTAAAGTTAGTGGAGAACCGGGTAGTATCGTGACTGTACCAATAACTATTGATAATGTACCAGCAGTCGGTATATATACTTCTAGTATTAGTGTAAATTTTGATAATACAAATTTGAGTGTGATTGGAATTGAACCGGGGTCTTTAATCGAAGACCCCAGCTACCTTGCTTCATATTACACTAATGAGTATGGATTCGCATCGATTGCGTTTGAGACTCCAGCATTTGATGAGAGTAAAAAGATTGATAGCAATGGACAGTTTGCATTGATAAAATTCAAGATATCAGAAACAGTAGCAGCTGGAAGTACTTATGATATCGCTGCGAATTTGTCCAAAACATCTTTTTACTCTACTGGAACCGATGAGATCTCAAATATATTGTATAATAATGGTGAAATTAGCATTGGTTCAGATATGAGTGTGGATATTGGAAGCATAAGTGGTAAACCAGGTAGTATTGTAAGCGTTCCAATAATATATAATGATGTTCCAGCATCAGGTATATATACTTTAAGTTATCGGGTTGGATTCGATAGCACTAAAATTAGTGTTGTAGGAGTTGAATCAGGCGCAATAGTAGAAAATTCAGAAGATTTCTACATTAATTATAATAATGTTACTGGTTTTGCTTCTATGGTTTTTGAAGGGCCTAGTGATGAGACTAGAAAGATAAACAGTAATGGAGTGTTTGCAACAGTAATGTTTCAGATTCCAGACACTGCAGTAGAAGGAGAAGTTTATCACATTACTACGATTAAAGAACATTCGTATTTTTACTCAAAAGGAACTACAGAAATTGCTGATATTACATTCAATGATGGGGCGATAAAGGTCGGATCAGATTTACAGGTAGATATTGGAGAGGTAAGTGGAGAAGCAGGAAGCATTGTTAATGTACCTGTAACCTTTACAAATGTGCCAAAAGCAGGTATATACGCTCTTAGTTTTAGTACAAATTTTGATCCTGATAAAGTATCTGTAGTAAAAATAGATGCTGGTGAATTGATTGAGAATGTTTCAGATTTTAATACTTATTACAATAACGATTTTGGATTTGCATCAATGGCATTTGAAGTACCAGTAGATAATTCTAGAACACTAAATAAAGATGGAGTATTGGCTATTGTCAGCTTTAAAATTAATAATGCTGCCAAGGTAGGGGATGTTTACGATCTTACTACTAATAGTGCACGTACTTCCTTCTATTACACTGGAACAAGTCAAATCGAAAATGTTGTTTGTAATAATGGTAGTATTGAAGTTGTGGAGAAGCCAATAATAACACCAACCATAACAGTTGTGCCTACTATAACAGCAACAATAAAACCAACGAATACACCAACACCAACAGCAACAGCAACAATAAAACCAACGAATACACCAACGCCAACAGCAACATTATGGCCAGTAGGTACACCAATGAAAGTAAAGATTGGCAACGTTGAGGGTTTAAAAGGAAGTAATGTTGAAGTTCCAATATATTTAGAGGATGTTCCTGATGTTGGTATATATGTTTGTAGCTTTTATGTTGCATTTGATGAAACTAAGCTCCAAGTTATGGATGTGAAAAAAGGAGAATTAATTCAAAATGCATCTGACTTTTTTACAAATTACAATACTGTCCATCAATCAGGATTCGCTTCTATGGTTTTCATGGGACCATCAGATAATACAAGAAGAATAAGTAAAGATGGAATTATTGGAACAATTGTATTTAAAATATTAGATGACGCTAAGATATCAGATGTGTATGTACTTAAGCATGATTTGGATAAGACATCGGTGTACGTTGATGGTATACAAGATATTACTAATATTATTTATTCTAATGGTTCAGTTAAAGTTGTTGATAAGTTAACACCGACACCAACTGCAACAGCGGTAGTAACACCGACACCAACTGCAACAGCGGTAGTAACACCAACACCAACTGCAACAGCAGAAGTAACACCGACACCGACTGCAACAGCAGCAGTAACACCGACACCGACTGCAACAGCAGTAGTAACACCGACGCCGACTGCAACAGCAGAAGTAACACCGACACCGACTGCAACAGCAGAAGTAACACCGAGACCTACTGCAACACCAGAAGTAACACAGACAACTACTGCAA
>JAEWSG010000187.1 GCA_023398495.1 Bacillota bacterium
AAAATCTTATTCCGATTTTGTTTTCCAGATAAATTCACCGGCTTTGTTAATGTATCCTGATTCGGTATCAGTAGATACCATAGCAAAACCATTTTTAAAAGGAGAATAGACTGCTTTAAACTGAGGCTTAATTACGATTTTATTGCTTTTATTAATGAATCCATATAGTCCATTGATTTTTATTGCAGCAAGCCCCTCATTAAAATCGCATAGATTAAAGGTTGCTGGGATATCATATTGCGGGGGTATTATTATTTTTCCCTGCTTGTCAATATAACCAACCTTACTGTTCAAAGATACAGCCGCAAGGCCGTCTTTAAAGCAGGAAGCGCCATAATATGTAAAAGGGATCACAACTTTGCCTGTTTTATTTATATACCCCCATTTACTGCCCTTTTTAACTCCTGCCATTTCTTCAGAAAAGTCGGAAACCCTATTATACGAAAGATTTATTATGGTTTTTCCTGTTTTGTCTATGAATCCCCACAAGTTCTTGTTATTAACAGCTATCAAATTATTCGCTACATCCCTGGCATTATCGTAAACTGCCGGTATAATGAACTTTCCATTGATATCTATAAATCCGAATTTATCACCGGTTTTAACACAGGCAATTCCACCAGTGAATCTACCGACATAATCAAATATTGTGTCAATTTTCATTTGTCCATTTTTATCTATATATCCATACTTTTCGTTTTTCTTTACTCCGGCCAACCCTTCTGAAAAAGCATAAGCCTGATCAAATTGTAAATCTATCTTGTACTGCCCGTTCATATTTATATATCCGAATTTATTTTCGACCGACACAGGTGCCAGGTCTTCATTAAAGTCAAAAGCTGATTGATATCTGGGTTCAATTATTGAATCTCCATTCTCATCAATATAACCATACTTCCCTCTTACAATTATATTGTAAAGCTTTAAGTCCTGGTACATGCGATTTTTAATACTAAAATTTACTCGTTCAGGATCAGGTTTAAAATGATATTCACGAAAAGCCTTTGTTATTTCAGTATTTTGATCTTTAATCCAGAAAACACCACTATCAGTACCTTCTTTATTATAGAACACACTACCTAGGCACCAAGAACCTATTTCATCATCAAGTTTTATTTGATAAGTACCGGTAAATAAATCTCTTGTTTTGTCGTAATATATAGGGATCTCTATAGGTTTTATCCATAGTACTTTCGGTTCATTTGGCAAGATTATCTGCTTTTGCTGTTCATTAACACTAGTTGACCTTATTTCTTGTTGCTTATTATAACTTGGTGGCTGATATTTGAATAATATCGTCGTAGTATTCGGATCCGGATTGGAGACCTTTGCTGTTATGGTTATAACAGAATTATAATAAGCAATTTTGGGCACTATATCCACATATATGACACATGGCAACTGATCCGTATTTACTAACGCATAAGTAGGCATTAAAAATAATAATCCAAAAACAAGGATAATAAGTGAAATGATTTTTTTCAAAATTGAATCCTCCCATTGTTAAGCTGGTTAGTATTATATTACCATATAGTCCCTTCATATAGCGATAAAATCAAAAATAATGATCTGAATTTAGGAAGTATAAGATTTCAATAATTCCTGATAAGTAACTCCTTATATAGATTTTCTTTTTCAACATACCTATTTATCAAAGAATGATTCCTCTGAATTTCCTCTACCTTGAATTCCTTATACATTTCGCGAGTAAACGCACAATCGTTATAAGAAAGTAGAAACCTCCCGTTGATAGTCTGTAGTAATTTGCATAGTCTATATGATCCTGCTCTGATAATTGGATCTGATAATACTTTTCAGTGCCATAGTAAGGTAGATCCAGATAGATAAAAGCATCAGTCTTATCATATACATGAATTAAATCTTCAAAATCCTTATTTTCAATAACGACTCCAGACAACCGGTTCTCGATCCTGGATAAGTATTCCTTCATCAATTTAATGTTCTTCTTTATACATCCGAATGAATCCCGACCGCTTCCATAGCTCGTTTTAAGCAGCATAAAGAATCGAGCCGCCTTCTGGATATGTGTCATTCCCCTCGTATTATACTGTACTTTAAAATCCTCAAAAAGTTCCCGGGAATTCAGCATACAAGATAGTTCCCGTTGCAACTCCGGACAGTGGTATTTCACACACTTAAAAAGATTTACAAGGTCACTGTTAAAATCATTGTATCCTTCCATATCAGCATGCTTGCGATTTCCTTTTTGAGAAAGTTCTTTCCACCTATCCATCCGATAAAGCTATTCAATGTATGCCTTCTTTCTGCAATACTCAGCCGCCAAAATGTTCTCCTTCTTGAATACCCTGTTCTGCCCACGCAGGTAACAATATGCCTTAACATGAGTGCTATCTATTCCCAGAACACAGATATTGCGCTTGGTTATGACGTTTTCTTTTGCATATATAATTGTGATGATGCTCCCCTGTTCGAGGGAAGACTTCAAAATATGTTCCATCATCAAATTCTCCTTGTATAAAATTTTATCATAGGTATATAATAAAATCAAGAACATATGTTCGGAGTGAAATGATATGACGCCGTTTGGTTTTGATCCGATTGAAGCAGGAAAAGAAGCTAAGGAAATCAGGGAAGTAGTAAGTCGGGAATATGTAGAAGTAGTTGTAAAATGGCAGCTTGACGGAGTGATGAAGCCAATTTGTTTCATATGGGAAAACGGAAAAGAATATCAGATAGACAGGATCCTTGCTATTAGAAAAGGGAATAGTTTGAAAGCTTTTGCACCTAGCTTCAGATATTATTGCCAGACAGGAAGGCGACGGTACTACTTGTATTACGATGGCGAAAGTTGGTTTATAGAGACAAAAAATAAAGCCCCCAGGTCACACTTGCAGGGGCTTTCTCAATAATTTTTACCACTAGCTTATAAATCAATAGATCAATATTTCGTCTAAAAATTGTCATTTCTACTGGAAATATCTCTCATCCTATGTTATAATAAAAACGTGTTATGCAATATGATTTTATTTTATATGACACCTAAGTGCTATATATCTCCTGTCTTTTCGTTATAAGCCATAAAGGAGGTAGATAGTATGGATACTAGAAAGTAATTCGTCTTTAATTCCTGAATTAGAATACTATGAAAGGAGGTAAAGACGATGAAAAAAAATGATCCTTTAAAACTTACTAAAGCAGCAAAAAAGCTTTTAAAATTCATACGCCCGCACGCGCTAAATTTTATAAAAGCTTTTCTAATCGCACTTCTTGTTAAACTTCTTCTATTGTTAGTTTTAAAGACTTCTGCTTAGCACTATAAGGTATACAAATGGACACTTAGGTGTCTCTTTTTTTTTCTTATTTTCATCGTTTCAAACCACTTGCTACCACTTGCCACCATTTCTAACCACCTATACATATTATAAGTTCAATCAGCGCCTTTGTCAATAACTCAGTGTGAAAAAAGTAAAAATATAGTAATTTATTTCAATAAGATGAAAATAAATCCCCTGGGATATCTCCCAGGGGCGCCGTTGTTTATTTTATGCTCTTATCAATTTTGCCATTATCCAGATAATCCTTTATGTCGTTATACCACTTCTGCATCTGCTCTCTCAGTTCGCTCTCCAGGATGAAGAACCGGAGCCATGAAGGGATAAGCGAATAGACCCGGTCAAACACCAGTTCAAACCGTTCCTGTCCTCTCTTTGTGCCGGTGATTACCTTCTCGGCCTGAAGGATCATACGGTATGCTGTCGCTCTGAGTTGAGCCCATTTACGATTGACCACCAGGTAGCCGATACAAAATAGAAAGGCCGCTATAATCACAATAGACGGCCACTGCTGAATTATGAAATTTTTCATTTGCCTCACCTTTTCCCTTTCTTATTTTATGGTTATGACTTTCGTCTTTCCATCCCACGAAACTTTCTTGCCCAGCGCCTCCGCGATCGGCCTGACCGGTCCATAGGTTGTGCCGGCAAAAGCAACCGTCTGAATATTCCCAGTATCTCCATTCACCTGTATCTTGTTACCGTCTGCTTTCAGCAGCACCGGCCCGATACATTCAAGTACTTCCTGAGCTTTAGCCAGCGTATCTTTACCGGCAACGCCATCGGGCTTCAGACCGGCGATCATTTGAAACGACTTTACATCCATAGGGTAATATCCTCCTCCCATGTATTCATAAAACTCTGTCTTTTTGTCAGCCCAGCTCATACCTCTGGTCTCCACCGGTTCAACATGCCAGGGTTCATAGGACATTGGCTTCCACAGGCCATACTTTGCAAGCTGAGCATTTGTCATATTCTCCAGCCAAGTATTATCAGCATCAACCGCGAGTCCCCATCTATGATTCGACTGACCGACAGGAGCTGCCATGCGCTGATCCTTACCACCAGGTATTCGTTTCCACACTCCACCATCGGCGGATTGATAATATTCCGGATGTTGGGCAAGCACATCATTCTGGGCACCAACTTGCTCCTCATCAGACCGGGTACCAGAATTGCATGTTACAATCGAATGTCCTTCTGCGATTGTAGCGTATGCAATTCTGCCTGCTAATACTGGGTGGATCCTATCCTGCCAGGGATGAGTAAATATTACAATGCCTTTTGGAACTGCTGTTTTATAACTGTTCGCCATGATCTTCAACAGTGTCGCCTTCTTTCTTAAAAACATTTTTCTCTTTTTTCTTCATCCAAAATAACATGGGCTTTAAATAATTCGCGCCAGCGTCAATTAAATTCTCAATGTTTGAAGTAAACTCACGAAAAAACAAAAAGGAATATACGGCAGTAGCAACAGCATTACTGACATATGGGATCTCTACAAATTTTACCGATAGTCCCGCAAGTATCTCAATAACCAAATATGCTTTAATTTTATCTCCCGTTTTTTCAAACATGTCATGAGAGTTCCATGCTTTTGTATGTATAGCTTTCCGGATTCCTCCCGATTTTTTAAAAATCGCATTCCACCGGGTAAGCAGATCCAGCGCAACCGCTATCCATATGGCAACAAACATTACCACATAACTATTGGCTGGAAACAGTAAAAAAGTTATTCCGGCACCGGCCAGCGCTACGGCGGGTTTAACAGTGTCATAAACTTTGCAAAACAACTCATACATTCTGACAACTCCTCTCTTGTAAAATTGGCATAATAAAAAGCCCCTGATTTCTCAAGAGCTTATGAAAAAAGCACCCGGCAGAGTGCTTAATCAAACAAAGACAGCAAAGTTTCAAGTTCCTGCCTGTTAT
>JAEWSG010000146.1 GCA_023398495.1 Bacillota bacterium
TAATTCATATTATGTACCCTCTTTCGTTAATTAGTGATAAGTGCTTGCAAGCTCCTTATACACAGTATTTTAACAGAGGGTACTTTTATTTTCAAAGGTCATCAAACTTTATTACAGGAATGCTAATTAATGATATTTCTTCTCCTTCCTTTAATACAATTTCTGTGTATTCTAAATCCAGTGTAGAATTTGATTTAAAAGCATTTGTTACTACATATCCTTCATTTTTCTGAATATCACCAAGTATCCTTTTATACTTTCCATTAGAGTTATTATTTAGTATTGTCAAATCGCTTATATAATTTGATGCAGCAGTAATTCCTGTTGTATTAATATAATTTCTCGTTTCTAAAAGCTCAGAATCAGTCATATTATAGTATTTATAAAAACCATCATTTTTTGCTTTTCCATCATCCCAAGTTGTGTCCATATGGTACCATTTATCATCAATTTTCACCAAGTTCCAGGCATGATCTTCATTAGTTACTATTTTATTTTCGATACCTGCTGCTACAAGCAACTTATATGTTAGCTGAGCATATCCTTCACATACTGTTTTACCATAGTATAACGCATCATAAGCTGAATTGTATTCTGGCAAGTCAGAATATACTACTCTACTTAGAACATAATCATGTATTAGTTTTACTTTTTCATGATCAGACATATCTTTGTTTACCAATCCATCAACTATTAACTTAACATTTTCATCCACAAAGTTTTCTTGTTCTAATGAAGTCTCATATTCAACTTCAAATGATACTGACGTAATCCCCACACTAATACCCATAGAATAACTATAATTCCTAATAGATTGTTTCAAGTAAGAATCTTCATTCAAAATAGTATTTATAGAACTATCAATTTCAGCTTCGCTGATAGAACCTTTAAAAACAATATCAATATTATCATTTCTATTTTTTATCTTAGTTCTTAAAACACTACTTAGTTTATCTACTGAACGTACTACATCTGAATACTCTCTATCCTCATACGTAAAATCTAAAGTAATTTTATAATTACCAGAACTTTCACTAGAACTGTACAAAGTATCTTCTAACATAAACGGAACAGAACTTTCATTAACAGCATCATAAATAATACTACTTATATTATCATTAATGTCGCTTAGATCTCCTGTATAAGTGAAAGTATATGTTGTTCCTTTTGTTTTAAAGTTTTTCACAAGCCCTAGTTTAAGCTGTTCCATATTGCTAACAGTTGTTGTTATGCTATAAATATTACTTGTCTCTGATACATTACCCTGTTTATCAGTAGCTACCACCCATAGCTCATAAGTTCTATTCGCCTCAAGATTAGTTATCTTAATTGTTGATTCTTTTGAAGTTGCTAATAAAAACATTCCATCTGAAATAATCCCATATTCTTCAACGCCAACATTATCTGTTGAAGGATTCCAACTTAATACAGCACTCGTATCAGTCACATTTGTTGCTACTAAATCCGTAGGAGCTGATGGCGCTTCTGTATCATTTGCCACTGATGGTGTACTTGTCGGGGTTACATCTGTACTTGTTGGTGTATTTATTGATAATGTAGGTGTCACAATAACTTCTTCTGCTGGAAAAGTATCCCTAAAACCCAGCAAAAACTGCCTCAAATATGCAAAATCAATGCTGTTAAACACTCCGTTACCGTCTAAGTCCGATGCCCATGCAGCATTTACAACTGGAAAATCATCGATCATTCCAAGTAATTTCATTCTCATGTGGGCAAAATCAATACTGTTCCTAGATCCATCTCCATTTACATCAGCAATTATGTTTGATACTTTGGCGTCTTCATCTGCAGCTTCTGCTTTTACATACCCAAAGGCACCAAACATAGATGACATAAGAATTTGAGTTGCAAATACTCCTGAAATGATTGCAGATATTATTTTTTTACTTCTAAACATTTAATTACCCCCAATAAATAAAATAATTAGCAAACTGCACTAATTGTGTAATACATTATGATAGAATTCTATCAAAGCTAACTATATTTGTAAACGATATATACAGATGAACTACATGATGATCTTTTATGGCACTCAATGCATAATGTTGTTGCAAGAAATTTCAGCCAGCTTGTACCTAGTGCTTTTGAACATAATTCATTTCTAGAAATGAATTATGCAAAATGCACATCCTATGTTTTTTGCTAATCAGCACTTTTTCAAACATCCCATGAAACCTTAAAAAAAGTTATTAACAATATATTAAATTTATCAGCAATTCAGGGCAAAATATTAAGTGCAATGCTATAATTATATTACAATCGGTACTTACTGGTAATTGGAGGTGTACAAATAGTGATTTTTTTGAAAAAGACTATACTATTTTCTTTGGCTGTTTTTGCTGTTTTAATCTGTGCTACATATGTTAGAAATAATTTTCCCTCAGAGATTATTCCCGATACAATAAATCCTACCATTTTTTCAGTTCCTTCACCTTCGGCAACAAATAGAAGTTCTCAAATTTCTGATAAATTTCATACATGGAGCGTGTATCCGGATATTCCACTTGCACAAATAATGGAAGATAAAGGCTATAATGCAGACGATAACGTAAATATTTATGTGGACATTAAAAGCAGAACTTTGGTTTTCAGATATTCTGATGAGGCTTTAAAGAAGTACAGGATATCAACCGGTCCCAATACGGATTTAGGTGACAAAGAAAAGGAAGGCGATAATCGTACACCTCGCGGAAACTTTTACATCTGTTCAAAAGACGTTTATTCACCGCCAAAAGGTTACTTGGGCTCTAGATGGATGTTATTGAGTTATCCTAATTTAGAAGCTGCTGAGCGTGGACTTGACAGTGGACTTATTGATGAAAGAACCTATAATAAGGTTAAGTCAGCAAACCTTGAAAAGCGGATACCCCCTCAGAACACCATATTAGGCAGTGCAATAGGTATCCATGGCGGTGCTAGGGAGAACCTCCGCAAAGACTGGACTGCGGGATGTGTTGGCATGTATGACAAAGATGTAGAAGAAATTTTCGAATTTGTAAAGATCGGCACGCCAGTGTTTATAGAGTGATATTATTTGCCCCTTCGTCCTGCTGCAAGTCTTGCCATAGCTCTTGCCAGAGCAGCTTTAGACTGAAAGTATTCGGTTTGACTGGTCCTCCTGCGCATTCTTTCCTCAGCTCTGTCTTTAGCTGCTTTCGCTCTGTTTAAATCTATTTCATCCGGCCACTCTGCAGTATCAACCAAAATAATAGCCTTATTTTGTTTAACTTCCATAAAGCCTTGACCTAATACTGCTTCGATCCAGTTACCGTTTTTCTTAATTTTGACAGATCCGATATCTATTACTGTTACAATAGGCATATGATCCTTTAATATACCCATTTCTCCTGATGGAGTTTTAATAACCAAAGATTCCACGTCACCCCAGAAAAATTTTCTGTCAAGTGTCAATATCTCTATATAAAATGAATCAGACATAATATAACCTCCAAAACCACGAATTCCTGAATATTGTATTAGAGTGTGCGAGCCTTTTCATATACTTCATCTATCGTTCCTGTCATATAGAAAGCCGCTTCAGGTATGTCATCCATTTTTCCGTCAATAATTTCCTTAAATCCTCTTATTGTATCTTTTATACTTACGTATCTGCCCTTATAGCCTGTAAAGGTTTCAGCTACAAAGAAAGGCTGTGACAAATACCTTTGAATCTTTCTTGCCCTGAATACAGTAAGTTTGTCTTCATCAGTCAGTTCATCCAGACCCAGAATTGCAATTATATCCTGTAATTCCTTATATCTTTGTAAAATTTCCTGCACTTTTCTTGCAACCCTGTAATGTTCTTCTCCAACAATGTTTGCATCAAGCACCCTTGAAGTTGAATCTAACGGATCAACAGCCGGATATATTCCCTGTTCAACAATTTGCCTTGATAAAACAGTTGTTGCATCAAGATGGGCAAAGGTAGTAGCTGGTGCAGGGTCTGTAAGGTCATCAGCAGGAACATATACTGCCTGGACCGATGTGATTGAACCCTTTTTTGTTGAAGTTATCCTTTCCTGAAGTGCACCGACGTCTGTCGCCAGAGTTGGTTGGTAACCGACTGCTGAAGGAACTCTGCCAAGCAGTGCCGAAACTTCCGAACCAGCCTGAATAAACCTGAATATATTATCAATAAACAGCAGCACATCCTGCCCCATTTCATCCCTGAAATACTCTGCCATAGTGAGACCCGAGAGTCCAACCCTCATTCTTGAGCCCGGGGGCTCATTCATCTGACCGAATACAAGAGCTGTTTTTTCAATAACTCCAGATTCCTTCATCTCATTCCATAAATCGTTACCTTCTCTGGTCCGCTCTCCAACACCTGTGAATACAGAATAACCACCATGTTCGGTAGCAATATTTCTGATCAATTCCATAATAAGAACAGTCTTTCCAACCCCAGCTCCACCAAAGAGCCCTATTTTTCCGCCTTTTGCATACGGTGCAAGTAGATCAACTACTTTAATTCCCGTTTCCAGGATTTCAGTAGAAGGCTTCAACTCATCTAAACCGGGAGCCGGTCTATGAATTGGAAGATACTTTTCTGCTTTTACCTCTCCCTTGTTATCAGCAGCATTTCCCAAAACATTAAACAATCTTCCTAAGACCTCTTTGCCCACAGGAACTTTTATCGGTTCTCCTGTATCTTTAGCATCCATACCTCTCATAAGGCCGTCGGAGGCAGACATTGAAATACACCTGACTGTGTCATTTCCAACGTACTGCATAACTTCTGCAATAACCTTATTGTTCTGTGCTTCAATCTCTATGGCATTGTAAATTTTCGGAAGGAATCCTCTTTCAAATTTAACGTCAATTACAGGACCAATAACCTGTATAATTTTACCTAACTTCTGTACCATCTTTCCCACTCCGTTCAGTTTTCGATTAAATCACCTAAATATAACTTTCCCACTATTTTAAGGCTTCTGATCCACCTACAATTTCAGAAATCTCTTGAGTAATTTTGGATTGTCTTGCTCTGTTATAGCTCAAGCTGAGTTTTTCCAACATTGCATCTGCATTAGTCGTAGAGCTATCCATCGCAGACATTCTGGCACTTTGCTCACTGGTAAATGCCTCAACAAAGGCTCCGTATAAGACACCCTTTACATATTTTCCAACCAGAATGTCAAGTACCTCCTGAGGAGATGGATCATATGCAATGATATTATCTATCTTATCTTCGATATTATCAGTGATCTTCATTTCCTCCCGAAGCGTATGAAGCTCCAAGGGCAGTAATTTTATTATCTGAGGCTCGATTGATATAGTTGAGTGCATGTTCGTAAACGCCAGATATAATTCATCAAAAACCCCCTCGGCAAACATGTCCAGAACGAATTCCGCTATGTCCCTTGCCCTGTACACAGTTGGATTCTGAACAGGATAGTCAAACTCCATGTTCACATTGTACCTATTCTTTAAAAAATGATACTTGCCAACGCTACCAGCTACAAATAAGGGTACTTCTCTATCCTCAGCCAGATGTTCTTCAACCAGCTTAATCATATTATGGTTATATCCCCCGGCAAGCCCTTTATCACCTGTCAGAATTAAATATGCCTTTTTCCTGCTCTCTTTCTCATCCCTTAAGTCGAAATATTTATTGTTTATTTCTCCACTGTGCATAAGTATATCTACCATGGTAGAACGCACTTTCTCAAAATACGGCAAGGCATGGTCAAGCTGCCTTCTTGCACGCTTTAGTTTTGCTGCGGAAATCAGTTTCATGGCTTTTGTAATTTGCTTTGTTTCTTTTATACTCTTTATCCTGAGCTTAATCTCATTTATCTGAGCCAAATCCATCACCAGCTTATATTTATTCTAGTGCTTTTGAACATAATTCATTTCTTTAAATGAATTATGCAAAATGCACATCATATGTTTTTTGCTGATTAACAAAATTAAATTGTAAAATTTTTATTTTGTTAATCAGTACTAGTGCTTTTGAACATAATTCATTTCACTTTTCTTCTATAGAATATTGACTTTTAAATTCCTCTATTGCAGTTCTCAATTCGCTTTCTATAACTTCCTCCAGATTTCCGGTTGTACGGATAACTTCTAAAACCTTCGCATGTTTTTCTTTAATATACTTCAAAAGTTCTTTATTAAATTCTCTTACCTTCTTTGTCGGTAAATCCATAAGGTAACTATTGGTTGCACAAAACAGTACAGCCACCTGTTCTTCAACCGGCAAAGTCTTGTGCAGCGACTGCTTTAACGTTTCAACAAGCCGTTCGCCCTGAATCAGCTTATCTCTTGTAACCTTGTCAAGGTCTGAACCAAATTGTGCAAAAACAGCCAATTCCCTGTATTGTGCAAGATTTATCCTTATAGAACCTGCGACTTTCTTCATTGCTTTAATCTGTGCTGCCCCACCTACCCTTGAAACTGACAAGCCCACATTTACTGCAGGCCTTTGGCCTGAATAAAATAATTGGGACTCAAGATAAATCTGACCATCTGTAATTGATATTACATTTGTAGGAATATAAGCAGAAACGTCACCTACCTGCGTTTCAATTATCGGTAATGCTGTAATCGAACCGCCCCCAAGCTCGTCACTTAATCTCGCTGAACGTTCAAGCAACCTTGAGTGCAGATAAAATACATCCCCCGGAAAAGCTTCACGTCCCGGAGGTCTTCTAAGAAGAAGTGACATGGCTCTATAAGCAACCGCATGCTTAGACAGGTCATCATACACTATCAAAACATCTTTATTGTAATTGTACATGAATTCCTCAGCAATAGCACAACCTGCATATGGGGCTATATACTGAACAGTTGACATTTCACTTGCAGTAGAAGAAACAACCACAGTATACTCCATTGCTTCATACTTTCGAAGAGTATTTATTATTCCTGCAACAGTTGATGCCTTCTGTCCTATTGAAACATAGATACATATTACATCTTTTCCTTTTTGGTTAAGGATTGCATCTATTGCAATAGAAGTTTTTCCGGTTTGCCTGTCACCGATTATAAGCTCTCTCTGTCCTCTTCCTATCGGCACCATAGCATCAATTGCCATTATACCTGTCTGAAGCGGAGTTCCTACCGACTTCCTATCAACAACCCCCGGAGCCGGCTTTTCTATTGGCCTTGACTTAGTGGATGCAAGTGCTCCTTTTCCATCTAAAGGTTTGCCCAGTGGGTTTATTACCCTTCCTATCAACTCCATACCTACCGGAACCTCTACAGGTTTTCCCGTCCTTTTGACGTATGTTCCTTCCTTTACATCAAGCCCTTCTCCGAAAAGAACACTACCGATGTTATCTTCTTCAAGGTTCATTGCCATGCCATAAACCCCGTTTTCAAACTCAAGCAGCTCACCATACATACAGTTTGCAAGACCATAAATTCTTGCTATACCGTCCCCGGCTTGCAACACATATCCGACGTCATCTATTTTTTCTTTGTTTCCGTAATTCTCTATTTGCTTCTTTATAATAGAACTAACCTCTTCAGGTCTAAGTAACATATATATCACCTCTTAAATCAAAGCTTTTTGACTTTTGCAATCAGTCCTGTATTAAAAGACTCCTTAACGAATCAAATCTGGTCTTTACAGAGTAGTCTTCCACCCTGTCACCAATTTGTACCTTAATTCCCCCAATCAATGATTTATCTATCTGAAGAACGGCACTTACCTTTCCTTTCTTATATGTCGCTGCATATTTTTCACATATCTTTTCAACCTGCAACTCATCTAGCTGAGCTGCAGAGATTATTTCCAACTTTAATACATTTCTTTTCTCATCCGCAAGCCTTTTATATTCGTCTGAAATTCCTCTAATATGCTTTGTTCTAGCCTTATCGGTTAATAACAACAATAGCTTGAATAAACTTTCATCAATCCTGCCATCAAACATATCTGACAACAGCTTTTTTTTCATATCTAATTGTATTTGAGGATTCCCGAGATAATCTCCCAGTTCCCCAGTACTATCCAGCAGATTTATCACAGCATCAAAATCACTCAATACTTTATCCGTACTGATATTTGCTTCAGTTATCTCTATTAATGCCTCAGCATACCGTTCTTCTACCAATGGCATTTCCATACTTCCTTTCAAATTATGCAATATTTTTCCCTGAAACCACATCATTTACTAGCTTTCTGTTCATTTCTGTGTCCATATTGGCCTCTACAACCTTAGAAGCAGCTTCTAGTGCTAGACTGACAACCTCATTTCTCATACTCTTCATCATTTCTTTTCTTTCCAGCTCAATCTCTTCTTTAGCTTTTTCTTTCATAATTTCTACTTCAGCCTTAGCCTGCCTGATAATATTATCATGCTCATCCTGAGCTTTTACTGTTGCATCCCTGATTATCTTATCAGCATCCTTTTTTGCAGCTTCAAGCTTTTTCTCATAATTTACCTTAAGTTGAGACGCTTCTTCATTAACTCTTTTTGAGTCCTCAAGCTGCTGCTTTATTGAATTCGACCTGTCTTCCATAAATTCGGTCACAGGTTTAAAAAGAAGCTTCTTTAAAACCAAATATAATACAATTAAATTTATTATAGCCCATACAAAATCTGGAATATTAAATAGCAGTCCCATAAAAAATCCTTTCCAACAACTGTAAAGTTAATGAATTCCTTAGAGATAACGAAAAAACAACATCCAATTCTCGTATTTTGGAAACATTACCATGTCAAGCTTTTTCGTTATCCAGAGTGTGAACTTATAATTTAGACGTACCTCAGCGTAGGAATTTGCAAAAATAAATTCTACAAACTCCTACGCTGTAATAAATTCCACTGGAATAAATACTTACCTGTCGTTTATTTCAACAGTATCATTAACAGTGCAATAACAAATCCATATATAGCTGTCGCTTCAGCCAGAGCTGCACCAAGCAGCATAACAGTCTGAATTTTTGTTCCTGCCTCCGGCTGCCTTGCAACTGCATCAACAGCTTTTCCTGTTGCAAAACTAATACCTATTCCGGCAGTCACACACCCCAACAAAGCCAGACTTATTGCAAATGCTGAATTACCCATTTTCTTCACCTCCTTATTCAACTGCCTCAGCAATGTAAAGTGATGTAAGGAACACAAAAACATATGCTTGTAAGATGCCATCAAATATATCAAAATAAATGCTGAGTACACCCGGCAAAAATGCGGGCATAGAACTATAAATCAACTCCATAATTATGACAGCACCCAACACATTTCCATATTGCCTGAAACATAATGATAAAGGTCTTATAAAATAATCTAATATTTTAAAAGGCAATAAAATTGGTACCGGTTCTAAAAAACTCTTAAGCCAACCTGACACCTTTTTAACCTTTATTCCTGAAACCAGAACAGCAAACATCGACATAACAGCAAATCCCAAAGCTACACTGGCATTCTTCGTCGGTGGTATCAGGTTAAAGTCAGGAAACTTCAAAAAAGCTTTGATATGAGTTAATTGATACAATTGCTCTCCACTAGGAATTATGTTAAATATGGCTACGGTATTTGAAAGAACAAGGAACATAAGCACCGTTCCTATATATGGAGCAATCAACTTCCAATGATGACCAACCGAACCCTCTGTTAGTTTGTTAATGAGTTCTACCAATGTTTCAACAAAATTTTGTTTTCCCTCAGGAATTGTTTTCATCTTCCGAGTAAAGATAATCGAGAATATAATCAGGAACGCCATAATAATCCACATAACTATAACAGCATCTGAAATCTGTATGGTTAACCCAAACAAATGAATGTCTATTTTATTACTTGACATTACCTCTGAAATTTTTTCTCCAAAACCTTCCATTCCTGCACCTTCTTATTGAAAGTTATTATGGGATAAACCCAAAGCTTCAGTAATTATATTTGTTAAAATTATAACGGGTAAAAGCAGTATGCCTCCCACAACCCCGAAAAAAAACCACACGCTAAAATATATAGATACTGCAAGTAATAAGATAGTTGCAGGTTGTACCAGTAAATATTTAACCAACCCATTTCTTTTACTAAACCTTTTTTCTCCCTGCCTGAGCTTACCCGATATGTAATTCGAAGTAACAGCAAACTTCAGCATCCCAAACAGTGAACCTAAAATTAAGCCTGCAGCAGTGATCCACTTTCTATCAATAAACGCTAAATCCAGTATTAATAAAATGACCAAAAATATAATTGTCCTTATTCTAAAAAATCTTTGTAAAGCAACATCATCCAAATTATTCATCCTTATGGTTCCCTGAAAAAGCTAATAAAAAAACCGACACTGCTAAAATAAGCTCCTTCGGCGGCATCAAAAAATTTATAATGTTACTATAATATCACACATGTAAACGTTATTCAACAAAAAATGTGCTAAAAATCATAACACATTTTAGAATATTTTCGTGAAGTTTTAATATTTACTATAGATGAAAAACTCCGTAGGTTTATCTTTGCTTAATCCAAACTCATAGAGCAATGCTTTGGCTATTCTCGAAGAAGCAAATCCATCCCCATATGGATTAACCGCCTTTGCCATTTCCTGATACTCCGCTTTTATATCCAGCAATTCACAAGTCAGGTTTATTATATTCTCTCTATCCGTACCAGCAAGCCTAACAGTACCTGCATCTAAAGCTTCAGGTCGCTCTGTCTCATTGCGTAAAACCAGTACCGGCTTACCCAAAGAAGGTGCTTCTTCTTGTAATCCACCCGAATCAGTCATTATAAGATAAGACCTATCCATAAGATTATGCATGTCCTGAACATCCAATGGATCAATTAAGTGAACACGGCTATGTCCGCCCAATATTTTTCTTGCGACAGATTGCACAGCAGGGTTTAAATGGACAGGATATACTATCGCTACATCTTCATATCTGTCTGCAATATACTTTAATGCATGACATATATTTTCAAGCGGCTCACCGAGGTTTTCTCTCCTGTGGGCTGTGACAGTAATAACTCTGTTATCTGAAAATTTTATATCTTTAAGTACGCTGTTCCCGAAAACATAATCCTTGTGCACAGTGGTCCTAATAGCGTCAATTACAGTGTTGCCTGTTATATATATTTTATTATCTTTTACGTTTTCCTTTAACAAATTAGCTTTATTTGACTTGGTGGGTGCAAAATGAATATCACTTAAGACACCTGTAAGTTTTCTGTTCATCTCTTCAGGATAGGGAAAATACTTGTCATTTGTCCTTAGTCCCGCCTCAACATGCCCCACACTAATCTTGTTATAAAAAGCCGCCAGACTTCCCACAAATGTTGTTGTAGTATCGCCGTGTACAAGAACTATATCCGGCTTAGCCTCTCCAAAAACCCTGTTTAATCCTTCCAATCCCCTTGTAGTAATATCTGCCAGTGTCTGCTTGTCCTTCATTATGTCCAAATCATAGTCCGCAGCTATGTCAAATATTTCAAGAACCTGATCAAGCATTTGCCTGTGCTGTGCCGTAACACATACTGATGTTTCAATCTGGTCATATTTTTTTAATTCCTTAACCAAAGGTGCCATTTTTATTGCCTCCGGCCTTGTGCCGAAAACAACCATTGCTTTTAATCTGTCCAAAATTATCCTCCCTTGCAAAAACTCCGAAGTAATATTTAAGATGTTCGTTAGTGATTTTTATAAGTAAAGGAATCTTTTAAACCTAATCCTTTACTTTTGGTATAGACAAGTCAGGTATTTTTTCTTCCTCAACTGTCTTTTGTACATCGGGACTATCATTAATTTCATTCATATACTTTGAACCTGCAATTACAAACACTGATACAGCAATAATAAGTACAACTGCACTTAAAGCCCCTTTATCGGCTAAAACAATGGCAGCAAGCCCTAAAGCACCACTTACACTATACATGGTCACAACCGACTGTTTCTGGCTGAATCCCATATCTATGAGTTTATGGTGTAAATGTCCTCTGTCTGCAGCCATAATTGATTTTCCCTGCAAAAGTCTTCTTAGTATGGCAAAGGTGGTATCAAATAATGGTAAACCTAAAACCAATAAAGGAATAGCTATTGCTATTGTTGTATAAGCCTTCATCATTCCCTGCAGAGATATTACACCCAGCGTAAATCCCAAAAATGTAGCTCCGGTATCCCCCATGAATATTTTCGCAGGATTAAAGTTATATGGCAGAAAGCCAAGTGTTGACCCTGCCAGTATAGCTATAATCATCGCTGTTTGTACTTCTCCTGCTATTATCGAAATAAACAGAAGTGACAAATATGCAATGGAAGAAACTCCCGCTGCGAGACCATCCAGTCCGTCAATGAAATTTATAGCATTGGTAATACCTACAATCCATAAAACTGTAAGTGGATATGCTATAAAATCACTTAGGATAATACCTTCTGTTGAGAACGGATTGGTGATAACAGATATTTTATTCTGTGAAACAAAAACCACAGCCAATGCAGCCAATATCTGAAACAGAAACTTGATCTTTGGCCCTAGTTGTTTGATATCATCCACAATACCTATACCTATTATGATAAATACTCCTATTAGTAGCCCTAACAAATGTGCTGTTGGTTCAATACCTACAACACCTATAAATGTACTCATCAATCCAAACAATAATGAAATAATAAATCCTGAAAATATCGCCAATCCACCCAAACGTGCAATAGGCTTTCTGTGCATTCTTCTGTCATCCTTGGGAACGTCGACAGCTCCAATATAAAATGCAACCTTTTTTGCTATTGGAGTTGAAGTAAACGAAACTATAAAAGCAAGGGCAAAAGATATAAAATATTCATAAAACACAAAAACACCTTCTTCACATTAATCTTTTGTAAAATAATGTTTTTATAATACTATTCTACCTCGAACTTAACAACTCTAATTCCCGCCTCTTTAAGCAAATCCATGGAAAGATTGTCGGGATAATCTCCCTTAAACACAATTTTTTTAATTCCTGCATTTATTGCCATCTTTGCACACAACACACAGGGTTGGTTTGTGACGTAAAGAATTCCATCCTTAACGCTAGTACCCGAATAAGCTGCCTGCACAATAGCATTCTGCTCTGCATGTATAGCTCTGCAAAGTTCATGCCTCTCTCCGGAAGGAACATTCAATTTTTCCCTTAAACATCCAACTTCGTCGCAGTGCCTGCAACCCACAGGTGCACCGTTATAACCGGTTGCAAGTATGCGCTTGTCCTTCACAATCAACGCTCCTACCTGACGCCTTTGACATGTTGACCTGCTTTTAATAAGTTCAACTATTTCCATAAAGTACTGGTCCCAAGACGGTCTCATTAAATTCCCCCCATGCTGAGAAATATACTAAATATATTTCGTCCGTTTTTCTCAAAATCTTGACCTCAAAATTATCCCTTATTTCTTACTTTGTACCAAAAAGTCTGTCTCCAGCATCCCCAAGACCTGGAATTATATACCCGTGGTCATTTAGTTTATCATCTACTGCTGCACAATATATGGCAACATCCGGGTGATCTTTATTTATTCTTTCTATTCCAGCTTTTGAGGCTATCAGGCACATCAATTTTATGCTGTTTACGCCTTTGTCCTTTATGTATTGTATTGCTGCGGACGCAGAACCACCTGTTGCAAGCATAGGATCTACAACAACTATCTCTCTTTCAGAGACATCATCAGGTAATTTGCAATAGTACTCAACAGGCCCTAGTGTCTCCGGATCCCTGTACAGCCCAATATGCCCGACTTTAGCCATAGGCAGCAGCTTAAGCATACCATCAACCATACCAAGACCAGCTCTTAATACAGGTACTATACCAAGCTTCTTCCCTGATATTATGTTTGTTTTTGCTACCCCAACTGGAGTTTCTATTTCAACTTCTTTTAAAGGCATGTTCCTTGTTACTTCATATCCCATCAGCATGGATATTTCCAGAACCAGTTCTCTGAATTCCTTTGTCTGGGTATTCTTGTCCCTTAAAAGCGAAATCTTATGTTGTATTAACGGATGATCAAGTATAAAAACATTATCCATGTGTTATAACTCCTTTTATCTGCTGTATTTTTTTTCGATAGCTTCTATTTTGCTCACTCTTTTTTGGTGCCTGTCCCCTAAAAACTCAGCTTTTAGCCAAGTATCAACAATATCTATAGCCAAATCAAGTCCGACTATTCTCTCACCTAACGCAAGTACATTAGCATCATTGTGTTCTCTGCTCATTCTTGCCATAAAACTATTAGTGCATAAAGCAGCTCTTATACCGGGCACCTTGTTTGCAGACACAGAAATCCCTATTCCTGTTCCACATATTATAATGCCCTTTTCACACTCCCCATTCCTAATAGCTTCTGCAACACTCAAAGCATAATCGGGATAATCAACTGATTGTGAATCACATGTTCCATAGTCCACTATTTCATAACTGTTTTGTTTAAGAAATTTTACTATTTCATCTTTTAATTTGTATCCTGCATGATCATTACCAATTGCTATTTTCATATTATCCTCCAAGCTTATATTTTATATTATTGGAAACTTTATGTCAAAAGGAAAAACTCCAAAAGTGCCAATCTTATAGTCCACTTTCCAAAGCTATCTCGCTAAACCTCTTTAAGCCGTTCGATCAATAAATCAATGGCTTCCTTTATCTCGGTTGCACATCTTCTATAAACCTCTTCAGTCCCACCGTACGGATCGCTTATATCTATTGAAAAACTGTTTATGCCTATACCGTTTTCATAAACATATTCTTTCAAGGTATAAGTCCTGTTTTTTGCAGCGGGAAAGAAATTAACCAATGCCCTTTTATGCTCCCTCGTCATAGCTAATATCAAGAAAGCGTCCTCAACATCTTCCTGTGTTATACGCTTTGATTTGTGATATCCTATATCAATATTCCAGTCTCTTAAGACTTCTGAAGCATATGTACTGGCACATGTCCCTTCAAAAGCCGAAATACCGGCTGATTTAGCAGTAAAACGCTCCATACGTTCCCCTTGTTTTTGAACGGCACTATTAAATATACCTTCAGCCATTATACTTCTGCATGTATTCCCTGTACAAACAAACAGTACCATTTTCATTTTCCTGTCTCCCTCTCCAGTAATGTCCAATACTATAATTCAATTTCCTGAATAAATACTTATACCTCAATAATATTATATCCTGCTGCCTTTTTCATTCTATTCATCACAGCAAGCCCAATACCTGAAACATCAACGGCCTCAGCCAATATAACCTTTACATCTGTCTTGTCAAAAGCTCTCAGAGCCTTAAAGAGATTTGCGGCTATCGTCCCAGGATCCAACCTGCTTCCAAGAGATACGGTCAAAAACTCAGGATACATATGAGTAGTCTGATCTGTTGCCAGAATTCCTACCTTAATACCCTTTTCTTCGTAGTCTCTGGCCATCTCATTTATGCGTAACACGATTTTTTCCTGTTCACCCTCTACAATTATTACATCTGCTTTTGGTGCATAATGTTTATATTTCATTCCCGGTGATCTTGGTATTACCCTGTCATCAAGACTTTTCCCGGCAATAGCGGTATCAATCTGAATCCGCCCCAAAACGCTTGTAAGCTGTTCTACCGTAACACCTCCAGGGCGCAGCAACATAGGCGGTTCTAAAACCATATCCACAACTGTAGATTCAACGCCTATATCAGAAAATCCTCCATCTATTATTACATCTACCTTACCATTTAAGTCATTAATCACATGTTTTGGATCTGTCGGACTCGGTTTACCTGAAACATTAGCACTTGGAGCCGCTACTGGTATTCCTGCTTCCCTTATTAATGCAAGTGCAATGGGATTGGCTGGAACTCTGACTGCTACAGTATCAAGTCCTGCAGTTATAATTTCCGGAATTATCGACAGCTTTTCCATAACTAATGTAAGCGGACCCGGCCAGAACTTGTCCATCAAATGTAATGCTTTTTCAGGTATTTGTGCTACTAAATTTACTACAGAATTCTTATCAGCAACATGTACTATAAGAGGATTGTCCGAGGGTCTTCCCTTTGCTTCAAATATCTTCTTTACAGCCCCCTCATTCAAGGCGTCCGCCCCAAGTCCATAGACAGTTTCAGTCGGAAACGCCACCAGACCTCCATCTCTCAAAACCTGGGCTGCGTATTTTATCTTTAATATATCAATATTATCAATATCAACTTTTATAATCTCGGTTTTCAAAACTCTTCTCTCCTTTAAAAACCCACTGCTTATTGAGCACTAATTTATAGTCGTTACTATTATACCACAAACTATGCCTAAAACATTACTTATAGAAGGAAGTCTGCCTAAATAAAGTTTTTTTGATTCAACCATGAGCTCTCCGTATACTACATAAAGCATAGCTCCGGCAGCAAAGCCAAGGCATGCCCCTATAAAATTTTCTGAAATCCCTCCAATTATTGCACCAAACAAAGCACCCAAACCCATTGGCACTCCTGAAAGTACAGTAAAGAAAAAGGCCTTTTTGCTTGAGAACCCTCCTGCTTTCATAGGGACTGCCATTGCAATGCCTTCTGGTATATCATGGATTACAATTACGGCAGTTATCATTACACCCAACCTCAAGGAGGCCTCAAACCCTGAACCTACTGCAAAACCTTCCGGAAAATTATGAAGAGCAATTCCGACAGCCATTACAATACCAGCCCTCAGCAAACCGGAATTTTTACCTTTAACTCTTATAAATTCAGCCCTACCTACAAACTCCTCAACTATAAGTATAACAAATACCCCAAGAAAAACACCTAATAATGTAAGCTTAACTCCTCCATAATTAAATGCCTCCGGTATCAGTTTAAAGCATACAACCGAAGTCATCAATCCCGCTGAAAATTCCAGAGTAGAGCTTATAAAACGCTTATCAACTTTCTTAACAAAAAAAGCCATTAAACCTCCGATACTTGTACCTGCAATACCGGAGATAAGGCCAATAAGAGTAACTTTTATCAAATATTCCACAATAAACCCCCATATCCTAAATCCCGCTAAATCAGCTTAATACACCTGACATTAACGCCCTGGACTTAAAATAAATTTATACCAAATTCTATTCATCTTAGGGGCAAATTATAATTACTTTTTAACATTACCAACTCAACTTTCCCACAGCATTTTTGGGCCCTTAGGGGCTTAACTAAAATTCATCATCAATTCCACCGCTTCCAAGACGCTCAGTCTGATCTGTAGTAATCAGCGTATCTATTACCTCATCAATATCTCCATCTAAAATACTCTCGAGTTTGTAAAGCGTAAGTCCTATTCTATGATCGGTAATCCTTCCCTGAGGATAGTTATAGGTCCTTATTCTTTCGCTTCTGTCACCTGTACCAACCTGACCCTTCCTGGCCTGTGCAATTTCACTGGTCTGCTGTTCCTGGGCCATCTCATACAACTTAGATCTCAAAACTCTCATAGCCTTGTCTTTATTTTTATATTGTGACCTCTGATCCTGACAGCAAACAACTATACCTGTAGGCAAATGTGTTATCCGTATTGCAGAATCGGTCTTGTTAATATGCTGTCCACCCGCACCGGATGCCCTATAGGTATCTATTCGTAAATCATTAGGGTTTATATCAACATCAACCTCTTCAACTTCCGGCAAAACAGCTACTGTAACGGTAGAAGTATGGATCCTGCCATTTGCTTCTGTTTCAGGTATTCTTTGCACACGATGCACTCCACTTTCAAATTTCAGCTTGCTGAAAGCTCCGCTGCCTTCAATAGCAAACACTACTTCCTTAAAACCACCTATTTCTGTAGGATTTGAATCGAGGATTTCCGTTTTCCATCCACATCTTTCAGCATATTTTGTGTACATTCTGAAAAGTACGCCGGCAAACAAAGCAGCTTCCTCACCTCCGGCACCTCCACGTATTTCTACAATTACGTCTTTATCGTCATTTGGGTCTTTTGGAAGAAGAAGGATTTTAAGTTCCTTTTTGATTTTTTCCAGACTTACTTCTGCTTCTTTCAGTTCCATCTCGACCATTTCACGAAAATCTTTATCAATTTTGTCATTGAGAAGCTCCTTTGCATCGGCAATCTCCTTTGTGACACTTTTATATTCACCATACTTGCCAACCAATTCCTGAAGCTCTGCATGCTCCTTCATCAATTTCCTGTATTCGTTCTGATTCTCAATCACTGCCGGATCACTAAGCTTATGATTCATTTCCTCATATCTGTTCTCCGCAGCCTGTAATCTATCAAACATCTTGCACCTCTAATTTATAGAATATTAAACCACAATCACATATTATATCATGTATTTATGCTATATTCTAGACAAAAATTAAGTAATTAATGCTTTTATTAATGTTCAGGAAACCAGAAATACCAAATACAATTGTAAAATAAAGTAAATGTCTTCACTAAATTCTTCGGTTACCGATTCACCTTTCTTTTATTTTTCATTTGTCATAATATAGAAGCATAAATTAAAGACTTGAAAATACATGACTTGCAGGAAAGTTAATTGGAATCACCTTATATAGATAATAAGAGCTTTGAGCCAATAAAAAGCCGAAGCTTTTAATAAATAATATTTACAAAAAGTCAGGGGGAGTTATATATGACTCGTAAAGTTCTTCAAACAACTTTAAAGGTACTGGGTATAAAAAAGTCCTACGCTGCTAAAATCATTGGGGTTAAAGATGGCACTTTCAGCTCAAAGCTTAAAAGTTACAGAAATACATCATACAGATTTTTTGATGATGAAATATCCTTGATGCTCAATAAATTATTTCATGAAAAGCTATGCATAAAAGCAGAGGACCACGATCTTCAAAAAATCAAAAAAGAAGTTAAAATCAAGGAATTGGCGGATGCAATTTACTTTACAACAAAAAACGATCCACTCTTTACTAACGAAAAAAACTTTTACTCCAATTATTCAAACGAAAGATATTATGAATTTATCATCAATACCATTTGGCTTGAACAAACTATCAGTAACAGGTATCACTCGTTTATAACAGAAAATTCTTATCTTGACAAAGATCCGGTTGAAACCTTTGAAGCTTTTGAAAATAGTGTTTTTTACTACAAAAAGGGAACTATCGGGCTATAACGAAAATACTTTTTTATCAATATATTTCGTAAAGCGTATAAACTTTTTCTCTTCAATTGTCAAAAGGGTATGCAAAAAGCTCCCTTTTGCCAATCTTTTTTTTGTAAGAATCAATGTGTTAGTTTTTCGAGAAAAACAATTTCTGTTACAAGGTACCCGTAACTTTTCAATATCTATAATTTCAAACCTTGAAATTCATGCTTATCACATTTCGTCCAGGAATCTCCCCTTATCCCTAGATAGATAGTATTAACCTGTTCACTCAGGAATCTACTATACATGAATTTCGCAAACCACAACATCTAATCAGATAACGTTTGGATACTATATATATTTGCTTTACATCTGAAATTTCAACCGCAATATAATTATACATAAATAATTCGTGTATATGTTTTATACGTTATTTACATAAGCTTCGTATTTTCTTGTTATTGGTGGGTGCATGTAATAAATGTAAAGAAAAACATTCCAGAAACTTAAGTTCCGCAGCCTGGTCGTTCCGCTGCGCTACACTGCTCGGCCATGCAACCCGTAGCATTAGTTTTCAGGAATTATAAACAGATACTTAAAATTAACCAGACTGATAACATCGTTATTGAATATCTCACGCTTTTCTCCGAGCGAAAGCCGTTCTCCATTAACATAAGTACCATTTTTTGAATTAAGGTCTGTGATAAAATACTTTCCGTCTTCCAGATTTATCAATGCATGTGTCTGTCCTATAACTCTGCTTGAGATAACATAGTCTGAATACTCGCTTATTCTGCCGATAGTAAAATTATCTTTAAATATTTTAAATCTTTCAGCATATTCCTCTGCACTTAAAGTATCATTGTCTAAAATGCGCTCCATAAAAGGACAAATAATCTCTTCAACATCTTCGTTAGAAGAAATGATAACAGTTGTCTCACCAACACGCTCAACGAGTTCAAGATTTTCAATGCCGAAGTCTTCGATTTCCTTCAGGCATTTGTTTTCATCGGCTCTGATAAAATGACTTTTTTTATTCTTGTCAGTAACTTTAAAGGAATAGTGCCTTGTATAATCGGTTATGGGATCAACCAGATCTCTCCTTAAAAGTTCCTCAACTATTCCTTCAGCCAGCTTCTTAAGTGTAATTCCCAAATCACTTCTTATGTCTATAAGTCTGTTCCCAATTATTAGCCGAATACTCTTTTTATTTTCCTCATTGCTTTCATCACTATATATTTCTATTACCTTTTTCCACAAAAATTCAACCCTGTTTTTACATAACGAATGGTATTCATATGCACTTTCAACAAGCCTCTTCGCAAATTCAGGCTCCATTACAAACTCTCCCAGATATACTTTGGTATTATCAGGCAGTTCCAGACCATCCAGCAGGCTCTCAAGTAATTCCCTATCCAGCAACCCTCGGTTTAAACGCTTTTGATAACACTGCTCAAAGACTTCTGCAATTTTAATAATTGAAACACCCTTAACTGCTCTGGAATTGCCTACATTAGGAAGATTCCTTCCTTTCTCCCAGTTTTCAAAGGTGTCAATACTGATCCCAAGCCTTTTTACACATTCTATTTTGTTGACAAAAAGAATTTTTTGAAGCCCACTTAGTGTATCTCCAAATATTTTTATGTTCATAACTCTCAATATCACCTCAAGTTGTACACAAATTATCTCATAAAGTTTCTTTTATTAAGCTACTTTTCAAGACAATTATATAAAAAACGTATAAGCAATGCAAGTTAACACCGAAAATGGGGTGCATGTAATAAATGTGAAGAAAAATATTCCAGAAACTTAAGTTTCGCAGTCTAGAGCCTGTAAATACTCCTCGGGGTCGAGCAAAACTCGCTTCGCTCAGACAATGCTCTCCCTTTCCTCGTCGTATTAACAGGCTCTACAACTTGCTTCACAATGTTTCTTACATATTTTTCTTCACTTAAATAATATA
>JAEWSG010000149.1 GCA_023398495.1 Bacillota bacterium
ATTGGTATTAGTGGTTTTTGGATAATTCTATTATACCAAAGAAAGTGGGGTTTTTATATACTTTATTACATATTTGTATTAATTTATCAATGTTCAGGCCCATTTTTCAAGTGGGAAAGTTGAGTTACAAATTTAAATAAAAATGTATATCGTATTATTTATTGATTAACCATCAATGCTAACAGCACCAATACAGCAATTCCTTTATTATACTTATGTGCACCGCATTATTTTTGTCGATAAAATCTGAATTGGACATACCAAGACTAATATATCTCCTAGAACTATGCAATTTTTCTTTTTCTAACCACAATTAGCATCCCTACAATCAGGAATAGTCCTATACCGCTAATAAATACTATTGTCATAAAATTTTTATCCAAAGTAGAACTGCCGCCATGATTAGAATCTATTATTTTATTTGGATCAGCATATCCCACACTCAATTTACTAATTAAGTCTGATAATTTATACACCTTTAAGTTTGTGATACCCAAGTCTTCCGACTTACTTGAAAATGGAATCCCGTACTCGTCATTACCTTTTCTAACGTAAAAAAAGTCTGTATATATTTCTCGAACTCTTATATGTTTCACTTCATTTGGCTTTTCAATACCATTCTCTGTTAATAGATTCTTAAGGTTCTGCGGATTAGTGTAAAACTTAATATATTCAATAGGTATTATATTACCTGCAAGAGTTATCCACTTACCGTTCTCTTCAGTTTTTTTTGTATGTATCGTAGAAATAAGTTCATCATCTTCAGAAAAAACAGGTGTTTCCCATATAACACTTTTTGGGCTTATTAATTTGTTAATATTCTTACCTTTTTCGTATTGACGTAAGTTCTCTATCACAACATATATTTTATAAAACTCTCCATTTTTAGAAGGAGTTTTTTTCCAATTAAGGCCTTTGGCAGACCCGTTAATAACCTTCATTTTGCTGTTGATCGAATCTAATATATCTGCCTTACTTGCATCCTCATCAATAGTTTCAATGCTTAACTCCTTATTTATCTTATTAAAATTATCATTAGAAGCAAATGCATTACTAAATGATAAGGCAAATACTATTAGCATAGATAGAGCAAATACTTTTTTCTTTTTTAAGTACATTTTAATTTCCCTTTCAAATAGATTAATTTTATTAGTTTAGTTAATCATATAAACAAAACAACACTTCCTTTTCTAAAACCAACAACACTATAACTCAATTATACTTTCTTGGCAAGTGGTGTAAATCATTCAATCATTCATACATTGAAAGTTAAAGTGACAATAAAATTCTGGTAACATTGTATAATGTAAACATTGGCAACTTTGTTCGAGCTGTAATTCGCCATAATAAAAATTGACCCCCGCACAAATACTCATTGAATATACTTATTGTTTATGTATATAATTGTATTGTACTTAGGCATGACCAAAATATAAGTTCCTGCTTTGGATAATGAAGAAATCAGATTTAATTGTATTGTCACATTAATATATATTTGAGGGTGATCAAATGAACGGTGAAACGCCTGAAAATCTCAATGTAATGAAACTTTCGGCTAATTTGCTTTTGATGCTTGCCATAGCTGTTTATAATGTTTTGAATTTTTTAATAAATGATGAATTTACTGAGGGCATATTACTTCTGTCTCTGGCTTCTCTGGTAACAGTAATAAATTTGGTTAAACTAAAAATCAATACTAATATGAAAAAGAGTGATAGAATTTCAATTATTATCTCTATTATTGTTATCATTGGTGCTTTAATTTTTGTTATTTTCAGGATGCAAAAATTATAAGAACAACACTAATTTCTGACTGTAGCTGAACATTAATCAATAGACCTGCAGGCACAGCGTGAAAATCCACAACCAAAGTCGAAGAAATCAATACCTTTTCCGGGCATTTTGCTGTTTTATATTTATATTCTTATATTTTATGCTCTTTAGCTAATGTTTGAATAGTTTAATCCATTACCTTCATTCCTTAAAAAACTGCTCCCATTATGTCAATTTTTAGCTGAACAACATAATGGGAGCATACGGAATATCAGTAACTCTTCGTTCGGTTAGTACAATTTATTCAGTTGCATAATTTTTACGATTTAAATCTATAACCCCGTGGTGCTTATTTTTTGCAAATCTAAAGATCAATTCCCAAGGTCCTTGTGTGTATGCCAACTGCCTTTCCTCTTCATAGATTGGTACCAATGTATAAAACATAATTATTTCTCCTCGAGATGTTTTGAACATTGATTTGGCAACACTGTTAGTTTCAGAAACTAAGCCTGTAACGAATATTGAAGACAGTTTAGTATTTTCCACAAATGGTTTTGGTGGTTCACCATTAGGAATAATCATTGCTTCACAAAAAGCTTTATTGCTTGTATGAGGCATATGTGCTATTTGTTTCAGCCACAATAAAGGCCAATTAAAGTTACTATCTTTTATAGTCTCTTCATTTATTGTCCAATCTGCTGGTAATTTTATGAGCAGTTCAGCATATTTCCCTGATGGAGAACCTGGTGATTCAACAGGCAGGTCGCTCATACCAGTTGTTATCAAGGTAGTATAATTTCTTTCTTCATTTGCTGGAATTATATGTACTGTAACAGCCACTTTACTACCCGGAATAATTTCACCTATAGAATTTGATATTTGCCCATAATTAGCTTGAATAAAATCCAAAAGTTCATCTTTGAAATTGGGATTACTATCATTTCGCGAGATTACTTGAACAGCTTCATGTGTATCCTTCATTATTGTCTCCAAATACTCAGCTATTTCCGTTTGTCCTCTCAATCTTGCATGTGCCAGAGCATCATGGTTTTTCATTACATTGCCTGAATATTTGACTTTGTAGTCTATGCCACTTTCAACAAGTAATTTTACAATGTCAAGATTACCACTTATAATTGCTCCAAATAAAGGATTTCTAACGGAGTCGCTTACATCCATCTCAGCACCACAAGATAAAAGGTACTTTACAATATCTATATGACCTGCTATTACAGCACAATGCAACGCACCACCTTTAAATGTCCCTCCTTTTGTGTTTATATCTAAACCTAATTCAATCAATTTTTTAACTATCTCAAGCTTACCTTGCGATGCTGCATAATGCAACCATGTACCAAATGGTGTCATAGCATGCAATATCTCATTGTCAGATGTAACCATCTGTGTCACTTTTTCTATGTCGCCATCTTCAATAGCCGTGCCTAGTACAGGAAATACTTCTCTCAATTCCACAATATTTCTCCTTTCTTAGTTAATTAATCCAGCTGCCTCTTCACCAAGTTGTTTCAGTTTTTCAACAATCTGCTTTTTAGTACCTCCAAGATTAAAAATATTCCTCAACTCACTAACTATATGCTCCAAAGCGGCTGTAGTATGTTGTCCCTTAATATTCGGTGCCCATACTAAATTTTCAACACCTTTTATCGGGTCAATTCCATAATGGTATAAAATCTTCTGTCCTTCTTGTACAAGTGCTTTTTGTGCTTCACCTAAACCTTCTTTAAATAAAATATGATGAGCATGTGCTCTTATCATACCATCTGGTGGATCTCCAATCAATGATCTCAAAAAAGTTCCCCAATTAAAACCATCGATGATTTCCCTTGCTGCTGTCCAACCAATATGAGCTAATTCTACGGGATCAACTATGTAGATAAATGTAATTCTTGTTGTTTGTATTTGCTTTTGTGCTTCAACACATAAGAAAAACCCCGAAGCTGTATCTCTACAGTCGGGGCATACAAATAATCTGGTTTTCTGAATTTCAAACGTTTTAACTGTTAGGAATTTCTTTTGGGTCTTTATAGCACCACTCAGAGTCAAAAGGTAATTGCCTTAATTTTTCCAGTGTTTCAAAAGTATAAACCCATTTATACCCATCTAACCATAAATAACCATTAGGGTTTATCTTGAACAACTGGTACACAAACTGATAGAATAACCTTTCATTCCCATCAATTAAATCAATAAATGCAATTCTTAATAACTCCTTCCCATTGTCAACCCACTTAAACAAGTGACTAAAACTATATTCTTTATCATAACTATTAATATCTATAATAATCTGTTGCTCTTTTCCATGTACTAATTGATTATCTGATAAATTCATGGACAATCCTTTAGTTCTTCCATCATCATTGTAAGTTGTGTTATTGATATAAATATTAAGATTTGCATTAGCAGAGGCACGCTTAATATCATCTATGAATTTTTCTACTGAAAACCCAAGTTTATCCTTAAGTATTACTCCTGTACTCCCCATCTTAATTCAATACCCCCTTTAACCCTTCTAATGAGTTAATAACAACACTGACCCCTTTAGCTTTAATATCATTTATCAGCTTTACATTATTTAGGTTTGTCATATCTACTGCTTCATCAATATACAGTATCACTTTTTTATTTAAACCATTTAAAAAGTCTGCATGTGATGGGTCTGCATACTTACATATTTGGTCAAAGCTTACAGCACCTATTGATTTTTTAACCTCGATAATTGCATTTGCTGTAACTACATCCATATCACCCGCAATAGTCTTTTCAACTGTTCTCATAACTTGTTGTCCAAATCCAGTTACCTCATTGATATTATTTCTAATATAGTTTGCGACTTTACCTTCTAATGCTTTACCAACATTGGTATTATTCAAAGCACTATCAATAGCTATATTGACATTTTTTATATTTTGGTCAACCCAGTATAATGCTCTACCAAAAGCGTTTGTAAAGTCCTTCCTAAAACAATTATTATGCACCAATAGGCCTTGACTACCTACAAAGTAAGTATGGAACTCATCAACATTAAGGTTATATATACTTCCTGGCTATTCTAATTCCTCCAGGCTAGTTGATAAAAGTGTTTTAAGTTCACCCTTGGAGTTTACTATCTGATCACCGGGCTTTAAATTCCTTGCTGCCTTCAACCACCCACTATCTGTATAGAATAGATGGGATGCAGTTGTTTTTATCTCCTCGTCCTCTAATTTCAAGTGTATAAACTCGTATGTACTCTTGATGTAAACTTGCTTTACTTCCCTGTAATCAATTATATTATTATTTACATCCTTTGCCAATACATATTCGCCTTCTTGTATCTGGTCAATTCTTTTAAGTCCACTTTTTGTCATTACCTGAGTGTCTCCGGAGAAGCAACCGTCTGCCAAGCATTTTACAGCAGTATCTGCTGCATCCTGCAAGAATTTACCTGATCCAAACTAACTTTATTAATTAGGACTCAGGATTTTTTAGCAAGGGAAAAAGTGCCTGTCCAAGACTGCTGACAAAGTCACTTTTTTCTGAAATTTGAGATCTAAAACCCTTATAATTTCGTTTTCATTTTTGAAAAAGCGGCACTTTCTCAGCAGTCTCACCTGCACCTTTGTCCCGTGAATCTTCTTTATATTAATAAAATGGGAAAAGACTTCTACTATTGAGTAAAGAAAGACCCCGAACTTGTGTTGCTACAGTCGGGGTTAAATTGTAAACTTTCTTATTTGAATCTTCTCTAAAACCCTGTTTTTTTTGTTATAACGGAGTAAATTCTCACCACCATAATTCCACTACTCGTACCAAATATAGAAAACAAAAAACTCTTATATTTATAGTCACTTAAGTAAAACTTTTCATTTCTAATATTTTTTTAGTAGCAGCTTTTACTTGTGAGTTAAGTAGCTCTGCTTCATTATTATTGATTTCATGAAATACTTTTGAACTTTCATATGATTTTACTGATTCATAAAGCTTGTCAAATTGCCTTTTTGAAATTCTGCTCTTTTCAGGTAATTGCATAATAATGGTTGAGTGTATAATAACCCTTTCACAAAGGCCATCATTGACAGCACTTTCAAACTCATAAAAACATCTTTCTATAGCTTCTCCTATGGTGCTCCCTATTTTAACAAAAGAATTAAAATTTTCAGTAACAGCTTCAATTAATTCTAGATAATCCCAATTTTTCATTTTATACCTCCACAATCTTAGTATAAGATAGTTCCTCCATTGTCAATTACTTCTATTGCAATATTCTTATATTTGGCCATAAATAGGTTCATAACTCTTGAGCAACTTGGACATGGAATTCTATCAGTAAAAAGCTTTATTGTACCTGATACACTTATATTATTTCCAAGTTTAGCAGCTATATCATTTAAAATCTTATATTCAGAGTTTATATTCCTTCAATAACCAAATCACTGTTAACTCTAGGTACATCAAAAACAGGATTCACAGGTAATAAAGCCGCTCAAAACTTGTTGGACACCTGTATAACTTTATATTGGTTTTATTTTCTATGAAACAAAAAGTCCCCAGCGTTCTAAACTTGGGACTTTTTGTTATGACGTTTACCTAAAAATTATAATTATTGCCATTGTGAATACTCATTTAATAATTCGTAAAATTTGTCAAATGCTTCAATATCATCAACAGAGAAAAACCTTATAATTGAACTCCAGTGTTGCATTGTTTTAACATCAAATTTATTTGCTATCCACTCTTGAAAGCCAAAGAGGAAACTTGTTAAATTTTCCTTCCCTGAAGTTGTACATATGCCGTATAAAAAGCCATCAATATATATGCGTAAATTTGATAATGATTTACTACCAATATACATACTAGGTCTCTTTTTTATTTCTTCTAGTAATAACCTCAGTTCATTATTCGCATCGATTGCAACCACCTCCTGAAATTGGTTTGTTTAAATAATTCTTAAAAGTCAATGTCTGTTCTATTTAAAATACCTGGACAATGTAAATCTGTAAGCCAATCTTCTAATAAAATTCCATCTTTAAATATGTTATCATATACCTTTCCATCAAGCAGAATCCCTGTATGAAACCCATTCGTACTAATGTTTTTATTAGCTATATCGCTCCAGATATTAAATAATTGTTTACCATTTAAACCTTTACTTATTAACATATTCTTAACTTCATCTGCACACTCGACGCATTTAAAGTCACCCCATTTTTTAGTTATACTTTTGGTGTTCTCAATTGCTTCAAGAATTAGTCTTTTTAAGGCAGTCATAGCCTCAGTACAGTCATTATGCACCAAGAGCCCTTGGCTACCTACAAAGTAAGTATGGAACTCATCAACATTAAGGTTATATATGCTTTCCGGCTGATCTAATTCCTCCAGGCTAGTTGATAACAGCGTTTTAAGTTCACCCTTGGAGTTTACTATCTGGTCACCAGGCTTTAAATTCCTTGCTGCCTTCCACCACCCACTATCTGTAAAGAATGTATATTTACTATTGAGTTTTCGGGCGTTTTAGCTACTGGAAACTGGAAATGTTTCTGTTATTGAAGATTCAGGCTACTCTAAAAGAAAAGTACTACTAAAATTGGTTGATTCCATTCCATTTTAGTAGCACTTAATAATTAACTAAAAGTCTTATTTATAATACATTGCGAATATAATTTAATCATCAAGTTTTACCATATCAGGTCGTATCTTAACACCAGTAATCAAATTATATAATGCCTCATTAAAATTATTGCCTAATTTTAATAACCAATCATCATATCCCCCATAAAATTCTCCATCCTCAGTTATACAAATAGTCATACATTGTTGAGGCAAACTTGCTATTGGAACCATTGCCTTACTGCAATGCCTTGCATATGCGGATATAACAGAGCTATAAACCCCTACGCTTTTGGGATTAATCTCTATTGTGTCTAAATATTTGTTATTCCGAGGATTCTTAAATATTATCTTTAATAGCCCATATTCTTTTAAAAAGTTTTTTGCTTTATCAAAGACTTTGTACCCATTTTCAATTAAAACTTTTTCCATTTCTGATATATCGATATTCCTATCATAGTTCCAGCCTGAACTTAGTAACAAGTCAACAACAGTTTCCATTTTTATCACTCCAGTAAATATGTTATGAATCCATCATATAAAGCATGACAATTATCACATGCAGGCCAAAATATTCCATCATATATTCTAATGCTGTATGATAATAAATTTGTTATACTACAACCATTAAAAAGAGCATTATTTATAGCATTGAACTCTCCACAATTATCGAGAGGATAGTTCATTAGCGGTTCACCAACCGCCTTTATTCTATCCTGTAAAAATCCAAATATTTCAGCTCTTCTTGTAGGATTCTGACTAAATCCACTAATGCCATAATACACTTTTCCAGTTATTTTATCAACCACCACATTGACAACATTCGCATCGATTTTTCCGCCTGTAATCTTTCTAATCTCACCAGACTCAATCATGTTTCGTAACCTTTTTGCAATAGCTCTTGTAGCATCATCTAAGTGGACTAAATCTGTTATTTGTGCAATTTCATCAAAGTGGCTTAAAACCTTTATACTGCTAACTGCATCACCTACAGCCTTTCCAATTCTTGCTAACTCTGTAGAATCAGTTACGCCACGTGCCACAGCTCTTTCAATAGCTTCTGCAGATGCAGAACCTATATCTGAAAGAAATTTTGAATCAGTTATTCCTTTTAATCTTGCCTTCTCGATAGCTTCTCTACCTGCTGCCATCATGTCTGCTGTACAATCATTATGCACCAATAGCCCTTGGCTGCCTACAAAGTAAGTATGGAACTCATCAACATTAAGGTTATATATACTTTCCGGCTGATCTAATTCCTCCAAGCTAGTTGATAACAGCGTTTTAAGTTCACCCTTGGAGTTTACTATCTGGTCACCAGGCTTTAAATTCCTTGCTGCCTTCCACCACCCACTATCTGTAAAGAATAGATGGGATGCAGTTGTTTTTATCTCCTCGTCCTCTAATTTTAAGTGTATAAACTCGTATGTACTCTTGATGTAAACTTGCTTTACTTCCCTATAATCAATTATATTATTGTTTACATCCTTTGCCAATACATATTCGCCTTCTTGTATCTGGTCAATTCTTTTAAGTCCACTTTTTGTCATTACCTGAGTGTCTCCGGAGAAGCAGCCATCTGTCAAGCATTTCATTGCATTGTCTACTGCCTCATTATTCAAACCCTCTTCAAGCAAATCATTTTTTAATGCACTTTTTGAGTCAGCGAATTCTAACCCATCCATTTTTGTTATTGTGACTTCATCCCCATTTACAACTACTGATTTGATATTCTCAAAAATCTCTTCAGGTTCAGCCTTAAGTGTATCCTTTATGTCATCAACTGCCTCTGCTACATTTGATAACCGTCTAACTTTGTTTATTGTATTTACATCTCCATAATGTAATACATTAGAAATTTTGCTAAAACCCTTCTTGACAATTCTAACTGTCTTTCCATTAATTATTGGCAAAAGTACACAAATAGTAGTTACTACGCGATCACCAGGATCTAACTCTTGACCTGTAATTATATCCACTCCAGTTGCAGCTTACTGTATGTCTTTTAGATCTCCAATACCTGGTAGAAAACCCATCGTAACGGAAGCTATACTTTGAATGTTTGAGTAATCTTCTAAAATTGCAGTTGAATATATTGAATATCCTCTGCTTCCATCCCTTAATCTTACTGATGTAACATCACTATCTAAACAGTTTGCAAGAGCTACAGGGTCAACCATGATCATGGTTTCACCATTAAAATCCCATTTATATGATGAAAACGCAATACCGCTAATTTCAATAATATCATTTGTTTCATCACTTAAATTTTCAGTAGTTACTTTTTTAGTAGATAAATTGAATGTAAATTTAATTCTATCGTTATATTTACGTTCAGGATCAGTGCTCTTTTTGAAAAATACTGCTGAAAACATCTTATAATCCAAACTGTGTTCAATAGCCGAGCTATTTCCACTTTCACGAAATGCATTTGCTACATCAACTAACTTTACCAGTGGCTTTCCATTTGAACTTCTATATAAATTACTACTTTCAAAAGTTGTACAACCTTGAATGTCTTTATCATTTTTCCAATTTACATGGATATACTTAACTTTGTCAGTACCCCATCCAGGATAAAAGAAATCAAGGAAAAGGTTGTAATTAACTAGCAAACGTCCTCCGATTAATTGGGCATTATTTAATGATTCCCCATATTCCATGGTTTTATTTTCCAACCTAACAGTAGCCGTTTTTGTTGTATCATTCCAACTGAGTATGCCCAAAGTGACTTTAGATTTACCCCCACACATCTTTTCTACGGCATGTCTGAGATAAACTTGTCCGTTTACAGGTACAATATTCTTTATATAATTTTCGTCAGTAATAGATACATTGCCTGCAGCATAGACAACCGAACTTACAGTTGCGGAATTAGTTGTAACTGTAGTTGTACCAAAATCTATTGTATCACCAGGTACTTTACCTATTGCAAAGGGTTCAAGTAAATATTGATAATCACCACCGGCTGGATTTGTATATTCTAATGGGTCTTTATTTATAGTATTACTGCCATCTAGTTCGCAATCAAGTCCATTTGTAGATTCAAGCACTTCAAAATGAAGTAGATATCCTCCTGTAGTTGTCCCAGTATCACCAACACTTCCTATTATTTCTCCCTGGCTTACACTAGAACCCGCTGTAACAGTTATTGTCTCATCAGCCAAATGAGCATACCTTGTCTGAATTTTTGTCCCATTATAAACCGAGTTTATTATAACTATATTACCATATCCATCCATATTGCCAGAATATACGACCTGTCCATCAACTGCGGAATAGACATTATCTCCTGAATACCCCTGAATGTCCAAGCCTCTATGATAACCTGCATATATATCATCTACTTGCCCAAATTCCAAAGTTATGTGGGTTGAATCCGTCGGCCATTGAACGTATGGTAATTCCACTCCCCATCTCTCATTTATAGACGTGTAATTACAATAGGTGTGATTTGTCGGTATGAAAGAATAATTATTTTCGTTATCAGGCTTTGTAAGGATTACTTCATTAAAAAAGTAATTATGTTCACTATCATTACCAAAAATAACAGTCTGTTTTGTATCTCCTGATAAAACCAGTTTATGAATACCACCTGCCACAAATTCTTTTGTTGATGGGTCAATAGTAAAATATGTACCTTTGAATTCCAGTATTCCACTTTCAAGGCAATCAAGAAGGCTATTTGTAGTTTGCATTTTTAAATTTCCATTAACCAATAAGTAATCATTTTTGTCAGTCATATTAAGTACGGCATTATCAAGTAAAATGAATTCCCCCTCAACTGTCATGTATCCGCCATTAATATAAAGCAACCCACTATGCAATTGAACATTACCATCTACATAAATTCTTCCGCCGCAAAGATCTATAGCACCTTTGTCTTCCTTTGCCTGTGTAAAGTCACCATTTACATTTATAACCCCACCATTCAAGTAAATAGAGCCCTGATTTCTTAAGTTATTCACAGTTAGAACTTTTCCATTCAAATCAAGCTCTATACCTTTTTTTACTAAATCTAGTTGTGGAAATGATGCGTCTTCCAGCAATTTCACTTTAATTGGGTCTACTAAGTTATAGTCCAGATAGCACTTATTAAAATGTTTAGCAATAATCACAACATCTTCCATATTAACTGCTGTATCCATGTTTATGTCGAAACTTTCAACATACTTGTTGTCACCCACAGCAGTGTTAAATGCTTTACAAATTTGCACAATGTCTTCTAAGTTTATAGCATTATCTTGTACTCCATTTATAACTATATCTCCAAGCCATAATTGGAGAGGTTCTTCAACTGAACCAAGCTTAAAATTAGAGTTAAGTAGTAATACTTCCTGAACATCAACATCACGAGTCAAAAAATTATTTTTACTGATTTTAAATCTATAATTTCCCATGTTACTTGGAACAACAATTTCAAACTGACCATTTATATCTGTTATAGCTGAATACCCAGTTCCAACTAATTCAACATTAATTCCTGACATTATTGAAGCTCTTTGTTCTGCACCACTAAGCATAGCCGGTTCTGCAATACAACCGCTTATTGTATAATTTTCAGGAACTTCTTCCAAGGCTTCAACATTTGGTGCTACCGAAGCTGCATCAAAACTTAACAAATCACTTAGATATTCAAACCTCGGAGCATATTGGTTTACAATATCGGGTTGAACCACTATGTAATCATTCTTACTTATTTTATCCCCATCCCAATTAAACAGCATTATACCTTCTTGTGATGGGGTTTTCCCTTCAATTTCAATCTGTGTAGAGTAATTCTTTAATACCTCAAAACCAATTGTTGCCAGGCTTCCACCTGATTCCGCATTTCCAGACAATTTATAGCCATCAAGATCCTGATAACATGCACCAAAACTTAGAGTTCCAGCGTCAAAATCATGTTCAACTAATTGAAGCCTTGAATACTCAGTATTAATCAAAACATTACCTGCTTCCGGATATGTCTCTTCAGAATACGCAATTCCGGTATTAGGATTTACTGGCCTCAATACAAAAGGATTATACTTGATACTAACCTGGTATCCTGCTATATTCTGAATGTCTTTTACATTCAGTGTTGCAGTAACTACCTCCCCGATATTTGCATTTGTTTTATCTAATTCAAGAGATATCACTTTTTCCTTGTTATACTCAAATAAATAATTTGAAGAATCTGAAAACCCATTATACGAATATATCTTCACATAATATAAACCTGAGCTCAAAAATACTTTCATGTATTCTCTAGAATTTCCAGTCTTAGTCGAACTTGAAATATATGCGTTAGATGTGTCAAACAAATACATGTCATAGTCTGTTCCTGACGGTACATTTTGAAGACCGAATACATAATATCCAGATTCATTTACATTTACAATGTACCAATCTTCATCCCGTTTATTATCAATAGTTGCAGCAACATCGTCTCCTAGCTGTATTGAAGTACCTTGATAGTAATAGTCATTAATTTCATATGCATCAGGCTCAACAATAACTGCCTTTAGTTCATAATTTGATTCTGGATCGGAACCAATCCATGAATAGACTCTTATATAATACTTTCCCGGTGTATTTATTTTAACATTTGCTTTCTCAGACGTATTTCCAGAGAATGCAGACCCACCAATTGTGTTGTTATTAGCATCAACAACCCATACGTCATAATCACAGTTTGTTGGTATATTATCAACTGTAACCGTTAACTTTCCTGTTTTATCGGTTTCATATACGTACCAGTCTTCATCGGTATTTATATTTATTGTAGCATTTATAGGCTCATTATTTGTTATTGCTGTTGCTGTATTCAAGCTTTCATTAGGCTCGTAAGAATCAGCTGCTATATCATTAGGATAAATAAGTAGTTGATAATTATGAGTACTAGATATCCCATAAGTATAACAGTAATTAAAGATATAGTAATATCCTGCTGTAGTTGTAGTAAACGTAACTGTCTCGTCAGATTGCCCCGAATAATTGGAATAACCCACTCTTGAAAGATTTGTATTATACACAACTAAGTCAATATCATCCCCCTGTTGAATCCCTTTCAATCCTATAGTATACTCCTTATTTGCTTCAAGATTTACCATATACCAGTCTCTGTCAAATTCAGCAGATGCACTACCACTAACAGTCCCAATATTAACAGCCGTCGCAGCAGAAGAAGTGTTATTCGGTATTACCTCACTAATATATGACAAAGGCGATATATCCTGTGCATTAATATCTGATCTGACAGAATCCAATCCATTTTCTTTCGGTATTTTTTTATTTCCATTAGAGGATACAACAATATTATTAGCTATGAACGGTTTAATTGTTTTTCCATTCGCTTCAAGGGAGTTATCTTTAGGTAAACCGATCACCTCTTCAATATTTTTTTCAATTTCATATGTACTTGTAGGAGAAGGTGTAGGAGATAACTTTGGCGTAGTGGTGCTAGAAATTTCAGGTTCAGGAATCAAGTTATTTATAACAGCCCCTGCGTCAACTCTGCCTTCTGATGATATTAAACCTGTCAAATCGCTAGAAACAACAACACATCTTTTAATTCTATCAACTATATCATTGACTGAAATATCCTGACTATAACTCTTTAATAAAGCCGCTGTTCCAGCTACTAGAGGCGAAGACATAGAGGTACCACTTAATACACCATATTTATTTTCGGGTAAAGTGCTTAGAATATTAACTCCAGGTGCCGCCACATCAATATCTTGACCGTAATTTGAAAACGATGCAATAGCTCCATTATTTTCAATTGCAGCAACTGAAATAAGATTAGCATTCCTGTAATAAAGTTTGATGACCTTTGAAAATAAAAGTACCCTCTGTTAAAATACTGTGTATAAGGAGCTTGCAAGCACTTATCACTAATTAACGAAAGAGGGTACATAATATGAATTA
>JAEWSG010000227.1 GCA_023398495.1 Bacillota bacterium
CTACGGGTCGAATCAAACTCGCTTCGCTCAAACAGTGATTCGACTTTTCCTTCGCTTCGTTTACATTCTCTATAGCCTCTACGCAATGTCCTTTCCATAATATGGTGCACTATTAAAATATGCACCCCAATGGTATATTAATCTTAACAGTTTGTTATCTACAATTATTCATATAGATTATCGGAATATATACAAAAACTTTAACAAGGAATATAAAATAAAAATACTAAAACAAATATCATTTATATTACAGCACTTACGAAAGTTTTTAAACCTTGGTAAATTAATATAGAAAAATATGATTTGTTTCAGAAAACAACTGCATAAGCTATTGTATTCAAGATTTAGAATTGTGAGTTCTATAAGAACGTCAAGTGAAATTCGTTCAAAATTGGTTCAAGTATAGGAATAATGCTATTAACAAGCCTTCCTAAAGCCTCACATTTTCTGTTTAACCATGCACATGGTCAATGCTTGCTTTCCATGGGCACAAGCTTTTTTAAAGAAGTTATCAAGGTTAAAAGCAATCCTTGGTAAGTAACCGAGGTCTTCAAGCAGCGTAAACAATGGAAAGAATATTGCCATTGGCGGTAGCATAACCGATACAACCCATGCCAGTGTCCGGTACATGCCAAGGATTAATATACCATGGAGCCATTGAGGTGAACCCGCTGATATAAAGAGTTCTGTTAATTTGGCCTCAATTCCAAAAAGGAAATCTGCAATTATTCCAGAAGGTATATTTGAACCTGCTATCGTGAGCCAAAAGATTATTGCCAGAAGCCCTAACATGATGGGAATGCCAAAAATCCTTGAAGTAAGTATTCTGTCGATTCTCCTGTCTGATTGCTTGTAATTCTTGTTTTCAAAGGTTACAACACTACTGCTTATATCCTCAGCTAAATGTACAAGTCTCGACACGATCATATCTCTCAATTGATCATTTTTTATACCGTTATTGGCAAGGTCTTTTCTTATTGAGTTGAGAAGTGCCAGAAGCTCGGTATTATCGAGGAGATTAAAGCCCAGATATTTATTCAAGGATTCTAACAGAGCAGGATCCCCGTCGAGAAGCTTGAGTGCTACCCATCGGTTGTTGATTTTTCCGCCTACCAACTCTTCGATTTTAGGTTGAAGCAAATTTACTGAATCTTCTATAAGATCGTCATATGTAATAGTAATGGGGTTTGTAGAAATGTTATTTAGGGCAACATCATAAACGGCGTACATCAATTCATCGAGGCCTTTATTACTCCGGGCGTTAGTGGGAATTACAGGAACCCCTATACGTCTTGAAAGCTCAGTGAAATTTATTTTTATCTTTTTTCGTTCTGCTTCATCAATAAGGTTAACACATACAACTACCTTATTGGTAATTTCCAGAGTCTGAAGCACAAGGTTCAGGTTTCTTTCGAGTGATGTTGCGTCAGCTACTACAATAGTTGCATCGGGTTTGCCAAAGCACACAAAGTCTCTTGCGACCTCTTCTTCAGCTGAGTTAGCCATTAGGGAATAAGTGCCAGGTATATCTATCATGATAAAATTCCTGTCTTTATATTTATATTTTCCCTGGGCATTTGTTACTGTCTTGCCGGGCCAATTTCCAGTATGTTGATTAAGACCTGTCAGACTGTTAAAAACTGTGCTTTTTCCTACATTGGGATTTCCTGCAAGTGCAATGATTTTTTCATTTGGTGCAGTATGTTCAATTCTAAGTTCACTATCAAGTACACCTGCACCAGTGGACTGGTTTGTAAGTCCCATTTTTAAGCCCCCCTTAGGCTGTTATACTTTCAGTTTAATTCTACCATGATTTTTTGTGCTTCCTCTGAACGCAAGGCGATTACAGCTCCCCGAATATGATAAGCAGTCGGATCACCCGAAGGACTTTTCTGAAGGGCTTCTACTTCAGTATCTGCAATTAATCCAAGATCAAGCATCCTTCTGCGGATAATGCCATCAGAAGTAAGGTTTTTTACTGTAGCTTTTTTGCCTATAGGTAATAAATTTAAAGGGATATAATTTTCATTCATCATATTGGAATCCTCCTACACTAAGTTATGTCTAGTTGTTATTTATCTATAATAAATGGCGGGAAAAAAACTTTCCCTACACTAACATATGTAAGATAAAATTCAAGTGTTACGAGTATAATGAAAAATAAATATAAGTTTTGTAAACTGTATATGGTATTTGACATATTTTATTCAGTATGCTAAAGTAAAACATGAAAATAAAGTCAGGAAGGCTTTAGAATTAAGTGTTAACAGCGATAAAAACAAACCATGAAGGGATGCCGTAAGGAACGGCTCTGTTTGTGGTTTTTATTTTTGTGAAAGGGGATAAATATGAACAAGGAATTATGGAAAAAATCAGTGGAATTTCATGGACATGAATGTCCTGGTCTGGCAATAGGTTTTAAGGCTTGTGAAGCTGCTATGGAAAAGATGGGGCTTGCGTTTTCAAAGGATGAGGAGGTTGTGTGTGTTACTGAAAATGATGCATGCGGAGTAGATGCTGTTCAGGTTATCACGGGGTGTACCTTCGGTAAAGGTAACCTTATATACAAGGGTACTGGGAAAATGGCATTCAGTTTTTACAACAGGTCTAATGGGAAAAGTCTCCGGATGATTTTAAAGCCTTTTAATGGCGAAATGACCCGTGAGCAGCGTCAGGAATATATATTGAATTCTCCGATAGATGAAGTTTTTATTTTCAGCACACCAAACTTCAAATTGCCGGAAAAAGCACGGCGATTCACTACTGTCATATGTGAAATTTGTGGTGAGGGTGCACCTGAGCATAAGATAAGAATAAATGACGGTAAAAAGGTTTGCCTTGACTGCTTTAAAGATTATTCACGAGGTTGGTAGGCCGGGAATATAAATTGTAAAGATGGTTTTACATTGACAAATTGAATTTTCATTATAATAAATCAAGGAAATTGAAGCGCGATGTAAAATCATTATCGAGTTCAATATAACACGTGGATATGGACTTTGTTAAAGAGGTTCTTAGGGAAAATCAGTTGGATTGGAAAGTAAAGCTAAGGAGGCTTCGATAGTATTTGAATCAGTTGAAATCAACAGTAGGCGAAAATAGCCGGACTGTTTTGTACAATAAATATATATTACGAAAAAGGATTACAATAATAGTACTTTTTATACTCATTATTCTAGTGTCAATTTTGGCAATAAATGCAGGTTCAACAAACCTGAAGGTATTTGAGATAATAAAGGCAATCATGGGTAGTGGAACAGATATATCGGGCATTGTCATATGGCAGATCCGCTTGCCGAGGATTTTGGCTGCAATTATTGCCGGAGCGGGTTTGTCAGTAGCAGGCTGTGTAATGCAGAACAATCTTAGAAATCCACTTGCATCCCCTTCGACCTTGGGGATATCAAATGCAGCTGCGTTTGGAGCAAACCTTGCAATCATTGTATTTGGAGCCGGAAGTATTCAGAGTACGGGAACTGATGCAGTTGTTATAAATAATCCATACATGGTTACGGTTTTTGCTTTTGTTACAGCAATGATAGGTACAATCATTATTCTCATGCTGGCAAGGTTCAGAGGCTTTTCGCCGGAGGCGATGGTACTGTCTGGTGTTGCCCTAAGCTCACTGTTTTCGGCAGGAACCATACTGATCCAGTATTTTGCCCAGGATGTTCAAATTGCTGCGGCGGTTTTCTGGACTTTTGGAGATCTTGGAAGGGCATCGTGGAGGGAAGTTACAATTTTGGCAGTTGTAATTACTTTGGCAGCTGTATATTTTATACTGAGAAGATGGGACTATAATGCATTTGATAGTGGTGCAGAAACAGCCAAAAGTTTAGGAGTACATGTTGAAAATGTCCGTATGGGGGGGATGTTTGTTTCCTCGCTTATCACTGCTGTAGCCGTTTCATTTCTTGGAGTTGTGGGCTTTATAGGATTGGTGGGGCCTCAGATTATGAGAAGATTTGTAGGCGGAGACCACCGATATCTGATTCCCGCGTCTGCCTTGACTGGATCGTTGTTGCTATTGATATCGGACACTCTTGCCAGGACAATGATATCACCTGTTGTGCTTCCGGTAGGAGCCTTAACTTCGTTTTTGGGTGCCCCGTTGTTTCTATATTTACTGGCAAGGGGGTATAAAAGAAAATGATTCTTTCAGTCAAAGGCCTGGCATTTGATTATCCAAGCCGTTCAGTAATAAAAAATATAAGCTTCTCAATTTCAAAAGGAGATTTTTTGGCAGTACTTGGGATTAATGGAGCAGGAAAATCAACTCTTTTAAAATGTATAAATAGGGTATTGAAACCTCATAAGGGAGCTGTTTATATAAAAGACGATGAGGCCTTCAAACTCAGCAGGAGGGAACTTGCAAAAAGAATAGGCTATGTTGCTCAACGAAATGAAAACATAAGAACCACTGTATTTGATGCAGTGCTTTTAGGAAGAAAGCCATACATCCAATGGGAGGCCTCTGAAAGTGATCTGGAAATTGTACAGGATGCATTAAGCACTCTGGAACTTTCAGAATACGCACTCAGGTATCTTGATGAACTGAGCGGAGGAGAACAGCAAAAAGTGATAATTGCAAGGGCGTTGGCACAGAAACCCGAATTACTCTTGCTTGATGAGCCTACAAGCAGTCTGGATTTAAAAAATCAGTTGGAAGTTGCAAATATCATAAAAAAAGTTGCCAAAGAACAGCAAATGGCAGCGGTAGTTACAATGCATGACTTGAATCTCGCCATAAGATTTGCAGATAAATTTCTGCTTATAAAAGACGGAGAGATATACGCAGCAGGGGGCATTGAGGTAATGACACCTGAAAATATAGAAAGTGTTTATTCAGTTCCGGTAATTATAAAAAAAGTCGGGGAAATTCCTGTTGTAATACCCGTGTAGCACGAAAGAATATCATATATTGAACGCGATAAAGATTTTACATCGCACTTCAATTTCCTTAATACAATATCACGAAAATCAAAATTTCCAATGTATAATCATTTTCGTGATTTATATAGATATAAAAAGTTATAGGATGTGTGAGATGAATAGAAGAAAATTATCTTTAATAATTACATTACTTGTTTGCATGTTATTAGTTTGTGTGGGATGTGATAAAAAAACTTTTCCTGATACAGCTCAAAATTCACAGAAAACTATTGTGACTGATGCCTTAGGTAGAAAGGTGGAAATCAATGCACAGCTAAAAAGAGTAGTAGCCATTGGCCCCGGAGCTCTAAGATTGTGCTGCTATTTTAACAATATCGATATGATAGTTGGGGTTGAAGAGATGGACAAAAACCAAGCTGCTGGCAAACCCTATGTAATGGCAAATCCGTCACTGGCAAACCTGCCTGTTATAGGGCTCGGAGGCCCTAATAATGCACCGGACCCTGAAAAATTACTTGCGGTAAGGCCAGAGGTTATTTTTAGCACTTATGCGTCAGATAAGGCTTCAGCAGACAAGCTGCAAACAAAAACGGGTATACCTGTAGTTGCATTAAGTTATGGCAATACATCTACCTTTGACCCTGCAGTATATAATTCATTAAACCTGATTGGAAAAATTGTTGGCATGGAACAGAAGGCACAGGAAATAGTTGATTATATGGAGAAATGTAAAAATGATCTCAATGCAAGGACAAAGGATATTGCCGATAATAAAAAACCTTCTGCATATGTCGGTGGTCTAGGTATGAAGGGAACTCATGGAATTGAAAGCACACAGGGAAACTACTCTTTGTTTAATGCTGTGAACGCCCGGAATGTTGCAGATGAAACAGGCAAAACAGGCTCTATTATGCTAGATAAGGAAAAGCTGATAGAATGGAATCCGGATAAAATTTTTATTGATGGAGGCGGATTTCAGATGGTCAAGCAGGATTATCAAAAAAATCCTGAATACTACAAAGTGCTTGCGGCTGTAAAAAACGGTGAAATTTATTCGCAGCTTCCATATAATTTCTATACTACAAACATTGATACCGCAATCGCAGATGCATACTATATTGGCAAAGTGCTTTACCCGGAGCAGTTTAAAGATGTTGACCCTGAAAAAAAGGCCGATGAAATATATAAAACCTTATTGGGCAAAGAGCTATATGCCGAAATGAGTAAAGCTTATGGTGGGTTCGGGAAGCTGACATTGAAGTAAATACAAGAAATGAGGCTTTTGGGGACGAGAATTTATATAAGTTCTTGAACAAGTAGCATCATTCAATTGTTATATGATACTTTATGACAAACTGTTAATAATACAAATAAAGGTATGATAAACTGATGAAAAAGGAATGACATTTGTTACTTGAATGACCTACTCACTTTATTTAAAATTTTATCATGTATAAACAAATATTAAATAATTGGGGAGGCTATTATGATTAAAAAACTGAAATTCAAGCTCATCACAGCACTTCTAAGTATTGCCCTTTTTACTCAGGTAGTACCATTTACAGTGTTTGCCGACACATATGTTACTCCGACGGAGGGACAAAATGTAGCACTAAATAGACCGGCATCAGGGTCATTAGCGTATACATTTCGTGGAACTTATTCAATCCAGCACGGGTCATGGCCAGTTAATCGCACCAGTAATGATGCTTCATGTCTGGTTAACGGATATACCGGAGACCAAGCTATGGTGCCAGTTGAGACATCATCAAGCGGCGGGTATTACGGACATAATTACAATGTTTGGTACCCTGTTTCAGCATCTAACAGTTATGCAGACATTGATCTGGGGAATAGCTATATGATAAACAAAGTTGTAGCATATATACCAGTCGATAGTGTCGGAACAGTAAGTGGGATTCAGACTTTTACAAATAACCAATGGACTACGGTAGATCTAAATAGTTGTATAGTAGAAAAAAATCCAAAGTATAAAGCATTTTACTTCGATTCAAGGGTTGCCAGTAAAATAAGGATTTATGGAAATTGGCTATTTGAAATTGAGGTATACAATACAAAAAACATAAAACGTTCGATTACTTTCCAAAATTCAATTCCCTCCGGTATGGTGCCATTTACTTTCAATAGTTTTGTAAACAAATTTGGTACAGCACCTCTTGAGCAGATAAAACAAGAAGCAATTGAAGGCATAAAGCAAGGTCTTGATGATGCTGGTGCCAGCTATAGAATTACACTTGCACGTGTAGAGTTCTTGCCTGAAACTGGAACCATGCAAATTTTAATTGTTTTTGAAGTGACTTCTGTAGTTAGATATGGCACATCTTGGGATTTGGATTCTCATATAAATCTTTCGATCGATTATGCACTTGTCAGTGACAATGACAATTTTTATCTTAAATTAGACAATTATATCATGGATATTTATGCAAAGTATGGCGGATGGGGATCCAACATTCCAGGGCTTGACGACTATATCAATTCGATGATCAAAGATGAAATCCGCAATAAAATGACTTCCAAATTGGAAGAGAAAAGAAGTGAAATTATTACTCTACCCTCAGGGGAGAAAATATACACTCCACTCAATAGTCCTGTAAGGGTTAATAATGATTGGTGGAAAGCAAGAATCACAAAAGAAATAGGCCCTGCAATCAAGGAATATATGCCAACGAGTTATAGCAAAAGCTTTACCGACTCGTATACTAAAGAGTTCTTCGACAGCTTATCGATTTATTTAGGCATGAATGCAAGCTGTGACTACCTTGATATAAATAATTTTACAACATCTGTCAAGGTGGGGATTAATGGTTCAATATATGCAAAGGACAAAGGTGGTTCAAACTGGTATTCTTCTTGCTCGGGAGATATAACCTTCTTCTTCAGATTCTATGATGATCCGGTAACAAAAAGAATATTCTTAAGCCTCGAATATATTAATGTAAATTACCCAGTCAACGACAAGGTTTCTAAGCAGATTTGCGATTTGGTGGACGAGTTGACCTCAAAAATCAATAAGTATATGTATGAAGTATATTGCTATTCAAAAAACTATGCATTGAATAAACCAGCAACTGCAAGCAGATATCTTTCTTATGAAACACCAGCAAATGGAGTAAACGGCTCTGTGAATGGACTTCATGACAAATGGTGCACAGGCTTTGGATATGGCTTCAATTCATGGCTTTCAGTGGATTTGGGAACACAATGCAATATTTCACGCTGGAAGGTAATTCATGAAAAGGGAAGCGGAAATGGATACAATTATGTTACAAAAAATTTCAGATTGCAAGCAAGTAACGATGGTATCAACTGGTATGACAAGGATGTAGTTACAAATAATACGCAAGGCATTACCGACAGATTATTGAGTCCTTTTAATGCAAGATACGTAAGACTCTATATTGACGAAGGCGATTCTGACAATGTAGCTCGTATCTACGAGTTTCAGGTATTCTAAGAAAATTTCAGTTAAGTATTCTAAAGATGTTCAAATTGTTGACATGTATATCTTTAGAAAAGCCTAAGTATTGTAAAATTATATAATTATAATGAATGAGATTGTTTTAAAGGATTGTCCCAGGTTTTAAAAAGTGGGACAATCCTTTTATATTAAGGCATAAGTATATTTTTCGGTAAAATTCAAGCTTGCCCCAATGGATACAAGAACGGTTTCAAAAAACACTTCAGTGCATTAAATTCTTAAAAGTAGCATTACGTGATACTTTTTGATATACTATATAAATCGTGAAAATGATTTTCAAGGATAAATTGAATTTTCACGATAATAAATCAAGGAAATTGAAGTGCGGTGCAAAATCTTTATCGTGTTCAATATAATAATGTTTTAAATACGGTAATTTTTTATTTTTTATCTGAAAGGTGAAAAATGGGGATGATTAGGGTACTGGTTGTTGATGATGTTGCTATTCTTAGAAACAGTATAAAATTTATGTTGGAAGTAAGTAAAGAAATCGAGGTTGTCGGAACGGCATCAAACGGGAGGGAAGCCTTTGAAAAGTGCTCGGAGCTGCTTCCGGACATAGTGCTTATGGATCTTAAGATGCCTGGTGTTGATGGGGTTGAAGCTACGGAGATTATCAAGGAAAAGTATCCTCAGATAAAAGTAATGATATTGACTACATTCAAGGAAGAAGAGGATATTCAAGCAGCTATAGGAAGCGGAGCCGACGGCTACATACTTAAGGATATTGAGCCAGAAGAGCTTACAGCAGCTATTAAAAATGCCTATAAGGGTTTTTATACAGTACATAAGGATGTTTTTGAATCTATAGCAAGAAAAAGCAAAAAATCAGAACCAGAAACCCAACACATCCAAGGATTGTTTGACAAAAGCGGTAAACCGCTCTTATCGCTACAGGATATTGAAATTATAAGACATCTGGTTAATGGTAAAAGCTATAAGGAAATATCAAAAATAATGTTCATATCCGAGGGACACATCAGAAATCAGATATCAAAAATATTGAGAAAGCTGGATCTTACGGATCGCATGCAACTTTCACTTTTTGCTGTAAAGAATAAAATTCTGTAAATGTTACAAAATGCAATTAAAATCATTACGTTTGTTACTTGAAATATTATAATAAAAGGCGTATAAATATATTAAATACGAAGCTTAGTTTAGTCTTAACTTCATTTGCTTATTGCAATTATTTAAAAGTAAAGTCAGTATTTTAAAACAAAAAGTGCCTCATAACAAAATTGATTTCTAGAGCGTGCAAGGCTTAGAAAAAAGGATGTGCATTTTGCATAATTCATTTCTGGAAATGAATTATGTTCAAAAGCACTAGCAAGGAATAGATTAAATATGACTAATCTAATAATAAATTATATACTAATGGCAATAACATTTGTTTACGCTTCTGCATTATTTTGTGATATATATTTCAAAGCAAAAAGTATTAAGGCAAAAATAAATTTACTGTTTTTACCTTTATCAATAATCATATTGTCTACAGGATATTTACTCGAGCTTTCAACTGAAGGGGAATTTATATACTCTCTGTTTTCCTGTACGTTTACATATATCGGTCTTTGTTTTATAGGTTATTCATGGTTCATATTTGCTTCTTTTATTTCATTCAATAATAGAAAAAAAGCATCCAAATTTAATATTATAGCCGTTATTCCTACTGTTATGATTCTGCTTATAATAGCCAAACCACTATATAATTTGGAAGGTATTCGCCCATATCATTCAGTTGAAATGCGTTTTAATTCCGGGTACTTTTTTATACTAGCTCTTGGAGGAGTATATGTATTTTTGTCCAACATTATCCTGTTGTACAGTTTTTCAAGAAATCCTGGGTTTTCATATAAGCACAAGATTACTTTTTTGCTTATTTTAGCTTTTCTGCCAGTTTCTTTTTATGTCAGAATTCAGTATTTGAGACACTTTGAACTGGTACCGCTTTGTCTGCTTGCAGGCCATCATACAATTTTGTATTCAGCTTCAGTTGACTACAAACTCTTTGATATTGTTCCAAGGTCAATTGCAACTATTGTTCAAAATATGGAACTATCCATCCTAATAACAAATAATAAAAATAATGTAGTAAACTTTAACTCTTCTTTCGTGAACTCCTTTGGAAGCGTGTCAAGTATTAAAGAATCTGATCCTTTAGAGGTATTCGTCGAAAATTTAAAACAATTTACGGTATCAGATCAGGAAAGTCAGACTATATTTGATGCTATGCTCAAGGATATGGATAAAAATGTATCTGGTAACATTCATGTGCATGCTACCTTGGATAAATGGTATTTTGTATTGATGCAAAATGTAATGAACAGGAAAGGAAAAAAAATAGGGAAGCTTATTTCCTTTAATGATATTACTGCAATTAATAATTTAAATCAAAACCTTAAGCAAAAAAATTGTGAACTAAAAAAAATAAACCTGGAATTAAAAAATACAAACGAGAAAATCCTTAGGCACACGCTAATGTCTGAAGAACTGGCTATAACCAGAGAAAGAAACCGTATATTAAGTGAGTTGCATGATACTATAGGCCAGTCTTATACCAGTAACCTTGCACTTACAAGATGTGCCGAGACTTTTTTATTATCAAATCGGAGAGAGGAAGCTTTAGGAGCTTTAGAAGAAATGGCTTCCACTACAAAGGAATTGCTTTTAAATATAACCTCTTCAGTTAATGATAAGAATATAATTACACAGCAGCAGTCTCTTAACGACATGCTGAAAAAGTTGATTAAACCCTATCGAAAGTCAGACATAGCAATTGAATTTAGACTTAATACAGATGCAGAAAGGTTAGAATACAAGATAAGTCATAACATTTACAGGATATGCCAGGAGTCCATCAATAACTCTTTAAAGCATGGTATGGCTAAAAACATATATGTTTCAATTGAAGAAATAAATAATAGAATAATTCTTGAAATTTCTGATGACGGAATTGGCTGTGATTTAGTATATAAGGGAATTGGATTAAAAGGGATAGAATACAGGATATCGGAAATTGACGGTGAAGTATTATTTACATCTGATAAATCCAGGCAGAAAGGATTTATTGTACGGGCTGAAATACCAATAAAGGGGGTGTCAAAACCATGAAGCTTTTCGAGTGTTTTGAAATCAAAGATTTTTTCCATACTGAGCAGTGGAGCTTTAAAATTTTTGATAGGTTCTGGAACCCTGAGCAAATTTCTGCACTATCACAGGTCATAACTATTTTTATAGGCTTATTTTTGATATTCTTTGTTTATCATAATGCCAAAAGGGACAATGTTTTAAAAAGCTACATATTCATGAATTTATCTATGATTATCTGGACAATAGGACTTGTTTTTGAAAACATTTCTAATGCAAGCACATATTTAACACGGTTTGGGCCGTTATGTTTTTCCTATTTAGGAATTTGCACAATGGGACCTGGATGGCTTATATTCTGTTTGTATCTGACCGAAAATAAATGGGCTAATAAGCGTAAAAATATTTTCCTGCTTTTTATTCCTCATGGAATTTTTTATATTTTACTGTTAACCAACTATTTTCATCAATTTATGTATATTGCACCTCATAATGACCGAAGAAGGTTTGGATTGGGGTATTATGCCTTGTTTTTTACAATAGTGGTTTATATTGTTGCAGGATTAATAATTCTTTCCCAAAAACAGTATAAAGATAAACAAAGGATAGGACGTAAAATATTCTTCATGGTTTTGATATTTGCAATATTGTTAATGAATCTTATTTTACAACTCTTATTTAGCTGGAAGATTGAGGCTAAGCCTCTGTTATTTGTGCTTTTTTCATCAGTCTTATTTTTCTACGGCTCATTGCGCTACAACTTTTTCAGCATAGTTCCTGTTTCCTTCTCTTCATTAATAAACTCAATGGATGATAGTGTTCTGATAATAGACGATGATTCCAATGTAGTTAGTTTTAACAATTCACTCACCAGGCTAATATCAGAAAAGGGTGTTCTTAAGAAAGATAAATCAGCCCTCGGGTTTGTAGAACACCTTAAGAAAATATCCAAGCAAACACCTGAAAGCCAACTTTTACTTAATTCCATGCTGCTCTCTGAATTCAAGTCTGACAACTCAATTTTAAACATCAATCAAGGAATAACAAAATTTTTAAAAGTTGATATACAACATATTTCAAATAAAAAAGGACAGTTATTATCAAAGATTATAGTGTTTTCAGACGTAACAGAATTCAATAATCTCAATACGGAACTTGAAAATAAAAATAGTGAAATATTATCTTTGAATCAACAACTTATGGATGTTAATGAAGAACTTTTAAGACAATCACTTATAGCGGAGGAGATTGCAATAACCAATGAGCGGAACAGGATACTGAAAGAGTTGTATACTTCTATTGAAGATACTTTTAAAGAAATTCTTAAGATGACAGATATATGCAGAAAGTCAATCCTTATTAAGGATGGTAATGTTGAAGCAAACTTAAAAAGAATGATTCAAACTACAAAGGATGGTTTAAATGAAATAAGGAGTTCAATATATTATCAGAAGAACAAGTTGATTGAAAACGACATCTTTGTTAAAACACTTGAAAAGCCTTTAATGGGAAAAAGCAGCATGAATATACAGATATTTTTTGAGGGTGCAAAAAAAGTCATACCCTATCCTATCCGATACACAATTTACATTACATGCCGGGAAACACTTGAAAACTCATGTGCCAAACGTCAGGCAAAAACTGTATATATAATTCTGCAATCCGGCGAATCAAGCTTTAATATGATAATAACCGATGATGGAAAAGGCAGTGATAATTTTGAATCAGATAAAGGATTAAAGTTAATTAAAAATATGTGCCATGAGTTGGGGGGGACAATAAATTATGGCTCTTTAGATGAAAATCAAGGCTTTTCACTTCATATGGAATTACCTTTTAGATCTTTCCCCCTTGACGAAAATTCGCTTGGTTCATGACTTTTCTTGTCCGGCTCTAAAACTTGCTTCACTAGGTTTCTTAAATATTTTTCTTAACTTAAATAATATCCACCCAATTCACTCAAAATGCTTGACAGTGTCAAATGGATAAATTATAATAATTTGAGAATGATTCTTATTCTTATTTTGAGGTGTTTGTCTTGACGAAAAATAGAAAATTGATTTTGGAAATTATCAAATCATCCGATAAACATTTGACAGCAGATGAAATATATATGAAAGCAAAAAAAATACAGCCCTTCATAGCTGTGGGTACTGTTTACAGAAATTTAACACTCATGGAGAAGGACGGAGAAATCAGGCGAATTGCTATTGCGAATGTATCCGACAGATTTGACAAATCTACTCATTTGCATGAGCATCTTGTATGTCAGAAATGTAGAGCGTTATCAGACATTTTCCTTCCTGATTTACAAGATTACTTGGAAAAACAAACGGGAATTAAAATCTCAGGCTATGACTTAAATTTAAAATATATTTGTGACGAATGCCAAAAGGAGGGGTCGAATGAGAAAATATAAAGGATTTTCCGTTAGAAGCGGCTGAGAAGTTGTTAAATAAGCTCAAAAGAGCTAAAACAAATATAGAAAATAAAGAAAACAAAGGAGAGAATACCATGAATTTAAAAGGGTCAAAAACAGAAAAAAATCTTATGGAAGCATTTGCAGGTGAGTCACAGGCAAGAAATAAATACACATATTTTGCATCTGTTGCAAAAAAAGAAGGGTATGAGCAGATAGCTGCAATATTTGAAGAAACAGCAAATAATGAAAAAGAACATGCAAAGCTTTGGTTCAAAGCTCTTGGCGAGCTTGGAGACACTGCTGCCAATCTGCTTCATGCAGCAGAAGGTGAAAACTACGAGTGGACTGATATGTACGAGGGCTTTGCAAAAGATGCAGAAGCAGAAGGTTTTACAGCTCTAGCTGCACAGTTTAGAATGGTTGCAAAGATTGAAAAGGCTCACGAAGAAAGATATCGTGCACTTCTTAAAAATGTGGAAATGCAAAAGGTATTTGAAAAATCAGAAGAAACCATGTGGGAATGCCGTAACTGTGGACATCTTGTTATGGGTAAGAAAGCTCCGGAGCTTTGTCCTGTTTGTGCACATCCAAAAAGCTTTTTTGAAGTAAGGAAAGAAAACTATTAATTTTACCAGTACACATATATTATTGAAAAATTTATTAAGTTGATAAGGCAAAGCAAGCCCTTGTGGTCAGGGGCTTGTTTTGTGCTTTAAGAGGCCAGATATGCTACTAACCTGTTTTAGTGTCAAATGATGCATAAGCGGAAGGGCTCGATGCCCCGAAGCTTTTGATTTTTGCGAAGGGCTTGCAATTGAATCGTTTGACACTAAAACAACAGGCACAAACTTTTATCCAGAACATTATTTACCGCACTCCGTAAAGTATAGTTAATTCTCTCAACCTACACTGCGGGTATACTAAGAAATGTAAAAGAATACAATTAGCTTAAGTTTTACAGTCTAGATCATGTAAATTACCACACTCATATGTTATAATATTTTATATTAGAAATACTTACTATAAGCAAATGAAAATACAATACTGTTGGAGCGGATTAAATGGAAAATATAGAGGACACAACCAACAAAATTGAAAATCCCAATCTGGAAATGGCCTTCAATTTTGTTCAATATACCAATAGAAATGTTTTTCTGACTGGAAAAGCCGGTACCGGGAAAACTACATTTCTGCACAATTTAAAAAAGGTATCGCCAAAACGTATGGTGGTTGTGGCACCTACAGGAGTGGCTGCTATCAATGCCGGGGGCGTCACCATTCACTCGTTTTTCCAGTTGCCCTTCGGACCCTTTGTTCCTGCGGGTAATGACGAATACAGTAAAGAAAACAAGAACGTACAGAAGTTTTCACGAGAAAAGATTAATATCCTTCGAAGTATGGATCTCCTGGTAATAGATGAAATCAGTATGGTTCGTGCTGATATGCTTGATGCGATAGATGATGTACTAAGAAGGTTCAAAAACAGGAATAAGCCCTTTGGCGGAGTTCAATTGCTTATGATAGGTGATATCCAACAATTGGCACCTGTCATAAAAGATGACGAATGGGCTATTTTAAAACAATGGTATCAGTCCATATATTTTTTTAATAGCAGGGCACTGATGATGACCCAGTATATAAGTATCGAATTAACCCATATCTATAGGCAAAAGGATTCTGAGTTCATCGCTTTGCTCAACAAAGTAAGGGACAACAGAATTGATGCCGATGTATTAAGCCAACTCAATAAAAGGTACAACCCTGAATTTGTGAAGAAAATACCCGATGGATATATCATGCTGACTACTCACAATTATCAGGCAAAGTCGATTAATGAAAGAAAACTTGCACAGATTAATACCGCTGAACGCCGTTTCAAAGCATTAACCAACGGTGATTTTCCAGAATACTCATTTCCAACAGATAATGAGCTTGTGTTGAAAGAAGGAGCTCAGGTAATGTTTGTAAAAAACGATGCATCCAGAGAAAAGTTGTTTTATAACGGCAAAATAGGGGTTATTGAAAAAATAAACAAGGACAGTATACGTGTAAAGTGCAACGGGGATGAGGACAGTATTACTGTCGAACTAGCGGAATGGCAGAATATTAAATACTCCATCAATGAAACCACTGAAGAGATTCAGGAGGAAGTAGCGGGGACTTTTATTCAGTACCCCTTGAAGCTTGCATGGGCAATTACCATTCACAAGAGCCAGGGGCTGACTTTTGAAAGAGCCATTATTGATGCAAGTGCTGCCTTCGCCCATGGTCAGGTTTATGTGGCTTTGAGCAGGTGCAAGACTCTTGAGGGCTTGGTACTTGGTTCTGAATTGACGGCGAGGAGCATAGTCAGTGACGCAACAGTCCGGAATTTTTCAACGGAGGTCTCAAAGAACCAACCAGGCAAAGTTGAACTGGACAGATTTAAATATGATTACCAGAAGGAACTTTTAATGGAACTGTATGATTTTAGTTGGCTTTCAAGGCAGTTGGGATATTGCCGGAAGCTGTACAATGAGAATGCAGGCAGTTTGCATGAAGGTTTGATGCTTGCAATAGATCAGATGATGGCAGTTGTTAACGTTGATTTGCTAACTGTTTCTGAGAAGTTTAAACCACATCTCGACAAAATGTTGGAGCTTGAACCTGACGCAGAAAAAAATCAACAGTTGCAGGAGCGTATGATAAAGGCGTCAGGGTATTATACCGAAAAGATAAGTAACGGAGTTTTAAAGGTTCTTGAGGATATAACTGTTGAAAGCGATAATAAGAGTGTAAAAAAGAGTGTTGTAAAAGCACTGGATAAAGTAAAAACAGAAATTTTTATTAAGCAGGCATGTTTTGAAAATTGTCGGCAAGGATTTATAGTGAAAGACTTCTTAGACGCCCGAGCGAAGGCTTCAATAGAGAAGCCTCAGCAAAAGGAGAAAGAAAAGAAGCAGAAGGAACCAAAGGGTGCTGTTAGTGAATTTATATCTAAAACCTTAAGTCACCCCGAGCTGTTTGAACTGCTCAAAAAGTGGAGAATGCGCAAGGCAGAAGAGTTTGATCAACCGGCATTTTTTGTATTACACCAGAAGTGCTTGATCCAGATTGTTGAACAATTACCTACGACCTTACAAAAGTTGCGTAAAATAAAAGGAATTGGAAAGAAAAAAGTAGAAAGCTTTGGGGAAGAGATTCTTGAAATTATAGACCGCTACTGTGAAGAGAATGATATTAAGAGAGGTTAAGGACCAAATCATAGCGGATTGATATACTAAGAAGTGTTGGAGGAAAAACCTTGGAAAGCAACATGAGAAGAATAAATGAAATTTTTAGTGATTATAATGCACATGGTAATATAAGTACGGCGATGGTAGAAGCTGCCGTCTTAAAGAAGAAGAGTAAGGTTTTAGAGATAAAACTCTGCTCTGATAAGTATATTGATGTCAAGGAGCTTGAAGGGCTAAACGCCTTTATAAAGAAGAGGTTTTGCATAAACGATACTGAAATTACTGTAGAATATAGCGAAGGAACGGATAAAAAGCCCATAGAGAAAGAGATTAAGAATATTGTTACGGCTATGTCATGCAAACACCCTATTTTGAAAGCTGTCGTAAAAGATGCCGAATTCGAAGTGGCAAATAATATAATAAACTTCAATTTTAAAATTGTGGCAGCTGATCTCTTAACAGCCTTGGGGTATGATAAAAAAATCAGTAACACTATAAAAAAAATGTATGGTACAGCATATAAAATAAATTTTGTTGACAAAGCAAGTTGTGAAGAATTAAAAAGGCTTACGGAAGAAACTCGTGAAAAGGGAATGCAGATTGTCAAGGAGCAAGTCAAGGCTGCACTCAGCAATAATGCACCCTCTGCATTGCAAGAGATTCCACCAGCAAAGCAGGAGAAAAGCACTGAGAATGTTGAAAAGAAAGAAACAACACCTTTGATATTGGGAAGAAATGCAAATATTAAGGAAACTGTAATTAAAATCACCGATATTGTTCCCGATGAGGGAAGGGTCGCTATAACGGGTGAGATATTCAATATTGAGTCAAAGGAATTAAAAAGCGGAAAAACTCTGGTTTCCTTTGCTTTGTATGACGGTTCCGGTTCTATGACTTGCAAGTCTTTCATCAAGCCGGGTGAAGACGGGGAGGTATTATCCCGACTTAAGAAGGCTAAAGGTCTTAAACTTGCAGGAGAAGCCAGCAATAGCAAATTTTCCGGAGAAATTGAGTTTATAGCCAATACCATAGTAGAAACAGATGGTATAAAGAAGGCAAAGAGGCAGGACAATTCAGAGTTTAAGAGAGTTGAACTGCATATGCATACCCAGATGAGTCAGATGGATGCTATGTCAAGTGCCACCGATTTAATAAAAAGGGCCATGAGTTGGGGAATGAAATCTATTGCCATTACCGACCATGGAGTGGTGCAGGCCTTTCCCGAAGCTCATAAGCTTCTAGGAAGAAACAATCCCGACATGAAGGTTATTTATGGAGTAGAGGCCTATCTGGCACCGGATAAAAAGCCTACTGTAACAAATCCAAAAGGACAGAGTATAGACACTACCTACTGCGTTCTGGACTTGGAGACTACGGGTTTTTCGCCGGTAACAGAAAAAATTACCGAAATAGGTATCATGAAACTCAAGGATGGAAAGGTAACAGAGCAATTCAGTTGTTTTGTAAATCCTGAAAAGCCCATTCCGGCAAGAGTTGTTGAGGTTACCGGCATAACCGATTATATGGTGCACGATGCAGAAACTATAGAAAAGGTATTCCCCAAAATGCTGGAATTTCTCGAGGGAAGCGTTTTGGTGGCACATAATGCGGATTTTGACATGGGTTTCTTAAAGCATAATGCAAAGGTACTGGGCTACGATTTTGATTTTACATATTTGGACACCTTAGCTCTGGCAAGGGATATCTTCCCTGAGTATAAATCCTATAAACTGGGAAGGATCGCAAAAAACCTCGGGATTAAGGTTGAAGTTGCTCATAGAGCCTTAGATGACGTCGATACTACTGTCAAGGTGTTTAATATCATGCTTGAAAAGCTGAAGGAAAGAGGAGCGCAATCCCTTTGCGATATAGAAAAACTCAGCTCCGATGAAAAAGCCAAGAAGGAAGAGTATAAAAAACTCAATACTTACCATGCGATAATATTGGCAAAAAATTATGTGGGCTTAAAGAATTTATACAAGCTGGTGTCTTATTCTCACTTGGATTATTTTTACAAAAAGCCGCGTATATTAAAGAGTATATACAAAAAATACTCCGAAGGGCTGATTTTGGGAAGTGCATGTAGTGAAGGTGAGCTTTTTCAGGCAATTTTACGTGGAAAATCTGATGAAGAAATTGAGGCTATTGCAAAGGATTATGATTATCTGGAAATTCAACCTTTAGGGAATAATGATTACTTAATAAGAAAAGAGGAAGTACCCGACAAGGAATATATAAAGGAGATTAACAGGAAAATTGTCGAGCTTGGAGAGGCCTTGAACAAGCCTGTAGTCGCTACGGGAGATGTTCACTTTTTAGACCCGGGGGATGAGATATACAGGCGTATACTTGAAGCCGGTCAGGGCTATGATGATGCAGACAAGCAACCACCACTATACTTAAAGACCACCAATGAAATGCTTGAGGAATTTTCCTATTTGGGAGATGATAAGGCTTATGAAGTGGTAGTTACAAACACAAACCTGATAGCAGATATGTGTGAGCAGATAAGCCCAATTTCACCGGAAAAATGTCCTCCACATATTGAAGGTTGTGAGCAGACCATTAAGGATATCACCTTTGGAAAGGCACATGAATTGTATGGAGATCCTTTGCCGGAAATTGTTCAGGTAAGGCTTGACAGGGAACTTGATTCCATTATAAAGAATGGCTTCTCTGTAATGTATATAATTGCTCAGAAGTTGGTGTGGAAATCAAATGAGGATGGCTATCTTGTAGGTTCGAGGGGTTCTGTAGGTTCATCTGTAGTGGCATATATGACCGGAATAACAGAAGTAAATGCCCTGCCGCCCCATTACAGATGCCCTGCTTGCAAATATTCCGATTTCACAGATTACGGCTTCAATAACGGCTTTGACTTGCCGGATAAAACTTGTCCTGTCTGTGGAGAAAACCTTGCCAAGGATGGAATAGACATCCCGTTTGAAACCTTTCTAGGCTTCGATGGGGACAAGGAGCCTGATATAGACTTAAACTTTTCAGGAGAATACCAGGCAAAAGCGCATAAGTATACGGAGGTCATATTCGGAAAGGGTACAACCTTTAAGGCTGGGACTGTAGGTACTATTGCGGATAAAACAGCCTTTGGCTATGTGAAGAAGTATTTTGAAGAGAAAAATATGCATGTTAATAAAGCGGAAATCGAAAGGATTTCAAAAGGATGTACAGGTATAAAGAGAACTACAGGACAGCACCCTGGAGGGATAATCGTTGTGCCAAAGGGCAGGGAAATATTTGAATTCTGTCCGGTACAGCATCCAGCCGACGACCCGGATTCGGATATTATAACAACGCACTTTGACTATCACTCGATAGACCAGAATCTTTTAAAACTGGATATACTTGGGCATGATGACCCGACAATGATCAGAATGCTGCAGGATATTACCGGCGTGGACCCAAAAACTATACCAATGGATGATAAGGAGACCATGTCCTTATTTTCATCAACAGAAGCTTTGGGTGTATCTCCCCATCAGATAAATTCCAAGGTGGGAACCTTTGGAGTTCCTGAATTCGGGACAAAGTTTGTAAGGGGAATGCTCCTAGATACCATGCCAAAACAATTTGCAGACCTTATATGTATATCAGGTCTTTCCCATGGTACTGACGTTTGGCTTGGAAATGCCAAGGATCTGATTGATGCCGGCACCGTTACTCTAGGTGAGGCAGTCTGTACAAGGGATGATATTATGGTTTACCTCATGAAAAAAGGTCTCCCGCCCAATGCTGCTTTTAAGATAATGGAGATTGTCCGTAAAGGAAAGGCACTAAAAGAGCCAAAGTGGCCTGAATATGAGGCTTTAATGAGAAAGCATGAAGTGCCCGAATGGTATATAGATTCCTGTAAAAAGATTAAATACATGTTCCCTAAGGCCCATGCTTGTGCATATATCATGATGGCCTTCAGAATAGCCTGGTTTAAGGTTCATATACCTTTAGCTTATTATGCAGCCTATTTTTCCATCAGAGCAAAGGCCTTTGATGCAGAATTTATGATAAATGGAAAAGAAGTTGTAAAGCAAAAGATGAAAGAAATTGAAATGCAGGGAAATCAAGCTGCCAATAAGGATAAGGATATGTATGATGATTTGGAATTGGTACTTGAAATGTACGAAAGGGGCTTTAAATTCCTGCCAATTGACTTATATAAATCTCATGCCACAAATTTCCTTATTGAGGAGGACGGCTTAAGGCCGCCATTAAACAGTATATCAGGTATGGGAAATGTTGCAGCCGAAGGTATATACACAGCCTCTAAAGAGGGTGGGGCCTTTAGCTCTATCGATGAATTGAAGACGCGTGCTAAAATAGGTAACTCAACTTTAGATTCACTTGAGAAATTCGGTTGTTTAAAAGGTCTGCCGAAAAGCAATCAAATGAGTTTTTTTGATATGATGTAAAATTCATTATATATCCTGCTATGACAATTGAACACCCGTGAATAATGTTAAAAAAAGTAACACCAAATATTGAATATAGAAATTGGTGTTACTTTTTATACAATGCTTTTCTACACTTAAATAGCAATAAGGTCCAGTTCCCTGTAGCTGAAATTATTTCGAGAGTATGCGGAGCACAGACAGAGGTTGTGCAGGTCTATTATTTGATATAAGTATTTCCATCTAAAGGTATAAGCACTTGTAAAGGAGGAGTCCCCGCTGCAATGCCTATTGCGTAAACAGTGTAGAATCTTCCGGCTTCTAGTCTGATGTTTGGGACATATAAAACCCTTTGCCCTGTTCCAGCAACATTAAGATTAAAGGTATACGTGCCGGGATCTACAGGTATATATTGGGTTATACCTTGATATGCAACATTACTGAATGCTACTACCCCCGATTGCATTACCAGATCCACATTGGGTGCATTGGGAGAAAGATGTACAAACCTTAACATCAGCTTGCCGGAAGGAATATTCATGCGAGGTTCTTCAATAGGAAGCAAAGTGATGTTTGGAGACAGACCGATAGCTGATACAGTAAATATTGATCCTCCTGGAATATTGATGTTTGTACTTAAAACAGGATTTGTTGTTTGACCTGATGGATAAACAACTATGTTATAATTTCCTCCAGGTATAGCAAAATACTCTGTGAACTGTCTATAGCCAAGATTTCTTGCTATAGGGCTTCCATTTGCGTAAACATCGACGGCAGGAGCATTTGGTGAGGCATGCATCAGCCTTATATATGAAGGAGCTGATGGCTGTCTTGAATAAAGGTTATATTGGGGATTATAGAAATAATCATACATTTATTATTTACACCTCATTTTTTTTATTTATTTTTACGATATTATATTCATAAGGTATAAATAAAGTTCAAAAAGCATTAATGAAGAAGGAAAGATTATTAGAGGATTTTTGAAATAAATTGTCGAATAATATAATGTGAGTTTTTGCTGTAATTTTGCAAAAGGTTTAAAATGAGGATGGTGTGAGATGCCTTTACCATATTTATTATCATTTGTTTTAATTATTGTTTGTGCAATGTTTTTATTTTATGGGCTATTTATACTTTCTCTAAACTCAGAATCAAGGATGCACCGCATCTTTTTTATAAGTTGCTTAAGCTTGTCTTTGTGGGCGTTTTCTTTAGCTATCTCAAATAACGCGTATGATTATGAAACGTGTTTATTTTGGAGAAGGGTTGGTGCATTTGGTTGGGGACCCTTTTTTAGTTTGTTGCTGCACTTTATTATTATTCTGATAGAAAAAGGGGAGATATTTAAAAAAAGATGGTTGTACATATTGATATACTTACCTGCGGTTGTAAGTGTTTTGGTTTTTGGACTTTACAGCAGGACAGCAGTAAAAACATATAATTTGGTCAATACGTATGCAGGTTGGGTGAATATATCCTACAATACATTTTGGGATTGGTTTTACAATCTATATTATATAAGCTTTTCTATGATTGGAATTGTAATGATTTTTTATTGGGGAAGAGTGTCTTTCGATAAGGAAAAAAAGAAGCAGGTATTAATGATAAACACGTCTTATTTTATAGCGATTTTAGTTGGAACTTTGTCAGAGTTTGTTATAAATTCCGTTTTTTCATTTAAGATACCCCAAGTGGCTCCTATAATTATTCTTATTCCAATGTCTGTAATGTTTTATTGCATCAAAAAGTATGGATTTATTGTTAAGAAAAAAAATAATGCAAATCAGGGCATTGGAAGTATACTTAGTGAAGATGACAGGGTAAAGCTTTACTTATATTTGAGTTTTGCTTATTTGATAGGTGGTTTTGTAAATTTCACAGCACAGTATTTTTCCAAAAGAGAATCCTTGGAGTCTGCGATGCTTTTTGGCACCTTGATGACACTAATTGGATTGCTTTTATATCTTGTTCAAAAGCTTAAGATTGAGATTTTATATAAGGATATTTTGTCAACAGTTATCACCGCAATATCAATTCCCGTTATTTTGTTAAAGCATTTTAGATATTCGCCCTTTTATGCAGGTATAATTCCGATAATCTTTATTATTTCGTCGATAGCATTCAGTCAGAGACGTATGCTTATCCTGAACGGTTCAGCTTTTCTACTGACTCTAATCTGGATATTGATTAAAGCACCTACTGCAACAATTACGTTTACTATTACAGACCATATCGTCAGATTATGCACATTATTGGCTATACTCGTCATGGCTTTTTATGTAAATCACGTCTATATTCGGCGGCTTTTTGAAAACGAGGAGAAACTTAGTCTTCAGAAGTTGCTGTCACGTATATCTTCAATATTTGTAAATACCAATGACAGTAACATTGATGACAGGATTAATGAGGTGCTTAGATTGTGTGGAGAACATTATAAGACAGACCACGTCTATGCATTGTTTTTCTCTGACGGGCAGAAAAATCTGAATCTTATTTACGAGTGGTGTGCCGCCGGGATTGAACTGCAAAGAGGACCTGCAGGCAATCTGGATGCTACAAAGATTATTGAGTGGGTAAACATGGATAGTATTCTTCGTCAAGGAAACATCTGTATCTCTGATGTGGCTGCAACATCTGAGGATAGTGTGGAAAAAGAATATATGAATGATAATAAAATAAAGTCTATGATTTTAAACCCATTATGGAATCAAGATTGTGTAATAGGTTTAATGGGTTTTGAGAATGTAAATAGCACAATATGCTTTAAAGAATACCAGAAGGAGACACTGAAAGTGTTGGCACATCTGCTGTCTGATATAGTGCTCAAAGTGGAGGCTGAAAAAGAAATTAAATATAGGGCAAATTATGATGCTTTGACAGGTCTTCCAAACAGGGCTATGTTTATGAGTCAGCTGAGGCGTGACATTAATATGGCAAAGCGTTCAGAAAAGCTTGTTGGAGTGGTATTTGTAGATATTGATTCTTTCAAGTACCTGAATGATACTCTCGGACACGATGGTGGGGATTCATTATTGTTGAAAATAGGAGAAAGAATATCAGGTTGCCTTAGGATATACGATATTGTAGCACGATTTGGCGGTGATGAATTTGTAATAATAATTCCACAAGCCTCTTATGTCGAAGATATATGTTCAGTTGCAATGAAAATTACCGAAAGTTTCAAACAGCCGCTGACAGTGAATGGTCAGGAGTTTTTTGTTACTGTCAGCATGGGTATTTCTGTTTTCCCTTTAGATGGTACAGAGCCAGAGGAATTGGTGAAAAATGCTGATGCTGCAATGTGTGTTTCAAAAGAGAATGGGAAAAACAAGTTTACCATGTGCTCTGCTTTTTTGAAGGAAGAGATTGAAGTTAACGCACTTCTTTCAAATAGCTTGCATCTGGCTTTGCAACGAAAGGAGTTTTTGTTGCACTATCAACCTCAGGTAAATTCTATGACTGGGGAGATAGTTGGTGTAGAAGCTTTGATTCGCTGGAATCATCCGGAAAAGGGAATAATATCGCCAGGAGTGTTTATCCCTCTCACCGAAAAAAACGGGTTGATTAATCATATTGGGCAATGGGTATTGCATGAAGCATGTATTCAGAACAAAACGTGGCAAAACATGGGCCTCCCGCCTATAAGAATGGCTGTAAACCTGTCTTTAGGACAGTTTTTGAATTCAAATCTGGTCGGAACTGTGGAAAGTATACTGAAAAAAACAGAATTGGATCCATCTCTTCTCGAGTTGGAAATTACAGAAAGTATTTCTACCTATGACCCCGAGTATATCATAAGCACATTGAATAAATTAAAAGCTTTGGGAGTTATGATTTCTATTGATGACTTTGGTACGGAATATTCATCTCTAAGCAGGCTGAAAATCATGCCTGTTGACAAGATAAAAATAGATATGAGGTTTATTCAAGGTATATATACAGGATCTAAAGACGAAAGTATAGTTAAAGTAATGTTGCAATTGGGTAAAACCTTTGGGCTTAAAGTTTTAGCTGAGGGCGTCGAGAACGATGAACAATTGAATTTTCTTAGAGACAACAATTGTGATGAAATTCAAGGCTACTACTTTTATAAGCCAATGCCAGCGGAAGATCTTGAGCTTATTTTGAAAAACATAAAGTCCTTTTGATGAATAACTAATAATGTGATGACAAAAGGATCGGAGAGTCTTATTATTGCTTTTTCTGGGGATTCTGTCAAACAAACACGACAATTCCGATAGGAATTTTAAAAAAGTAATTGACAGATGATAATTACTTGTGTTAGTATTAATAGCATAAAATATATAGGAATACTTTGGTAAAAACAACAGTAATCTTACTGCAAGTCATAATGTCCATTCGGCAAAGAATGTATTAACCCATTGCTTATTTAATATTGAAATGAAGTGAAGGGTAAAAAAATACGTAAAACACGAGTAAACAGATATGAAAAATAATATATAAGGGGTTGGTGATGTATTTATGGCGGAAAAACCATTGAGAAGTATTGCAAAGGCATTTACATGGAGGATTACAGGAACACTGGGCACGATTATACTGTCCTATGCAATAACTGGCAAGCTTAAATTTGCCTTATCTATAGGACTGGTGGATTTATTTGCTAAGACGGTATTGTACTTTCTACATGAAAGATTATGGAACCGAATAAAATTCGGCAGAACAAAGGAACCTGAGTTTTTTATATAGAGGGGGTTGCCTGGATGGCGTATGAGCAAAAATGGAAACAAGACATTGATTCTTTGAATAATGTTGAAAAGATAAAGCTTAAAAGAGATGGCCTTGATATTATAGAAGCCATAATCAATAAGTACTCAAAGCAGGGATATGATTCAATTCCAGAGGATGATAGGATGCTGCTCAAGTGGGCAGGTATTTACGAGCAAAAACCGAAAAACGGATTATTTATGCTAAGGGTTCGAATTAACACCGGAAGGATGAATGTACAGCAGGCTTATGTATTGGCTGAGGTTTCTAAAAACTACGGCCGAAGCTTTATGAAAATAACTACCAGAAGTGCAATTCAGTTCTATAATATTCAGATTGAAGATTTGCCTGAAATATTCTATAGGTTGGAGAGTGTAGGGCTTGCAAGCTATGAAGCATGTGGTGACTGCCCGAGAACAGTAGTGGGCAATCCGTTGGCGGGGATAGATAAAGACGAGTTGATGGATACCACAGAACTGGTAAATCAAGTTAATGATTATTTCGTTCTGAACAGAGATTTTTCAAACCTGCCAAGGAAACTAAAAATTTCTATTTCCTCAAGTATAAAAAATGCCGGAAAATCTGAAATAAACGATATTTCATTTATACCTGCCATAAAGACAGTAAACGGTGATGAAGTTATCGGATTTCATTTAAAGGTTGGGGGAGGACTTTCTAGTAGACCGCTTATGGCAAAAGAAGTAAATGCTTTTATACAGCCTGAATCAGTGCTGGATGTAATAATAGGAGTGGCAACTATATTCAGGGATTTTGGATATAGGAATAATAGAAACCGTGCCCGGTTGAAATTTCTTGTAGATGACTGGGGAATTGAAAAATTCACCGAGAAACTGTATGAATATACTGGCATATTGCCAACAAGAGGAATTGATAAAACAGATTGTTTAAGTCACATAAATTATTATGGGGTTAATGAACAAAAGCAAAAAAATAAAAGTTATATTGGAGTTCACATCCCGCTCGGAGAAATGACAGTGTTCGATTTTACAGAGCTTGTCAAGGTAAGTTGGCAATATGGAGATAAAATCCTTCGGACCACGTCAGATCAGAACATGATTATTTCAGGGATTGAAAACGAGATGGTTAATGAAGTTTTAAGTATGAAAATATTTAAGAAATTCAGCTATAACCCAAAAACTATTTTGAGCAATATTGTAGCCTGTACCGGTTCGAAATTCTGTAACCTTGCTTTAGCAGATACCCAAAGTATAGCCTTAAGGCTTTCAAAGTATATTGATGAGAAATTGAAATCTGATGTACCAATTCATATTAAAATTTCAGGTTGTCCGAATTCTTGTGGTCATCTACATATTGCAGATATTGGTTTGCAGGCAGCAATAATAAAAGAAGGGGGTAACACCTTCGAAGCTTTTGATGTGTTTTTAGGTGGGAAACTTGGAGCTAGAGCCAGCTTTGGCCAAAAATTGAAGTGCAGACTTAAGTCTGGTGACTTGCTGCCGGTTATTTGCAAATTCATTGAATATTATTTGAATAACCACATAAGCAACGAAACTTTCCATGAGTTTGTAATGAGGGTTGGAATATCAGATTTTCAAAAACTGGTGGAAGAAAAGGACACACTATAAAATTTACAGGAGGGAGAATATGGATAGACCGGATATAGATAAATTTAACTTTCAGTTTAAAGAGAAGACGCCTCAGGAGATTATCAAATTTGCCTTTGAAAGATTTGGAACAACCAGAACAGCACTTGCATCAAGCCTTTCAATTGAAGATCAGGTGCTGACAGATATTTTTGTTAGAAGCGATAGAAGTGCCCGGATATTCTTTATTGACACCGGGAGGCATTTTCAGAGTACTTATGATTTGATGCAGGAAACCACTATAAAATATGATATCAGATTTGAGATTTATGCTCCATGCAATGAATGTCTGGAAAAAATTGTATCGGAGCATGGGCCCAATATGTTTTATGAAAGTATTGATTTAAGAAAAAAATGCTGTGAAGTTAGAAAGATAGAGCCTCTAAGAAGAGTTCTTGCAACGCTGGATGTCTGGATATGCGGGCTGAGGAAGGAGCAATCTGTTACGAGGCATGGACTTGAGTTGTTTGAGTGGGATAACACCCATAAAATACTTAAAATTAACCCCATTGCAAATTGGAGCGAAGCTATGGTCTGGGAATATATCAACAGTGAAAATGTACCCTATAACAGGTTGTATACCAGTGATTTCAGAAGTATTGGATGCGAACCTTGTACCAGAGCTGTAAAACCCGAAGATGATGTGAGAAGCGGCAGGTGGTGGTGGGAAGATCAGGATAAAAAGGAGTGCGGCCTGCATATCAAGGAATAACAAAAAATAACTTTAGCTGTATCTAAATATAATAATGGGTGCGAGGAGGCATAAGTATGGGCCATTTGGATAAATTGGAAGCACAGAGTATTTACATATTAAGAGAGGCATACAGGGAGTTTAAAAACATATGCATGTTGTGGTCTATAGGTAAGGACAGTACTGTCCTTTTATGGCTAGCCAGAAAGGCGTTTTTTGGGCACGTTCCCATTCCGTTGGTGCATATAGATACACATTTCAAGATACCTGAGATGATAACTTACAGGGATAATCTGGCGTTAGAATGGAAGCTCACCATGATATATGGGGAGAACTCAAAGGCATTGAAGGAGAAAAGGACCTTTCCCGATGGAAAAACAGAGCGTTTGGCATGCTGCCAATCGTTGAAATCTGAGGCTTTGAAAAATACTCTTTCGGGAGAGTGGCAAAGGTATATTTTAGACCATAATACCGGTAAGTATACCGAAGATTCAAACAACGAGAAATACACAGGTGTTATTGTTGGGGTCCGGGCTGATGAAGAAGGTAGCCGATCAAAGGAGAGATATTTTTCACCGAGGGATAAAGAAAATGATTGGGATGTAGGAGATCAACCTCCTGAGTTTTGGAATCAGTTTAAAACCGATTTTGCTCCGGGTACTTATGTTAGAGTTCATCCTCTCCTTGACTGGACTGAACTAAATATATGGGAGTATATTGAACGTGAAAGCATTCCCATTACGTCGCTGTATTTTGACCAGGGAAACGGGAAACGTTACAGGTCTTTAGGGTGCTATCCATGTACCTTGCCGGTGGAATCAACTGCCAGAGACGTAAGTGAAATTATTAAAGAATTAAAGGGCGGAAAATTTGCAAACATAGCCGAGAGGTCAGGCAGAGCTCAAGACAAGGATGACGGCGGAGGGCTTGAAACACTTCGCAGAGGGGGGTATATGTAATATGGAGACAAGAGAGCAAATGAATATTGTCATTGTCGGTCATGTAGACCATGGAAAAAGCACGGTAATAGGCAGGCTTCTTGCCGATACAGGTTCTTTACCGGAAGGGAAGCTTGAAACAGTCAAGGAATATTGCCGGAAAAATTCAAAGCCCTTTGAGTATGCTTTTTTGCTGGATGCTTTGAAAGATGAGCAGGCACAAGGGATAACGATAGATGCTGCGAGATGTTTTTTCAAAACACAAAAGAGGGATTATATCATAATTGATGCACCCGGTCATATTGAATTTCTTAAAAACATGGTTACCGGGGCTTCCAGGGCGGAAGCGGCACTAATTGTGATTGATGCCAAAGAAGGCATCAGAGAAAACTCCAAAAGGCACGGACACATTGTTGCGATGCTTGGAATAAAGCAGGTGGTAATATTGGTAAACAAAATGGACATGATCGATTTTGATGAAGAGCTATTTAACGCAATAAAGTCGGAGTTCACGGATTTTCTTCAAAAAATAAAAATCAAGCCAATGGAGTTTATTCCAATCAGTGCTTTCCATGGTGACAATATTGCAGATAAGTCAGATAATACACGATGGTATTGCGGAGCAACCGTATTGGAACAATTAGATGGATTTGACAATAAGAAGAGCAATGGGCAAAAGGCATTCCGTATGCCGGTTCAGGACATTTATAAATTTACACAGAAAGGCGACAGCAGGAGAATAATTGCGGGCACAATAGCCGCAGGTCAAATAAGTGTGGGTGATGAGGTGGTTTTTTTTCCTTCACATAAAAAATCAATAGTTGAAAGTATAGAGGGCTTTAATGTAACACCCAGAAAAACAGCATTTTCGGACGAGGCTATAGGAGTTACCCTTGAAACACAGATATACATAAAGCCGGGAGAGTTGATGGTAAGAGCCAATGAGCAGTTTCCGTCAGTAAGCTCAAGATTTAGGGCAAACATATTCTGGGTGGGGAAATCACCGCTCATAAAAGACAAAAATTATAAGCTGAAAATCGGAAATATGAGAATGAGTGTCAAATTGGTCAGAATTCTAAACATAATTGATGCTGCAGAGCTAAATATCGACACTTTTAAGGACCAGGTAGAAAGGCATGATGTGGCAGAGTGTATTTTTGAGACGCCAAAGCCAATTGCAATTGATGCTATTTCTGAATTTGATCAGACAGGACGTTTTGTAATTGTAGACAATTATGACATATCGGGTGGAGGAATAATACTTGAAAGCATGCCTGATTCTGAAAGCAGCTTAAAGGACCATATAAAAAAAAGGGAGTACTTATGGGAAAAAAGTCTAATTGCAGAATCTCAAAGGAAGGACAGTTATGGCCATAAATCAAAGTTTATTGTCATTACGACAGGGAGCGAAGGGCTTGAGGAGGATATTTCGGACATCGGTAGGGAACTGGAAAAAAGGCTTTTCGATATGAAGCATAAAGTATACTTTCTTGGAGTTTCCAGTATTCTTGAAGGCCTTGGGTCAGAGCTGAAACCTGAAGTTGAAGACAGGATTGCACATATCCGTCAGATTGGCGAGTTGGCAAGAGTGTTTACCGATTCCGGGCAGATATTTATTACTTCTGTATGCAACTTAGATGATTATGAAGCTCAGATATTGAGGGAGCTTAATCAGCCGAACGAAATTCTGGTTATAAACGTAGGTGTTTCACCTTTTAATACATTTACACCCGACACAAGCATGGGAATAAATGAGGCTGTGGATGGAATCGAGGATTTGCTTGTCAGCAGGAATATAATACTTGAATACTAAATTTAGTGCTGATTTGAATAAGAACTGTGGAAAAACTATAATTTCTGTGTTTCAGAAGATAAATTATGTGGTAAAAATTGATTTAATTGTTCAGTGGTGGTGATATTGTTGAAAAGAAAAAAGATTTTATGTGTGGATGACGAAGAAAATGTTCTTGATTTACTTAAATTATACCTCGAATCAGAAGGTTTTGATGTATTCACAGCTTGTAATGGCCTTACAGGCCTGGATTTAGCAAGAAGCCTTAAGCCCGATTTGGTAATATTGGATATAATGCTCCCTGATAAGGATGGTTGGCAGCTTGCCAAAGAATTAAGAAAAGATACCGATATACCTATTATTATGCTGTCGGCAAAAGACAGTGAATCTGATAAAATTCTTGGCCTTAACCTCGGTGGAGATGATTATGTAACAAAACCATTCTCCCCCGGAGAAGTTACAGCAAGGGTAAATGCAATTTTAAGAAGATTGAAATCAAAGGAAACTTCAGATGAAATTATCGAGTATCCAAATCTTAAAATAAACTTTTCCAGATATGAAATAATGGTAAGTGGAAGTAAAATTGATAGTACTCCTAAAGAAGTAGAAGTAGTTTGGTTAATGGCCCAAAATAATGGACGGGTCTATAACAGGGAATATTTGTTGGACAAAGTATGGGGATATGATTATCCTGGGGATACACGAACAGTGGATACCCATATAAAACGTTTACGCAGGAAGTTGGAACAGGGTAATGACTATACCTATTTGCAAACAGTCTGGGGCGTAGGATATAAATTTGAGGTTATAAAAAATGAAGAAAAATTTATTTAGTAAACTGCTCTTAACACATATATTCATGGTTATTCTCAGCATAGGCATTATAAGTGTGCTTTTTTATGCTTTCTTCAGTAACTATTACTTTAATTCCAGAGAACAGCAGCTCATTTCACATGGAACTGAATTGGCGAAAATAATTAGCCCATATTTGAAAAATAAGCATTATGCTAAAAGTGATGAAATCGTAGGTGTTTTAAATCAAACAAGTGCTTCGCGGTTTTGGGTTGTTGATAGTCATGCTAAAATTATAAGCGGTTCTGAAGGCTTAAGTGAGCATGATGAATTGTGCCCTGACAATGAGCAGTTGCAAAGTGCCTTGAAGGGGGAAATGGCAGTAAACCGGGGAGATACACCTATAAATAACGAAAGCATCAAAGAAACCAATGTTCCGGTGCTTTCTGTCGCTTTGCCGGTTTATATTGATAACAAAATTGTAGGAGCAGTTTTTGTATGCAACCCAATTTCCGAAATTTCCAGAAGTATCACAAAGACTTTCGAAATGTTAATGATGGCTGGAATGATTGTAATTGCAATTTTAACCCTTATCAGTAATTTTATATCCAAATCAATTACACGTCCCTTGGAGGAAATGACAAAAGTTTCACTGGAGATTGCTAAAGGGAACTTTAGTCAAAGGATAAGTGTAAGTTCATCGGATGAGGTGGGAAAACTGGCAGAAACCTTTAACTACATGGTTGTAAAAGTCTGCGACACAATGGGCGAATTAAAAAATGAAAAAAGCAAAATTGAGGAAATGGAAAGATTGCAAAGAGAATTTGTTGCAAATGCATCTCATGAACTTCGTACGCCGCTAACCACTATAAGGGGATATCTCGAGGCTATAATGGAGGGGGTTGTTAAAGGGCAGGATAAGGAAAAATACATAAGCATAATTTTAAAAGAGACCTTACGGCTCCATAGACTTGTAAACAGCCTTTTAGATTTATCGAGAATAGAATCCGGCAAAATAAATATAATCAAAAGGAAACTTAACATAACTAATATTATAGAAAAAACAACCATACAATTAAAGCCGCTGATAGAGAATCATCAAATTGATCTGGAATTAATCCTTCCGGAAAACCCGGAATTTGTCTATGGAGACGAAGACTTGATTGCTCAGGTTATTATCAATTATATCACAAATGCAATCAGGTATACTCCTGACGGTGGAAAAATCACGGTTAAGGCAGTGAGATCTGAGAATGAAGTTCAGGTCAATATTGCTGATACAGGCATTGGCATATCACCTGATAACCTGCCTAAGGTTTGGAAAAGATTTTACAAAGTGAATGAAGCCAGGGCATTGTCAAAGGAGGGAGCAGGGCTGGGACTATCCCTGGTAAAGGAAATTGTGGAACATATGGGGGGCAGAGTATGGGCTGAAAGTACACCAGGGCAAGGATCTACATTTGGTTTTAGTTTAAGCATAAACGTATAGACAAAGCCAAAAAAGTTCACAAATAGTCCCTATCAAGTTCAGAACTGTCTACTAAAATAAAATTACATTCAATAAATAATCATTCTGATTTCACATTGGATATTAATTTTATTTAAGGAGGCGTTTTTTATGAGGAATGTTAGTAAAGTAAGGAAAATCTGGGGGATGTTTTTGGTGGTTTTTGTGTTAATTGCTGCGCTGCCTATAACCGCAAGTGCTCACTGTGATACGCTCGACGGTCCTGTTGTTTCTGATGCAAGGGAAGCAATTGAGGAGAACAATATTAACTATATTTTAAAATGGGTTTCACCTGAAAGTGAACAAGAACTGTCACAGGTATTTGAACTTACTATGAAAGTCAGAGGGCTAAATGCTGAATCAGCAGAACTTGCTGACCGGTACTTATTTGACAACTTGGTTAGAATCCATAGGGCTGGAGAAGGTGTACCGTTTACAGGTGTAAAACCTTCAGGAACTCCAGTTGATGAAAAGGTTGAAGCCGCTGACATGAGCATTGAAACAGGTAATATATCCTTATTGGAAAAAATGGTACCTCATGAAAAAGTACCGGAGTTGAAAGAGAGATTTGAAAAAGTAATGGCCCTGAAGAATTTTGATATAAATAATGCTGAGGCCGGAAGGGAATATGTAGAAGCATATGTTTCTTTCTTCCATTTCGCTGAAGGCGAAGAAGAGGGAGATGCACATGCTCAAGAAAAGGAGGAAAGTCATGTAAGGGCTGAAAGTGAAAACCCTTTACAAGAAAAGGAGGATTCCTCAGAGAATTTTCAAATAACTCCATGGGTTCTGGCAGGTATATTCTTTATTACTACTATAATATCGAGCGTTGGTTATTTTATAAAGTCTTCAAAATAGTAAGTATAGATATCCACATTAAAGTTACAAATCTGAACCATTTTGAGTTTATCTAAGTTAATCGTAATAATGTATTTTCATTATTATAGTTTCCTATAATACCCGTATCAGTAGGGATGGAATCTGATTTGAAAAGCACAACAGGCACTCGGTGAAATATAGAGTACCTGTTGTGCTTTTTTGAACAAACAGAAATTGCTTTACATATTTATATTTCTAATAGTACCTAGTGCTTTTTAACATTACTAATTTTTAGTCTTTAATAATTTTAAAAATGCACTTCATCTGTTCTAAGCCTCGCATGCTCTAGAAATTAATTCTGTTACGAGGCACTAATGCAGGGCTTATCGTATCTGATAATTTGTTTACTGTCTTAATATCAGGTATAGTGATTTTCTTTATCGAGTAATGCAATTCACCTGTAGGAATCTGAATGCTTACATTTTCTTTTTCCTTTTTAAGCAGCAAAGACTTACCCAACGGAGAAAGACATGATGCACAGTCAATGCTGGAGTCTTGTTGGTTGGAATAGGGCAGAACAATACGGTATTGGTAGTCTTCCATATCATCCGAATCGTAAACATCAACAATGCTGCCGATAATTACGAAAGGACAACTGTTTTTGCCCCCTGAGCCAATGCTTACCAAACTTAAGTAATCTTTGATGCTGTTTAAGTAGTCGTTGAAAAATTCTTCAAAATTAATACTTTCCAGTGTTTCATCAGCATAGAGTTTCTTAAATAGAAGCTCCTGCTCTTTTTCAATCTCGTCAACATGCCAGGTTAAATAATCATACACTTTTTTGGATAATAAGTTTTTACACATTTCCATCTCCCTCTTTTTTGTTAGTGTTATTAAATGGAAAATCATAAAATAATAGAACAAGGCATCTCGCAAGTTTAGTTGCGAAACGCCTATATTATATATGATAACATAAATGTAAATGTGTGTCAATGATGTTTTGATTTTACATTTAGTTGCTGGCTGGATATTAAATGGATAACATGGCAGTTTATTACATAGGACAGTGTTGAAATTATACAGTATCTGGATGGATTATGAGATGGAAGCTGAACATATTGTGAAATTCATACATAATATCATATGCATAGTAAATACTACTAAAAAGAGTGAATTGAGGTATGAATATGCTTTTTAGACGAAAAATAAAGGAAGACAAAAAAAGCGATATTCTTTTTTGTGAACCACTGGAAGAATCTGAATTGGAGTTGACTACAGCCAATATTAAACAGTTGATAAAGCATAGCAGTGATGTTGTTTTTCATGAAATTTATATAAACGGCAGCAAAGATTTACCAGTAACAATGATATTTATTGATGGCGTAGTCAATATAAAGATTGTTGATGACAATATATTAAAGCCATTGATGCAGGAATTGAAATTAAATCAGAGAGAAAAGGTTGATGACATTATTGAAAAGATAGAGCATGGAACCGTTTACCATGCTTTGATAAATACAAGGGATAAGTTGGAGGACTGCATAAGTGACATTATTGACGGCTCTGTAGCTTTTGTGTTTGACCGGGCAAAAAAGGCAGTCACGTTCGATGTAAAGGGCTTTGATAAACGCAAAATTACAGAACCTACCGGTGAGAATGTTATTAAAGGTTCGAAGGATGCTTTTATTGAAGATTTAAGAACCAATACAGCTACAATAAGAAGAAAAATAAAGACATATAACCTCATAATTGAGGAAACAAAAATAGGAAAGCAATCCTTAACAAAGATTGCCATTGTTTATATAAAAGGTATAACAAACACTCACATAGTAGATGAGCTAAAGAAAAGACTGGATAAAATTAATATTGATGGAGTATTAAGTGCAGGAGTAATTGAGGAAAGCATTATTGACAATAAATATTCACCTTTTCCACAGATAATTTATACCGAAAGGCCTGACAAATTTTGTGCCAACATAATTGAAGGCAGGGTTGGAGTTGTAATTGACGGACTTCCAATAGCTTATATTGTGCCTTGTACGCTTGAATCGTTTTTGCAGGCACCGGAGGATTACTCGCAAAACTTTATTATAAGTTCAATAATCAGATTATTGCGCTTCATCCTTATGTTTGTAACGTTATTATTACCAGGGGTATATGTTGCAGTTACATCATTTCATCATGAAATGATACCTACAGAACTTGCACTGGCAATAACTGCTTCAAAGCAGGGTGTACCGTTTCCAGCATTTATAGAAGTGATTCTTATGCTGACAGCTTTTGAAGTATTGATTGAGGCGGGGTTAAGGCTTCCTAAAACTATAGGACAGGCAGTATCAATTGTCGGAGCGGTAGTGGTGGGACAGGCAGCGGTTGAGGCCAGACTAGTTTCCCCGGCAGTAGTAGTAGTTATTGCTGCTACCGCTGTTTCAAGCTTTGCCATGCCTAATCAGGACTTTTCCAATGCTTTAAGGCTATGGCGCTTTATCTTTGTTATAATGAGCAGCTTTATAGGCCTCTTTGGCTTAACTATAAGTGGAATAATTTTGTTGAATCATCTATCTGAAATGGAGACATACGGGATTGCGTACATGTCACCTTTTGTAGGTGAAGATAATAAAGGGATGCAGGATTCTTTGTTCAGATTACCATTTTCAGTAAATTATAAAAGGCCTATAAGCTTGAAAACGGTAAATAAGAAAAGGCAGGGTCAAGGCAATGATTAATATGAGAAAGATATTGAGCTTATTATTTGCCGTAGTTTTTCTAATACTTCAAACGGGCTGTATATATGCGTTTTACGGTAGAACTGAAATTAGTAGAATCGAGTTTATAAGAGCTGTGGGTGTGGACAAATGCCCTGGTGAAAAGAATACTGTAAGATTGACCATTGCGACCGAAAGGGTACAGGCGGACAGCGGAGGAGGGGGCGAACGAAAAAAGTCTGAAATATTGACTTCCGACGGTAGCACCGTATTCGAAGCAGTCCGGAATTTTTGGAACTATATGGAGAAAAGACCTTTTTGGGGGCATCTTGAATACGTTCTTATAGGAGAAGAAGCGGCAAAGGAAGGTCTTACAAAATATATTGATTTTTTCAGCCGAGACCCTGAGGTGAGGTTGAACCTGAAGGTATATATAGCGAAAGGGTTAGCAGCGGAGGAGGTTGTCAATAGATCCAGCGGAGAGGACAAGTTTGTTTTTGACAGACTACAGGGTGTTACTGAAAACCAATGGGGTCAATCAATTTTTAATGTGGTTAATCTGTTTGAAGTTATGTATATACTCGATAATAAAAGCCTGTCACTCTATTTACCCAGCTTTGAACTGTCCCAATTTACAACTGATACAAATGAGCAGGTAGATATAGTAATGAAAGGATTTGCTATATTTAAGGGAGACAAACTAATGGGTTACCTTGATGAGAAGATGGGTCGAGGGCTGAATTGGTTAAGAAACAAGGTGAATTCCGGAATAATTGTTGTCAAAAGTCCAAAAACAAACAACGTATCACTTGAAATTATAGAAAGTAGAAGTAAATTTGTGCCTGAAATTATAAATGGGCAGTTATCTGTGACAATAAAAGTTATTATGTCCAGCAATATAGCGGAAATACAGTCAACCGAAGATCTTTTTACAGAGGAGGCCATGCGTTTTTTGGAGACAAAGCAGGAACAGAAAATAAAGGAGGAAATTGAAAGTGTAATTAGGTATGCTCAGGAGCGAAAGCTAGAGTTTTTTGGTACAGCGTATGCCGTTGAGCACAAGTACCCTATCGAATGGGAAGATAATTATGAAAAAAATTGGGGAGAAGTTGCATCGCATATAAATTTTAATGTAATTGTGGAATCAAAAATTAACAGAACCTACGATATTAAACAGCCTAACAGGGGTAAGGATGGTGTACAGATTTGACATTCTTTATCATACTCATGCTTGTGGTCAGCATAATTGAAATACATGCCATGTCAAAAAAGAAGCAAGTCAGGGAAATTGTGGTGTTTATTGTTATTGCATTACTCACAATTTCGCTGGGCTATGTATATTTTTCAAATCCGTACAGGGAAAGTATTACTCAAAGAATCTTAAGTATACTTTAATAGTTTTGACCAAAGGAGAGACCAATGATATCTGACAGTAAAAAAATTTCACTCAGGCAAGCTATACTTTTGTTTTTGACTATAACCTTTACACCTGCTATCAGAATAATACCTGTTTATGGGGCGGAGAAAGCAAAGCAGGCAGCATGGCTTGCACCCTCAGTGACTGTTGTGATGCTTTTTTTATTAGCTTTAATATGGCAGACCTTCTGCAAAAAATATAAGAATTACTCATTAATGGATATATATAGTGATATAACTGGAGGTTTTATAGGGAAAATGCTTGCTGTTGTCCACCTTGTTTGGATGACTATACTTATTGGTATATATATAAGGTATTTTGGTGTTCGGTTGACAGCGTCTGTATATCCTAGCATAAGTCTGGAGATATTCTCGATTTGTTTGCTTGTAGTGATTGCCTATACACTTCGATTTGGTCTTACTACACTTGCAAGGTTAAATGAGGTTTTTCTTCCGATACTGTCAATAGTTTTTTATATACTTATTGCATTAATGTTGCCAAATATTAAAATAGGGTTTCTTACACCTATAAGCCACAGAAGTGTACTGCCCGTATTATCTGTTAGCTCTGGAATAATAGGGATATTGTCCTATTTTACCTTTGTTTTCATTATTGGTGACAGAATAAACAACAAGGAAAATGTAAAAAGAGCTGGTATTTCGGCAGCTTTGTTTTTATTCGTTGCATGGACAGTTATAGTTGCTGTAACACTTGGTCTGTTTAGCTATAGTGTTGTTCAACGTGTACAATTACCATTTTTAGCCGCTGTAAAACAAATATCGCTGTTTAATACATTGGAAAGAATAGAATCAATTGTAGTATCTCTTTGGGTAATATCGGATTTTGTTCTTATAAGTTTCTTTACATTTTGTGTACTGCATATTCTGAAGTATTTGTTCAAATTAAAAGCAACAAAGCCATTTATAAATATTTATCTGGTTCTGACATTTGTGCTTTCAAATTACGTAGCAAAGAGTGTATTTGAATTGGAGAATCTATCGAGGTATATTTTAATTCCCGGCAATATCATTTTAGGCTTTATTCTACCTGTAGTTATTTTTGTTATTGGAAAAATCAGAAGAAAGATATGATATAAATCCTACCTTGCCTTAAACTTATTAAAACAAGTCATTAAGAGTTCGTTATTGATAATACACAAAAAAAGACTGTTATTAGCAGTCTTTTTTTGTGTAAAAGGTAAAAATGATTTGAGGGGATTAATATTTTTCCAGGATTGGCTGGAGTTGTTCTTTTCTTAAAGCCTCCACCACTGCAGGTATTGTTAAGTCAAATTTAGCTACAAGGGAGAGGGGCTTATCTACTGGATTATCCTGCCCGAATGGAATAAAGAAAGTATTTTTTGTACTTAGTAAAGCAGCTATACTTTTTGCACTTATTCCAAGGCCATCATTTGTAGCTATTCCAAGTACAACGGGTTTATTATTTCTATATAATTCTTTCGCCATCATCAATATTGGGGTATCTGTAGCACCATCAGCTAATTTTGATAAACTGCAGCCTGTACACGGAGATATAACAAGGGTATCCATTGGTGATTCGGTTTTATTATATTTTTCTGCATCAACTATTGTCTGTATTACACTATTTCCAGTGATTTTATTCATTCTGGCTAAAAAATCGGCTGCATTTCCATAGCGTGAATCAGTAACAGAAACCTGAGTAGAAACGATAGGAATAACTTCAGCACCTTCATTGACCAACTTTTCTAGCTCCGGAAATGCCTGGTCAAAAACACAGTATGCTCCCGTAAACCCATAGCCTATTTTTCTTCCTTTTAAAAGCATGAAAGACCTCCTTAGGTTGAATGGTATTTATTATTACTATGCGATTGATAGAAGGTATATGCTATAGATGAAAAACTCTAAAACTAAAATTAAAGGATGTTTTTCATCTAAATTAGATAACGTTTGGGTGCTATATAAATTTAACTTTTGTGTACGTTATCTATATTTACTTTAAAGGTTTGATTTTAAGAAATTTCTATAATTATATACGTGAATATTGACTAATAGCTTATATTTTTTTCCAAAAGAACACATAATAATAAGGAAAAATTTAAATAAACTGGGGTAAATAACTTGAGTGATACGCAAATATTTAAAAATTTAAATAAAAATGAAGAATATTTAAAGAAAACTATTGGTAGCTGCATTGATACACAATACCGGCATATATCTGTTAAAGCACTAGGTGATTGTGATGCACTGCTTGTATATATAAGGAAAATGGTTAAGGAAGAACTACTTGAGCGGTTTGTGGTTGAGCCTCTAAAAAATGTTGACAAGCTTGAGGTTAATAAGCCCGTTATAATAAATAAAGATAATATGCAGAAACTGGTTGATTATGAGATTGTTGTACTCAATTCAAAAGAAGTAACCGACTGGGTGAGCGTATGTGATGCTGTCATTTCAGGGGATAGTGTTTTATTCCTTGAAAAAAGTAATACCGCATTAATTGTTTCTACCAAGGGCTGGGATTCACGGGCTATTTCAGAGCCTGTTACTGAAGGAGAAGTACGGGGACCTAGAGATGGCTTTATTGAAGATGTCAATACGAACATTTCGTTGATCAGGCGCCGTATAAGGGATTATGGACTTAGATTTGAATATATGAAAATTGGGGAGAGAACCAAAACAGATATTTATCTTGCCTATATTGAAGGGATTGTAAATGAGACAAATCTTCAGGAATTAAGGCAAAGATTAAAGAGAATTAAAATTGATGCTATTATAGGAAGTGGCTATGTCGAAGAATTTATTGAAGACAACTCCTTCACAATTTTTCCTCTTATTGACCATACAGAAAGGCCGGATAAGGCCTGTTCGGCAATTCTGGAGGGAAGGATAATTGTATTGGTGGATAATGCACCGTATGTGATGATTGTACCTACTGTATTCTGGCAGTACCTGCAAGCACCAGGGGATTATTACGAAAGGCCTTATGTTGGGACTTTTGCCAGATGGATCAGATTTTTAGGTCTGTTTTTATCAATGTCGGTATCTTCATTTTATGTGCTGCTATCATCATATCATCAGGAAATGATACCAACACCCTTAGCACTTAATATTGCAGGAGGCCGCGAAGGGGTACCGTTTCCCGCGGTTGTTGAAGCACTATCTATGGAAATATTATTTGAGGTATTAAGAGAGGCCGGTATCAGAATGCCCAGACCCATTGGACAGACTGTAAGTATAGTCGGTGCATTGGTAGTGGGGCAGGCGGCGGTTGCAGCAGGACTTGTCGGACCATCATTGATAATTGTAATAGCCATTTCAGCAATCAGTTCTTTTGCATTACCATCATATAGTATGGGTAACGCATTAAGGATTCTGAGATTTCCGATGATTATCCTCTCTTCAGTATTGGGCTTGGTGGGATATCTGTTGGGTATTATTGTGGTAGCTCTGCACCTTATGTCATTACGTTCCTTCGGGGTTCCGTTTCTTTCACCACTCATTCCATTTGATAAGAGTGGAAATCAGGATGTGTTGGTAAGACTGCCCTGGTGGAAAATGTTGAAGCGTCCACCATTTAGCAGAAGCAAAGATACCTACAGACAGAAAAATGGGTTGAGACCAGGACCAAAAAAAAGGTGAAAGGGAAGTCAGAGAATGAAGAGAGTGATGTTAACAGGTATATTGGTATGTCTTTTATTAAGTGGTTGTTATGACATGAGAGAAATTAATGAAATAGGTCTTGTTATGGAGGTAGGCATTGACAAACTTTCTGATGGTACAGAGGGCTTTGAAGTGACGGTTCAAATAGCAAATCCCAAACAGGGCAGTGGGAAACAAGGCGGAAGCGAAGGTGGAGTCAGTAAGTCGTGGGTATGCAGCGGCACGGGAGCTACAATTTTTGAGGCGGTACGGGAGCTTAGCAAGGTCGCATCAAAAAGAGTTATGTGGGCACATAATAATATTGTTATTGTAGGAGAAGAGCTTGCAAAAAGCAATATAACTCCTGTTTTAGATTTTTTTACACACAATACAGAACTTCGAATGAAGACATGGATTGTGGTGTCTCATGGAAAAGCAAAGGACTATTTAAAAGCAAAAATTGTGTCAGGTGAATTGGCGGGACTTGAAGTTTCAAATCTTTTCAGATACCAGAAGCTTGTTGCAAACAGTGCTGCCAGTGAAATATTACATGTATATTCCAGCTTTAAACAGGAAAACTCCCATCCACTGATGAGTGGTTTGTTATTAACCGAATCAGAAAACAAGAGTGGTGAAAAAAGCAGTGAGGGGCCGGAGAAACAGCTAAAGCTCAGTGGATCGGCAGTGTTTAAAGGTTCAAAGATGTTGGGGTGGCTTACAGATGAAGAAACAAGGGGAATAAACTGGGTTTTGGAAAATACTGAAAACACAATTGTTTCAGTCAGAACAAAAGAAGCAACGAATTATAATGTGGCAATCGAAACACGTAAAGTTAAATCAAAAATTAACTCGACAATTGTATCAGGTGTTCCACATTTCACTATTGATATTTCCGGTACAGGGGATATTGTTGAGGAAGATGGAACTACAGAAAAAAGTATGCCAGAATACAAAGCTGAACTGGAAATACTACTCAATAAAAGGATAAAAAACGAGATCATGCTGGGTCTAAGCAAAATTCAGAAAGACTACAAAAGTGATGTTGTTGATTTCGCACAGATTTTTCATATACAGAATCCAAAAGAATGGAGAAAAAAATATAGGACACAATGGGAAGAAGTATTTCCCGAAATACCTGTGGAGGTTAATGTGAATATTGACATTAACTCAAGTATTTTAAACCAAATTCCGGCAAAATAATAAGGGATAAAAAAATAACATCCAATTCTCGTGTTTTGAAAACATTATTAAATCAAGATTTTTCGTTATCCGGATTAGGAACTTATGTTACAGACATACATAATAGAAAGGTGCAAGCATACATGAAAGAAAGGATAAGCAGGCTTCAGTATTTTTTTTTGATACCCAACCTGTTATTTGGGAAAGCAATAGGTATAACTGTTGGTATTATGGTAAGGCATGTTGGTGCTGACACATGGATATCTATGCTTATAGGCTTTTTTACAGGAACATTGCTTTTTTTAATAATGCTTTATATTTGTTCAAAATTTCCTGAAAAAAATATTATCCAGTTTTCAGAAGAAATATTCGGCAGGTGGGTTGGTAAAGTGACTGGAATAATACTCACGTTGTTTTTTACTGTTGCCTTTGCAGTTTCAGCAAATGTAATGACACTTCATATCAAGCAGTATTTTTTGTTGGAAACACCCATGCTATTGATATGTGTTGCTTTCACCCTGCTTTGCATGTACGGTGCGTATTTAGGAGTAGAGGTGGTTCTAAGATTTGCCATGTTGGCAATTATAATGACTGTTTTAATAAATGTAACTATGATTACAGGGTCGTATGGAGATTTCGAAGTTAATAGATTGCGTCCGATTTTTGACAGTGGACTTATAAGAAATGTCAGCACTAGCGTATATTTTTTTGTTGATACTTGTATGGTGATATTATCAGTTGGATATATATACCCTCTGCTTAACATTAAAAAAAACATAGTAAAAATTTCAATATGGTCTATTGCTTTAAGTATAATTCTGATTATACCCTGGCCATTATTTGAAGTGGCGGTCATGGGGCATGATACAGTGATGCAGTACGCTGTTGTGTGTATGCAGCAAATAAGATGTGCACAGCTTACAAGATATTTACCAAGATATGAGCTCGTCATGGTGAGCTTTTACATGTTTTGCATGTTTGTACAGTCGGTAGCTATGTACTATTGCTGTATGATAAGTATTAAGCAAACTACCGGGATAAAAAAAGACAGGATACTGATTTTGTTATTGGGAGTAATATTGATAATTATTACATACATAATGTCTTATGACAATAATACATATATTGAATTTCTGGATTATCCATGGGCGCAGATATGCACCATGGTCAGCATAGGATTGCCTGTCCTTCTTTTAATTACAGCACTTTCAAGAGGAAAGCTTGCAAAGCAGAACACTAAAAAAAGTAAAGCTTAGCTTTTGTGAATAAAAAGTTGATAGCAAATCTAAGTTTTGTATAAAGTTTGTCTTAAAAGTAAATGATTTACAAATTAGAATGTTATATTTTTTGGAGGGAGGTAAATAAAATGAAAACCAAACCAACGGTAGGAATAATTGTAATAGGACTTGGAATGCTTGTGGCTCTGATTCCTGAAGTGATTTTTCCGGTATGTACTGATATGATTGAATTGGTAAACGGTAAATCTTTGTTTATGAAATGCCACTGGACAGCAAGGGCAGAATTAGTAATTGGATTGCTTATTATATTTGACGGTATAATGCTTATCGGATTTAAAAAACGTGAAGTTTCTACAGCGTTGAGCATAATGCTGTTTCTACTGGGTTTAAGTGCACTGTTAATTCCTACAGCACTAATTGGCATGTGCCAGACGGTTACTATGCCGTGCCGTGTTGGAACGGAGCCAGCATTAATAGTAGTGAGTATAATAATTATGGTATTTGGGATTGGAAATACTTTTATTCAAAGTGCTTTCAAAAGTGAGAGTGGCTTTAAGGAAAGAAGTGTAATTAAATGATGAAAAACCAGCCGTTGACGACCTTTGTATTAGCTCTAAAAAACCTTGGAAAACGATCTTTCAGGGCGAAATGCCTTGTTACAATTGTTGCTGTTTTTGCGTTTGTGATTTTTTGCGGTACATTATTATCGCAAAGTTTAAGCTTGGGACAGAATTACCTGTCTGGGCGAATGGGTGCTGACATTATGGTGGTACCTCGGGGAAGTGCCTTGACTTTCCAGAATACGCTTTTAAAAAGCAAGTCCAATACATTTTTTATGGAAGAAAATCTCGCGGAAAAAATTGCTGTAATACCTGGTGTAGAAAGGGTTTCATCTCAATTATATATTGAATCCCTTAATGCAACCTGTTGCTCAGTTCCGGTACAGCTAATAGGTTTTGACCCCAGAACAGACTTCACAATAAAATCCTGGATGGGAAGCACTGTCAGCGGTGATTTGGCTTTTGGAGAAGTTGTGACAGGAAGCCGTGTGAATTCAAAAGTCGGAGAGGAGGTCTGGTTTTTTGGCCAACCGCTTAAGGTAGCAGCAACACTAGATAATTCCGGGATGGGTTTTGATTCATCAATCTTTATGACAATGGAAACAATGCAGCATATGGTAGAACAATCGGAACAGGCTGCAATTCATCCTGTGGGAACAGGAAAAGACACCATATCTGCACTGTTTGTTAAATTGACAGCTAATTCAGATGTTTTAAGTGTATCAAAAGAGATAGTGAGTGCATATCCTCAAACGGATGTTGTTGTGTTAAATGAAATTATGCAAAATATTTCAATACAGCTCAATAATCTAAAAGGATTGGTTTACGGAATACAGGTAGCATCAGGGATAATAACGGGGTTGCTTCTTGCCGTTATATTTACCTTCACTACAAATGAACGCAAGCGAGAATTTGGATTACTTTTGGCACTTGGTGCTACCAGAAAAAAACTTGAAAGAATTATTGTGACAGAAACTCTGATTCTTAGTTTGTTAGGAGCATTATGCGGGGTAGCGGCAGCATGTCTGATTATGTTTGATTTTCGCATGCTGATAGCTGTATCATTAGGTCTTCCATATTTGCAGCCTGAAATGGATTCAATAATTATATTAGCTGCTCTTAGTATAATAATTCCTGTTCTGATAGGTGTGTCAGCTTGCCTCTATTCTGTAATGTGCGTTGGACGAATGGAAACAAATACTATGATAAGGGAGTATGAAGGGTAAATGCTTAAAATAAAGCAGTTAAAAAGGGCTTATGACAGAAAAGACATACCTCCGTTTATTGCAGTGGACAATGTAGATCTTGAAATAATGCACGGAGATTTTGTTTGTATTATTGGGAGATCGGGCAGTGGAAAATCGACACTGCTCAATATGATAGCTGGTTTGTTGCGTCCTACTTCAGGTGAGATTTTTATAAACGGTTCTGATCTATGGTCAATGAATGATAAAGATATGGCAAAAGTACGCAATTCAAAAGTCGGGTATGTGCCTCAGGGGATGAGCCTTCTTTCAAACTTAACGGTACTGGACAATGTACGTCTCCCGTTCTATTTGGATAAGAGAGAAGGAGATGGAACAAATCTTGCAATGAGTTTACTCAAACAAATGAGTATACAAGACTTGGCACACAGATATCCTGCCCAGCTTTCAGGTGGTGAAATGCGTAGGGCAGCAATTGCAAGGGCACTTATAAATAATCCTGAGATTTTGATAGCAGATGAACCAACCGGTGACTTGGATGATCAAACAACAAAGGAAGTTATGAGCTTGTTTTCGGAAATACATATAAAGGGGATCACTATTTTGATGGTTACTCATGAATATGATATTATCAGTTATAGTAATAAATTGTATGTCATGTCTTCCGGAAAACTTTCTGAAAAAAATAATACAGCTTGTTGATTTTAACCCGCTCTTTTCAATTTTCTTGTTTATATGACTTTCTTAAGAGGTATATATCAATAGGTTTTAGAGAATAAAAGCTCTGCAGCATAAATAATATTAGCTATTTGATTAAAAAGTTATAAGTATAACTACAATTGCAAATGAAGGGGGAAAAAGAGGTTGAAAACTTTAAAAACGATGGATGGCAATATGGCTGCGGCACATGTTGCTTATGCGTTCACTGATGTTGCTGCAATTTATCCAATTACTCCGTCTTCCAATATGGCGGAAAACGTTGATACTTGGAGTACCGAAGGAAGGAAGAACATTTTCGGTCAAGAGGTTAAAGTGGTTGAAATGCAGTCAGAAGCTGGTGCGGCAGGAACTGTACATGGGTCTTTGGCAGCAGGGGCTTTAACAACAACATTTACAGCATCACAGGGACTATTGCTAATGATTCCGAACATGTATAAGATCTCCGGAGAGCTGTTGCCCGGTGTTTTTCATGTGAGTGCACGTGCACTCGCTGCTCATGCACTGTCTATTTTTGGTGATCAATCCGATGTAATGGCATGCCGTCAGACCGGTTTTGCACTTCTGGCGTCGGGAAATGCACAGGAAGTCATGGACTTAGGTGGAATAGCACATCTGTCAGCAATAAAAGGTCGTGTTCCTTTTTTGCATTTTTTTGATGGTTTCAGAACATCCCATGAAATTCAGAAGATTGAAGTAATTGAGTATGAGCAATTTGCAAAGCTCGTTGATTATGCTGCTCTTGATGAGTTCAGAAAAAGAGCATTAAATCCTGAACATCCTGTTACAAGGGGAACTGCACAAAATCCGGATATTTATTTTCAGGCAAGGGAGGCAGCAAACAAGTTTTATAACGCCATTCCGGAAATAGTTGAAAACTATATGGAGGAAATCTACAAACTTACAGGAAGAAGGTACAATCTGTTCGACTACTATGGTGCTCCTGATGCCGATCGCGTGATAATAGCAATGGGTTCGGTCTGTGACACCATTGAAGAAACAATTGATTACCTTACAAAAAAAGGTGAAAAGGTGGGAGTTGTAAAAGTTCATCTTTACAGACCATTTTCTGTAAAGCATTTCTTAAATGCCATTCCGACAACTGCGAAGAAAATAGCTGTCCTTGACAGGACAAAGGAACCGGGTTCTTTGGGTGAACCCTTATATGAAGATGTTCGTACCGCCTTCTATGATGAGGAAGTCAGACCTGTTATAGTAGGTGGCAGGTATGGGCTGGGTATGAAGGATACAACACCCGAACAAATCATTGCAGTATATGACAATCTGAAAAAGGATGAAGTCAAAAACCATTTTACTATAGGAATTAACGATGATGTTACTTTTACTTCTTTGAGCCTTAGCCAAGAAGTGGATATAGTGCCAAAAGGGACTGTAAGCTGTAAATTCTGGGGATTGGGATCTGATGGAACTGTAGGTGCAAATAAAAACTCCATAAAAATAATCGGTGACCATACGGATATGTATGTTCAGGGATATTTCTACTATGATTCCAAAAAATCAGGGGGAGTAACCGTATCACACTTAAGATTCGGTGAGAAGCCGATAAGATCCTCTTACCTTATTAAAAAGGCTGATTTTGTTGCCTGCCATAATCCTTCATATATCGATAAATTTGAGATAGTAAACGATATAAAAGAAAACGGTACTTTTTTGTTGAATTGCAGCTGGAAAGATGATGAACTTAATGAGAAGCTGCCTGCAAGGGTAAAAGCATTCCTTGCAAAAAATAAAATCAAGCTGTATACAATAGATGCTTTTGATATAGCAGGAAAAATTGGGCTTGGAGCGAGAATTAACCTAATTATGCAGGCAGCATTCTTTAAATTGACAAATATCATTCCGCTTGATGATGCTGTGAAATATATGAAGGAGGCTGCATTAAAAAGTTATGGTAGTAAAGGCGATAAAATTGTCAGCATGAATTATGAGGCAATCGATGCCGGAATTGCTTCTCTTGTCAAGGTGGAAGTGCCTTCAAGCTGGGTTAATGAGAGCAACGAAGCGGTTGATGATAACAGAGAGGTTCCCGAATTTATTAAAAATATTGTTGAACCTATTAACAGGATGGAAGGCGACGGTCTTCCGGTGAGTGCTTTTAATGGTATTGAAGATGGTACTTTTGAAATGGGAACTTCAGCTTATGAAAAGAGATGTATTGCTGTAAATGTTCCTGAGTGGAAGCCGGAAAACTGTATCCAGTGCAACCAATGCTCCTACGTATGTCCGCACGCAGTAATAAGGCCTTTCCTACTCGATGAAGAGGAACAAAAAAATGCACCTGAAGGTTTTAAGACGATAAAAGCTGTTGGTAAAGAGCTTGCAGGTTATAATTTCCGTATTCAGATTAGTCCTATGGATTGTACCGGTTGCGGAAACTGTGCACAGGTTTGTCCGGCAAAGGGTAAAGCTCTTGAAATGAAGCCTGTTGAAACACAGATGGATAAGGTTGAATTGTGGAATTATGCAATGACACTATCTCACAAGCCTAACATGCTAAATCCTGAAACCGTAAAGGGGAGCCAATTTGAGAAGCCTTTACTGGAATTCTCAGGTGCCTGTGGAGGATGTGGAGAGACACCTTATGCAAAATTAATTACTCAGTTATTTGGCGACAGAATGATGATAGCAAATGCAACAGGTTGTTCAACAATATGGGGTGCGAGTGCTCCTTCAACTCCTTATACGGTGAATAAGGATGGGCGTGGGCCGGCATGGGCAAATTCATTATTTGAGGATAATGCAGAGTTTGGATATGGTATGTATCTTGGAGTTAATCAGATACGTGATAAAATAGCACAATTGGCGAAGGATGCCATGGAATTAAATATTCCGGACGAAATAAAAGGTTTGCTTAAGGAATGGCTGGATAACAAAAATAACGGCAAGGCCACAAGGAAGATAGCTGACAGGTTGGTGCCGGTTATTGAGAATTTCAGGTCAGAGGATGAAAAAGCAAATAAAATTATAAGAGAAATTTATGATAAAAAGGACTTTCTAGTCAAGAAGTCTCAGTGGATTTTTGGTGGTGACGGATGGGCATATGATATTGGATTCGGAGGCCTTGACCATGTTATTGCTTCCGGCGAAGATGTCAATATAATCGTATTTGATACAGAGGTTTATTCAAATACCGGTGGACAGTCTTCAAAGGCAACACCGACAGGAGCTGTTGCTCAATTTGCTGCAAGCGGTAAAGTTATGGGTAAAAAGGATTTAGGCTTAATAGCAATGACTTATGGATATGTTTATGTTGCACAGGTAGCAATGGGTGCAAACCAGAATCAGTTGATTAAAGCTGTCTGTGAAGCAGAAGCATACCCCGGACCTTCTTTGATAATAGCCTATGCACCATGTATAAATCATGGTCTGAAGCTGGGGATGGGATGTACACAACTTGAATCTAAGAGAGCGGTTGAAGCTGGTTACTGGCATCTATACAGATACAACCCGCTCTTAAAAGAACAGGGAAAGAATCCTTTTACATTGGATTCTAAGGCACCAACTGCTTCCTTCAGAGACTTTTTACTAGGTGAAGTCAGATATTCTTCTCTTTCAAAGCTTCACCCCGATAAGGCAGAAGAGCTCTTTGAAAAGGCAGAGAAAAACGCAAAAGACAGATATGCGGTTTATGAGAACATGGCAAAAGAATAAGATGTGTTCTTTATAATGTGATAAATTAAATAATCAAATAAGCCTGCCGTTTTTTCGGCAGGCATTATTTTTCTGCAGCATAAGGCTTAATACAACCATAGTCCCGTACTCCTACTCAATTTGCTTATGGGGTGTCTTTGATAACAATTTCTTGAAACCTATAATCAATATACCAACAACGATTAAAAGCAAAATTATAATCATAAAGGCAAATTTTAGTTGTGTAAATATACTTGCAATATTAGCAATGGTATTATTACGTTTTGGATACCTTTGTAAAAGGTTGATTATTATAAAATTCTCCAGCCAATCAAAAAGCGTTGCACAAAAACCTACAAGACCAAGAAGCCAAGGTTTCTTAAGCTTACTACCTGTGCTCTTTAAGATTAGAGTTAAGGTAGTAAAGTAAAACAATTGTGTATGTTTTCGTCTACTAATTTCTATGAAAGGTCAGAAATTAGTTATGTTAAAAAGCACTCATGCTGCAAATTATCGTTGTATACCAACTATAGACACAAGATATTGATATTTTTGAAGAATCCGGGTATGCTAATGATAATAAATCAGTAGTAAATGAACATAACTGGTTTAAAGCCCTATAGCTGTGGTATAACTGGATTAGACAATCAGTGAATGCAAGAATATTACTTTCCGGGGGTAGTGTAATGAAAAAATTTGCTTTTATATCGGATTTTGATGGAACACTTTCAACAAAAGATTTTTACCATATAATTATTGATAAATACATGGGTGTTGAGGGTAAAGATTTTTATCTTGAATGGAAGAAAACCAAAAAGATAAATGTAGAGTTTTTAAATAAAATATTTGGCTCTGTCAATTTAAGCGAAAAAGAAATATTTGATGAAATAATAAAAATACCTATAGATGCTCATGCCAAGGATTTTATCGACAGAGTTCGGGAAAATAACGGAGATTTTTTTATAGTCAGTGCAGGTACGTCTTACTATATAAAGATTTTACTTGAACATATGGGAATAAAGGATGTGCAGGTAATCTCCATGGAGGGTGTTTACAAAAACGGAGGTATAAAAATAATGCCCGATACCAGCAGCCAGTATTACTCGGATATTTTTGGATTGGATAAGCAAAAGGTTGTTGAGAGTATAAATAAGGATTACGAGTATATATTTTTTGCTGGTGACAGTGAGCCTGACTTAAGGGCTGCAAAAGTTGCGGATATGGTTTATGCCAGAGGTGAACTGGTGGAATTGCTTCAGAAGGAAAATATAAGTTTTACGGCCTTTTCTGACTTTAAACAAATAGAAAAAGATTTAACTGATAAGGGGTGGCTTAAATGAAGGCACAGATACATAGAATTTCTATCCCAGGCATTATGGAGGTAGGAGCTGGCAAACTTAAAGAACTGAATTATTATATATTAAAAGCCGGAATAAAAAAAATAACTGTATTTCTTGGAGAGGGAATTAAAGATTTATTTGGGGATATTATTTTTCGAACACTTAATGAAAACAGTGGACTTGAAGTGCTGGAATATACTGAATGTAATGAGAACTCAATGGAGTATATCACCGGTAAAGCCTTTTCAATTCTATCGGGTGCAGAAGCCATTGTGGGAATAGGGGGAGGAAAGGTACTTGATGTAGCCAAATATATAGCCTTTTTAAGAGATATTCCTTTTATCAGTGTACCAACATCTACAGCACATGACGGTTTTGCAAGTTCAGGGTGTTCTCTGTTTATAAATGAACGAAGAACCTCCGTTCATGCACGTATACCCTATGGGATCATTGTTGATACTGCCATAATGAAGGAATCACCTGATAAGTTTATTTACTCGGGGATCGGAGATATTGTTTCAAAGGTAACAGCGGTATTTGACTGGCAATTTGAAGAGCAACAGGGAGTAACGAGAATTGATGATGTGGCTGCAATGATAGCAAAGAAATCTGTCAACAGCATAGTAAGAATGCCATACACAGATATTAAGGAAGACTTTTTTATAAAGGAGCTTGTTGATTCCCTGACTATGAGTGGGATTGCCATGGAAATAGCTGGTAGCAGTGCTCCGGCAAGTGGAAGTGAGCATCTTATATCCCATGCCCTTGATAAAATGACCCGTAAACCTCAGTTGCACGGGATACAAGTAGGAATTGCAACTTATATTATGAGCATAGTTCAGAACCACCGCCACGAAAGAATAAGAAAATTTCTCACAGATACGGGCTTTTTCAGCTTCGTTAAAACTCTCAAACTTAATGCTGAAGATTATGTAAACGCCATAGATCTTGCCCCAACCATTAAGCCCAACAGGATGACCTATATACATCTTCAGGAATATAGAGAGAAGGCAAAAAAAGTTATTTATGAAGATGGCATTTTAGTTGATATATTCAATATCTCCTGATGTAACCACCTCTATAAGAGATTATTAGCACTTGAATAATTTTGTAAAAACAGCTAAAATATTAGTATAGGTATTAAAAAATAAATAAAAAATGTAATAAAATTCGAAGGAATGCAATTGCAAGGCATTGTAGTAAGAAGGGTGTAAATGAGTTATTACGATAGGGTTATAATTGGTGCAGGTTTATATGGGCTTTATGGAGCGTTGATTTGCGGTAAAAAAGGTCAGAAGGTTGCTGTTCTTGAGTGTGAAAGCGAACCGTTTTCACGTGCTACATATATTAATCAGGCCAGGGTTCACAATGGTTATCATTATCCTCGTTCATTTTCAACTGTCAGTAGTGTGGCAGATTACTTTCAGAAGTTTAACAGGGAATTTGAATTCTGTATTAATTCTTCTTTTAAAAAAATATATGCTACATCTTCTAAGTATTCATGGACCAATGCTGTACAGTTTAAGAAGTTTTGTAAAAACGCAAGGATCAAATGTACCGAAGTTGAACCTGGTGAATATTTTAATCCTCACATGTGTGATGGAGCCTTTGAAGTTGAAGAGTATACATACGACTCAAAAATTCTTCAGGATTACTTTATTGAGGAAATTAAAAAATATCCCAGTGTTGAGCTTAAATTTAATTCCAGAGTACAGAGTATTAATAAAAGCGGAAGTGATTATTGCATAGACATAAACGGTAAAGAAAGCATATCTACAGGTTACATTCTTAATGCCACATATGCATCTACAAATCAAATCAACACAATTGCCGGCTTTGCTCCCTTTAAAATAAAGTATGAGCTTTGTGAAGTGATACTATGCCATCCGGGGAGTTACCTTAAAGACCTTGGAATAACCATAATGGACGGACCGTTTTTTTCCATAATGCCTTTTGGTAAAACCGGTCTTCATTCGCTTACTTCAGTTACATTTACACCACACCTCAGCTGCCATGAAAACCTGCCTGTTTTCGAATGCCAGAAGAACAATCCACTTTGCAGCAGCACTGGCCTCTACAATTGTAATGACTGTGATTTCAAACCCCAAAGCTCATGGCCGTATATGTCGGGAATAGCTAAAAAATATCTGCGTGACAGAATTGACTTCAGTTTTTATAAGTCACTTTTTTCAATGAAGCCTATTTTATTGTCATCGGAGATTGATGATTCACGACCGACTATAATCAGAAAGTATTCGGATAATCCGACATTTGTGAGTGTATTATCCGGGAAGATAAGTACAGTATACGATTTAGATGAGGTATTATGATATGAAGCTTGCATGTAAGGAAAAAAAAGTAGTATCAGCTATAGTATACGTAAGGAATCATGAGAACTACATAGATGGATTTATTGAGGGGATAGCATCAGCCCTTTCAGAGAACTTTGAGAAATATGAGATCATTGCGGTAAATGACAGTTCCACCGATAGAAGTGTGGAGCTGTTAAAAAAGGCAGCCTCAAAGCTTGAGGTGATTTCCTTCACCGTAGTTAACTTAAGCTTTTATCATGGTACTGAAGCTGCTATTACAGCGGGAGTAGATCTTTCTATCGGTGATTTTATTTTTGAATTTGACAGCCCTGTTGCTGATTACGACTTTGGGGAGATAATAAAGATTTATAAACGTTCCTTAGAAGGTTATGATATTGTATCTGCTGCTCCTGATATTAGGGAACGTGTTGATTCAAGAGCTTTTTACTATCTGTTTAAAAAGTATTCTCAAAACCATTTGCGGCTTTGGACAGAAAGATTCAGGATTTTGTCCAGAAGGGCAGTAAACAGGATAAATAATTCGTGTACTTCTATCCGCTACAGAAAAGCAGTTTATTATAACATTGGTCTGAAAACATATATTCACAAATATTGTCCAATTAAAAATATAGCTCTTGAAGGGCAGGTAAAGACAAAAGACAGGTTGTCTCAGGCGTTGAATTACCTAATGATTTTTACCGATATAGTGCCTAAAATTTCGATATTTATGGCCTTGATAATGCTTCTGTTTTCCATCATTGTATGCTGTTATACCGTATTTATCTATATTGCCTATGACAGAGTTGTTGAAGGGTGGACAACCATTATGCTGTTTTTGTCCATCTGCTTTACAGGCTTCTTTTCTCTGTTTGCAATTTTAATAAAATTTGTGTCGTTGATTCTGAATTTGCAAAATACCAAAGTGTCCTATACCTTTGAATCGGTTGAAAAGGTCAGGTAGAAGGGGAGAATTTAATGGATAAAACTTTAGTCGGATACACCGGTTTTGTGGGCTCTAATTTAGAATTACAATCCCATTTTAATAAAAAATATAATTCAACCAATATAAGTGAAGCATTTGAATCTGAACATGGACTTGTGGTATATTCCGGTGTGAGGGCTGAAAAGTTTCTTGCAAACTCAGACCCTGAAACTGATTTTCTACATGTAATGCAGGCTGTTGAAAATATTAAAAGGATGAAATTTAAAAAACTGGTGCTTATATCTACTGTTGATGTTTATAAAAATACGACAGGCGTAGATGAAAATACACCCATAGATACCGAAGACCTGCATCCCTATGGAAAAAACCGTTATTGCCTTGAACAGTGGGTTATGGAAAACATAAAGGATTACCACATTATAAGGCTTCCTGGTCTATTTGGAAGTGGTATAAAGAAAAACTTTATCTTTGACATGATAAACGTTATACCCTCAATGCTCAAAGAAGAAAAACTCAATGAGCTACAAATGATCTGTCCTATAAACTTATACGAATTTTATTCAAAACAGGAAAACGGTTTTTACAGATTTGATACCCATGACAAAAAAATTAAGTCACAGTTAAAGGCGTTTTTCAAAAATTGCGGATTTAATGCATTGTCGTTTACTGATTCGAGGAGTAAATTTCAATTTTACAATCTGAATTACCTCCAAAAGCATATTGAGATGGCAATGGAAAATGGTATACGGTTACTTTGTCTTGCTACGGAGCCTGTTTCAGCCAGTGAATTGTATTACAGGATTTACGGAAGTGAGTTTAAAAATGAGTTTTCAAAAACCCCTGTAAACTATGAAATCAGCACAATATATGCTAAACTATTTGGTGGCGGAAGCGGTTATATTGCCGATAAGAATTCCGTTATGACAGAAATACGTGAGTTTGTATCAGGACAGGAGATTAGCAAATGAAACTTTCAATTTCCAACATAGCCTGGGACAGTTGCCGGGATATTGAAGTATATAAGCTTATGAAGAAATATGGCTTTACAGGGCTTGAAATAGCTCCAACGAGATTTTTTTTTGAAAACCCTTATGACCACATAGAAGAAGCAGTAAAGCTTGCAAAAGAGCTCAAGGATACATATGCTATTAAGATTTGCAGCATGCAATCAATACTTTTTGGAAGAGATGAAAAAATCTTTGAAAGCCCAGAGAACCAACAAAAGATTACAGACTACTTGATAAAAGCAATTGATTTCGCAGCAGCTGTTTCGTGCAGAAATCTGGTTTTTGGTTCTCCAAAGAACAGGAGCTTATCTTCCTGTTCTGATTATAAATGTGCTGTAGATTTATTTTCAGTACTTGGAGATTACGCATTAAAAAACGGTACAGTAATGTCAATTGAAGCTAACCCTTGTATATATGGAACCAACTTTATTAATTATACCCATGAGGCTGTAAAGTTGGTAAAGGAAGTCAACTCTGAAGGTTTCAAAGTTAATCTGGACTTTGGTACTATTATTGAGAATAAAGAGAATATTGATGATATTATTGATGATTTGGAGTACATAAACCACATTCATATAAGTGAGCCTGGACTTATGCCCATTTGCTTGAGGGATGCTCATAGAAAGTTGGCATTACTGCTGAGGAAAAGCTTATATCAAGGTTATATATCAATTGAGATGAAGAAAAGCGGGGAAGAGTCCCTGCAAGATATAGAAAAGGCAATGAGTTATATATTTGAAGTGTTTGGAGACTGATGAAGTTTTTTGGGGGGAGAATTTTAAGTTATGCTGGAACAGGTACCTGAGTTTGAAAAAATCGAGTTTGAGGATAGAAAAAACAAATATTGCCTGTGCATACCGGTTATTAACGAGGGCGACAGGATTATAGGACAGCTTGAAAAGCTAAATAAAACAGGTATTTGCACTCTTATTGACATTGCAATATGCGATGGAGGTTCTGTTGATGGATCTACCGAACATGAGAGGTTAAGGAAGCTGGGGGTGAATTCTCTGCTTATAAAAAAGGGACCGGGCAAACTTAGCACACAGCTCAGAATGGGCTATTGGTGGGCCTTAAAACGCGGATATGATGGTATAGTTACCGTTGATGGCAACGGTAAGGACAGTATAGAGACAATCCCACTTTTTATAGAATATCTGGACAGAGGTTTTGATATGGTTCAGGGCTCACGGTATATAAAAGGTGGTGCTGCTGTAAACACTCCGCTTGCGAGGCATCTGGCCGTTAAACTTATTCATGCCCCTATTATTTCTTTGGCATCGGGTTTCAGGTACACTGACACTACAAATGGCTTCCGTGCCTATTCAAGAAGATTTCTTACCCACCAACAGGTTCAGCCTTTCCGCAATGTGTTTGACACCTATGAACTTTTGGCATACCTGTCTGTCAAAGCTCCTAGGATAGGGATGAAAACTGTTGAGATACCTGTCACAAGAAGCTATCCAAAAAATGGGAAGGTTCCTACGAAAATTAGTTTTCTTAGGGGAAATTTAGGACTTATCAAAATTCTTTTTAAAGCTGCATTGGGCAAATATGATGTTTGCAAAGAATAACTGAATAGAACGTCAGCGTGCTGCAAATTTTTTACAGACAGGAATGGAGCTTATCTAAAAAATATAACAAAAATGAATGTATGAATTACAAATAGGGGGTAGTGCTTTTTAGCATTACAATTGTCTAAAAATTTGTTTTGTTAAAAGTGTTGTATTGGGAAGGGAAGATTTATGAGATCAAGCTATAGGGAAGTTGATTTGAATTTAAAAGCAATGAGAAAGCCACTGAAATTTAGTACGATAATTTACATAATTGTTATTTTTTTAGGGGTTTTATTCAGGATAGGTTCTTTCATACAGGACAGAACTTTGTGGTATGATGAAGCAATGCTTGCCAGTTCAATAGTTCAGCGTGGGTTTGGCGGTTTATTTGAACCGCTTGATTATTCGCAAAGTGCACCTATTGGATTTTTGGCTATTATAAAAAGTCTGACAATTATTCTTGGAAACTCCCAACATGTGTTGAGGCTATATTCTTTATTAACAGGTATATTGTCTATAAGGCTTTTCTATCTTCTTATAAGAGATTCGGGATTTAAAAGACCTCTTTTAGGTGCTGCTTTTTATGCAACCGTTTCTCCGCTTATTTACTATTCAACCGAATTAAAACCCTATATGCAGGATGCTTTTTTTACAATAGCAGCCTTGTATCTATACAGGCTTTATGTTGATAGGAAGATTCCTGTCTGGGTATATATGCTGTTCTGCTTTTGGGCAGTATGGATTTCATTTCCGGTGGTTTTTGTTATAGGAGCAATTACTTTCTTTAATTTTCTATCCGGAATCGTGGGGTTTTTAGTAAATCTGTTTGTAAGGAGTGAAGAGAAGCACAGGGAAAATGCAAGACGCTTTATTAGTGCGATAGCTTTTGGTGCAACTGCCCTGATTGGGTTTGGTGTCTGTTACCTTGTTTATACCCAAAAGGTCACCGGAAATATTGATGGTATGTCCATGGAATATTGGAGGCATTTGAATTTTCCGCTATTTCCAAAAGATCAGTATGATTGGGATTTGATTTATCTTATGCTTGATAATTATCTCAAATTTATTTTTTCTGAGGTGTATCCATTGGCAATTGTACTTTGGATAGGAGGAACTCTGCTGCTGATTGTGAGAAGAAATAGTCTTGCAGGCTACAGCCTTTTGGCAATTATATTTACCTTGATTGCATCTTATATTGAACAATATCCCATTCAGGATCGCCTGCTGTTATTTTTGGTACCTCTTATAATTATCCCCATGCTCTTCTTTGTAGAAGTTCTGTTGGATCTTCTAAGATGGAAACCCTTCGAGGTTGTTGTTTTTATACTGGTCGTAGCATTAAACTATGGTTCATTAAAATATATGGATGTAAAAAACATGTACAGGGAGGGACAGGAAGCATCCAACCTGATAAACTATCTTAATAATAAAATTGAGGAAGATGAAAAACTATATGTTTTCGCAAATGCTGTTCCTATTTACGAGTACTTTACAGGATACAAGCAGCAATATAAACATTTTCCCGAAAAAGTATCGGAATCAGGACAATTGATTTATGGCTGCAAATACTGGAATCTTGAGTGTGAGCCCTACATATACAAGACGACTTTAGACGAGGAGCGCCTTAAACAAAATGTTGATGCTATTGTGAAGTACCAAAGGGTTTACGTGTTGTTTTATCACTATGGAACTGACGCTGAATACTATCTGACAACTGAATTGAGAAAGTATGGAACACTGCACTACTTTATGCAGGAAAACAACACTCCTTTGTACTACTTTGTCAGGTACGCACATCTTAATTGAAACTGTTTTTCTATTGAAGGATATTGAAACGATCAACTTGAAACAAGCAGGCCCATTAGAGCCTGCTAGCTTGTGGCGGAGAATCTGTTAATTCTTTTTGTAGCGTAGGAGCTTATAATATTTATATAGCAGTTCGTCAAGTTCCATTTCAATGTCACGGGCCTGTTCTTTGTCTGATACATTGTTTTGGTTAACGAGATTTAAAATCATGTTTTTTTTCATAATTTCTCTTTCCAACTGTTGTGAAAAATCATCCATATAGACGGTACCTCCTTATTATTCTCCCTTAACCAATCGAAATTATTTTTGGATGGACTGTTCCTGGTGCGGAGATGTAGAAGCCAGTTGATAGTGTCTGTTGAATGTTATTATACAGAAGTAGTGATTGAATTATATTACATTTTAATTATAAAGATGTTAAATATTTTTGTATATAGTACATTAGTAGCTTTTGTTCTGGGTATGTACTAGTGCTTTTGAACATAATTCATTTCTAGAAATGAATTATGCAAAATGCACATCCTATGTTTTTTGCTGATTAACAAAATAAATTCTAGAATTTTATTTTGTTAATCAGCACTAGTGAAGAGCACAGTAGTCTGAATAAAAAATATATCTTATCCTATTTTAATCTATTAAATGTAGTATAATTAATATATGATAATGGATAGTATAGTAAACAAAGTTTTGGGGAGGTTTTTTATGAAAAGTGCACTTGTATTTCTGATTGTGGTTGTATTTCTTCTGAGTTTTTTACCAAACGTTATGTTTTCTGGAGATACTGCTCACGCAGCTTCTTCAATGTACGGCGATTTAAATGAGGATGGCGGTGTAAATTCAATAGATTTTGCACTGATGAGATCATATCTTATGGGGATGATTTCGGATTTTCCAACCTCAAATGGAAAAAAAGTTGGGGACGTTAATGCAGATAATGCAGTGAATTCAATAGATTTTGCCTATATGAGGAGTTTCCTGCTTGGGCTTATTTCTAGGTTTCCTGCTGAAGATATTCCATTGGTAACACCTACAGCTACTCCTAAAGTGACCCCTACAGCAACGCCTGTTACAGGAGCAATTGTCGTAGATAAAAATGGAAGTGGCAGATTTACAACTGTTCAGGCGGCTGTTAATAGTTTGGGCACAAATAGTTCTGCGTCAAAGACTATTTACATAAAAAATGGAGATTATAAAGAAGTAGTCACAATCTCTAGCGGAATTTCAAACCTCACAATTATTGGGGAGTCTAAAAATGCTGTTATTCATTATGATAATTATAATGGTAAAAGTAATGGCAAAGGTGGTACCTATGGAACTAGTGGAAGTGCCTCGGTATTTATCAAGGGAAGCAATATTTCTGTTGAGAATGTAACATTTAAGAATTCGTTTGTAGAATTGGGTAATAGTAATGAACAGGCAGTTGCACTTAATGTAACAGGCAGCAAGGTTAAATTTTTTAACTGTAATTTCCTTGGTAACCAGGATACTTTGTTGTGTGATGGCGGGACACAATATTTTTATAAATGCTTAGTTGCTGGAGATGTTGATTTTATTTTTGGACGTAGTCAGGCAGTGTTTGAACAATGTGAAGTCCGTTCATTAAACAGACGCAGTTCAAGCAATAATGGATATATTACAGCGGCAAGAACTGATAAAACAGCCTCTTTCGGTCTTGTATTCCTTAATTGTCGTTTGACTTGTGAATCAGGTACAGCAGCTAATACAGTATGGCTTGGAAGACCGTGGTGCCCAAGTGGTACAGACGTTAACAAACCTGCGGTTGCATATATTAACTGTACAATGGATGCACACATAAAGGCAGAAGGATGGACTTCAATGTCAGGAGTTTCACCATCTCATGGACGTTTTTATGAATACAGGAGTATAGGAAGTGGAGCAGTTGTCAATGGTAGCAGACCACAGTTGAGTTGGTCAGATGCAGAAAATTATACAAAGAGTAATGTTTTAGGTGGTTGGAATCCAAATTTTTAACATTTGATGAGGGTATAAAGAATGGAGTTTTCAATAAATTTACGAACAGTTCAAAAGCTATATTTGGGGGCGTAATATGAACTCAATCGTCTTTATTGATACTGAAATTGAGCCCAATAGCGGGAGAATACTTGATATTGGATGTATAAAGGGAAATGGCGAAACATTTCACTCTAATTCTGTTGCACATTTTTCGGATTTTCTACGGGGTACAGAGTATATTTGCGGTCATAACATATTCAAGCATGATTTGAAATATGTTCAAGGTGCGATTAATGCTGCTTACAACGGCAATTTGAAGTATATAGATACCTTGTATTTATCACCGCTTTTGTTTTCTGACAGACCATACCATGCTTTGCTAAAGGATGATAAACTGCAAACTGAAGAGCTCAACAATCCTTTAAATGATTCAATGAAGGCCAGAGATCTTTTCTTTGACGAGGTTGCGGCTTTTCAGAATGCAGATGATGGGTTGAAGAAAATTTATTTCTTCCTTTTAAAAGATAAGAGGGAGTTTTGTTCCTTCTTTCATTTCATAGGATATAAAGAGAATGCTATAAATCTGGACGAATGTATTGGTGAGCAATTCCATTCGCAAATATGTGAAAACGCTGATCTCAAAGATCTAGTACTGAACTACCCTGTTGAACTAGCATATTGTCTGGCATTGATAAATACAAGTAACCGTTACTCCATTACTCCACCATGGGTATTGAAGAATTTTACCGAAGTTCACAAGGTCATGTTTTTGCTAAGAAACAAGCCATGCTTAAGCGGTTGTGCTTATTGTAACCAAGCTTTGGATATCTATAAAGGTTTAAAATATTTTTTTGGCTTCGATTCCTACAGGAAATATGCAGGAGAATCCTTACAGGAGAAAGCAGTCAGGGCTGCTGTGGATCAGAAATCGCTTTTAGCTGTATTTCCTACAGGAGGCGGAAAGTCAATTACCTTTCAGGTGCCGGCACTGATGAGCGGAATTAACTCAAAGGGATTGACCGTTGTTATATCACCATTACAGTCACTAATGAAGGATCAGGTGGATAACCTTGAAAAAGTGGGGATTACAGATGCTGTAACTATAAATGGTTTGCTTGATCCAATAGAGAGGGCAAAGTCTTTAGAAAGGGTGGAAAATGGTTCTGCCTCAATTCTTTATCTTTCTCCGGAGTCTTTGCGTTCAAAGACTATTGAACGGCTGATCCTAGGAAGAAATGTGGTCCGGTTTGTGATAGATGAAGCACACTGTTTTTCTTCATGGGGACAGGATTTCAGGGTTGACTATCTGTATATAGGTGACTTCATAAAATCAATTCAGCAGAAGAAAAACTTGGAGGACGGTATTCCGGTTTCGTGTTTTACAGCTACAGCCAAGCCGAAGGTTATAGAAGACATCCGGCAATATTTCCGTGATAAGCTATCAATAGAGATGGAGCTTTTTACTTCCGGTGCGTCAAGGAGCAATCTCCACTATAAGGTGTTTGAAAATGGCAATGACGAAGAGAAATACAATACGGTAAGGGATTTGCTTCAAGAAAAGAATTGCCCCACCATCATTTATGTTACAAGGACAAGAAGGGCTAGTTTACTTGCACAGAGACTAACCCAGGATGGCTATGCTGCAAAGGCATTTCATGGCAAAATGGATAAGCAGGAGAAAAGTGAAAATCAGGATGCGTTTATCAATGGTGAAGTCAGGATAATGGTTGCTACTTCTGCTTTTGGAATGGGAGTAGATAAAAAAGATGTCGGAATGGTCATTCACTATGAGATTTCCGATTCCCTTGAAAACTATGTTCAGGAAGCAGGGAGAGCCGGTAGGGATGAAAATATATCTGCCGACTGTTATGTCCTTTTTGATGAGGAGGACTTAAGCAAGCATTTTATGCTTCTGAATCAGACTAAGCTGAATATTGAAGAGATTCAGCAGGTGTGGAAAGCGATTAAAGATATTACACGGTTTAGATCAAAAGTATCTCAATCGGCAATGGAAATCGCACGGAGAGCCGGGTGGGACGAAAATATGTTTGGAATTGAAACAAGAGTGACCACAGCAATCGCAGCACTTGAAGATGGAGGATATCTCAGGCGGGGACAGAACATGCCAAGAATATTTGCAGATAGTATTCTGGCGAAAAATGCTCAGGAGGCCATCGAAAAGATTAATGCATCGGACAAATTTGAAGGAAAGCAAAAGGAAAACGCTGTTCGTATCATAAAGAGTCTTATTTCAAGCAAAAGCAGGAAGAATGCCATGGGAGAAGAACCGGAATCCAGAATTGATTATATTTCAGACCACTTAGGCCTTGAAAAGGAAGAAGTAATAAAGATAGTTAATTTGCTTCGTGAAGAAAAGGTTTTAGCTTTCACAAAAGACTTAGGGGCGTTTATAAAGAAAAAGGAAAATAAAAACCGTTCGCTTGGAATTCTGAAAACCTTTATGAGAATAGAAAAATTTCTGCTCACCGTTTTCAACAATAAAGAAAGTACGTTTCATATAAAGGAGCTGAACGAGCAGGCTGAAAGCTATGGCTGCAAGGATGTAAACCCTAGGGATATAAGAACTGTAATAAACTTGTGGGTCATTAAGAATTGGATAAAAAGGCAAAGCACAGGCCGATCATCAAACCATATTGCAGTAATGACACTCTATGACAGGGATACGTTTGACGAAAAGCTTACCAAAAGGCACGAGTTGGCACAGTTTATTGTTGAGTATCTTTATAATAAAAGCAATTCAGATATAAGGGAGGAACAGGCCGGTAAAGACGAGGTAATGGTAGAATTTTCAGTTTTCGAATTAAAAGAGGAATTTGAACAGCAACTCACGCTCTTTAGTACCAAAGCAGATGTCGAAGATGTTGAGGATGCACTGTTCTATCTGTCTAAAATCGGTGCACTGAAAATTGAGGGCGGATTTATGGTGCTCTATAATCCTATGGTAATTGAGCGGATTGAGGACAATAAAAAGCGTTACAAGGTTGAGGATTATCAAAAGCTTAAGGAATTCTATGAGAATAAAATTCAGCAGATCCATATTGTCGGGGAATATGCCCGTAAAATGCTCAGTGACTATAAGGATGCATTGCAATTTGTAGATGACTATTTTCAACTGAATTATTCGTCATTCCTGAATAAATATTTCAAAGGAAGCCGTCAAAACGAAATCAAGAGAAACATAACACCCACCAAGTTCAAACAGCTTTTTGGAGAGTTGTCACCCAAACAACTGAAAATTATCACAGATAAAGAGGCAAAGTATATTGTTGTGGCTGCAGGGCCAGGTAGCGGTAAGACCAGAGTTTTGGTGCACAAACTTGCAGCGTTGCTCTTAATGGAGGATGTCAAACATGAACAGTTGCTTATGTTGACTTTTTCCCGGGCAGCTGCAACTGAGTTTAAAAAACGTTTGCTCAAACTTATAGGTAATGCTGCAAATTTTGTTGAAATCAAGACCTTTCACTCCTATTGCTTTGATTTACTAGGAAAGGTTGGAACACTGGAAAAATCAGATGAAATAATTAAAGAAGCTACCCGGAGAATAAGAAATAATGAAGTTGAAGCTGGAATGATCACAAAAACAGTTTTAGTTGTAGATGAGGCACAGGATATGGATGCCGACGAGTTTGAGTTTATCAATGTTCTGATGGAGTATAATGAAGGTATGAGGGTAATTGCAGTGGGTGATGATGACCAGAATATTTACGGGTTTAGGGGTGCAAGTTCAAAATACCTCGAGCAGATGATTAACGGGAAAAATGCTGTCATGTATGAGTTGATTGAAAATTACAGGAGCAAAAGCAACCTTGTTGAGTTCACCAATCAGTTTGTAAAGAAAATATCACATCGCTTGAAGAATACTCCCATTTTTGCGATGCAAAGAGATAATGGTAGAATAAAACTGATCAGATACGCAAGCCATAATTTGATTACACCTTTGGTAAAGGATATTTTGTCCGAAGGAATTTCGGGTTCTACCTGTGTTTTGACAAAAAGTAATAAGGAAGCTATGCAGATTACCGGATTACTAGTGAATCATGGAATGCAGGCGAAACTGATCCAGAGCAATGAAGGGTTTAATCTATATAACCTTTTGGAGGTCAGGTTTTTCTTAGGACAGCTTAATTTGAGAGAAGATACTTTTATGATCGCCGAGGATGTTTGGGCAAAGGCAAAACGGGAGTTGATGGAGCAGTTTGGCAGAAGCACAAACATAGAGATAGCGCTCAATATCATTAAGGATTTTGAAACTACGAACCTCAAAAATAAATATAAATCGGATCTGGAGATTTTTATCCGGGAGTCAAAACTGGAAGACTTTTTTGGTGAAAAACTAGAAACAATATTTGTATCAACTATTCATAAAGCCAAAGGGCGTGAGTTTGACAATGTATTTCTGATGCTTGACCAATTTGAGCTCGGAACGGATGAAGATGTAAGGCAGGTATACGTTGCTATGACAAGGGCTAAGCACAACTTGACTATTCATTGCAATAGGAATTATTTGGATTTTATTAATGCCGAGAATCTCAAAATAATAAAGGACAACAGAGCATATTTGCCACCACGGCAAATAGCAATTCAGTTGAGTTTTAAGGATGTTTGGCTGGATTTTTTTCTGCCCTGCCAGAAATATATTTTAGGTCTTACAAGCGGAGATAAACTTGTTGTTGATGGAGATTGTTGCCGTAATTTAAAGGGTCAGCCGGTCATAAGATTTTCAAAAGATTTTATTGCAAAGATTGAGGCTATGAAGCAAAGAAATTATATGCCCAAATGGGCAAAAATCGGATTTATTGTGTATTGGCAGAAAGAAGATGCAGAGTATGAAATCAGAATTATTCTCCCTGAGATATATTTTGAAAGGAATGACGAATAAATATTTATTGTTCTATAATTATTTAATAAAAAGTACCTTTAGTAGAGTTTAAACCACAATGGAGGTGTTCTGATATGAATGTTATTGAAATTAAGAACCTTACAAAGAGCTATGGCAAGGCAAGAGGGATAGTTGATGTAAGTTTTAATGTTGAGGAAGGAGAAATTTTTGGATTTATCGGTCCTAATGGAGCTGGTAAGTCTACGACTATAAGGACTTTGTTGGCCTTAATTTATCCGACTGGTGGTAGTGCTGAAATATTTGGAAAGGACTGCATTAAATTTGCCCCAGAAATTGCAAAAGATGTAGGATACTTACCTTCGGAAGTGTTTTACTATGACAAAATGAAAGTTATAGACCTGCTGAAATATTCCGCAAGCTTTTACAAAAAGGATTGCAGCAAAAGAATCAATGAGTTAGCTGAAATAATGGATTTAGATCTTAAGAAAAGAATTGATGATCTGTCTTTTGGAAACAAAAAGAAAGTCGGAATTGTACAGGGCTTGCTGCACGAGCCCAAACTAATTATACTCGATGAACCCACAAGCGGACTTGATCCTCTTATGCAACAAAAGTTCTTTGACTTACTAAAGGAAGAAAACAAAAAAGGTGCAACAATTCTCCTGTCGTCCCATGTGTTAAGCGAGGTGCAACGGTTGTGCAGCCGTGTTGCCATAATCAAGGAAGGCAGGATAATAAAGCTCGAAAAGTTGAGTAATTTAAATGAAAATAACTACAAAAGTTTCAAGATTGAAATAAAGTCTGAGATTGGTCAGGACTATTTTAGTATAGCGGGTGTGAGCAATCTCGAGATAAAGGAAAAGACCGTGAGTTTTTTATTTAAGGGTAATGTCAATCTCATTATGAAGAAAATAGCTGAGTTGGAAATACTAAATGTATGGATTGAAGAGCCGAACCTTGAAGAAATTTTTATGCACTACTATGAAAAGGAGGCTTGAAGATTATGAATATATTTCTTCACGAACTTAAGGCTTACCGTAAGTCAACAATTATCTGGTCACTTTCCATGTATTCGCTGGCAATTATGTATATACTGATTTTTAAAGGTCTTGGAGAAGATATAGAGGCATTCAGAGTTTTCATCAGCAATATGCCAGATATAGCAAAAAAGCTTTTAAATATATACTTAGACAGCATTTCTACCCTTGAAGGCTTCTACTCCATTGTATTACCCTTTGTTGTACTATGTGGAGCCATTCAGGCAATGAATCTGGGAATTTCTATAGTATCGAAGGAAGTGCGTGATAAAACTGCCGACTTCCTCATGACAAAGCCTGTAAGCCGTGAGTTGGTACTTACGTCTAAAATACTTGCAGCATTTTCTTTTCTGTTAGGCACGAATATTATCTACCTTACATTGACTATTTTCTCTACAAGTGCAATAGCTGTAGATTATAATATGAAGCTGTTCCTGATGATATCTTTAACATTGTTATTTGTTCAATTGATATTTATGGTTCTTGGTATTATTATTTCGGTCATGGCAGGCAAAATCAAGTCGGTGATTTCCATATCACTGAGCACAGTATTCGGGTTTTATATTGTTGGGTCTCTTGGTTCAATTATTGGTGAAGATAAAGCAAGGTATATATCTCCTTTCAGGTATTTTGATGCTGGATATATTATCAAGAATGCAGCTTATGAAACTTCTTACATCATTGTGGGTTGTGTCTTTATTATTGCTGCCATTGTCGGAAGCTACCTGATATATAAGAAAAAAGACATTCATGCGGTTTAAGGAGGGAGAAAAAGTATGAATATTTTTATAAGAGAACTGAGAGCACACAGAAAATCGCTTATTATATGGAGCGTAGCCATATTGTTTACGATTGTGTCTTCAATGGCAAAGTTCACATCATATGTAGAATCAGGGCAGTCTTTGAATCAAATTATGTCCACTATCCCGAAAACTATAAGGGCAGTATTGGGTATGGGAAATTTTGACCTGACAAAAGCCAGCGGTTTCTACGGCATGCTATATTTATATATGCTTTTAATGGCTACAATTCATGCCTCCTTGCTTGGAGCCAACATCATATCAAAGGAAGAACGTGATAAAACGACGGAATTTCTGATGGTTAAGCCTGTCTCAAGGTCAAAAATCATTACTTCCAAACTTCTGGCAGCGTTTTTTAATATTATTGTATTCAATGTTGTTACATTGGTTCTATCTATAGCTGTCGTCGGAAAATATGCAAATGGTGAACAGATAACAGATGATATAGTCATATTGATGATCGGAATGTTTGTTTTACAGATGGTCTTTTTGTCTATTGGTACAGGTATTGCAGCGGCAAGCAGGAATTCAAAAGCTGCTCCTACAGCCGCAACTGTAATACTGCTGGTTTCATTTGTTCTTTCTTCTGCAATTAGTATGAACAGCAGGCTTGAGGGCTTGAAGTACATTACGCCTTTTAAATACTTTGAAGCTGAAAACTTGCTCAATGGAGGGATACAACCTGTTTATGTAATTCTGTCTTCGGTAATAATTGGAGTAATGATTTGTATAACTTATGTGTTTTATAAAAAGAGAGATTTAAATGTTTAGAGTTTAAAACACAGGTTTTTGTTAAGGTTATAAGAGTTGAAAGCATAGAACAATAATGGCTATCTGACATACTGGATAGTTATTATTGTTCTTTTTTATTAGAGGATGTGCATTTTGCATAATTCATTTTAGAAATGAATTATGTTCAAAAGCACTAGTATAGGCCATACATAATATGGTGAAAATTAATAGTAAAGGCAGTAAATTCAAATGATTAAGGATGGGGTTCAAATGAAGTTATTTAACAGAATACCTGCACATATAGGTATAATACCCGATGGTAACAGAAGATGGGCGGAAGAAAAGGGGCTTCAAAAAAAAGATGGGTATTCATATGGAATTAACCCAGGCTTTGAGCTTTATGAAATGATGCTTGAATATGGCATTAAGGAAGCTACCTTTTATGGATTTACTAAGGATAATAACAAAAGAGAGAAAGGGCAGCGGCAGGCTTTTACAAAAGCCTGTATTGATGCTGTTGAGATTTTAAGTGGAAGAGATGCAAATTTATTAGTCATTGGGAATACCAATTCTTCTGCATTTCCCCCTGAACTGCATAAATATGCGAATAAAAGGGTCAACTTTGGAAGAGGATTAATAAATATTAATTTTCTTGTCAATTATGACTGGGAATGGGACTTAAGGAGCCTTGTAGTGAATAAACGCTTGCAATCCTTTGATATTTCGAGAGTTGATCTAATCATAAGGTGGGGAGGAAGAAGGCGTTTAAGCGGCTTTTTGCCTTTTCAGTCAGCCTATGCAGATTTCTATATTATTGACGATTACTGGCCAAGCTTCAAAAAAGCACATTTTATTGAAGCTATGAGATGGTATCAGGATTGTGATGTTACCCTGGGAGGGTAAATATCATATCGCAGCGGGAGCTGTAATCAAAGTAGGTATGTTCCGCTGCGATAAACATATGATCTATATCTTTTTTAATACCAAAGCCGTACGGTTAGGTGAGTATATTGAAATTCCGGTAAAATCAGGGTTCATATTAAGCTTGTAGGCATCATAGATTACATCATGAGATATACGGCCATGCCCACCGAACCTAATCTCATCAGTATCTAAAATTACCTGGAACCGGCCGTCCTGGTGTATTGGAAGTTCAAAGCCAGGATAAGATTCAGTAGGGTGAAAATTGAATATAAATATGAAGTCCTTCTTTCTAAAGGCAATCAACTTTCTGTCTTGGTCTATCCAGAGAGTATGAGGTACACCGCCACCTACCAGACCCTCATCAGACATAAAATTAACCATTGCTTTGTCAAATTGATTTAGATCGTAATATCGGAGGTGATTATTGTCAGCAAGTGTCCATTGCCTTCTGCAATGTTTAAAGCTCCAGCCGTTACCTTCCCTCGGAAAATCAATCCACTCAGGATGTCCGAACTCGTTGCCCATAAAATTCAAATATCCTTCTGCACCAAGAGAAATTGTAATGAAGCGGGCCATCTTGTGTAGTGCAATTGCACGTTCTACTACTAAATTCTGACTATCCTTGTTCATATGCCAGTACATTTCCTTGTCTGCCATCCAGAAAATGAAGGTTTTATCTCCTACCAAAGCCTGATCATGAGATTCAACATAGCCTATGCGCTTTTCCATATAACGGCTTGTAGACAGTTCGTGATAAAGTGCCTGCATGTTCCAGTCATCATCACTGAGTTTTATAGTATTTACCCAGAAGTCAGGCATTCCCATGGCCAACCTGTAATCGAAGCCTATTCCACCATATTCAATGGGAAGGCACATTCCAGGCATACCGCTCATGTCCTCGGCGATAGAAATTGAATGAGGTTTTACCTCTTTTATCAACTCATTGGCAAACTGGAGAAATGTCAATGCCTCAACGTTTGTATTCATGCTGAAATATCTGTTGTAGTTGTCAAAAGCTGTTCCTAATCCGTGGTCATGATAGATCATGGAGGTTATACCGTCAAAACGAAAACCGTCAAAATGGTATTCTTCCAGCCAGAACTTTATGTTCGATAAAAGGAAATGCATTACTTCATGCTTACTATAGTTAAACAGTTTGGAATCCCAAACGTGGTGGGTGCCTTGGGGACCTGAGTGAAAAAACTGGTAGTCGGTGCCGTCAAACTCATTTATTCCCTCCGCAAAATTCTTTGCAGCATGTGAATGTACAATATCCATAAGGACAGAAATGCCCATTTCGTGGGCTTTATTGATAAGAGATTTGAGTTCCTCAGGAGTACCAAACCATGAGGAGGCAGCAAAAAAGTTGGTGACATGGTATCCGAAGGAGGCGTAATAAGGGTGTTCCATTATGGCCATAATTTGAATGGTATTGTAGCCAAGCTCCTTTACTCTTGGAAGCATTGTTTCCTCAAACTCTTTATACGTTCCCATGTCGCACTTTTCCTGAGCCATGCCTACGTGAGTTTCATATATTAAGGGAGCTTTGGAGGTATCAACCTGAAATTCGGAATCTGTCCATACAAAGGGATTTTCAGGTTCCCAGATTTGTCCGCTGAAGTTGTGGTTTTCAGGATCCTGCACAACTCTTCTTATATAAAGCGGAATCCGGTCACTTGCTCGACCTTGACTTTTTATATGTACCTTGACAAGGGATTTATGGGCAAGTGTATTTTTTCCGGGAAGAAATATTTCCCAAATTCCGTGTTCTTTTTTGGTCAGGGGGTGTGATTCGCGGTTCCAGCCGTTAAAATCTCCAATGAGATTTAAGGCTTCTGCGGCAGGTGCCCATTCACGGTAATACCAGCCTTCTTCCGTCTGATGAAAGCCAAAGTAGAGATGTGCATTGGCAAAATCTTTGAAACTTTTGCAATCTCCAAGGAGAGCATTTTTAACACCATAATATCTTTTCATTCTCTCTTCGAGGTCGTACTTGTGAGGTTCAAGCCACGGATCAATTTCAAGTATTTTAAGTTTAGCTTCAGGGTTTAAACTGTAGTTAGTCATAAGTATCTTCTCCTAATGTTTTTTAACTTGCATAATATAAATATATAGATAATATAAACTAAAGTTAAATTTATATAGCATCCAAACGTTATATAATTTAGATGAAAAAAGTCCTTTAATTATAGTTTAGGGCTTTTCATCTATAGGATGCTTAAAATTTGCTTTAATTATTGCAGTATTTACCGGAGAATAATATGCCATGTAATAAAAAAGTGATGTACTTTATAAAAATTTATACTGCCCGTACTTATTATTGGTATAGCAAGAAAACTATATACGGTAACACTTGTTCTGCGTCACTTTCATTTGCCATTGAATTCTTCGGTAATTTATCATACATCAGAATACAGAAATTCAGTATACAGCAATATTTCTGTGAAATCGGAACTTGTATTAAATCAATAGACAAGATAATACAATTTATCTTGTCTATTGATTAATATATGCCAGTTTTTACATCATGTCAAGGTGGCATACAGAATTTGGGTACATATTTTAAAAGTGCACCATATTATGGAAAGGACATTGCGTAGAGGCTATAGAGAATGTAAACGAAGCGAAGGAATAGTCGAATCACTGTTTGAGCGAAGCGAGTTTGATTCGACCCGTAG
>JAEWSG010000006.1 GCA_023398495.1 Bacillota bacterium
AAAACAACAGATGGACAATATTTAATAGCTCCTAAAACAGTTCAAGATATGCAGTCCATTGTTAGTAATCAATTAAACCATGACGAGCCAGCAGGTGATGCTGCACTTGTATTTGACCCTAATGCTATTCAAACTAAGATCATTGAGGATAGTGAATGCTTAAAGAAAGACCTCGTAGGTCTCAAAATCTATGCTATGCTTGATTGTAAAGCTACACAGTCTAAGCATATTTGCAAAGTAACAGATATTAAGGTAGGAAGTAACTAAATACGTAAAAAGACACCTACAAAAATTGATATGATACCTCTTAAGTAGACAAGGTAAATAACCAAAATCTACTTAGGAGGTATTTTTATGTCAAAATCACCCCATACACCTGAATTTCGCACTCAGGTTTCACAAGAATATCTTGATGGATATGGTTCTTACAATTTTTTAGCTGCAAAATATAATATTGGAAGTAAAACCTTAAAGGAATGGGTTGCTAAGTATAAAATTTATGGAATTGAAGCTTTTGCTGTCACACAAGGTAATTCTACCTATACAGCAGAATATAAAATCATGTGTGTTAAGGATGTTTTATCGGGTAAAGGAAGTATTGATGATATCGTTGTAAAGTACAACATATCTTCAAGGGAGGTACTCAGGAACTGGATTATGAAGTATAATGCCAATAGAGAACTTAAGGATTATGATCCTAAAAGGGAGGTCTATATGGCAACTGCAAGAAGAAAAACAACCATTGAAGAACGTAAAGAAATCGTTAAATACTGTATAAATCATGAGCGTAATTATAAAGATACCGCTGCACTATTTGATATATCCTATAGCCAGATTTACTCATGGGTCAAGAAATATGATGCAAATGGGGAGGAGGCATTATCTGATAAACGAGGTCACCATAAAACAGATGATGAAGTCGATGAATTGGAACGCCTTAGACGAGAAAATCTTAGACTTAAACGTAAGCTTGAAGAAAAAGATATGCTAACTGAATTATTAAAAAAAGTGAACGAATTCGAAAGGATGTGAGACTTGGAAAACTACGTTATGATTCAAAATTTATGGCAGTAAAGTTCTTTTATGAAAATGAAAGCTGGAGTATCAGTTGGATGTGTGGGCAGCTTGAAATATCTCGATCAGCTTATTATAAATGGTTGCTTCGTGAGGTTCCACTACAGGAAGAAGAGAACCTTAAGCTGGCTCAATTAATTAAAGAATATGATGAACGTTTCAATCATATCTTGGGATATCGCAGAATGACTTCTTGGATCAATCACTTTAATCAAACTACTTATAGTAAAAATCGAGTGCATCGAATTATGAAAAAGCTTGGTATACATTCAGTAATCAGAAAGAAAAAGAAGAAATATAAATCTTCTAATACTGAGATAAATGCTGAAAACAAGCTTGGTAGAAATTTTTATGCAACTAAACCAAACGAGAAATGGGCTACGGATGTTACTGAATTTAAAGTACCTGGTGAGAAGAAAAAGCTTTACCTGAGTGCAATCATTGATTTATATGACAGATATCCAGTTTCACACGTAATTAGCTGTAGAAATGATAATAAGCTAGTATTTAAAACATTTGCTAAAGCAATGGATTCTAACCCTGATGCAAAACCGATTTTTCATAGTGATAGAGGCTTCCAGTATACAAGTACAGTATTTCAAAGAAAGCTTAAAGAACATGAAATAGAACAGTCAATGTCCAGAGTTGGCCACTGTATTGATAATGGCCCAACAGAAGGATTCTGGGGAATAATAAAATCCGAAATGTATCAGATGTATGAAATCACAGATGAAGCATCATTAAGATATGCAATAAATGATTATATAAGATTTTATACAAAGGAACGACCACAAGACAGATATCATTGCAAGACACCATATGAAGTAAGAAATGAAGCATTAGTATCAGAGAAACCAATGGATTATCCTATCCCTGAGAATAAACGATTGGTGAAATATAAAGAAAAATGGTGTGCATAGAAAAAACGACCACATCAAAATATGTGATCGTTTATTTGTACTTTGTTTTAGATATTTAACCTGTCTGCTTGACAGGGGGCATATCATTATAAATGGTTGCCTTTCTTATATTCCAATTGATAAGCGTCATCATACGTTGTTTTAGAAATGGATCTTCAATGTCACTGTAGAGATATTTGCTTTCCTCTATCTCTTTCATATAACCACACCTTATTGAATTATTTGGTATATTATATTCAAACAAGTATTTGTTTGTCCCTATGGAGAGTAGTCCCTATTAGCATTTGACGTTAAAGAGCCAGTATCTATTCCTTTACCCAATAGATACTGGCTCTTATCTTTCCATAAATTGAAATTTGAATAATAATGTGTAATGCTAGGAGCCGCTATGTAGACTGACTAGGGAACTTACTTCCAGCTGCTGTCTCACTCCGTCAAGAGGCTCTAAATTCGTAATCCTTATGAACGGTCGAAACTCGCTACGCTCAGACAGTCTCCCTAAAACCCATAAGGATTACTTCATTAAGAGTCTCTAGACTCCACTCCAAGGCAGCTTCCAGTAAGCCCCCTAGCCAGCCTACATAGCTACTTCTTGGCAAAAATAAAATGCTGGGAATCTCTACACGTTATTGTTTGGGCGCCTGCCCCTAGTTTCCCAGTGTTTAAAAAAAAGTGGAGATAGAAGCTATAATGCCTGTTATAAGTGATAAACTATAACTTTCAACATCCTGATAGTCAATATGTCAGGCGTCTTTATGCATATTTTTATAGTTTAGAAATTACATAGAAAAACTGCATGTAAGCTTAGTTTGCATCATCTTTTTACAAGCAGTCTCACCCGTCGTGGTAGTTTGTAAGCACAATAAAGTACAGAGAAAGGAGAGGGGAAGGGCTGTCTGGAAGAGCGACTTGGGAGTATTTTTTAGAAGCACTTAGTGAACGTTTTAGATGGGTTTTAGCCTGAGTGTCTGAGCGTAGCGAGTTTTCAGGCGTTCATCTAAATAAGTGAGCTTAGTGCTTCAAAAAATACGGACCGGAGCGCTGGAAGACAGCCCTTCCCCTCTCCTTTCCACCCATCACCCTCTCTTACAAACACCCCGACAAATTTCAATTTGCATTTTAGTAAGTATTCCTGTTCTCCTAAGTGCACTTAAAAAGATAAAACCCACACTGCAGTCAATAACTCAATTCTTATTTTTTTAGATAGATATAATCAGCTAGCCTTACCATGCCTATTCTTACCCCCATAGTAATGAGTGCATCCCCTAAAATAGTTTCTATAC
>JAEWSG010000022.1 GCA_023398495.1 Bacillota bacterium
CTACGGGTCGAATCAAACTCGCTTCGCTCAAACAGTGATTCGACTTTTCCTTCGCTTCGTTTACATTCTCTATAGCCTCTACGCAATGTCCTTTCCATAATATGGTGCACTATTAAAATATGCACCCAATCTATAGTAAATGTGTTTCTGTTTTTATTAAAATCTGATATAATTAGCATTAAAGTTTTTGTGTATTTATTTTACTTTGATTATGGGGAGCAGATCATATGAAAATTTTAGATTTTTTTAGGACATTGAAGTTCTCCAGGGATAAACTGGTTGAATTATCAAAACCCAAAAAAGCAGACAAGAAAAAACTCATCGGGTTATTTAAAACAAAAGATGATGTAAAAAATGAGCATCTGGATTCTATTAACAACATAAAACAAGGTGATCTTTCAGCAAAAAAGGATTTTACAGACAGACATAAAGGTTTTATATCAGAAACCATTTCGCATGCTCTAGGCAAATCTACTATTCCTAAAAACAGTCCCGAGTTTGACATTGGACTAGAAGCTTTTGATCATTCAATAGATCTTTTTAATCCCGGAAATGATAAGGATTTCCTCTCATTTTCCGAACAAATCATCAGAGAATGGGTGCTAAGCTATGCGAGGGAATCAAACTCAACCAGCATGCACAATCAAATCGATGAGGAAAAGTATTACCTATACTGCAATTACGAATCAACAAAAGATATATCACAATATAAAATGAATTTATGGGAGTATGGAATCAAACTTCGTGAACTGCCTAATTCATCACCGGATGAAAAGCAGAATATTGGGACTTGTGTAAGAATAGCCAAGAAACTTTCTAATGACAACATACTCTTTCAAAGAATACTTGACCATAAAACTCTCTCTTCAGAGGACTTTACAGATGGAATAAAGCTAGATAGGAAAATTTTTAACAAGCACAAGAAATATATTATTGCTCTAACATTAATCCTTAAGAATCACCTTAAACTATTAAGCAGTTATTTAAAAAATGTATATTTACGAAATGACTTCACTGAAAATATTGGCGTTATACTTGAAATTAACAACGATCAGGCAATTTTGTTTACTCTTCAGGGGGAATTTTTGACTGTTAAGCTCAACAAATCAAACAAAGTTGGGGAACAGGTAAAATTCGGCAGTTACAGAGTGCAAAAAAAGAATAGAAATTTTAAATATATAGTTGCAGCATGGGCAGTTACCAGTTTAATTATTTGCTTTGCAATATATCAGGGTTTTGTAATGATTATTAAAAACAGACCATTAACCAACTACGATTCCGAGGCTATTCCTTTAGCAAACAATAGCCAGGTACCGAAAAACACTTCGCTAATTACTCCCAAATCCACAAACAATAATATAATTGCAAACATTACCGAGACACCCCAACCAGAGCCTACAGCCACACCATCAGCAAAAATAACACCCCGAAAAACATCTGTTACTGCTAAACCCACAAATAATTCAACTGCTACACCTGTTAATACCACAGTAGTAGTTGTAACTCCAACGGCTGTTCATTCAGATAATATTACACCTGCTTCAACTGCTATTGCTTCAAAAGCTAACGGTATTCCTGGCGAAGTTCGAATAAGTGCAGTACCCTATAAAGTTAAGTCAGGCAGTAAATATACTGTACATTTTTACATGAAAAGCGGTAATAATGGTACTATGCTTATACTTTATGAAAATGACAAAGAGCATTCAAGGTATACTGACACAGACGATACACCAAATGCTCAAGCAAAAATAGTTGAATTCCAAGCTGATACTCCGGGAACATACACTTACAGGTGGGAACTTATTAACCAGTTCGGTTCAACCAGTAGCCAAACCATAACAGTAACCGTTTACGAGTAAGGGCTCCTGCGTTGCTTTATTGTACTAATGGGCTTGTCTCACAAAATCAAATATATCCTTTGCAAGTTTAGGTACTCTTAAAACATTTAAATGCCCTGCATTATATGCTTGTGCATTTTTTATTCCCGTACTTTCAATGAAATTCTTATACTTTCTTTCCTCAATTATTTGATCGTAATTCGAGTAAACCATTGCCACTCTGTCGCCCATAAAGTTGTCTCCTATGTTCTTGCAGGGATCAATCTCAACAAAAAACTTTTCACAATCATAAATGTCCAGTCCATAGTTTTTTAGATCACTACCAATTGTGACCAACAGAGGAGAATCCCATATAACACTTGATAAATTTGTAACAGGATTGATTAAAAATGTAGGAGTTTTCTGTTTATTCAAAACATGATGACGGAAGGATACACAACCACCCATACTGAAACCCACCAATATATTTGGAAGAGAACTTTCATTGCCAATAAATTGAAAACATGCATCAATATCAAGAACAGCCTGTTTAAATGCATTCTGCGTTCTAAATATGTCTCCGCTCAAAAAGTATTCTCCGCTAAACAGACTCGTTTTAGGCTTCCTCTCAAAATGATAAGGCATTATCATGAAATAGACATTAAACTTCAATTCGTTAAGAAGTTTTATTAAATACTCGTAGTTTAACATATTATCATCAAACAACCCATGAACAAAAAGAATATTGTAGCCAGGGCTCTGTGCAGGATAGTAGTAAAGATATATAGTATTATTCTCGCAATAATATGAAGAACTCTCGAAAGAGGGTATTTCAAAGCATTTACGGGCATTACTGTTTTTTGGATAATTGACTTTTCCAAAATTCAAACTATACTTTGTGTTTGTAAATAAACCTTCTGCCGGAACAAATAAAGAATGTTTTGGCGAATGATTTACCTTTTTCAACTTCTCATTAAGCAATTTATCTATTGCCAGATTGTCTACGAATTTTGAGCTGGACTCGTTCATATTCCTATCCCCTTTAAACAAAAAATTAAAATAAAATATATTTTTCTATAATATTAGCGTAAGTTGTTATCACTATCAATTTCTATATCATCAATATCTTCTGAACCGTAGTACAATATAGTGTTAATTCTGTAATCCTCTTCCTCTAATATTTTCATGGTATTTGCAGGACTATATTTCCCATCGTATTCCATAACATTATCCCAAACTTTACTTAAACCTTCTTGTAGAAATGTTTCTACTGCTCCCCAATAAGGTATTGACGGATAATGCACAGCATAATCCATTTGTGCTTTAAATACTTTCCTCATAGGGTTTTCTGTTATCCATGGATCATCGTATGCCGCCTTAACAGTAGGTAGATTTCCTGTCTTTTTACAATACTCAATTTGTGCTTTTTTAGTTGTAAGGTACTTAATCAACTCAATAGCCTTGTCCTGTTTTTTTGAACTCTTGAAAACAGAAAGTGTACTTCCTCCTAAAAATCCAAATCTGCCTTTAGGCCCAGCAGGAAGCATTGCAACTCCAACCCTGTCAACTAAATCATTTCCATCCGAAGGATCAGCCTCAAATTTCTGTTTGTAGTTTTCAAGTGTGCCTATGATCCATGGTCCTAATATAGAAGTTGCATATTTCCCATGAGAAAAAAACCCATGCTCAACATCTGATGTATTTTGTTCAAGAGCTTTCATATCCATCAATCCTTCTTTTGCCAACTCCGAGTAAAACTTTATACCTTCGAAAGTTGCCTGACTGCTAAATTCTGACTTGGTGAAGTCTTTATTCAAGAAACTGCCTCCTGCACCATAAACCCAAGGCGCAAAGTTGTGAACAACATTCCAGTCATTTTTACCGGGCATTCCAAGAGCCGACAACTTTTTACCATCAACCTCAATATTATTTAGTTTTTTAAGAGCAGACTTGAAGGATTCCCACGTTTCAAAGTCCTTTGTTGGGTTAACCCCCGCTTTTTCACAGGCATCAGTCCTGTAAAAAAGTGCCCTTGTCTCAGCAAACCATGGTACAGCAGTCATTTGAGAACTTCCTTCCACTCGGGTTGTTCTCAAAATCTGAGGAAGGAAGTCATCTTCATTTATAAATCCGGATAGATCAACCAAAGCATCCATGTAAGAAATTGGCCCAACCCAGGTGGTACCAAGCTGTGTAATATCCGGTGCTTCCCCTGCTGTTGCCGCTGTCGTCATTCTTGTCCACGCAGACCCCCAATCCATAACGGTAATACTTAAATCTATATCGGGATTATCATTTAAAAACGGCATGGCTACTTCAATAAAATCGTAATCAGGATACATTGAATTAGGCATTATCCAGACACTAAGCTCCTTTTTTGGAGTATTGCTTCCCTTCAAACCGGAAGAAATATAAACAGTTTTTGTATCTCCATCCCATGTAACTCTTTTCCCAAGGGCTTGACTTACAGCTCTTACCGGAAGATATGTTGTCCCTTCATAGATAAACGGTTCTACAATTTTTCCATTCCCATCTTTAGGCTCAATCTCTTCTCCATCAACATTGATCTTGATATTATTATAATCAACGGTAATAGTTTTCCTCATTGATGAAGTATAAGCTGTTACAGCTGTGGTTATTAAAGTTGCCGAAACCGCTCCTGCAATAAAGATTTTAGCTTTTGCAAAGAATTTCATAATACTCCCCCTCATATTCCAACTCTATAATCATATTTGACATGTATTTTATTTTTGACGGCATTAATAAATGCTTGAACAACTGCCGGGTCAAACTGGGTACCAGAACACTTTCTCAATTCAAAAAAAGCAGTTTCAATAGACATACCTTTTCTGTATGGGCGTTCAGAAACCATTGCGTCAAAACAGTCTGCAACGCATAGTATTCTCGCACCAAGACTTATTTCCTCCCCCTTTAAACCATCGGGATATCCTTTACCATCAAACCTTTCATGATGATGTATAACATAATCTATAAGGTTACCCGTTCCCGACAAAGGCTCTAAAATATTCGCACTGTGAACAGGATGCTTACTGATGTATTTATATTCCTCATCCGACAGAGTGTCAATCTTATTGAGTATTGACTTTGGAAGCTCTATTTTACCAATATCATGTAATAACCCGGCATGCAACAGTGTTTGTATTTCTTTGATTTCCATTCCCATTTCTTCCCCTACCATAACTACATAGTTAGATACCCGTTCGCAATGTCCGAACGTATATTTATCCTTAGCATTTATTGTACTGAGAAGGCCTTTAAAAACACCTACAATCTGTTGATCGGACTTCCCATAATCCCTGATAAGCGTCATTACATCCTGATAAAAGTTCACCTTGTCTTCTCCCATATTTTTAGCCTGGTAAAGTGCCGTATTCGCATGGGAAATCAGTTCTTCAGCACTTGTTGAAACACTTGGATATATCGAAAGTCCGATAGAAATAGTCATTTTTTTAACCTTGCCGTCATTAAAGTATTCTGATTTTAGTTTCTCATAATTATCATGTATGCTTTTAGCAAATTGCTCTAAAGCTTTTTTGTCTTTATTTCTTACCAATATGGCAAACCCATCGCCATCAAACCTGAACAAGGTTTCTCTAAAACTTATAACTCTTTTCAATATATCGGCAGTATGCTTAAGTATCTGGTCACCGTTACCATATCCATACAAATCATTATACATTGAAAAGTTGTCAATATCTACCAGTATCAATCCGATTTCATTATTATTTCCAGAAGTATTATGTACTTCATTTTTCAAGGTTGTATACAAATATTTTTTATTATAAATATTTGTTAATTCATCTGTAATTGAAAGCAATTGTGTTTCTTTTTTGTATTTTTGCTGCCTGTAAGAAATAACTCCAACTATAACCACCCAACATACTGCCATCAATGAAAAAATCAGACCTACCAGATAATTATAACTGTGATCCGAACTTTGAAGATACTGTGACAGAATATATATACTATCCTTTAAAAAAACTGCTATTGAAATAATCATTCCTATTAATCCAAAACGAAAAGCCAGATATAGGGCTATAAAAACTTGAGCTTGTGATATAAAAGATTGCATACTTTTATCCCTGCAGAAGTAATGTACTACAAAAATTATAAAAAATAATAATATACACAAAATAAATTCAAATATTCGTAATTTCGAGTAAAGATACTCCCCTCTAAAATTGTCTATGTATTTATTTTTAGTAACGTACAACATGCCTCTCTTACCTTTCTATTATATATAACCCGAAGAAATCAAGCTTTAGATATAAATAAGCTTTGCAAAAGCCCAATCTCTTTAATTATTAAATAAGATTAAATGAAATCAATAATTATATTATAAATCATAAATAGAACAATTGAAACATTTCTTCTAAACTTTTTACATTTTTTATGATTTTTTTACTTTCCCATGAAAACGCAAAAAGTGAACCTGTTATTTTGATTGCAGGTTCCGCTGCGATACTATTCTTCTCAAAAAGTTTGTTAATACAAACTTTAGAAGATATAGTTCATCTGTTTATCGCAGCGGAACCTGTTATTTTGATTGCAGGTTCCGCTGCGATATACTATTAATAAATATTTCTACAACCATAGGATCAAACTGGGAACCAGAACATTTCTTAAGTTCCAGAAAAGCTTCTTCTATAGACATGCACTTTCTGTATGGTCGTTCGGATAACATTGCATCAAAACAATCTGCTACACATAATATTCTTGCACCAAGACTTATTTCTTCTCCTTTTAATCCATCCGGATAACCTTTACCATCAAACCTCTCATGATGGTGTATTACATAATCTATAAGGTTATTTTTGCCTGACAGAGGTTCTAATATATTGGCACTATAGACAGGGTGTTTACTTATTATTTTATATTCTTCTTCAGACAAAAACCCTCTTTTATTAAGCACAGACTTCGGAAGTTCTATTTTGCCAATATCATGCAATAGGCCTGCATATAAAAGTGTCTGAACTTCACTTGCTTCCATCCCTAGTTTCTCGCCTACCATTACTACATAGTTTGATACACGTTCACAGTGCCCATAGGTATATTTTTCCTTTGTGTTCATTGTACTGAGCAAACCTTTAAAAACTCCAACAATCTGCTGGTCAGATTTTACATTCTCACGTACAAGCATCATTACATCCTTATAAAAATTCACCTTATCCTCGCCCATATTCTTTGCCTGATAAAGTGCAGTATTGGCATGAGAAACAAGTTCATCCTTACTGGTTGAAATACTTGGATATACGGATACTCCAATAGATATAGTTATCTTATTAGCCAGTTTTGCATCATAATATGAATTTTTTAATCTATCAAAATTATCGTGCAAGTCTTTTGCAAGCTGTTCTAATGACTTAATCTCTCTGTCCTTTACCAATATGGCAAACCCATCACATTCATATCTGAATAATGACCCTTGCTCATTAATAACCTTCTTTAAGATATCCGCAGTCTTCTTCAACAACTCGTCTCCGTAATTATATCCATATAAATCATTATACATAGAAAAATTATCAATATCTATCAGTATTAATCCAATAGAACACGGTCGCGATACAGAGTTTATTATTTCATTTTCCAAAGTAATGTGGAAAAATCTCTTATTAAAAACATTAGTCAACTCATCCGTAAGTGCCATCATTCGGGTTTCTTTCCTATACTTTTCCTGTCTATAGGAAACAGTACCTACTACAATCAACCAAAAAACTGTCATCAATGAAAAATAAAATCCTACCAAACTATAATTATTACCAGTGGAAAGATAATTCCTCATTGAACTCAATCCTACTATAATAGTAACAACAATAGAAATATTCATACCATAAATCCCATAACGGAAGGAAAAAAGCAGAGCAATAAATCCCATTATCTGTACAATAAAGGCACTTTCCTTCTGTCCACCACCTGAATGTGCAAAACAAGTTGCTACAAGTAATAGGGTAAACATAAAAAATTCGACAATTCGTCGCTTTGAATAAAGATAATCATATGTAAAATTTGTAAATTTTTTCTTGATGTAAACTCCATTCATATTATGTGTTACCTTTCAAACTCAGTATAATATTAGGGATAACAATATAGTCAAGCTTTTTCGCTATCCAGAGTAGGAACTTATCTTTTAATCGTACCTAACCCAAACAATTATAAACCATATTTATCCTAAATGGAACAATAATTTTCCTTTTCACCTAAAGAACATTACTATAGTTTTATTATATGTTTCATAACTGCCTTGCAACAGCTCTTATCATTGAACTATCAGCCCTGATTTTTAACGGAAAAGCCATAACCTCAAATTTCTCTACCTTTAGCAATTGATCCAGATTAGTTAAGTTTTCAATTATAAAAATACCCTTTTCAAACAGCATTTTATGTACTTCAAAAGGATAATAATCCGGTGACGGCAGGTCCATTCCAAGCATTTTGATTCTTCTCTCTGTTAGAAACCTACAGAATTCAGTATCTACATAAGGATGATCCTCGTAATACACTTTTGAACCATAATGAACATTATATCCTGTATAAAGCAATACAATGCTATTATCCTTTATTAATGCCTCATATTGAGCTTTCATTCCAATTATGTGCTGATCTCTTACATCTAGTAAACACCCATCTCCAATAAAGGAACTTAAGGGAAACTCGGATATGTATTCTTTCCTTTCAGTCAGATGCATTGGAGAATCTATATGTGTTCCTGAATGCATGTTGCTATCTAACCTGTAATTATTATATTTATCTTCATTTAAATATTTCACTTGTGATAAACCGGTTTTTGAATCGCCCGGATATACCGGCATATTATCATAAATTTCATAAGATAAATCAATTAATTTCATTTATTTACCACCTTATTTATATATATCTCTCTTCCCAAAAAGATTCGTGTTATGAAACAGGTTTCTTCCACAAAGCTTCAAAACTATAGGATTTGCAGTATATTGCAGGGGAACTTACTCAAATCACAGCTCCCACTGCGATATACCTTGACCGATAATAATGTTATTCTTGTTTTTCCAGAGCATCTTCAGAGTATTTGACATTTGAATTCCATAAAATCCATTCTTCATAGCCTGCATCATAAACAGCTTTAATTTGTGCTCTTACATCATCTGCACCGTACTTTTTATAGTTTCCCGCTCCTAGCCAGGAAGCAGTAAAGTCTTGAAGATAAGGTCTTACCTTTGCCTTGTAATCAGGTACTGCAGCAATCCTGTCATTTGCCTTTTTCAATGTATTATAAACAACATTGTAAGGGTCCATATCTGGTTTTGGAAATACAACCTTATTTATTGTCTGGCCTGAATAATAATGCGAAGGATATACCATCGGACTGATATAATCAACATCTTTTCCGATGTATTCAAGATATTGGCCTATCTTTTCGGTATCTTTGGGGCTTTCGCAAATTATACCAAATACATCGGCAGACAAAACTGCGTCAGGCATTTTGCTTCTTGCATATGCAAGAAATTCATTTATGCCCTCATACAATTCTTTATCTCCCTTTCCCGGAAAGACCATATTGGCCTTATTTCCATCTGGAAAACGGACATAGTCGAATTGTATTTCATCTACTCCCTTTGCCAATGCTTCCTTAGCTATATCCACGTTATATTTCCAAGCTTCTTTATTGAATGCATTAACCCAAGTCATACCATTATGGACTAAAAACCCACCGGATTTGTTCCTGACTGACCACTCGGGAAGCTTTTTTGAAATAATCGGATCTTTAAAGCACACAATTCTTCCTATAACATAGATATCATTGTCTTTAAATTCTTTAACCACTTCTTCAATCTTGAATCTCCTCTGATAGGTTCCCTTTTCTTTAACCATTGGCACCTCGGAAGGATAACTTACATAACCTGTGTCATCTTTTATATCAATAACATAGGCATTAATTTCAGTGGTTTTAGCTAAATTCACAAAGTGGTCCACATTACTTTGGATACTTAATGGCCATGAGGATAGGAATAATGCCTTGACCTTTCTGGCAGATTCAATTAATGGAGTTGACTCAGGTGCTGGTTCTGTAGAAGGTACTGGCTCAGGTGTACTTGTTACGGATGCTGAAGGTTTTTTGTCATTATCTGTCTCTTGGAGATTTTCAGCCCCTTTGTTGCAACTTACAAATGCAATGGCCGTTAAAATAGATATGATTACTAAGAACCCCACTCTAAAATTAATCTTTTTTTTCATATTGTCCCCCCGTAATATACTTTTGAAAAAGCCAGAAAAAAGATCTGTTAAGTTTATAGTTTAACAATGTACTATAAATTTAACAAATCTCTTGAAAAAATACAATATAATTAATTCAAATTAGAATCAGGAATTTCTTCCAAATTTATTATCATCTATATTGAACGAGATAAAGATTTATATCTCACTTCAATTTCCTTAATTTATTATCGTGAAAATTCATTTTGCCTATATAAATCCATTTTTACGATTTACCTAACTTCAATAAGGACTGTCAAATTCCTCTTCGGCTTTGGCTACCGCATCTTCAAGCGACATTCCTGTAAAATATGGTGCATTGAGATACCTTCCAGATTTTTTATCATCAACAAATACTCCTACTACAATTCCCGGGATTGCACTCTCAGGAGCATTAGGAGCTCTGGATCCACCAAGGTCGGTTCTGCACCAACCTGGATCTGTTAAATTAATCATAACATCCGACCCCTGAAGCTTTGAACCAATATCTATCGTAATTTTGTCAAGGGCTGCCTTACTCGCAGAATAGCCTGCCTGTTCAGGTTCAAGTCGGATACCGCTGGTTGTGTTCAATACTCTTCCAAATCCATATTCAATCATCTTAGGAATAAAATGATAGTAAATCATTGCCGGAGCAATAGTGTTGACTTTGAAACTCTCCTCAAAATCCGACACCGGCGTACTGAAATAATCAGTTCTGTAAGCAATCTGTAGTCCAGCGTTATTAAGTACAATATCAACTCTGGTTCCCTTGTTATCAATTTCAGCAAGCATAGCTTCTACCTGTTCAAGTTTACTGAATTCAGCAGCTACACAATAAGCTTCAACTCCAAAAGCTTTAACTTCCTCAAGTACCTTCCGGCAATTCTCAATTTTTCTGCTGTGCAAAACAAGATTGCACCCCTGCTCGGCCATAAACTTTGCTGTAAGGTAGCCTATACCACGACTTGCACCTGTAATAAGTGCCCATTTTCCTTTAACGTTAATCATACTAAAATCTCCTTTTTAGCTTTTTCCAACGACTTAATCACCCGGTCACACCATTCATCAAATTCTTTGTCTTCAAGCTGACACTCCGAATGGTCAAGCACGTATTTGATGGTATTTTCAATACCTCTGTCGAATCTGACCGTCGCTTTGAAATCCGGTACAACGCTTTTTAGTTTGCTGTTATCGAATACTACTGAGTTAGCTTTGTCCCCAATTAAACTGCCAGTTAAATCATATTTACTTACAGCCGCCAAAAAATCAGAAGGAACATAATAAGGTTTTAATTCCACTCCAAGACAGCGTGCTATAGACTTGTATATCTGATTCCAGGTCAGCGTTTCATCAGAAGTAATCTGGAACGTCTCACCGATTGAGTGAATATTACCCATAAGTCCTATAAATCCTTTTGCAAAATCGCTGTTGTGTGTCATCGTCCAGAGTGAAGTTCCATCTCCGTGAATAATAACAGGCTTGCCCTCCATCATACGCTTCACAACCTGCCAACTGCCTTTGCTCCCATGCACACCTAAGGGAACTGACCTTTCATCATAGGTATGACTAGGCCTGACAATTGTAACCGGAAAACCGTTTTCCCGGTACATTTTCATCAGATACTCCTCGCAGGCAATTTTATTTCGTGAGTATTCCCAATAGGGATTGGCAAGCGGTGTACCTTCATTAATTTTATAATTGGACAGCGGCTTTTGATACGCTGACGCTGAACTGATGTAAATAAACTGATGCGTTTTGTCTTTGAACAGGCGATAGTCACGTTCAAGCTGTGACGGCACAAAGCCTATGAAATCACAGACAACATCAAATTCCATACCTCTTAATTTTTCCGCCACATCTTTTTCATCGTTAATGTCAGCCTTAATGCTTTTAACATTTTGCGGCAGTAATTCGTTGCGGTTACCACGGTTTAAAACATAAAGCTCCCAATCAGTTTCCGACAACTTTTTTGAAATTGCGGTACTGATTATTCCAGTTCCGCCAATAAACAAAGCCCTCATAACAAACCCCTTTCAAAATAAATTTCTCAACAAGAACCCTATGGTTCCGTCCGACATATGCCTACACAGAAGCCCTTGCAGCTATCCTGTAAATATTTGTGATATCCTCTGCCGAAAGAGATACAAATCCACCAGTCTTTCCGTTCCCTATTCCGAATTTGTCCACCAATACAGGAATGTCTTCCTCTTTAGCTCCAATTTGTTCAAAATTAATAGGCATACCTATTTCGGATAAGAATTTTCTGAAGGCTCTTATTCCTTTTAAGGCGGTTTCATCAGGGTTTTCAAAATTCATTTCACAGCCCCATACTCTAACAGCCATCTGTGCAAATCTCATTACATCATGCTTGTAAACATACTCCATCCATGAAGGCATTATTACTGCAAGACCTGCACCGTGAGCACAGTCGTAAAGTCCTGAAAGCTCATGTTCAATCGCATGGCTGTTCCAATCCTGACTTCTGCCAACACCGAGAAGATCAGTATGGGCTACTGTTCCTGCCCACATAATATTTGCTCTGGCACCATAATCCTCAGGGTTTTTTATAACTTTGGGTGTTTCATTAACCATAGTTATAAGCATAGCTTCACATAGGCGGTCTGTAGTCTCAACTTCTTTTGTATTGGTGATATACCTTTCAAAAACATGTGCCATAATGTCGGTTGCACCACAGGCTGTTTGATATGCAGGCAATGACATAGTAAGAGCTGGATTTAAAATTGAGAACTTTGGCTTCATAAGATCTGAGCCGGCATCACGTTTTAACATTCCTTCTTCCTTTGTGATAACTGTGGCACCTGAACCTTCGCTTCCTGCAGCAGCAATTGTAAGGACCGTACCAATGGGCAGAGCTTTTTTGATTTCAGCTTTTCTGCTAAAAAAGTCCCAAAAATCGCCATCATAAATAGCTCCAATCGCAATCGCCTTTGAAGAGTCAATTGTCGATCCTCCACCAACTGATAGTATAAAATCAACTTTTTCTTTGCGGCAAATATCAATACCTTCATATACCTTCGTATCTCGAGGATTAGGCTTTACTCCTCCTAGTTCTATGTAGGAAATCCCCTCCTCCTCAAGAGATTTTTTCACTTTATCAAGTAAACCAGACTTAACAACAGAACCGGTGCCATAATGAACAAGTACCTTTGTTCCACCGTATTTCTTTACATATTTTCCACACTCTGTTTCTCTGTCCTTACCGAAAATAAACTCTGTAGGGCTGTAAAAATTAAATTGATCCATTGTAACTCCTCCTTATATTTATAAATTATTTATATTTAGATTTGTAATTCTCTCAGTTTATAGAATTCCCCTCTTTTTGCCATTAATTCATCGTAGCTTCCGAATTCAAGCAGTCCCCCCTCACCAATTACAGCAATTTTGTCGGCGTTCCTTATAGTTGAAAGACGATGTGCAACAATTAGTGTTGTTCTATTTTGAACTAAGGTTTCAATAGCTTGCTGAATTTTCTTTTCCGAAATCGGATCAAGTGCAGAAGTTGCCTCATCAAGAATAAGGATTTTCGGGTTCCTGATAAAAGCTCTTGCTATTGAAATTCTCTGACGCTGACCACCTGAAAGGTTTGCCCCATGCTCCGAAATTTTTGTTTCAGCCCCCTCAGGAAGTGAATCGATAAGCTCTTTAAGGTTTGCTGCCTTTATTACCTTTTCAAAAAACTCATCGCTTATGTCATCTGAACCATAAGTTATATTTTCCCTTAGTGTTCCTGTAAACAATATTGAATTTTGAGGAACAACTGCAATATGTAAACGATAGCTCTGGAGGCTAAAGCTGTTTATGTCATTTCCATCAATAAGCACTTGCCCTGAAGTTGCTTTTAAAAACCCGATAACAAGATTGAGTATCGTTGTTTTTCCTGCTCCCGACGCACCCACAAAGGCAACGGTTTCTCCGGGATTTATTGTAAATTTAAGATCATGGAGCAGCGGCTTATCGGCGTTTTTGAATTTAAATGTTACATTCCGAAATTCTACTCTGCCCTTAATATCTTTCAATTTTCTCCTGCCTTTAGTTTCTTCAATATCATTACACAGAAGAATATCCCCAACAGAATTTACCGATTCAAGACCTTTTGCTACAATTGGAATAAGTGTGATAATTCCGCTAACTGAATTTACTATACTGGAAAAATAAGTCTGGTACATTACAACATCGCCGGGTTGAATTGTACCATTAGCTGCAAGATATCCTGTAAAACCTAAACATATAACCTGAAATGACTGAAAAGCTACCCAGTTTATTGACCCGAAATATGACTGGATAATATCGAGCCTGAAGCCCTTTTGGGCTACGTTTTTTAGTTGTGTATCAAGCTTTTTTGTCTCAGTTTTTTCAAGTGCGTGTGCCCTTGTTACAGGTATAAGCTCTACCATTTCCATTACCCTTACAGAGGTCTCCTCCATCTCCTTACGAAAATCCCTGTTATGGCTGCTTATCTTCTTGCGGAACAACCACCTGATTAGTACAGCCACAGGAATTGTACCAAGAAAGAAAAGAAATACCGTCAACGAACTTCCTAAAACCACTATGAACGAGACAATGATATTTAGAACGATGCTAAGGACAGTAATAAAAATCTGAGAAGACAGGTTTTCAATCTGCTCAACATCACGCATTATTTTTGACTGAAGACGGCCTGATTGCATTTCATTGTGATATGTAATGGAAAGCTGCTGAAGCTTTCTGACCATAGAACTTCTAAGTCCACACTCAACGTTCCTGATAGCTTTGGCGTAAAAGTATGTATGATAGTAATTTGTCAGAACATTCTGAGCTATCAGCAATACCATAACCACAACATTTATAGTGATTTTCCTTAAAGCTTCCGGGTTATGCGTTATGGCAATATTTATAATGTCAGCTGTTACAACAGGAAGCACCCACACAGGTGAATGCTTAATTATAAAGAAAAAAACCGAAAGAAACAGCTTCATATACTGTCCCTTGTATAATCCCACAAGGGTTTTCAGGCTGTGATTTTTATTTCGTTTAAAGCTATCTGTAAGGATATCTTCATCAATATCAAGGTCTGAATTCAGCTTTTTCTCGTATATATTATCCTGTGACTTTGCCATAAAAATCAGCCACCACCTGTTCTGCAGGCTTTCCGTAGATCTCATATCCTCCATGAGTAAAAGCCTTAGTTAAGGAATATTGTTTCCACGCCCAATCCCATATTGCAAACCCCTTTACCCAATCACGCACTGACGATGCTCTGAACATTTCTGAATACCAGTCAGCCTGCCCCTGCAAATCGACTTTCCCACGCACAGCCCAGTCATTAGGCACAAGATTTGAATTTTCCGTTGACATACAGCCAACCTCAGCAAAGAAAAAGGGCTTGTTAAATTTCTTAACCACTTTTTCAATACGGTCAAGCTGACTTTGCCAATCATTCAAAGGATAATACCCACTAGAGGAAATAACATCCACAGCGTCCCACCATTTAACATTATGCTCCTGGTATTTGTCGGTGTTGTATGAAACAAGTCCGCTGAAAACTTTGCGAATATCCATAATAAGCTTTCTCCACTCTTTTTCACGTCTTTCTGACTGTACCATTTCACAACCTGCTATAAACATTTCGCAACCTGTCATTTTTGCAATTTGAGCATAATGGATTTGAAACTCGGTGTATGCTGCAAACCAATTGCTCCATTTCGGTTCACAAATCACATCCTCCTCAAAGAAATTTATGTGAGCCCTCCATGTACCGTTTCTGCAGTTTACCGTCGGTTTCAAGGCAACTCTCAAATTCATGCTTCTGGCATATTCAATGAAATTAACAAGTTCGTCGTCTGTAAAGGTCCCATCGGATTTATAATCTATACTTTCCGATTGAGGTGTGTCCTGCAAACCATTAGGAACAAGAATTATAAAGTTTGCATTTGTTCTTTTAACCAAATTATCAAGGCTTTGATGAGCTTCCTTTCTGTTTAACACATCCTTGCGGGCAAAAGGTGCAAAGGTCACTCCTTTTATATATTCCATATAATACATCCCTTTACAATATAGAATTTACACACAAATAGTATAGCATTATTGAAAAAAATCATGATATAATAGAAACACACAAAAATCGTACAAATCTATCCTAAAGGAGTTTACTATGCAATTTCTATTTGAGGAAAACGATGTTCTCAATTCGCCTATTGAGTGCTTTCTTTTTGATAATATAAATAACAGCTTTCCTGTAAGACCACATTGGCATTATTTTATGGAAATGATTTATATGCTTGAAGGCAATGCACAGATGAATTCAGGTCAAGATACCTATTTTATGCAGCCAGGGGACATGTTAATTTTTCACCCTAAAGCCGTGCATTCAATTTATGCCACTAATAACGAGCCTATTAAATATGCGGTTTTTAAGTTTGACTTAAACAGGCTTAATTTGACACCAAGTTATTCCCCAAAACTCAGAAGCATTTTTAAAAAGGCAGAAAAAAATAGTGAAAATATATTTTTTCCCAGTGAAATTGTTTGTGACTTCGATGCTGAGAGTATATTCCTTGATTGTATTAATGAAATAAATAGTAAAAAATACGGATATGATCTTATAATTCAGTCAAAAATCTATACTCTGCTTACGAAAGTGCTGAGATATTGGCAGGATAAAGGTTTTTCAGTGGATAACAGCACCTTTGTTGAGGATATGCAGTACGATATATACAGCATCACAGAATATATTGATAATCATTCAGGAGAAGATCTTCAAGTCTCAAACATAGTAAAAAAGTGTAATATGAGCTACTCTTTTTTTGCAAAGCGGTTCAGAGGGGTTTATGGAAAGACCTGCAAGGAGTATATAGAATACATTCGCATTTGCAAGGTTGAAAATTTTCTTAAGTTTACCGATTTTGATTTAAATTATATCAGCCAGGAAACAGGATTCTCAGATTGCAGTCATATGATAAAATGCTTCAAAAAGCACCGTGGAATCACCCCTAAGCAGTTCAGGATGAAGCTCGTTAATACCAGTATTCACTTAAAATAATGCACCCATCAGCAGGGTGCGGTTAATTTTCGTGCACCCATCAGCATAACTACATTTCGACTTAATGTAGTGCCTCGTAATAGAACTACAAATTTGATATTTCGACCATCGTTTAATAAACAAGAGAAATTTATAAATATATTTTCATATTTTTATACAAATCCTTATTTTAGAAGCGGAGTATTCGATATTAAGGTATTTGTCGGTTTACTAAATTATAGACTTATAATACAATGTAATATATTGATCGATATATTATAGTTTTTAACTCAACACAATTTTATTGAGGAGTGATTAAATTATGGGACTATTTGGACCAAGCAGAAAAGAAATATGGGAAAATCTAGCCTCACAGATTGGTGCAAACTATCAAAGTGATTTTTGGAGAGGCGATAAGGTATCAGCTAAAATCGGAGAATGGACTGTGGTTTTAGATACACATACCGTATCAACTGGAAAATCAACTATTACTTATACCCGTATAAGAGCACCCTATGTAAATCATAATGGATTTAAATTTACAATCTACAGAAAGGGTTTATTTAGCGGGCTTGGCAAACTATTTGGTATGCGTGATATAGAGATAGGCTATGACGAATTTGATGACAGTTTTATTATTAAGTCAAACGATGAGCATAAAGTACGTAGTTTGTTTTCCAATGAAAACTTAAGACAAATGATTCAACATCAACCGAGCTTCTATTTGACTGTAAAAGACGACGAAGGCTTTTTTGGAGTTCACTTTCCAGAAGGTGTAGACGAACTATATTTTGCTGTTACGGGAGTAATTAAGGATATTGACAGGCTCAAGAACCTATTTGATATTTTTGCTGAAACACTAAATCAACTTTGTATAATAGGAACTGCATATAAAGATGATCCTGAAGTTGAAATAAAGTAGCAAAAAAGTGAACTAGTGCTTTTGAACATAATTCATTTATATAAATGCACATCCTATATTTTTTGTTAATCAGCACTAGTATATTGGCTCTTTGCTGCTATTGCAGCATTGCTCACTGCGATGAAAAAACCAACTTTTAACCGCAGTGAGCAACGAGTGTATTAATATAAAAAACGAAATTGTTTGAACTTAATGTTTTTACCTATTGTCAGCCTGCTGTTTTAGAAATTGTTTTGAAGCACTTAATATCTGATACTATAGTCTCATCACCATCCATCAAATATCTCACCTGACATTCATATTCAGTTTTGGGTTTTAACCCTTCTACTGTGGTCAAATATGTGCCTCCGTATTCAATATATGTATCCTCCATGTGTTTGTAACATACACTACCGGCTGATTTTTTTTGCTCTGGATTATCTTTTTCCCAATAAATAATTTCCAAAGTACCCTCCTCATTAATCATGTCAATTTGGGCACCCAGAATAGCACTTTTAAATGTAATCTCCTCCGCACTTAAGTTCTTTATCTGACAATCATGCTTGGTGGCATCAACCGGATAAGATAATCCCGAATCGGTCGTTTCTGTATCAAAGGAAGCTGTGGCATAAGAACCTTCAGGACGACTGTAGGTTTCTTCATTATATGAACCTTCCCACTCTAAAAAAAAGTGATAGGATGTGTCAGGATTTAAAGAAGTTAATCTGGCATAGAAATCACCCCACGCCTTTTCAGCAGGTGAAAATGTTGCCGTAGCAACTGTTTTAATAGTTTCACGCCAGTTCCAGAATTCATAGTGGCTTAAATTTATCATAGTCTCCTCAGTCTTGTTAAATTCAATGTTTCCTCCGACGTAAGCAGAATCGGATGTAATGTCTTTCGCTTTATTTGGCTTTATATTTACTTCTGGAATTATAGCCATTGATGTTTCGACAGGAAACTTATTAATAAGTCCTAAAAGGCGCTTTCTGAACAATCCAAAATCTATTGAAGTAAGTTCACCGTCACCATCAACATCTCCAACCTCCATCCAGTAATCTATCGGCACGTCGACATCGATTCCCAGTAAATACTTCCTTAATAGAGCAAAATCCAAAGCTGAAAATTTGTCATCTCTATCCAAATCTCCAAGAACAATAGCAGGTTCTAATTCTGGAATAGGTACCGCAATTGAATTACCTGTCCTTGTAATATATATCCAATTAACTTTAACCGCACCTGAATCACCTTTATATACCAGGTAGAAATCCACTGGTTCGCCAAATCCATCTGAATAGGAGCCCCTTAATTTAATCTTATACATTGAATAAGGGCTAACAGTTTTATCCCTCAAATCTAATATCCCTTCCAGCGGGCCTGTAGGACTTGAAATTCTGACCTCAATTTGCTTTTCTCCAACTTCACAATCAGTTGCAAGTGCTATATACATTTCATTTAAACAATAGTTTGGCCCATTTTCAGTTCCCATAGATACATTTCCAGTATTTATCCATTCACCGTCCTTATTAAAAATAGCATAATTGTTCTTAATTTTTGAACAGTTGGTTTTACATTTTTCTGCTTCAATCAAAACACTTTTTGATATACCCGGCAGATAGATTCGAGTTGATGTCGGACTAGCTAATGTATACCATATCAATCCCTCCCAAATAATATTATTGTATAATAATTATATCACTTCATATAAAATAAGTCTCAAAAATCACAAATTATACCTACTAAACTTTACGCATTCAACTCCTCCCACTCCTGTTTGGTTATCAGTATCTGCCTTGGTTTACTGCTGCCATCCGATGCACTGACCACTCCCCAAGACTCCATTTGATCTAGTATCCTTGCAGCACGTGAATAACCAACTTTAAATTTGCGTTGTATTAATGATGCCGAGGCCTGACCCAATTCCAAAACTGTTGCAATAGCCTGAGGAAGGAGTTCATCATCCCCACTCGAATCCGGTTTAGGTGTTTCGGTCTGATTGTCTATTTTTTGTAATATCTCCTCATCGTACTCTGCACTCTGCAACAACTTAATATGTGTTACAATTTTATCTACTTCCTTATCAGAAATAAAGCTCCCCTGCACACGCAGCGGTTTTGGCTGACCTAGAGGATAAAACAGCATATCTCCCCTGCCCAAAAGTTTTTCTGCTCCAGCCATATCCAATATAGTTCTGGAGTCAATTTGTGATGATACCGCAAAGGATATTCTGGAAGGAATATTTGCTTTAATTACGCCCGTAATTACATTAACTGATGGCCTCTGTGTCGCAATGACCAAATGCATACCTGCTGCCCTTGCCATTTGTGCCAATCGACAAATGGAGTCCTCTACCTCATTAGGTGCCACCATCATCAAATCTGCAAGCTCATCAATAATGATAACAATATGGGGCAAAGTTTCCCCTTCTCCTCTTTCCTTTATCATTTCATTATAGCCGTTTAAGTCTCTGACATTGTTTTCTGCAAAAAGACGGTAACGCGTCGTCATTTCAGTTACTGCCCAATTAAGTGCTCCTGCTGCTTTTTTAGGTTCGGTAACTACAGGAATCAGCAGATGTGGAACACCGTTATAAATGCCAAGTTCAACCACTTTTGGATCAACCATCAGAAGACGTACTTCCGCCGGAGACGCCTTATATAAAATACTTACAATGAGCGTATTGATACAAACACTCTTCCCGGATCCTGTAGCCCCTGCAATTAAGAGGTGAGGCATCTTTGTAATGTCCCCAACAACAACATTTCCCGCAATATCTTTCCCAACTGCAAAAGCTAGCTTTGAAGGGTGATTCAAGAATGTTTTCTCCTCAATAACGTCCCTCAGGTAAACAGGCACATTTTTCTTGTTTGGTATTTCAATTCCAACAGCTGCTTTACCTGGAATAGGAGCTTCAATTCTCACACCTGTTGCCGCAAGATTTAATGCTATGTCATCAGATAGATTTATTATTTTGCTGACTTTGACACCCGCATTAGGTTGTAACTCGTAACGTGTGACGGTAGGCCCTTTACTCACATTCAGAACTCTGGCACCAACCCCAAAACTTGCCAATGTATCAATTAGTTTAAAAGAGTTATATTCAATATAGGTCTCAATTTCTTCGTCATAGTTTGTCACTTCATTTTTTCTGAGCAATTCAATGGGGGGTTTATATTCTGCACTATCCAACAATGTTTTAACCGATTGAACCGGCTTTAAATCAACCGATTCTTTCCCTTCTACATTGGTAGATGTAATAGTTTTTTTCTGGTCAAATACAGCCTTATTATCCTCGTTATACATTTTTTCTTCATAATGTTTTTTTGAAGGAAAAACTCCCGGATTCACTTGATATACCGAAACAGGAAAATCCTCCACATTACAGCTTAATTCCTCTGTTTTTATTACATAAGTATTTGAATCAGCTTTGTTGTCCTCATACAAGTTGATCTTGTTTTGAGCTTCTGGTTGAATTATATCGTCCTCATCATCGTACTCCATTTGTATACGCGGATTATTATTTACCATAATTTCTTCTATAATTGAATCTATACCTGCATGCAAGCTTGCATCTTTTTCCCCTAACTCAACCTCTTTATTATTTCCCTCTTCTCTAACTTCTTCACTAAACTCCTTAAACTCTTCTCTAACCTCTTCCTTATCAACTTCTTTAACCTCTTCGTTGTACTCTTTATGTTCAACTTCGATCTTTACATATTCAGCTTCAATTTTATTATTATTACCTTCCGGTTCAGAAATATTTTTTTGAATATTGGACTCATTATCCAAAGAAAGTTGGGTTTCTTTACCAGCTTCTTCTTTTTTTTCTTCTCTTGGCTTTATAGGGTCAAAAGGTGATCTGTAGGGTACAAATTTTTTTGTTTGCTCTTGCAAAACACTTTTATGTGATTCATTTACATAACTTAATCCTGAACTAACCTTATCAGAGGTTTCAAGGTTTTTATCCAATTCGTTTTGAGTTTGGCTTGAAATCTCCCAGTTAAAGTTTTTTCTTCCAATTCTGTTTGACGCTTTAGACTCTCGTAATCCTGTTAACTCCCGGGTGTTACTCCTCACATTTTTATAAACTTCCTTTGAATGCAAACTTTTTTTCTTAAACTTCTGCCTAGAGTGTTTTTTTAGAAAAAAGTTTACAAAAGAAGAGTATGCTGCAATTTCTAAGACAACAAAAATAAAAAATTTTATCCATGAACCCCATGCAAGATAAGAAATAAGTGCAATCATAACGCCTTGGAAAATAAAAAAGTTGCGATTAATTTTTAATTTACTTTTTCTTTCTTTTGATCTTTTCTTCATTTGTATATACATACCTCTCAAATATTAAAATTATTTTTCAAATATATTGAATCCGATAAAAATTTAAATTGTCGTTGTAAAATCATTTTCACGATTTATATAATATAACATATCGCAGCGGAAGCTGCAATCAAAGTAGTGGGCTCCGGGTGTATTTAGTTTTCCACTTCACAGGTCGTAATATTTTACACAAAGTCAGTAATTTATAATATTCAGTTTTCGTCTTCATATATTATATAATATAAATGTCTTAAAAATCTATTACACATAAAATCCAATTATAAAATATCTGCTAGGTTCTAACGTAATTACATTTTTTTACAAGTAGTTCTTTCTTTTATATTCATTTTATACGCTAATGTGTTGGAGCTGTCAAATGGTTTATTATCCAAAGCAGTGAATTCATAGTTAGCAGAAAAAATAAAAGAATAGAAAAATTTAAATGGGAGGTAATGTCATGAAAGATTTAAAAGCAAAGTTGATTATTGCGTTCTTAGTAGGTGCAGCCGTTGTTACTCAATTGGCAGCTGTATGTCAGGCTTCTTGGTACAGATTCAGATAAGCTTACACTAGAGCACTATAAAAATTTATGACTATATATTTTAAACATAAGATATTTTTAGAAAATTATATTATAAAGGAGCTGTGCATTACTTATACTTACTTAATGCATCAGCCCCTTTTTTTATTGGCACATGAAACCGGGCAGGGGGTGCACTTAATTTAAGTGCACCCCCTGGTTATTACTTTTACTTTGATTGCAGTTTCCAGCAGTTTACGATTCTATAATTACCAATCTATAGAATCAATATATATAGTAAATTCTGCTGTTCCTGTAGTCTTAAACTGTATACCCATTTGTTGCATCAGTGACATGTCAGTATCTTCTGGCAAAGTCAATGTCAACTCGTTCCATGCATCTTTTTTCATGTATTCATATCCGCCCCAAGCTCCATTCCACTTAATAATATCCCATGCAGGATCGTGAGGCATAACATATCCTTGTATTTCTGACAATGGTGCACCAGATGGTATCCATACTCTGTAAGTTACTTTTGAACCAGCTGGTACAATACTTGGACCATCTATTTTTACATCAATCATTCCACCATCTGCTGAACTAACATCAAGCTTAAGTGCTCCACTACCTTTAAAAGTCTTTTCGGTAGTAACAGATAATTCACCGGTTGTTCCTTTTTCTCCAGCAGCTATAAATCCATCAGTCTTACCTTCAAATCCAAAATCCGAATTATCTCCTGTAGCAGATGCTATTGTTATCGTTTCTGTAACTGCGGAACTACTACTGTCACCATCATCTGTAACAATCAATTTTACTGTGTAAGTTCCCGCTTTAGCATATTTATGCTTTGTAGTAACTCCGCTGCCTTCAGTTCCATCACCAAAATCCCAAGCATAGTATGATATACTTCCATCCGAATCAGTAGATGCAGAAGCATCAAAAAGAATATCCTCGTCTGTAACTGCCTCTAATGCTGAAGCAGTAAAACTTGCAACTGGTTCACTATTCTCTGTCGGAACAACATAAGGAAGCGTTTTAATAATTCTTAATATATAACTTCTCAGAATTGAAAAATCTATTGAGTTAACTTTACCATCAAGATTTACATCAGCTGCAACTGTATCAATTTCCTTGTCGAACCCTAATAAATATCTTCTGAGAAAAGCAAAATCTATAGCATTAACTTTTCCATCATCATTTATATCACCAACTTCTAAACCAGGGTTAGTACCTTCAGTGTCAAGCACTATATGGTAAGCACTTAATGCAGGAAGCGTGTAAGTAAATTTATTGTCAACGATTCCTGTAACTGCCTTTTTCTCTGTGATATCAGAACTGCTTCTGTCAAAACCCCAGACTGTACCTGATTTATATTGTTCATCACTATTTATTGAAAGATTAAAAGTTGTGCTGCTGTCATAATTCTTATTGAGTAATATTATGTGAAGCTTTCCATCATCAGTTTTTACAACTGAGGAATATGCTGAAGCTGTTTCGTCATCTGACACTTCACATTTAACATTTGTATCACCATATTGAGAACCTTTACCATCATAATTTGTATAGAGGTTCATAGCTGAAGCAATATAATTTTTGTTTTCGCTACCCCAGTATGTAGCAAGGTATACACCATACTTACCAAATATGCCTAATGTATCAGCTTGTGCTATTCCACCTGTAATATGGTTACCACCGCCAAAATCGTACTCTGTTATGGCAAGTTTGGTTCCTGGATAGTATTTATCTATTGACGACTGAATTGTCGGAATAATCGGACGATAAATATCAAACCATGGCTCAGCTACCCAGCTGTCTTCTGTGTATGATTTCTGCCACAAAGTTCTTGGTGCTTGAAGTCGTGCTTTGTTACATTCAGTGTTGGCAATATCTTCTCCAAAGGTAACTCTTTCACCGCCACCTTTTGCTTCAGAATAGTAGTGAACATCAAATACGTCCAGCAGTCTCTTACCAGCCGCATCTGATTTTTGCTTCATCTGATCAAGATAGTAGTCAACAAACCAACTGTAGTCGCCCTTTACGCCATCTTCCCAGTCAGGAGCATCCTGCAATGAAAGATAAGCAGCAAAACCATACAATGCAGGTCCAAATATTTCAGCATTTGGATCAACGTTTTTGACTGCCATAGAAAGTTCTGAAGTTTTGTCAACTAATTCAACACATCCCACAGGATCAGGGTGAACTCTTGAATGGGTATGTGCCCATAAAGCCGGCTCATTATCTACAGAATAACCTTTTACTCCTGTTGCTGTTGTTGAATCTCCATATTTATTAACCAGATAGTTTACAAACTCATCCATATAAACGTAATCATCAGTTAAGTCAGGAGTTAGTGAGAATGGTGCATTCTTTGCAAATTTAACTTCTTTCCATCTATCGGAAGGTGCTTTTTCTGACACCTTTACTTCTCCTTTTAAATCTGCTGAAACATAACCTGCAGCCTGAAGTGTCAATAACGTGTAAGGCACTTTTTGGGCTAAGGATTGATCATGGAAAACCCATGATACTGCTCCGGGTTTTTCCGCATCAGCTTTAGGCACACCAACTGATCCAACCATATAATCATCACTTGAATTTATATAGTCACTTCCTGCATTTGAAGCATTGTTTTCCCAGTTATATGCAGTCATTCTATTTCCGCCAAGTCTTCTGGCTGTAACAGTCTGACCCTTAAGATCCTGGTTTACACCATATATGTAAGGACTAATTTCTGTTCTTTCCATTTCTGTATCAATGCTGACATCAACTGAAGCTTGTGCAGCACTAACAGGTAAAACAGTTGCTAATGCAGTAGTTGCTACCAATTGAAAACTTAATAAAAATGCTATTAATTTTTTATTCACAATACTCTCCTCCTAAAATTAATCATCAATAAACTTTAAAGTAGACTTAATCAAAAAACAAAAAATAAAAACCTGGTTCTAACAACCCCCTCGTCAACTTTTATTTATATTATGTAGCTTCAATAATATACCAGACTCCCCCCTCTTTTATAAAATTAGCTACAATAATCCTTATTAATTTGTCACATTATAAAATTCGATTAATACCATTATTTTAAGTTATAGAAAAAAAATAAAAGTATGAAGTGTTGTAACGAAGAAATGCTAAATAGATAAAAAGCAAATGGATAATCAATATATTTATACTTTCATTTTACATCTTTTTGAACATAAAATAAATACCTTTTTATCAACTTCTTAGGCATAAAAAAATGTTTCGTTTATATAATTAACATGATATAATAAATTTATAGTATTTCAAATAAAAGTAAAGATAAAACCGGCTGCTTAATGTAGACAAGGCACCATCTTTTGTTTATAAAGTATACAAAGATATACTTTAAATATTAATTTGTTTTTTATAAGGGGAGAGTTATATGAGGAGAAAGAAAAATTTTTTTGTACTATTTTCAATCTTAGTAGTACTGGCAATTAACTATGCACTGATGACAAAAAAGAGTGTGACAGAACTTATAAATGTAAAGGATTATTTGCTTGGAATTGACATTATTAGCATTACTATCATACTGAGTATTGTTGAAAAAATCTTAGAAAAAATCATTAAAAAATTTACAAATAAATTAAGTTTCTCATATAAACCCAAAGCTTTTTGGATAATTAGTTTATCCTTTGTTTTATCAGGCTTATCAATTATCTGTATTTATCTAATTGAAATTTATGCTCCGTTTTATAAATTGAATTATTTCTACGTAAACTTGGTATTTCAACTTTTTATATCATTAATTGTGTTCGCATTTATATATGAAATTTATAATTTTTCCTCATCTTTTTCTCTAAAAATATCATTATGGTTCATTGAATTGGCGGATAAACTACTCGATATGAACAAAGTTGAGTTATCATTAGGTATTTTTAATAGATTAAGAAAAAACACAGCTGTTATTAAAAATCCGGTAGTTTACGCCAAAACAAAGTTAGGAATATCAAAATGTTATTACGAACTATCAAAAAAGTCCTCTAAAAGAGCATACCTCCAAAAGGCAATTAAGGAGTTGGAGGATATCTCTAAAATCAAAGAACTTGGGAAACACCTTGGCGTAGTAAAAACAAATCTTGGAGATTTGTATTATGAATTCTATGAAATAGATTGCAAATCGAATTATCTAACCACATCCCTTTCTCTGTATGAGAATGCAATTAATCACTTTAGTAAAGAGGAAAATACTGCAAGTTATATGGAAATCTTAAATAAGGTCAATAATGTAAAGTCAAAGTTGTCAGCACTATAGTTCATTTCGTTATGTAATACCGGTAGGTTTTACTTACTGTTATTGTAGCTTGATTATACTTTAATATTACATAATAACCCTTTGCTGTAGGTATTTTTGCATGCACATAATTATTTCTAGCATTTATCCCATTCTTTAATGTCAGCAGAACGATACAGATAATAGGTCCATTCACTGTCATTATTTACATTATACAAGTTTACCAAAATTTTACCTTCACGTTAACTTGCAATTTATAAAAAAATCACTTGCGAAAAATGAGTTGAAACATGAAAATTTTTCTGCTATAATTGAATTATGTTAGCAATATAAATTCGAAAAGGCAAGACTGTAAAAAGTAGCGGTGAACAACTTTAGACATTATGTTAATAAATTTATAAGACATATATAAGTAATTATATGTCTTTAGATTTTATTCAGCATTTGTCATTTCTATCCTTGAATTTGTTTATTGCTAACAAATTGAGTACAGGAGGTAGATTAAAGTTATTTTCAGCTTCTTAGTTACTTTATTATTTAATTTGTAGACCTACAATTCTAACTTTCAGCATTATAACAAATATGTATACTCAAATCTTTTTTATTACATTCATTATTTCTAGTATGTAAAGCTTCTAAAATTCCTGACTTAATTTTAAATTTATAGGTTAAAGGGGTAATTGTTATGTTTAAATCTAAGAAGATTCTTCTGATCATTACACTTGTATTTATCCTCTCTTCAATTGCTTTCAGCATTGAAGCATCAACTGCATTTAAAGATGATTTTAACTACATAAACGGTAGCTTTTGGCAAAAAGCTGATGGTTACTCCAACGGAAGCATGTTTAATTGTACCTGGAGAGCTGCCAATGTTACCAATTCAAACGGAGTAACTACCTTAAAGCTCGACAGGGACTATAGTTCAAAACCCTATTCAGGCGGAGAACTTAGAACAACAAATAAATACGGTTACGGCTATTACGAAGTTAGAATGAAACCTGCCAAGAATCCTGGTATTGTATCTTCTTTCTTTACTTATACCGGTCCTACCGACGGAACACCTTGGGATGAAATAGATATTGAGTTTCTTGGAAAAGATACCACCAAAGTTCAGTTTAATTACTACACAAACGGTGTAGGTAATCATGAGATGGTTTATAATTTAGGATTTGATGCATCTCAAGCATTTCATACATATGCTTTTGAATGGAAAAGAGATTCAATTACATGGTTTGTGGATGGAAGAGCAGTTCATAAAGCTACTCAATCAATACCAACAAATCCCGGAAAAATAATGATTAATCTCTGGCCTGGAACTGGTGTGGATTCGTGGTTAAGTCCTTTTAATGGCAGAACACCACTTTATGCACAATACGATTACATAAAATATGACAGTTCAGTTTCAGCACCACCTCCACCCCCACCCCCATCAGGCTCAACTTACATCGATACTTCAGCATACTATTCAATAGTCAATAAACACAGCAACAAAGGGTTAGATGTATCAAATGTCTCAACTGCAAATGGTGCAAATGTTCACCAATGGACCGATTATGGAAGTGCAAATCAAGTATGGAAATTTATCGATGCAGGAGGCGGATATTACAAAATTCAAAGCAAGAACAGCGGTAAACTCCTGGATGTCTATGCAAAATCAATAGATAATGGAGGAAATGTTAACCAGTGGCAAGATGCTGGTGGTGCCAATCAGCTTTGGAAACCTGTTAGTGTCGGAAATGGTTATTACAAGTTTGTTAATAAACATAGCAACAAAGTCCTGGAAGTTGGAGGCTTCTCAACATCTGATGGTGCAAATGTTCAACAGTGGTCAGATGCTAATGGTGCAAACCAACATTGGAGACTTGTAAGAAGGTAACAATATTGTTTGCGTAGTTCCACAATACCCTTCTACGAAGATCCCCCCCACTAAGCTTACATGCTTGGTGGGGGTTATTGCTTATATCCATACTCTTTACCCCTTCGTTATATATGGTTAAAGATATTTCTTCGGTTCTATTGCAGTAGATATTTTCTTCATATGCTTATCACTCTCCGTTAGGATTTCTATCGGGAAACTGTTTAAGTCTATCAATGCATTTGGAACTTGTTGTTTAATTCAATGGGGTATATCCTGTTTTTTCCACAATATATTGCCCCTGTGGAGATAAAATCCACTCTATCAAACGTTCAACATTGGGACTTCTTTTTTTCCCTGCAGTTACTGCATAAAAATCTGCAGCTAACGGGTATTTCTTACTTTTGATGGTATCCCTGTCAGGATAAACACCATCTACTTTTAACAATTTTATTTTATCATCCTTAACCATTTGAGTTGCAAAAAACAGGAAGGAATATCCTATAGCGTTTTTATAATTGCGATAACTGGCTGTTTGTTCTATAATTCCACCCATACTTTTAACAACGTCTTCTTTTGGCGGTGTCATAAGGTTTTTTCCATCCATTAATCTTTGCAGCATGGTCTGGCTTCCGCTATTGTCAGGCCTCTGAAATGCCCTAATGGACTCATTTTTTCCGCCAATTTCTTTCCAGTTTGTAATTTTTCCGGAATAAATACTTTGAATCTGCTCTGTCGTTATCTCTGATACAGGGTTTTTAGAATTAACAAAGAAAACAAATGCCTCCTTGCCAATAGGGGTAAGCTGTAAATCAAGATTCGCTGCTTTTGCTACTTCCATTTGCTGTTTTGATGGTTGTGCTACAAAGATAATATCAACCCGACCACTAAATAAATTGTCATATGCCCCTGTGGTAGTATTGCATTGAACTTCACTGCCATCTGTTTTATATACTTTTTCCGGATATGTAGCTTGGGCAAATGCTGAGTATAAAGGATATAGAGCTGTTGCACCGTCCATTATTGGAATATCCGATTCAATTTTCAAAGTGGATTTTTCATTTAGCTTAACAGCTAGTGTGTTCTCTCCAAAGGGTCTGTATATTCCTAAATTAACACCTTGTTCATTCACAACCGGTATGCTATTATGATAATTCATTGTAACTTCATACGATACAACAGTAACTGTACAAATCAACGAAAATACACCCAATACAATTAGAAGTTTCTTAAGCTTTGGGGCTATGCATGCACCAACTATTACAAATACAATTAACGCCAAAGTTACAATTTGAATAAAGGGTGAGTAAAACTTGGCTCCAACTCCAAAAGATGCTGTAATCAGAGCTATTAAACCAGCAAATAACAAACCTCCAATTAAAACCACAGCTATAAACAATCTTGTTCCAACATTCTTCATTTTCGGCTCTCCTTTTTACTGTTATTTTACAGTTAATTAAGTTTTACTACACACCTTAACTAAATCGATTCTCAAACCCTAAGAACCAATCCACCCCAAGAGCCTTAAATACAGCTTCTTCCGGCGTTTGATAGAATATCAAATTAAACTTGCCCATAAGTTCTGCAGGGACAGAACCCATATCACAGGTGTGATGTTTTAAACAATACATCCACGCAGTTAGATAGTCTTTTTTATTGATTTTGCTCCAATCCACACACAATTTCAAGTTCTTTTTCAGAATCAAGTCAAGCCAAATGCGTGTGCTTCTGCCGTTGCCCTCCATAAAAGGATGTGCAACATTCATCTCAACATATTTGTCCGCAATTTCATAAAAAGTACCTTCAGGCATTTTCTCAATGTTTATAAGAGTTTCGGGCAAGAAACGTGACATCGCAAATTGAAAGCCACTCTTTGCAATGTTGCGTGTTCTGATTTGCCCTGCGAAGTCATAAAGCCCACCAAATAAATAGCCATGAATCTGCTGTAAACCTTTGACTGTGCCGACTTCTATTGTATTAAGCAAGGAACTGTCAAATAGCGCATACGCTTTGGATTTGCTTTTGCCGTCAATAGTTTCATCGCTGTATGTGAACCACTCGATAAAACGATTTGCCTGTTTACTTGGAAAATTTTTAGCAAGTTCAATGATTCCATCGTAGTCAAGAACATTTGCCGAATGCTTCTTTCCATCAGGTGCGGTAAATTTGAACTGGGTAGTCACACTACCCAGTTGATTATTTTCACGTTTCAATTTTGCCTTAAGGTATTTCCAGTAATTTCAATTTTTTTCGTAATCATCTGAGCCACGAAGAACACCGATTATATCAAGCACAGAAAACCACCATTTGGATTTTTCATCATCCCAAACGGCACGGACTTCTTTATCATCGAAAAAACGAATTGAGATTTTCTCCATTCAACCGAACTCCTTGTTTCTGAAAGTTGTTTAACCAACTTTTCTTTTTCTTTAACCGCTTTTGCCTTAAGAGAAGCATTGGTAGAACTATCAATAACCATCTCCGCTCTTGAAATAGCATCTTCAATTGCTTTCTGTGTTTTGTGTAAATAATCTGTTCTAAGAATTGAGAATTATTTTTCATTCTTCATTTTGTATTCTCAATCACAATGCAATTCATTGTATAAATGCAGACATATCTTTGTGTTTAGCCCACCAATCATGTATTTTGCAGTCTTTTTTGCTTCTATATACCAAAATAGTCTAGAAATCATTCCGGCACTGTAATTCATAAACACCTTTCTTTCCTCATTTTTTGGGAGGTATGTTGTATTGCCTCTTATCTTGGGGCTTCTCAGCATCCACAGGTATAGCCCACGCATTACCAATTTTAAATACGCCGGGAATACGGTTTTGTTCGCATAAAAGTTGAACTCTTCGTCTAGTAATTCCCCATTTATCTGCTGCTTCTTTTGCAGAAATATAGTTCATTGTATGCCCTCCAGTTATTTTAAAAAAGCTCACCTGTATTGTATACCAAGCAGCGAACAAATGCAAGCTGGTTGAATACTATGGGTGTATTTTATTATCACCTTACCAAAATCACACGCTATATATCTTCCAGAATCTATACATTCAATATCTGCATAAATCAGATTCTATAGCATTAAAGCCATCACATTTGCATCTTGCACATCCTCACTGGCCTTAGACTTTAACATTTTACAATATATGTCATAACTAAATGTATTCACTAATTCACAGGTAAAATAACAACATCAGTTCCAACAATTCTATATGCTTTTCCTTCATATCCAGTGTAATCATAATTTCTTACGGCCACATAAACTCTATTGGGAATTAATGAAATCTCATCATTAGAAGGAGATAGTATCTTAAATTTTGCGAGATTTCCCTGTTCCCATGCAAAATTATACAAACCATCCTCAGCTTTGCCAATATACACTATTCCTCTTGGAGATGCTTGCCCACTTTGATAAAAGAGCTCCTCCTGATTATTGTCATTAAGGACTTGCATGAACATTCTCCCCATACCTCCTTCCTGACTTATGACCTCATAATATTTGCCTATGGTAAAACTAATAATATTACTGCCTGATGACCAGTATGCTCCTGAAAATTTATAAAAGCCATCTACAATTCCTTCAAATTTGATAAGAAATTTATTGCATATTTTAATTTGTTCCTCAAGGTCTAAAATTTCGTTTTGCTGTTGGATTATAGTGTTTTTCATTTCGTAATAATCTGTGTCAACAGATAATAACTGCTTCGTTTCATCCCAGCTAACATTTGCACCAACCTTTGAAAATTCAGCAATTGGCACATATATATATGGATATTGTGCATTTGGTGGTCTGTAATTCAATACTGGATATAACCCGGTATTAATATTAACATTATTTACAATTACAGGCTGATTAGCTATTTGTGCTACAGCTTGACTCATCGGAACACATATTTGTTGTCCTATATAAAGTGCATTAGGATTTATTCCTGGATTTGCCAATAATATTGCTTGAATAGTTGTATTAAACACAGAAGCTATCCTATAGAGAGTATCTCCAGACTGGACTGTATAATTAATTGTGCCTAATGGACATGGCATCTGTTGTCATCTCCTTATCATAATGAATTTACTACATAATATGATGTAGTAATACGAGATGACATAATGTTTTTCTGACAGGTGAACAAAATATTAATAGATTTATTAGTACATTTATCAGCTATTAAAAGTCAAAACATAAGGCTTCGCCGGGCATCTATTTATTTAATAAATGATTTATCATTTCTAGGATTAACAAATAGTGTAACTGTCGTGGGGTCTTGCACCTCTTTTATGTTTTCTGGTCAGTATATCGTATCCACAACATATTTTCAATCATTTCACAATCTAATTTTCCAATATTTAAAATAATCCCAGATTACTGGACATTTCAGAAATCCATTTTGTGAATAATCTTAATAACCGTATTGGATAATAAAATAAATAATGTTATATAAATTGAATATAATAATTATTTTTATAACAGTTCTTTTATTTAATGAATTAAGCTTTTCTTTCGTTGTTACGAGCTGATAAATTGAACTTATAAGAGAGTATAAGGCTACACATATAACATAGAACAATATGAAAACTACTACTGTGCAAAACTTGTCTATTGTTTGATTAAAATCTACGACACTAGTATAACTACCTTGGCTGTTAGAAAACAAATTTATAATAGCTTGTGCAATATCCATAGAATATGTTGTATTTGTATTACACAAGACTGCCACGCCTGTTTTTTCATCAGGTCTAAATATAACAAATGAAGAAAAATTGGGGTTGGAACCACTGTGAAAAATCTCTGTCCCAGCATTATTGTATACTATCCAGCCAGCTGCATAGGCCATTCATTACCAAACTTCCTTTGGCTCATTTCTCTTGCGATAAACTCGCTTCATTCTCAGCAGGTCTAGCTCTATTGAAGTCCAGAATATGGAAACTCTCCGTACAAGTTCAAATTACAACATAGTTTCAGATGATTTAAGTTTTATTGTCGACCTAGGACTAACATCAGTAAGGTATTTCTTTAGAAACTTATTAAAACTTCGAGTCAAATTCAGTTTATATCACAATCACAATCCGAATGCATATCTAATGTATATATATTGCAAGTGATTTCCTTACCCTTCAAATCATAGTGTCTTCCGCATGCAGAACATCTTATGCATTTATAGCCTGAATCCGATATTACTTTATAGCTTTTACAAGCAGGACATTCCCAATGTTTTAAACTGTTATTCATATTAATCACTCCCCTTTTCTATATACCCTGACTACGTGATAAATAAACACTGAATATAGATACTTTAGCTAATAAACTTTAATTATTAATAACATTTTTTGAGATTATACAACAAAAAATTTCGATTAAAATAAGGTCATACTTTTGGCTCAATAATTTTCACTGCCTGGTCAATGGCGTCAGACCAAACCATCGAGTTGGACACCTTTTTTATTGATTTCATAGAAGGAAAATAAAAGAATAACAGAGAATATTCATATTAATATAATAATGAGTCGGAAGGAGTAATCAATGGATATCGGCACATTCTTTATTGGTGGTATTTTGGCTCTGATTGGAGGTTGTTTGGGTGCAACCGTAAGTGCTCTTGGCGGATTTGTACTTCTAGGTGTATTTGGGGTTGCAGGTTTTCTATACATGTTTATAACCGGTGATAGTACCTGGAACATTGTAATTACATCGAGTGTAATGCTAAAACCAAGTTCGTGCTTTTTAGGCGGTGTAATCTCAACTGCTTATGCCAGAAAAAAAGCTCTTCTCAAATGCGGTAAAGACATAGGGCGTTCACTTATTACTTTTCAGAAATTTCGCATAATTCTTGTCGGAGGTATTGCAGGATTTTCGGGATATGTATTGAATTATGTTTTGGATCGTTTTTTAAGCGGAAAAATAGACACAACCGCTTTAACAGTTATGATTATACCACTAATAATTAAATACCTGTGGAAAATGACGAAGACAAGTGATTGTTCCGCATCTTCCCATGCCGTTCCATCTCCATATCGCTTTTTCGAGCGAATTTCCAGTCCGGAAGGAAAAGTTATTACATCAATATTAGTTGGTTTTGTTACTGCCTTTGTAACCTTGCTGCTGATGCCAAACAAAAATACAGCTCCTTTTGCAGGGGCTTTTATGTTCTATGTTTCCGCACTGTCGCTATACTTTGTTTTTATGGGTATACCCGTACCGGCAACACATCATTTCTCCGGCACTGCAGGTGCCATTACCACATACTGGCTGTCTTTGAATGGAAATAATACTGATATTATGCCAGTAATTACTATGATTTTATGGGGAATTGTTGCTGCACTGATTGGATTGGTGTCAAGTGAAATACTGGGAAAATTCTTTTTCAATGAAGGTGACATACATGTTGACCCGCCTGCCATGGGTATTATGGTTACAACAGGTATTCTAGTCGGTATTTTGCCTTTGACGGGAGTTTTCCATACAGACCTAATTATTCAATCTCTTATATGTGTTGTTTTAATCACGGGACTTGTTATAAGCAAAAAATACACAATTCAATAATTCATGTTGTGAGATAAGATATATTTTATTCCTATCGAAATCTAGTAAAAACTTTGCCAAGTGCCAAGTGATGCCTATAACTCTTAATAGTAGCGTCTGATTAGTCCATCCTTTTCAACAATGGATTATTTGCCGTCAACAGAAAATACAAAGGTCAAGGGAATAAATACAAAGAACCCTGTAACTGTGTAGTTACAAGGTTCTCAAGAAGTTTGGTGCCGAAGGTCGGACTCGAACCGACACGATATCACTACCGCTGGATTTTGAGTCCAAAAACAGACATAATATATGGTGTTGTCTCAAATTATTGTATACCACTTTATTTTATTTACAATTCAGTGATTTAAGGCACTGGACGGTAGTTTTGTTTTGTATTTTATGTAATCTGCTTTATATTCAAAATTAAACTTAAAAAATATGTCTGTTAGAAAAATGTTAGAAGTTTATTATTTAATTCCATTTCTACAAACTGCTTTTCATTAGAAGGTAGTTTTTTTATTGCCAAAAAACGAGGAGGAATAAATGAATGAAAAAAATTGCAGTTCTTAACAACAAAGGCGGTGTCGGTAAAAGCACAATATCAGTCCAGCTCTCCCACGGCCTTGCAAAACTCGGATTCAGTGTTCTGCTACTTGACCTGGATGGTCAGAATGACTCAAGCCTATTTCTCGGTTTCTCAGAAGATTTATATAAAAAGTCTTTTTATGACCTGCTAAGCAAAAGAAATCCTACGAAAATTCACGACTGTATAATAAAAGCAAGGGGTTCGAGATACTCTTGAAAAAATAAATCCATATGTAATCAACGATGCAATCACACCTATGAAAAGAGCCTTAGCCAACGGGATAACAATAAGTTCAACAAAACATTATCTGATGAGCTGCATTTTTAACTCTATAACTGATTACATGCACCATGAACTTGTAGAGGGTAATATATACAAACCTCAAAAAACAATATTCGATATCGCAAAGGGCACTGAGTTTGAAGAACCGGTAAACACTTTATCCAAAAATTTTTCTGAAATAGTGTTCAATACATTTTTCAAAGATAAAATAACTGACATTAAATTCAAAAACGGTATCCTGACCTTATTCACCACATCTGACTACATCGCTTCAGCATTAACTACAAACTATAATCTTTAAAAAAGCTCAACAGACAAGACCCTGAATTACATGATATGGCTCTTAGCAAAAAAGATTTACGAAGTTTTAAGCGTGAACTAAAAAGTTATGGAGTTGATTTTGCAATTAAGAAAGACCCAACACAGCCCAACAACTACACGGTATACTTCAAAGGAAAAGATGCAGCTCAAATTCAAAATGCTTTAAAAACTGCATAGCCAAACAATTTTCAAAAAGCCAAAAACCATCACTAAAAGAACGAATTAAAAATGTACTGAATAAATATGCAGCTCAAGAAAACGAATTTCCAATCGGCAAAACAAAAGAAAAAACACTTTCAAGATAAAAATACAATAAATATCAAGATTAATAAAGCTAAATAGTGATTGCGTTTACCAAATATTGCAAGTCCGTCAACTCATAGGAAGGCTTTTTTGTAAAAAAAATCTTTTAAATTTGTTGAAAACAGTAACCATTGTTTCGTTCCAACTAAAAAGCAAAGCAAGTAGATTTCCATTAACATGAGTAGTGAAAAATAAGAACTCAGCTGCTTTATTAAAGTAGGAATTTGTAAAGGTAAATTCTACTGTGGACATTATATTGGATTTGCAAAAGTAAATTCCACTCACACAAGAATTGGGGTGGATTTTACTTTTGCAATTAAAGTAATATATTTATCAAAAAAGCTAAAAAAATGAATATTGCGTTTACTGCAAAAATATGGTACGATTTAATCAACTAATGCAAACACAATATATTCTGTATACTTTTCGTAGTTTATTATATACTCGGTTTACTTTATTTAGAGTAAAGTAAATAGTCTTACTTCATTGTTACTTTAGATTGAAGTGTT
>JAEWSG010000031.1 GCA_023398495.1 Bacillota bacterium
CTGCACGGCGAATATCTGGTGTACTATGAGAACGGACTTGTTAGAATTGAAGGCCGCTACAACATGGGATTTTACGACAGCACATGGACATACTACGACCTTAACGGGATGAAGATTGGCGAAGGCAAATACGATATGGGCAGCGGAATCCAAAAAGCCTTCTACCCCGACGGTAAAGTACGGCTTCAGGTACCTTACGTAAACAACAAGCGCAACGGCTACGAAATCCAATACAACCGCCAAGGCGAAGAAGTATCGCGCACTTTTTATAAAGATGATGTACCGGTGTGGGAGTGAGCTGCAAGTTTTCAACATTCCAATATCCCACAGGTTAGCGAATTTCCAACTTCCAGTTAAGCTACCAATGGCGTGACAGATACCGGACCAGAGCCGCACGTTCTAGCGAAGCTTAAAAATTTCCTTAAACCGTTCTTCTATCATTTGAATTTCCATAGTGCTTAGCTTTGCAAATTCCTTATCCTTGGCGCGTTGGGATAGCTGACCGTTGTTTTGTTCCAGAAATCTAACCAGCAAAGCTACTGTTTTATCGGGCATTTCAAATTCATCATCGAGGTAACGCTTGAACTCATCGTATCTGGTGAGGTATTCAATCTCTTCAGGGATGATATTGTCAAGGGTATCTTTCACACATTCGTAAAGAAATTCCGCCTGCCGGGTAGCATCAAAAAACCTGTAATAATTGATGGTATTATTTTTTACCTCTATGTTATGATCTTTTGTTTCTGTCCATTCAATGAAATCAAGCAAAGGAAGAGAAAAGGACTCCAGAACCTTCCGGTATTGGCCTATATTATTCAGGATAGAAGATGAAACAGGGAAGATCATCCCTTGATGTGTAAATTGCTTTTGTGCTAAAATATGGTGAATGAGATAGCGGTGAATTCGTCCGTTTCCATCAGCAAAAGGGTGTATAAATACGAAGCCGAAGGCTATAATCGCAGCAGCAAGTACAGCATCAAATGAGCTTTGCGTTAATAAACCGGTTGTTCTTATAAGTCCGTCAACCAAAACATCAAGATCCTGCCATTTGGCAGAAATATGATCGGGCAGAGGTTCAAGGGTAATACGATCGTGTTCACCAATAAAACCTCCCTTTTTGCGGAAACCCATCTCTGTAAAGCGTTCATTTTCTATAACTATCTGTTGCAGTCGAACCAATTCCTCCCTGGTAAGGTCATTTGTTCCTGCCTGAGCTATGGCATTTCCCCAGCGTACCGCACGACTGCTTTTAGGACTTTCGCCTTCAATGCTGAAAGAAGCCCTGGAATCTTTGAGTAGCAGGAAAGCAGATGCACGCAAAAGGATGTCTTTCCGTATTTCACTCAGATAATCTCGTTTCTGTCCTGATAACTGAGCCGCTATATATGTTTCAAGTTTTTCTGTTTTACGGATCAAAGGACAAAAGTCGGGATTCCCGGGTAAGTTGTTGATAACAAGATGGCGTGGCGATTTTACACCTTCCACCGCATATTGCAACTTGTCATCAATAACAGGTATATATTGCTTTCTGGCCTCGATCCTCACTTGTTTCAACTCCCTGCCACTCACCCATTCAAGCAGAAACCATATTCTACGGCTATATTGCCCTAATGGTTCAAAGCTCACCAACTGAGTGAGTTCACTTTCGGTATAATGATTGGCAAGAAGACAAAAAAACAACAGATTCACTCCTTCATACTTCAACGCAAAGACAAGGTGTTTATATAACGCCTGTATCTCAGATATACCTTTATGATCATCGGGCAAATACTTATTGGGAAAAACTTTCCATTTCTCCGTTTGGTAGCTTTTGTTTTGTCGCGATACCAATGCTGCAGGATAAGGCACGGGCATTGGAAGGTTCTTACGGGCGATTATAGCCGCATAACCTACAATAAAACCGGTTTCCGGAACCAATTCACCATGAAAAATGGGTGCATAATGAGAAAAATGGGTGCTGCTATCCATAAAGTAAGAATTTTGGGTGCTCAAGACAAGGACCATCCTTCCTGAAACAAGTGCAATATACAATAAAAACGGGTGCGAAAGGAGAATAATGGGTGCGATTATGACAATCTGAAGAAAAATGGGTGCTATGCCTGCTGACTGCTACTGACCGGGCAATTTAATAAACTACAAATTTCCCTGTGACGGGAATACCCTTGTATGAATACTGATAGTGATAAACTCCGGGAGTATAATTGTTAAGAGTTAATGCATTTTTGCCCGGAGAAAGCAGAAATTCATCCTTTTTAATTCCCAAAGCATTAAAAACAGTGAGAAACACAGGTACGCCCTGAATATTCTCAAAATTAATATCCAAATGAGCAGGATTGGGATATACTTTGATCTGTGGCGAGAATGGATTGTCATGGGTGCCGATAAATAAAGTATCAGTTATTTTTAAAAGAACAATGTCGAATTCTTCAACGCAACTCCATGCTAAAGTTTTAGACTGACAAGCAATAGCATACTGATAGTCACTAAGTTTAAAAACCCCGTTATAAATAAACTCACTATCGAGATCACCAAAACACTGGCTTGATAACAGGTTACCAACTGAATCAATTTCGAAAGTCCAGATATCTGTATAATCATCTGAAATTGAGTTATTCCCAACAACATCACCATCCAAAGAGAAAGCTACATTAAAAATCCGATAACCTTTCTCAGTGACAAATAATTTACTCGGAACTTCTGTTTTACTACCCCCATAGCACTTTTGCCATTGAATGTTTCCTTCAAAGTCTAATTTAATCATCCAGGTATCTACTGTAGGCTGACCGTTATTATAATATCCAACATGGTAGCCTGAGTTTAATAAGTCTCCATCATTAGAGCTGGTTGCACAAGCAGCAAGATAACCATCACTTAATTCTATTATATCTAACACGACTTCTTTTTCACTGCCACCATAGCACCTGATCCATTCAATATTGCCAAGGGAGTCTAATTTGGCAATAACCATTTCTTCTTGTTTATAAGGATCGGCACAAGGTATGTTACCTGAT
>JAEWSG010000077.1 GCA_023398495.1 Bacillota bacterium
GCCTAATCCTTTCTTCAGATTCCAGTTCACACTGGACACCCTTGGCTTCGGCTGTATCCTTCCCACTGTCGGGTGGATTGGGGACTTTCACCCGTTAGAACGTGTGCTCACTGGGCACACCAAAAAATAAGCGGCTTCACTTATAAGCCGCATTAGTCTTATTTATCCAACTCGTCCTTGAGTATTTTATTTATAAGTTTAGGATCAGCCTTACCTTTTGTCTCTTTCATTGCTTGTCCGACAAGAAATCCAAACGCTTTTGCCTTACCGTTTCTGTAATCATCTACTGACTTAAGATTACTAACAAGTATTCTTTTTACAACTTCTAAAAGTGTAACCTCATCACTAACTACCTCTAACCCTTCTTCCTTTACAATTAACTCAGGGTCCTTGCTTTGATCAAACATTTTTTCAAATACTTTCCTGGCAATAGTCCCACTAATAGTTCCTTTTTCAATGAGCAGAACAAGCTTTGCAAGATATTCTCCCGGGAAAGGTATTTGTTCAAACTCCATCTCCTTTTCCTTCAGAATTCTTAGAAGATCTCCCATTATCCAGTTACTTAACGCTTTTGCATTGCCAACCTTTTTAACTGCTTCCTCAAAGAAGTCCGCAAGCATCTTTGAGCCAGTAAGTATTAAAGCATCATAGTCAGGAAGTCCATACTCACTTACATACCTTTTTTTCCTTTCTTCAGGAAGTTCCGGCAAACTGCTCTTTATCTTCTGCTTCCACTTTTCATCAATAACTATAGGCATAAGGTCCGGCTCTGGAAAATACCTGTAATCATGAGCTTCTTCCTTGCTTCTCATTGCAAAACTCATGCCCTTTATATCATCCCAACGTCTTGTTTCCTGTAAAATCAATCCGCCGTTTTCTACAACCTCTATCTGTCTCTTAGCTTCTCCATCTATAGCTCTAACTATGGCCTTAAAAGAATTGAGGTTTTTCATCTCAGTTCTTGTACCAAACTCTTTTTGTCCAACAGGTCTTACCGATAGATTTACGTCGGCCCGAAGTGAACCTTCCTGCATCTTGCAGTCCGATACATTAATATACTCAAGTATAGCCTTAAGGTTTTCAAGATAGGCCTTAACCTCTCCTGCAGACCTCATATCAGGCTCGGAAACAATCTCTATAAGGGGCACACCACACCTGTTGTAATCTATCATTGAGCCAGTATTCTCCTCATCATGCATAAGCTTCCCTGCGTCTTCTTCTATGTGAATTCTTGTAATCCCTATTCTTTTTGTATTACCCTCAAATTCTATATCTATATATCCAGAAAAACATATTGGTAGATCATACTGAGATGTCTGAAAAGCTTTTGGCAAATCAGGGTAAAAGTAATTTTTCCTGTCCTGTTTGCTGTACTCAGAAATACTACAATTGGTAGCAAGACCTGCCCTCACAGCATATTCAACAACCCTTTTGTTAAGCACCGGCAACACCCCGGGCATACCGGTACAAATAGGGCAAGCATGAGTATTCGGTTCTCCTCCGAATTCAGTTGTGCAGGAACAATATATTTTTGATTTTGTCGAAAGCTCAGCATGAACTTCAAGCCCTATAATTATCTCATATTCCATCCCTAAACTCACCTCAAATGCTCGGAGGAGCTGGTCGTTCCGCTTCGCTGCACTGCTCGCCCATGCATCCTGTCCATTTATTATAAGCTGTATTTTGTTCAAACGTAAATCCAACCTTCAGAAGAGTACTTTCATCAAAAGGTTTTCCTATGAGTTGAAGACCAATCGGAAGCCCTTTGCTGTCAAACCCACATGGCACAACAAGAGCAGGTAATCCTGCAACATTAGCGGAAACAGTATAGATATCCCCGAGATACATTTCAAGAGGGTTATCTGCTTTTTCACCTAATTTGTATGCAGTTGCAGGTGCAGTAGGTCCTAATATAACATCATATTTGCTAAACGCTTCCTTGAAACTATTCTTAATCAACGTTCTAACCTGAAGAGCCTTTTTGTAATATGCCTCATAATACCCGGAACTTAACGCATATGTTCCAAGCATAATTCTTCTTTTTACTTCAGTGCCAAACCCCTCGCTTCTTGTCCGTTTATAAAGGTCTGAGAGGTCTTTATATTTTGGAGCACTATATCCATACCTTATCCCATCATATCTTGCCAGGTTTGAGCTTGCTTCAGCTGACGAAATCAGATAATAGGTGGCAACAGCATATTCAGTGTGAGATAATGAAAACTCTTCGCATTGTGCACCAAGCTTTTTCAAAACTTCTACTGCCTCTAAGACCGCCCTTCTCACTTCATTATTTAAGCCCTCACCCATATATTCTACGGGGATTCCGATTTTCATTCCTTTTACATTATTGACAAGAGCTTTTGTATAATCAGGGTAAACTATTTTGGAAGAAGTAGAATCCATTGTGTCATATCCGGTTATGCAATTTAGTGCAATAGCACAATCAGTAACATCTTTAGTCAAGGGCCCGATCTGGTCAAGGGAAGAGGCAAAAGCAATCAACCCAAAACGCGAAACCGCTCCATATGTAGGTTTCATACCCACAACACCGCAAAACGATGCAGGTTGCCTTATAGATCCTCCGGTATCTGAGCCTAGTGCAAATCCTGTAAGGTCAGCAGCAACTGCAGCAGCCGGACCACCACTTGAACCTCCTGGAACCCTTTCTAAATCCCAAGGGTTTTTCGCAGGCTTAAAATAGGAATTTTCAGTAGATGCCCCCATTGCAAACTCATCCATATTCAGCTTCCCGATAATAACAGCGCCATCATCTTTAAGCTTTTTGGATACAGTAGCGTCGTAAGGCGGTACAAAATTATGGAGAATTTTTGATGCACAGGTAGTCTTTACCCCTTCTGTACATATATTATCTTTTAAAGCAACTGGTATACCGGCAAGAGGAGACTTTGCTTCACCTTTATCAATCTTTTCTTGTACCTCCATTGCTCTTTTGACGGCATCTTCGCCTAAAACAGATAAGTAACTTCCGAGTTTGGAATCTATCTTTTCAATTCTATCAAGGAGTGATTTTGTAATTTCTACGGCACTTGCCTCTCTATTTCTTATCAAATCACTCATCTCATGAACCGTAAGCCCATGTAATTTCAACCTTACTTCCTCCCATTCTTTGCATTTTTATATCTCGCAGCGGGAGCTGCAAGCAAAGTAGTAATGCCCGCCGCTAAAACTACATAAACTTTAACTTCATTTCACTCAACAACTTTGGGAACCTTGAAAAAACCATCTTCTTTGGATGGAGCATTTTCCAGTATTTTCTCCCTGGGGTAGGATGGTTTTACCACATCTTCCCTAAATACATTTCTCATCACTATAACATGATCTGTGGGTTTCACCTTTGACGTATCAAGCTCATTGAGCTTATCCATATAAGAAATAATTTTTTCCATATCAAAAATAAGCTTTGACTTTTCTTCCTCAGTAAGGTTTAACCTTGCAAGATCTGCTATATGTTCTATTGTATCCATGGTTATTTTCACATGTTTCCTCCCTTTCATAAGGACTATAAAATAAATTATACCAGACTGCACTTCAGATAACATTTATGTGCAGGTGTATTTATTTTTCGTGCACCCTTTATGTGCTATACAGATTTAATTTTTGCGTGCGTTGTATATAATTATATCATGTTGTCTATTCTCTCTGTAACATCGGTGCAAAATCTTTCAATATAACCCTTTATATATTGCTTAATATCCAGATTTACATCCCTTATCAGTTCCGTAAGATCCATTCCGTATATAACCGACGAATATGCGTCAACAGTATCATAGGACATAAATGTTGCATTTGACTGCCTGTTTCCAAAAACTGCCTGATCATATCTTTTTCCTCCACAAATCTGCGAGTCAAAAACACTTAGGAGTGCTGAAGCAATATTAGGTCGTTCTGAAACATTGAAAAGGATTTTTTCATCATCCTTCAGCCAGTCTAATTTCCCCCATACCTCGCACCCATATATTTTTTCAGGTCGCAGGTCAGCCGGCAATTCCCTGATGGCTCTAATCACTCGTAGTGCAACAGCAACATGGGTACTGTGCTTATCCGCAAGATTGTGAGTGTATATAATCTTTGGCCTGGCATTTCTGATCAATTCCTTAATATCTTCCACCGCTTCCCTGTTGCTTGGGGCTTTAACCTCAGAACTCTCGTAATCAAGCATTACCAAAGCTCCGTATTCTCCTACGAAGGCTGCTTTTTTTTGTTCGAACTTTCGTAACCGTATCATTTCTTCTGCCGAATAATTTTCATAAATTCCGTTTCTCGGACTTCCAGCTCCATTAGTCAAAACAACAGCCATAAACCATTCGTCTGTTTTCCCAAAACACTTTTGTATTCCATCGTACGCCATGATCTCAATATCATCATGATGTGCAGAAAAAGCCATGTGTGTTGTTCGTTTAACAGCTTCCTCTATAGGAACATTATCATATACAAAAAACTCAGCACTCTTTTTGTTAAACTTCATTTAAGCCCACCTCTGTTATCTTTGAAAATTAATTTATACTATACTCCTAAAAGAAAGGAAAACATATATTAATAACTCAACTTTCCCACTTATAGTATTTTGAGGCTCTGATTGCTCACAAGTTAAGGTTAAAAAGTTTACTTTTTGACCGCGGTGAGCAATGCTGTGTTAGCAGCAAAGATCCCATAAATACTGTGGGAAAGTTGAGTTATTAAGTTTAAGTGTACATTAAATTCCTTTAGCTTAGGCAAGACTAAAATATAAGTACCTGCTTTGGAAAATGAAAAAACGCTCACTGTTTAGTCTAATCTATCATCCTGTTAAACTCAGCTTCATCGATAATTTTCACATTCAAACTTTTTGCTTTGTCAAGTTTGCTTCCTGCTTCCTCACCTGCCAAAACATAATCCGTCTTTTTTGAGACACTAGAAGATGTTTTTCCGCCAAAGCTTTCGATTATTTCTGCTGCCTCATTTCTTGAAAGAGTTGGAAGAGTTCCTGTCAGCACAAATGTAAGTCCTTCAAATCTATTATCTTTAATTTCTCTCTTCCCGGCACTCTTAAGATTCACCCCGGCTGCTCCCAGCTTTTGAACAGTATCAATGGTCTGATCCTGATTAAAGAAAATCACAACACTCTTTGCCATTTTTTCTCCGAACTCTGGTATACTCTGAATGCCCTCAACAGATGCATTTCTGATTGCATCAATGGAGTCATAATTCTCACTTAAAAGTTGAGCTGCCCTAAGTCCTATATGCCTTATTCCAAAGCCAAATAAAAGCCTGTCTATATTATTGTTTTTAGATTTTTCTATGGATTTTAAGAGCTTCTCCACAGATTTTTTTCCCATCCTATCCATATTTACAAGATCATCTTTTTTGTCGTGAAGAAAATACAAATCTGCAATCCCCTTAATAAACCCTTTTTCAAGCAACGCCTCAATGATTGCAGGCCCTAATCCGTCAATATTCATGGCATCTCTTGATGCAAAGTGAACAATGCTCCGAAAAAGCTGCTCCGGACATTCTATGCCTGTACATCTATAAGCAACCTCATCCTCGCTTCTAACAACGTCAGCACCGCATTCAGGGCACTTATCAGGCATTATGTATTTTACCTCTTCTCCCGTTCGCTTGGCAAACACAACTTCAACCACTTCCGGTATTATATCTCCAGCCTTACGAACCAGTACAGTATCACCAATTCTGATATCCTTTTCTGTTATGTAGTCCATATTGTGAAGTGTAGCCCTGCTTACTGTTGTCCCTGCGAGCCTCACCGGTTCTAAAACTGCATTTGGTGTAAGAACTCCTGTCCTGCCTACGTTTGAAAAAATTTCCTTTATACGGGTTTCCTTGATTTCGGCAGGGTACTTGTACGCAGCTGCCCATCTTGGTGTTTTGGTTGTACTCCCTAACATTTCTCTTTGTCGTAATGAGTTTACCTTTACAACAGCACCATCAATTTCAAAAGGAAGATTTCCACGCTGTTCACCTATATTGTTAATTTCCTCAATAGCCTCAGTTATATTATTACATATTTTGTAACCAGGACTGACCTTAAAGCCCATATCTTTCATAAATTCGAGAGTTTCAGAATGTGTCTTGAAGACGTCACCCTCAATTCTCTGAATATTGAATAGAAAAATATCCAGTCTCCTCAAATTTGCGACCTTAGGATCAAGCTGCCTGAGCGAACCTGCTGCCGCATTCCGGGGATTTGCAAAAGTAGGCTGCTCCAATACTTCCTGGTCTTCATTTACTTTTATAAAATCATTTCTGGAAATAAAAACTTCGCCCCTTACTTCAAGAAGAGGCACTTTCTTTTTAAGAACGAGAGGAATTGACTTAATGGTTTTAAGATTCTGTGTTACATCCTCTCCCACCATACCGTCTCCTCTGGTTGCACCTCTAACAAAAACGCCATTTTCATATATAAGAGAAACGGACAAACCGTCAATTTTCTTTTCAACTACATATTCAAAATTTTCATCGAGGGACTCCTTAACCCTTTTATCAAAAGCAATAAGCTCCTCTTCACTGAATACATCTGCAAGGCTTTGCATCTGAACTGCGTGTACAACCTTTTCAAAACCTTCGAGTGGTTTTCCTCCAACTCTTTGTGTCGGAGAATCCTCTGTGATAAGATCAGGCCTTTGCTCTTCGAGGTTTTTTAGCTCCCTTAATAATTTATCGTATTCAAAATCTGTTATTTCAGGCTTATCCTCTACGTAATATTTATGGCTGTGATAATTTAACAAATCTCTCAATTCTTTAATTCTAGTCTCAATAACAGTACTCATATTCCCCTCCCCTTATTATCTATCTTCTTTTATTTCCCGAAACTTTAATTAATAACATATTAAGCGAAAAAACCGAAATAGCCAGCCAGATTAATCCCCAAACAAATGCAGGAAAGCCGGTTAAATCTGCAAGCCTCAATATATCGCTAGGAGGATTGGTACTCCAGACCTTCATAATTGAAAGCTGCTGATTTAATTTCAGCAGTAGTGTATCGACAAATGTGTCGTATATTACTAATGCTACTGACGATATCCCAATGATATCTATCAATATCTCGTTCATACTGTCATTCTGTATCATCAAAACCAGAATTGCAACAATGGCAAATACCAAAGATGTCACTAATGCTCCAAGTGAAGAAGCAAATACTATAGAAAACAAAAGATATATTATTGTTATGCTTCCAACCAGATATTTCTTTGCTGAAGTTCTCTTCAAAAACAATATCAGCATCGAAAACAATAAACCTGAAATATATCCGCTATTTGCTATTACAAATGATGCAATCCAACTTTTTGTCTCCGGTATTGCGTCCAGACTGCTTCCAAAAGTCACACTGAAAGCTGTTGTACCAAAACCAAATAATGCTGCTGTTAAAGCATGTCCAATTTTGTGAAAAATCGTGGAGAGAACTTTAAATGGACTTATTAATATCTGATTCCACAAAGCAACAAGTACTACCAGTATTAAAAGGCACTTCCAAATATTCTTCATGCATACCACCTGTTAAATTTTATAGGTAAAACTTAAAATAGTAACTACTTTTCATAGGGTGTATATTATTTAAGTGAAGAAAAATATGGAAGAAACATTGTGAAGCAAGTTGTAGAGCCTGTTAATACGACGAGGAAAGGGAGAGCATTGTCTGAGCGAAGCGAGTTTTGCTCGACCCCCAGGAGTATTTACAGGCTCTAGACTGCGAAACTTAAGTTTCTGGAATATTTTTCTTCACATTTATTACATGCACCCCTTTTCATAAACAGAATTTACTTTAAGATTATACCTTTAAGAAACAAAAAAAGAAAGGGATTTCCCTTCTTTTTTTACATAGATCTCTGATTTTTCATTATTCCAACTTTAATCCATAATCATCCATTTACCTTCTTCATTCTTTTCTGCCTTCATAAACTCCAAGGACTCCATAACCGCTTCTGCTAAGGCTTTTGCTGCCTTTTGCCTGAACCCATCGTCCATCAGTTTTGACCGATCTGAAGAATTGGACATATACGCAATCTCAGCAATAACAGCAGGCATATTGGTTTTTCTCAACACTACAAGATTCGGTCTGTATATTATTCCGTTATCTACAGTATTTAAACCATTTACAAGTCTTTTCTGCACAATAGCAGCAAGTTTCATCCCATCCAGCTTGTCTTCCTTAGCATTAACAGGAGGACAGTATAACGTCTCAGTTCCTTTATACCCGGCATCATTTGGCATATAATTATTGTGGACACTGATAAAAAGTGTTGCATCCAGTCTATTTGCAATGTTTACCCTTTCATCAAGACCTACATCGACGTCCTCTTCCCGTGTATAAACAACATTTATATCCAATCCCTTGAGTATTTTTCCCAATTTTTTAGAAATGTCAAGGTTTAATTTTTTTTCATACAAATCACCTTTTGTAGCTCCTAAATCTTCTCCACCATGTCCCGGATCTATAACAACTTTTACTTCTTTAGGTACAGGAATGCTGTTTTCTTCCTCATCTACATCATCCGATGAATCACTATTGTTTCCATGATTATTTTCAGACTGCCCAGACTTATCATATATTTTTTCTCCATCATTGTTATGCTGTTTGATATTTACACTCGCCACAAAAAGTATTATAAAAAAAGACGCCATTATAAGTAACCTCATTCTTATTGGCAACTTTACAAATGCATAATACACTTTTTTAATAATTCCCATTACTGCATCCATAATATATCTCCAAAATTTAATTTTTTTCTGCACAATTATTATCGTACAAAAAGAGTTTTTTTTCTATATGAATTTATTAACATATTATAATGAAACAATTCAAATTTTAATTTCTACACATAGTTTAAATGACACTAATGGGGGGATTCTATGTGATTAAATAGGATGCATAAAAAAGCAGTTTAAATTATTGCTTTCCTCATTTTTTTGATATTTTCACTTCACGTGTAGTAATAATATCTGCACCTGTACCTAGTATATCACTACATATTGTCTGGTGAAATTTAACCGGTGCTTTTAGCTCAACCCCTTTAAGTAACTGAACAACCTCTGATATTTTCTCTTTAGGAACCGGACGGTTACTGCGCACACTTACCAGTGGTAATACTCCGCCGCAAACCTTAACTGTCGAAGTTACAGACCTTTGAGGGTTCATAAGCTCATTGCGGGCATACTCTTCACCTTTTGGACATAAAGCGTTTTTTACAATTACAGTATCTTTGCAAATCACCTCAAGTTTGCACCCATTTGGGCAAACAATACAAGTTATCTCTTTCTCACACTTCACTTATTGACACCTCCAAGCTTTCAACGCCCTTAAGATCTGATGTTTTTAAATGTACTACTGCCATCTCAGAAGGGTTTAGCCTCCTATATCTGAAGGACTTTATTATCTGTCCGCAACTGCTGAAATTCAATCTGCGATCCACCCACTGCCTATCTACTCTCATTGAGAAGGTAGCATCGTTCTTTCCCGATATAGTGTGTGGGATAACATATCTAATACCCCTTCCTGCTTTAACAGTAACTTCGTTCCGATTTTCAAATCCTTTAGCAAGATAGTTAATTACAGACCTTGCTGCTTTCTCAGCCTCATTTGAAACGTGATCTACAAGGTCGTGAACCTGCAATACATTACCACATGCAAAAACACCTTCAATGCTAGTTTGCAGATTTTCATCCACCACTGCTCCCTGTGTAACTTCATCTAATTCTATTCCTGCATCTTTAGACAATTCGTTTTCAGGGATCAGTCCAACCGAAAGTATGAGGGTATCACAATCAATTTTTTTGAGTGTCCCGCGTATAGGCTCACCCTTATCATCGACCTTTGCAATTGTAACGTTCTTTAGACGTTCTTTTCCCTCCATATTTACAACAGTGTGGCTCAATAAAAGCGGAATATTATAGTCCTCAAGACATTGTGTAACATTTCTTGCAAGTCCATTTGAATAAGGCATTTTTTCAACTACTGCAATGACCTTTGAACCTTCTAGTGTAAGTCTTCTAGCCATAATAAGTCCAATATCTCCGGAGCCTAATATAACAATCCGTTTCCCAATCATGATATTTTTTAAGTTTACAAAATGCTGGGCTACACCAGCGGTAAAAACTCCGGCAGGCCTCGTACCCGGAATACCAATTGCTCCTCTTGTCCTTTCTCTGCAGCCCATGGCAAGAATTACAGCCTTTGCTTTATAAATAATAAGTCCTTTAGGACTAAGTACTGTGATCTCTTTATCACTGCTCATATTAATTACAGTAGAACTTGTTAAAACTTCAATACATAACTTTTCCGCCTGATCTATGTATCTTTGTGCATATTCAGGACCGGTTAAAACTTCGTTAAACTTTATAACACCAAATCCATCATGAATACATTGATTCAGAATTCCTCCGGCAAACGGTTCCCGCTCTATTACAACAAGCTCTTCTACTCCGTTTTTTCCAAGTTCCACTGCAGCTGCCAACCCTGCTGGTCCAGCTCCAATGATAACTACGTCTTTATCTATTACCATTTTGCTCACTCCTAAATTATTAGCCCTGGTACAGTAAACTTTCGCACACCATATTAGCCCTTTCTATTTGACGCTCCCGCTAAAGAGCCTGGACCCTTTGCCTCTTAGTGTTACTTCTTCTACAGAAATACCGTATTCTTTTGTAAGTATTTCAACAATCCTGGTAAGACAATAACCACCCTGACATCTTCCCATCATGGCCCTTGCTCTGTATTTTATACCCGCTAACGTTTTCACACACAGAGGGTTTTCTATAGCATCCATGATTTCTCTTTTGGTAATCTGCTCACATCTGCACACTATTTCTCCGTATTCAGGACATTCCTTTACCAGCCTGGCTTTTTCATCAGCACAAAGTTGCCTGAATTCAACAATGCCTCTTCTCTCACTTACAAATTCGGGTTTTTCTACAAGTTCTTCCTTATTCCCAATTATATCCCTTACCCTTCTGGAGATTGGCACAGAAGACGTAAGCCCAGGTGACTCTATACCTACCAACTGTATAAGTCCTTTAACAAATTGAGATTCTCCAATGACAAAATCCCCGAATCCGCCAACTTCAGGCCCTACTAGCTTTGACCTTATGCCAGAATAATTCCTGATAACATCTTTTATGCCAATAGGAGGAAGCAACTCCTTTGCCTCTTTAAATAACTGGTTCATAACATCTTTAGTAACACCGTAATCAGACTTTGTTTTTATATACTCAGCACTAGGTCCAATCAATATATTACCTTCAATTGTCGGAGTAAGATGAACTCCAAGCCCTCCAATTCCAGGCCTTGGCACAGGGTAAACAGGCCTACTCAGATACTTGCTTGTCCGTTTGTCCAAAATATAATACTGCCCCCTGCAAGGATATATCTTATAGCTTGCATCCCCAGCCATAGAAGAGATTTTATCCGAATATAGTCCAGCCGCATTTACAATATACCTGCAATAATAATACTTACCTCCTGCACTAATGCGGAATTTGTCTTCCTGCTTGCTTATCCCACGTACTTCGGTGTCAAAATAGAACTTCACACCATTTGTGCAGGCATTTTCAGCTAGTGCAACCGTATATATAAAGGGATTAGTAATTGCCGTATCCGAAGATAGCATTGCACCAATGCCACCAACATGCGGTTCTAGCCTTTTAACTTCCTCCCCATCTATAAAAGAAAGCCCTGGCACACCATTCTTTTCTCCCGCATCCATCAGCTTTTCAATACCCTTAAGGTCACTTTCGTCAAATGCGACTACAAGTTTTCCGGTTTTTTTGTAAGGTACATCCAGCTCCTTACATACCTTTTCAAATCCCAGATTTCCTTCTACACATAGTTTAGCCATCAGACTTCCAGTTTTGTTATTAAATCCGGCATGAACAACAGCACTGTTTCTGCCACTTGTACCTGATGCAACATCGCTTTCCTTTTCAAACACTGCAATATCAAGCTTATACCTCGAGAGTTCTCTAGCCACAGCACACCCTACAGCTCCAGCCCCCACAATTATTATGTCAAAATAGTTTTCCATTAATATCTATCCATTTCTTTGTATATTTTAGATAACTCTACAGGTAAAAAACAACCGTTCCAATGTGTTATTCTGCAAAAATTATATCACGAAAGCCGCTGAAATCAAACAACCTTTGGTGGAGTATTTGGTAAATGTGAAGAAAAATAAAATCCACTTCAGATTTATGATAAAATAACCGAATATAACTATAGACAACATATGAAGGAAGGTGTTCAATTGGATGTCAATTTGTTAAATGAACTATCCTCCGATCCGGAGAAGGGGCTTTCGACACTTATGGATACATATATGGGGCTGGTCTACACCATTGTGAGGAACAAACTTTATACAATATGCAGTAAAGAAGACATTGAAGAATGTGTCAGTACGGTTTTCTTCGAGTTTTATAAACAACGGGATGCCATTGACCTTAGTAAAGGTTCGATAAAATCTTTCCTGGCAGTTATTGCGAAAAGAAGAGCTGTTGACCTATATAGAGCAAATAGCAAGGTTGTACAAAACACTCTGCACATTAGTGAGGATATACCGTCTAAGGATATGTTGGGCACAGAGACACGGCATGTGTTAATTCAGAGCATAAAAGATTTGGGCAGCCCCGACAGTGAGATCTTCATTCGAAAGTACTACTTTGGTCAAAGCACAAAAATAATAGCAAAATCGCTGGGTATTAAAGTCAATACCATTGACAAAAAAATTTCCCGAGGTCTTGCAAAACTTAAGGAAGCACTTGGAGGTGTGTTGTTAGATGGATGATAAAATATTTGATGGATTGGATAATCTTGATGAACAGGAGACTAACGAACTCATTAATTCAATTGAAATTACCAAGTCAGATGGTGAATTAGATAAAAACGCCATAAACAGAATAAAGGCTTCAGTCTTTAAAAAGGCTGGTATGGAAGTCAACCCCCGCGAAAAGCTCATACCAAACAAATTGAGATTTTTGTCAAGGTGTTTTATATTAACAATCATAGAACTGCTGTTTTTTATCCTGTTTTCTTTTGTAGGCTGGATGGATAGCTTTCTTTCGGTAATTGGAGTAAAATCAACTGTCACCAGTGTCTTACCTTTTGTCCTGTATTTAATACTCTTTAGCACCTTTTTCTTATTCATCTATCTGATCATGTATAATATCAACAGCGAAAAGCTAAGCCTGAAAGAGTTTTTACCAAAAACCCGAATGACAATAGTGTATTTCTTTTATATGTATATCTCGATAGTGTTAAGATTATTTATACTCTTTGTTTTTTTATTCATGTTTCGAGGGTTTGCTGCCACTTTTGCATTATTACCCATATTATTCATTGTCTTTATATCATTAGAAGTGCTGTTATTTAATATAAAAAACTTTTTATTATTCAAAAATCCAAACTTGTATTATCAAGAATGGCAGTTTGACACAAAAACCTTTTTATTTGAATTGTTAAGACATGTAGGAATAATCGGACTTATTTTGATTATGTCATGCTTTATTATTATAAGTAATAATTCTGGTAATAATATAACTATATCTTCTATCCTCGGATTTGTCTTTATCTGGCTTGCCAATTCCTTCTTTGCAACCATTGTACTGATGAAAAAAAGACATCATCAAAAATCAACCCATTATGCATTAGAAGAAAATTGCAGCATAGATACTAAAGATACTGGTAAGAAACCACTTTCTAAAAGAATGGTTTATATAAAGCAAAGAGGATTAGTGTTAGGGGTATTGGCTATAATAGGCGTTTATTCTGTTTCCCTTGTCATTCCCTATATCATTAACTACAATGCTAAAGTAAACAAACCGCATATGGAATCTTTTAAAAGCCAAAACGACGTTGCTACTTTTTTTTCAAACGTGACTTCTTCCTTTGAAACTAATTCAAGCAATAATGATTGGGGAGAATTTTTATTTGGATTCAATAAAATGTTTATCTCCATTGCAAAACTCGAACCAGATTTTCTTTTCGGCGGTGTAGTGGCTTTTAGTAAGAAAAGTGCTGATGGTATGAACTCAGAATATTCGAGCACCAATACCCAGGTTGACAATGTTGATGAGGCTGACGTAGTTAAAACCGACGGTGAATATATGTATTACCTCAATGAAACTAATTTATTTATTGTCGACTCTTATCCCGCTGAACAAATGGAGGTAATCCACCAGCACGACTTCTCAAGTGAGGGACTATACCCTCTAGAACTGTTCTTATATGAAGATCACCTTGCAGCGATTCTGATAAGTAGTGAAGAGCAAGCAAATAATAGATACAGCACAAAAACCATAGTTAAAACCTATAACATTAAAGACCCCTCAAATCCCAGCATTGAAAGAGACTTCCAATTGGATTACAGATATTTATCCTCCCGCATGATAGAGAACAATCTGTATCTTATTACATCTTCATATATAAGCGATAGTGCGGAAAACCCCGGATATATGGATTCATCACTGAGCAATTCGGTGGTAGAAATAGAATATAATGACTTATTTCTAATGAGTAACTCAAGCAAGCAATATTCAAGAATGAATGTTGTTGCCGCATTTCCGATAGATGAACCTGATCAAAAAGCACAGGTTAAAGCCTATATAGGTGGTAATGGCGAAAACGTATATGTTTCCACCGATCATATTTTTATTGCGGATACAACAAGTAGCCCTGTTACAGAAGCACCTATTGAAGATTTCTTAGGAAGTCTTGTAAATCATGATTATGATCTTAATTTCCAAAAACACGGTACCTGTATATATAGAATCAAGATAAATGATGGCGTTATAGGTGAATTTGACAGTGCTTTTGTTCCCGGAACAGTACATAATCAATTTGCTATGGATGAGCATAAAGGTTACTTCAGGCTAACCACTCAGACAGGCAATTGGCGTTATGCCTCAAGTAATGTATACGTCTTGGATGAAAACATGAATTTATGTGGTTCCTTAAAAGGTCTTGCCCCGGAAGAACAAATCTATGCTTCAAGATTTATGGGTGACAGGCTTTATCTGGTAACCTTTAAAGCTGTAGACCCTTTGTTTGTAATAGACTTAAAAGACCCTGAAAACCCATCTGTATTGGGTGAATTGAAAATACCGGGTTATAGCGAATATATTCATCCGCTGGATGAAAACCATATTATAGGGTTCGGTAAAAATACAGCAGGAGGAAACGATAACTTCTCCTGGTATCAAGGGCTTAAAATGGCAATCTTCGATATTACCGATGTCAATAATCCGAAGGAAAAATTTGTTGAGCTTATAGGTGATCGCGGAACGGATTCCGAGCTTTTATACAATCACAAAGCACTTATGTATATGAAAAATCTCGAACTAATGGCTTTTCCTGTATTACTTGCAGAGACAGAAGAGGGAAGCAGTGATAGTGCCTACGGAGATCACGTATTCCAGGGAGCATATGTATACAATGTAAACAGCAACGAAGGATTTAAGTTAAGAGGCAGAATCACACACTTTGGACAATTCGTAGAATCCGAAGATAAAACTTGTCATATAGACAGGATAATTTATGCAAATGAATCTTTATATACTTTCTCAGGAGAAAAGATAAAGGCAACGAAATACAATGACATGAAGGATATTTCCGAACTTCCTCTTAAGTGAATATTAATTGGTAGATAAATATTCACCGGAGACTTAATACAAAACCAAAAACATTAAACAAACTATAATTTCGCTCTGTAAGAAAATTACAGAGCCTTTCTTTACTTAATTCTTTTTATGGTTGTAAGCCTCATAAATTTTCTCCCATAACAATTCAAATAATGATTCTTAAAACATTATACTACAAATATTTAAACAAAAGTTATTCAATTGAAATAAACTATTTGAAATACTGTCAGCCACCAGAACAAAGAAAGTCATGGTTTTAATCCAAAGGAATAAAATCTAGCTTCTTGAAAATACTATCTTCTGAGGTGAACACAATGTTTTCAAGTAGGAACGGAGCAAAGCCTATAGATTTGAATTTAATAAAGGAAAAGCTTAAGGATTGTCCCGATATTATACAAAAAAAAGTGTTTATTGACGGAAATCATGAAGCTTATTTTATATATATCAAAGAAATTGTAAACATTGACCTTCTTCAAAGAGATTTTATCAGGCCAATTATTTCTTTGAGCCTTAAAGAATTATCAAACAACAACACCCTCCACAATTTACCATGCAATGAATTAACTCTGTTGCATGATTTTAATACAATAATAAAAAGAATTATGTCGGGTAGTTCCGTTTTTATATGTTCTGATCTCAATTTTGCAATATCATGTACTGTATTGGATGTTGATAAAAGAGGAATTGAAGAACCTATTTCAGAAAAAAATATCCGTGGTCCACACGAAGGATTTATAGAATCATTAAATACGAATCTTTCCATACTTAGAAGAAAAATTAAAAATGACAGACTAAAATTCAAGACTATTACCTTAGGTGTGCAGACAAATCAAAAAGTTACTGTTGCATATATTGATGGTATAGCTAATATTGAGTTAGTTAACAGTCTATTTGACAAGATAAGCAATATAAAATTAGATGGTCTATCTGCTATAGGCTATGTTGAACAGAGTATAAAAACACATCCCTATTCCATATTTCCACAATTTTTATCTACAGAAAGACCGGATAAAGCCATGGCAGCCTTACTTGAAGGTAGAATAGTGGTATTACAGGATGGTACCCCCGTAGTTTTAATAGCTCCGATTAATTTTATATCTTTTTTTCAGGCACCCGATGACTACAGTACATCGTGGATACACGGGTCGTTTTTACGATTAGTCAGAGTCACAGCACTCCTCCTTGCTGTAACTCTACCTGCACTGTATATAGCCGTTACCAGTTTTCACTATTATGCAGTTCCGTTAAATCTGCTTATTCCTTTAGCACAATCAAGGTCAAAAGTTCCCTTTCCTCCTGTAATTGAGGTTTTAATTCTTGAAGCAATAGTTGAAATGATACGCGAAGCCGCAGTCCGTTTACCTACATATATCGGGACTGCTATAAGTGTTTTTGCCAGTTTGGTTATCGGACAAGCAGCAGTTGAAGCAGGAATAGTCAGTAATGTGTTGATCGTAATAGTCGGAGCCTCAGCTGTTGCATCCTATGTTATTCCTTCGTTTGATATGGCAATGGCTATACGCATACTACGGTTTGGTTTTATTGTTGCGGCTGCATTTTTTGGTATCATTGGTATGGTAATATGTATCGGGCTTACACTAGTTCACCTGACAGCTATGGAATCCCTCGGTCAGCCATATTTTCAGCCCTTTGCACCTTTAGTTGTTAGTGACCTTAAGGATACTTTCTTAAGACTACCACTTAAGACCATGTGGAAGAGACCAAGTATAACAAAATCCAAAAATGTAATAAGAGGTAGAAAAAATGCAAGGTAGTAATTCTGTTAAATCCAGTATGATGGCCATATTTACTTTAATTTGCCAGACCGGTGTTGGTGTTATTATGCTTCCATCAATTCTTGCTAAAGAAATCGGCCATGATGGATGGATATCAATACTCATTACAGGTATAGTGGTAGCAATTCTAAGTATATTCATAATACTTTTACTTAGGCGATATAAAGATAAAGCTATTTATGACATAAACAAATATATTTTCGGAAGAATTATAGGATCGGGCTTTAATATTCTGTTGTTTTTATACCTGCTCATAGCTACAATAGGAGGTGCCGGGCTTTTTAATTACTTCATAAGAATAACAATCCTTCACCAAACACCGTCCTGGGTATTAGCCCCTTTTATCACGTTGCCAACGTTTTATCTCGTGTGGCAGGGTCTTAAGCATGTTACCAGATTTTTATTTTGTTCCTTACTCTGTTATATAGTAATTTTGGCATTTATACCTTTATTATTTAAAGAATTCCACTTTTCCTTTCTTATGCCAATAGGTGAGGCAGGTATAACATCTATACTATATAGCACCAAGACAAGTTTTTTTGCTTTTATAGGTTTTGAGCTGATTGCTTTTTTATATCCTTATATCACTGACAAGAATAAAGCATTAAAATGGCATATCTTTGCCAGTATGATGAGTACGGTATTTTTTATTATTATTGTAGTAATTTCAACCGGGGTGTTTGGCGAGAATCTTTTAAGCATTTTATTCATGCCATTTTATAATCTTTCAAGAATCTACAACGTTCCGATACTTGAGAGAATTGATTTGTATATTATAGCTCTATGGTTTATACCTATGGCGTGTTCAATGAGATGCTATGTATTTGCTGCATTTGATGCACTAGAAAAAGTATTCAATATAAAGAAATCAAGGCATATATATGCGATTTTTTTCATTGTAATATTGATATTAAGCAGCATACCAAAGGATATTAATCAAGTAGTTAATCTCATTAGCCTCACTAATATGATAGGTATTGGTGTGTCACTATTTCTTGTATTATGCCTATTCCTTTCTTTTATGAGAAAAAAAGGAGTGAACATTAAATGAGAGTTGTCAAAAACTCTATTATTGCAACAGCTATATGTTTAGTTTTAATATTGCAAACCGGTTGTTGGAGTCAAAATCCATATGAAAGAATAGGATTTATTCTCCAAATGGGTTTGGAATTAGATAAAGATGATAAACTGCTTATTTCTATGACCTCACCCGTTGTTGCACCCGAAGTTAAAGATAAGGTTGAATTCCTTCACACTTCTTCTGAAAGCTTAATAAGAGCCTCTAGGGAAAAATTAAGTAATATTGCGGGTAAACGACTTCAAGGTGGTAAAATACAACAGCTTTATTTCTCAAAAAGTCTGGCAAAGAAGGGAATTAACCAATTTCTCGAAATTTTTCTAAGAGAACCGGAAAATCCCTTGCTAGCAAATGTTGTTATTGTAGATGATAGTCCGGAGCAAATGATGAAGTTTAGTATTGATTATAAAGACAAACCCCGATCGGCCTTCTATGTTAACGAACTGCTTGCTGATGCAAGAAGAAGATGTAAGGCACCTGAAACCCGGATTTATGACTTTAGTGTACAAAATTATTCAAAAACAATAGATCCTGTAGCTCCTCTTCTTAGATACAACAAAGAAAATATAGAAGTCGCTGGTTCTGCTTTGTTCAGTGGAGATAAATTAGTAGGTGAAATAGACCCAGACCAGACAATGCTGCTTATTGCGTTATTAGGCAAAAAATTTTTAGGCGAATATGTTTTTAGAGGTAAAACATTATACGGTGCAAGTGAAGAGCATAAAATTGGTGCTACAATGCTTTTAGAACATTCTAAACGAAAAATTGAGATAGATACCAGGAATAACACTCCTGCAATTTCCATTAAACTCGAACTAAAATCTATTCTTGAAGAATATGCAGGGACAGAAAGTCTTAGCGAAACTGAATATGAAAAGAAATTGGAGGAAGATATCTCAAATTCCATAAAGACTGACATCTTAAAACTATTAGAATATCTTAAAGCTATAGGCTCAGACCCAATAGGCTTTGGTGAGATCGTCAGGTCAAAGCATAACATTTTTTGGAAGTCAGTAAAATGGAAAGAAGTATACAAAAATGCAATATTTAATGTAGACGTAAAAATGACTTTTGAATCTTATGGAACCATTAAGTGAGTAGCTGTTCAATCACGCCTTACCATATTTTACTACAGTTAAATCAAGCCCTATCAAAAAGAGTGGCTTTATTTCTGCCGTTTTCTTTTGATTTACATCCAATACATTCAAGAAAGATTTCTTTTCCAGCTGCTGCTTTACGACTTTCCACTGCCAACTCCAGTGCTTCTTCAATGCCACCTATATACAAATAGTACCTGGTAATATGTTCATCATTAACCTCGTTATCTCTAAATGTACTACAAATAATTAAAACAGGATATTCACTGATTCGGTTTGAAATATCCTTTAAAATATTGATACTCCCCTCATCTGCTACCATCAATCTTACCCATGGAACAGGCACCGGAGTTGACAGATTTGCATTTGTACCCATAGAAAAAAATACTCTTTCTTGAAATATAAACTCGCAAATATTACCAAGAAAGAGTATTATCATTAGTGCTTAAAACTACTTAGTTATTGCAGCATAAAGGATATCGTCAATTATAGCTTCAAAAGTTTCTTTCGCAACTCTTATCTGATCATTTAAAGTTTTCTCCTGCTCCATCAATTTAGAAACACTAGCCTCGTCAATCGGCTTAACTTCTCTTAATGCTTTTATTTCTTCTTTTACTGCATTCTTATTTTCTTCTAAAACAATAATTTTTTCCTCAAATAATGATTGTTCTTCTTCTATCTTTAGAATAACATCTTCGCCATACTCTGCAACTAATTTTATTCTCTCAATTGCCTTATGCATTGCGTCTCTTTTATCTTTCAACTCGTCGTTCAATGCTTTTTCTGCTGCTCTTAATTCAGCTACTTTTTCTTCATCAACTGATTCAGCTGCCAATAAAGCATCTATTTCAGCTTTTATAGTAGCTTTGCTTTCATTTATTGCACTTTCTTCTACTGCAAAAGCTGCTTGTGCAGCTTCAATTTCAGCTACAGCCGCTTCGCCGTACTTAATAACCATCTTTACTCTTTCGATTAACTTGTGTAAGGAGTCTCTTTTGGACTTGATTTGATCATTCAATGCTTTTTCTTCTTCTTTTAATACTGACATAGCAGCTTCATCAACTGGTTTAACTTCTCTTAACGCTTTCATTTCATCACGCAAAGTTTTAAGACTTTCTTCCAAAATGGCAATATCTGCCTCAAATACTGCTTTAATCTTTGCTACTTCTTTTTTTTCAACAAGAGTTTCAACATACTTAGGATGGATAATTTGACCTATTGACTTGTTGTAAACCTCCGGTTTAACTGGACCTACTGATGCAAAAGCACTTGTTGAAACAGAAAATGCTAATGCTACTGTTAATAAAGAACCTACAAATCTTTTCATTTTACATTCTCCTTTTATAATTTATTTTATAAACTATATAAAAACCACCCATTAGATTGAAATTTAGTTGATTTTTATACAGCTTACAATCATATATTGGTTATTGCTTTCAACAGTAAGAATTTGTTGCTTTGTTGCTAAATAATTCCTTACGGTCAAGTCTTTCGAAAACACAATATTTTTTTGTTCGGTTTGTTAATCCATTACCATTTCAAAAATTGAGCCAATTAAAATTTTATTTATACACTTAATTATCTCCAAGCGAATTAAAACAGAAGCAATATACGAACATACTAAAATAGGGAGGGAATACTCATTGATAAATTTTAAATCGTACAACTTGTTAGGACATGAAAAAGATTCTTTTATAGAAATACTAAAAAAAATTAAAAATGGTGATATTCTCCTTAGAAATAAGTTTATTGATGACTACAAACCTTTTATATTGAAATGTGTATCTCAATTAGTAGGTAAAAAGAACAATATAGTTCAGAGCGATGAATTTAGCATTGCTCTCATTGCCTTTAACGAAGCTATTGAGTCCTATAATTTAGATAAAAAAACTATGTTTGTCAGTTTTTCGAAACAGGTAATAAGAAGACGGCTTATAGATTATTTAAGATGTACAAAAAAGTACAATATCACTGTACCTTTCTCATATCTTAATGACAACGATAGTTTTGAAGAGAAGTATTTGTATGATAACAGTTCAGACTATAGCAGTGAGTTTGACACCAAGGAAGAAATTAAAAATCTTGAGCTGAAAATATATGAATATAAAATGACTATTGAGGACTTGATTGATTGTTCCCCAAAACATCGTGATTCTAGAGTTATATGTCTAAATGTAGCAAAAACCATTATAGAAAATGATTCATTATTTCAACTATTAATAGAAAAGAAAACTTTGCCGTATAAAGAGTTAACTGAGCGCGTTAATCTATGCAAGAGAACTCTTGAAAAAAACAAAAAATTTATCATCGCTATGGTTTTTGTTCTTAAAAGCGATCTTGAGATATTAAAAAAATACATATATGATGCAATAGGACGGTGAAATATTTTGATAAAACAGAAGGGTACCATTTTAAAATTCAAAAATAACCTGGCTATTATTATGACTACTGATTGTAAAGTTGTTTCAATAATAAAACAGCCCGGTATGTATGTAGGTTTAGAAATTTTATTCAACATAAATGAGGTTGTACACAAAAAGAACAAAATTGTTATTTCTTCTCAAATTGTTGCCGGAGTTGCTGCAATATTTATAATTCTGCTTGCTTTTTTCAATCCCTTCAATAGCAGTGGGGTATATGCTTATGTTGCGGTGGATTCGATTACCAGTATAGAATTTGAGCTGGATAAAAACAACAAAATACTCAAAGTAAATTATTTTAATGACGATACAAGTGCTTTATTAAAAGAATTAGACCTAAAGCACCAGCCTGTAGATGTTGCAATAAGGGAAGTAATTAAAAAATCCAATTTAGATGAATCAATTATCTTAATATCTGCATGTTTGAAAGAACAAAGCAATGCTAAATCCAGTGATACAAAGAAAAATAAATCTGAAGAATTCAATAAGTTAATTGATATTTGTAGAAGTGCAGCTGAAAATGATATTGACGAGGATATCCGGTCAAAAGTAGTAGAAACTCCCTATGACTACAAAAAATTGGCCGATATAAATAATATTTCTTTAGGGAGAAGTATTGTCTATGAGAAAGCTAAAGAACAAGGCATTGATATAGATATCGAAGAAATTAAAACCAAAAGTATCGGAGAATCTCTGAAGAAAGTTAAAATTGACGATGTGGGCGTTGTACATGATGTGAAAAAAGCTGAACCTAAAAAGCCTGTCCCAGAACCTGAAAGAAAAGAGCCCCCAAAAGAAAAACCAGCTCCGTTAGAGAAAAAAGATCCAAATACTATAATGGAACCGAAGAACAAACCCCAAGAGAAACCACACCTCGAACCAAAGAATAAATTCGAGGAAAAAACTATAGCAGAGCCCAAAGATAAACCCGAAGAAACACCTATTGTGGAACCAAAGGACAAACCCGAAGTAAAACCAGAATTAGAGCTAAAGGATAAACCCGAAGTAAAGCCGGAACCAGAGCCAAAAGACAAGCCAGGGGGAAAACCGGAATTAGAGCCAAAGGATAAACCCGAGGGAATATTAAATTCTGAGCTCAAACTTAATAAAAAACCTAAAGTTGACATCGACCCACAAGAAATAGCTGATAATAAACCTTTTTAGGAAAATCATGCATGTTAAAAATCCCTCTTCTTCATGAGTTGATCAACAAATCAGGGAAGCCACTTCTTATGGCAATATACCCGCATAATAACACTATATATAAGATAAAACCAAAAATAGAACTGACCCTATAATATAAGAAATAAAAGCTGTTTTATATACCTTTTTTTCAAAACCGAGGTCCCTTTGTTCGACTTCAAATCTTTCCTCATTTGATTTTTTGGCCATTCTGTTAGCAATCAAAACTTCAGTAATAATGTAAATCAACAAAGGCAGAGACCCTATAGCTATTGTATAAAACATTCCCATTAGTGATCTTTTGATAAACAAGTTAATCAAAGCACCTGATAGGGTATTTAGAGTTGTAAATAAAATAAGCCTCTTAAAAATCTCATACATTCTATCCCAACTTTGATCCGAGAACTCAGCAGTTTTATAAAAGCTAAACATCGCTTTCCGGTTATATACATTCTGCATTCCTTTCCTGTCAAGAATAGTCTTTAATTCCTTTAAGAAGTCCCCTATTCTTTCAAGAACTACAGTTAAGCGGATATTTCCGCCGGGATATTTAACCTTGAGCCAACCACCGGTGTATTTTATTGATGGAAACTCCAGCTGCTGAATTTGATCTATTGGAATTTCAGTTACACCTTTAACATTCCTATAAATAATAAAATCATCCTTTAAGGTTACACTGATCTTCACAAACCTCCCTAAAAACACCCATAATATTACTGCCTCTAAAGCAAAGATAGCTGTAACGAAAATTCCTATAAAAATTACAAAGAATTGTACTGCAGGATTAATAGTATTGGTAAATATAAAAAGAACAGCAATCGCTATAATAAAAATCGCCGCAAAAATACCTAGGATAATTGGAACCGTCTTTTGCATTTTTCTAATATGCCTTCTATAAAAGTACTGCTTTTCCATGGTCAACCTCCGTATAAATTACAAGCACTTTACTTAAGAATTTTCCATTAAAATGCTTCAATAAATATATCACATAATTTTACCATAACATGACCATTTTGAATAGCTTCAGTTTTTTGCCAATAAACTGTTCAGCATTTTCGAAAACTGATTAACATAGGGACTTCGGAAAATTGATACATGCTCACCAATAACTTTATAGGTCTCTATTTTATTTTTGCAATAATTGTTCCAAACGGTTTCATCATCTACTATATTATCATCAGTAGATTTAAAGAAATCAACACGCACATTTACCCTGTCATTTGGAAAATAGTTGGCTCTTAAATTGTGTAGTGTCCTTATCGCATTCAGATAGTAGACAATTTCTCTTATGTTTAACTGTTCAAATTTCGGTATTGCATGTATCACGCTTTGAGGAACCGTATCTTTCAAGGTCTCTTTTAGCTCTACTATCATATTGTTATTTTCAATATATTCAATGGTCCAGGTCCAAAGCTCCTGCATATTTTTGTGCTTTGGCGTATCCATATCGGCTTTTATATTAAGATATTTTTCTAAAAACCGTTTTTCAGACTCCAAATCAAAACGCTCAATGTTTTCCCACTGTTTAGGAGGAATGGTATTGGCAAGAGCCAGAAGATTTACTTTATCCCCTTGTTTCTCAAGCTTAAGTGCCGTTTCAAATGCTATAGTGCCACCTATACACCATCCAAAAAGGTAATAGGGCCCCGTTGATTGAACCTTTTTAATAATTTTAATATAATTATCGGCAAGGTCATCAATTGTTATATTCTTTGGTGACATGTCTTCTAAGCGGTACATCCTTATACCCCAGTAGTTGAACTCCTTATCAAGATTAAAACAAAGCTCCATATAGGTGCTTATTTCACCGCTTCCGGAGTGAATTAGAAAAACATGTTTATCGGGATTTGTCCCCTTTGCAAGAGGAATTAAGTTTTCAGATACCATATCTTCCTTCATGCTGTCAATGAGATAATTTGAAAGACCTTTGATACTTGGGTCTTTATATACCTCTTCAAAGGAAATATTTATATTGAATTCTCTTTTTACAGAAGTAACTAAAGTCACCATTTTAATTGAATCCAATCCATGGTCAAATAAATTATCCTGCGTGCTCACATTGGATACACCAAGCAGTCTTTCAACTATTTTTGACATTTTAACTTCGGTGTCATTTAAAGGTTCACTATGAGGTTTTTCAACATTATTCTCATGTGGCTTGGGCAAAAGCTTCTTATCTACCTTTCCGTTTGGATTAAGAGGAAACCTGTCCATCTCAACAAAATATTGGGGAACCATATAGCCTGGAAGTTTTTCCGCTAAATATTTTCGTAAATGGGACAGGTCAACTTTATCTTTTAGCACCACATAAGCACATAATTGCTTTTTCTTCGAAGAAACATCTTCAACATCTGATACTAAAACTTCTTTGACACCTTTATAGACCGATAAGGCATTTTCTATTTCTCCTAATTCGATTCTGATACCGTTTATTTTAACCTGCCTATCTATTCTTCCAATGTATTCTATATTTCCATCGGGAAGCCATTTAGCCAGATCTCCTGTTCTGTATATTCTATTATCTGGATTTATGGGGTTTTGAACAAACTTTTCTTCTGTAAGCTCCGGAGCCTTTAAATATCCCCGGGCAATGCTTTCACCTTCAAAACACAGTTCTCCGGGAACTTCGGCAGGTACCGGTGAATTTGAACTGTCTAAGATCATCGCTGAATAGTTGTACAATGGTTTTCCAATGGGTATAATATTGGAATTCAATTCTTCGGGGCACTCATATAGGCTTGCGTTTATAGTACATTCCGTAGGACCGTATATATTTATTATTTTTTCAACCTGAACTAAACTTTTGATCTTGTCAAAAAGCTTTTTCTTAAATACGTCTCCTCCTACCATAATATACTTAAAGACATGACTGCTTGAAATATTAATGTTGTCAAGCAGAGTATCCAAAAAGGCCGGAACGGTATTTATAACACTTATTTTATTATCATACACAAATCTCCAGAATTTATCTGCGTCCTTTAATGTTTCACCGTCAGGAACAAACAGCTTTGCACCGGTTATGAGTGAAGTAAATATATGCTGTACAGAAACATCAAAAGTAATTTTAGCCAAAAGCATATGATTATAAGTACTGTCAAACTTTAGTCTTTCATTAAGCCCCACAATCTGATTAACCAGATTTCTGTGTTCTATCATTACTCCTTTTGGTTTTCCTGTAGAACCAGATGTAAATATAATGTATGCCAGATGATCTGAAGTGTTTATCTTATCCAGGTTTGAACAATCAGGATCATAAGAATTCTCATCATCAGTATAAACAGTTTCGCATTTATTAAATGGTACACTGCATATATTTCTTCTGCTCAATAAGAGGTTTACATCACAGTTTTCAAGTAAATATGTGATTCTTTCATAAGGGTACTCAGGGTCAATGGGAAGATAGGCACCTCCCGCTTTTAATATTGCAAGAATACCGATTATATATTCTATTGATGGGTTTTCCATTATTCCTATGAAAGTATCAGGAGTAACCCCAAGTTTTCTTAAATGCCTCGCCAGACTGTTTGATCTTTCATTTAATGCCTTATATGTTATAGAAGTCCCATTAGCTACTACCGCTGTTGAATAGGGGTTTAACTCCGCTTGCTCTTCAAACAGTTCATGTATTGTCTTTTCTTTTGGGTAGTTTAGATTCGTAGAATTAAAATTTTTTAACATCTTTATAACTTCTGACAGTTCATCTTCTGTCAAGATATTAAAGTTGTTTATTTTTCTATCAGGGCAATTTATAGCGTCCTTCATCAGCTTTATCAATCGGTTATATAGCCTCTTTATATCCTCTTTTGAAAACATATTTTCAAGATAGTCAATATTTATAAGGAACTGTCCCTGTTCTTCCCTATCATCTACATGTATTACCAGAGAGTCTGCCTGATTTTTATTAAAGTGCCATCGTGCCTCATAATCAATATCCTTCTTTGAAGCGGCATATTTTGCATTCTGATATGAGAATACCACATCGTAAAGTTTACCTCTTGTGATATTGTGTGTTTTTCTATAGTCATTTAAAATCATGTCATAGTTATATTTTTGATTTTTAAGGCACAAGCCTATTTCTTTTGTTACATAGGAAAGATAAGCTTGAAAGTCCATATCTTTGTCTGCATAAAGCCTTACAGGTATAGAGCTTACAAACATTCCTGCAGTTTCTTTTTCTTTTGCACCGGACCTGTTCAGAATCGGGGTTCCGATTACAATATCCTGAAAGCCCGAAAGCTTGCTGATATAAATAGATACAACAGACATAAATATAGAGAAAACCGAAACCTTTTTATCTTTGCTGTAACCATTTAAAAGAGAGGATAGTTCCTCCGATAAGAGAAAGGTTTGTCTGTTTGCCTTTGTACCCTGAACAATACCCTCTTTTTCAAAGGACGTAAACTCAGGCATTGTACTGAATTTCTCGTTCCAGAAAGCTTTATTCTTATCAAATTTATGTGAGTATTTGTATTCTTCTTCATCCAATATAAAATCCAGATAAGAAGGTTTATTTTCAATAGCGGTGCCCTTATTGTCTGTAAGAAAATCGTAGACCTCAATAAATTGGCTGCCTATAAGATTTATAGTCCAGGCATCAGAGATTAAATGATGGGTTTTGAAATACAAAAGGGTGTATTCAGGTAATCTTATAACAGCAAAGTAGTAAAGGGGTGAGTTATATAAGTTAAAGGGTGTCTGAGCCTCTTTTTCATCCCACATATAAAAGCTTTCCACACCGGATTCCCTGAAGTCAAAAATGTCTACATTAAAGTATTTATAATGGCTTACATACTGTTTTTGCCGTCCGTCCTCTTCAATAATTCTAAGTCTCATACCCTCATTTTTCTCAACAATAATATTAAATGACTTTTCAACCGTTGAAAAATCAAGTTCATTCTTAGTTTTTATACTGCCGATTATATTACCTATGCTGGTACCTGGAAAAACCTTTTCAGTAAACCATATGGATTTCTGCGGCTGTGTAAGAGGATAATACTTTGAATAGGTTTCAAAATTCGAAGTTAAGAGCCTGGAAAACTCAGTTATTCCCTGCCTGTTCATCATTACTTTTACAGCACTGCCTACATACTTAACTCCTGAAACTTGAGGATAGAATTCATCAAATGTATAATCAGCCGATGAATTATTTATAATAATTGTAAATTTGTTCTTATTATTTATTTTATAAAACAATGATATTTCATCCGCTATGGAGCTTATAAGTTCATTAATATTGACCGGTGTCTTATTTAGATACACCTTTACAGTGTCTAAATAATCCCTTTGGTTTTCGCCATAAGAACAAGTTTCTGCAACAGCATATGCTATAATACTGCCTTCTTCCTTAACACAAAAAAGTTTTCTTATAAGTGCCATACCTAAAGAATTGTATACTTCCTTTATCTCATCTAAATAAAAACTGGTTTTTGTATAGTCAAAACACTGAATTTCCAGCTCTGATATATTGTTTTTACAGTATTCCAAAAAACCTTGAGTATCAACTTCCTCTTCGGTAGCGTATCTATCCAATATAAGTTTATTATTCATATTATCCAGAGTGCATTCAAATACTTTAACAGAATGTAACTGATACAAACTTTTATCGTCAATTATACTGCTTATCTTTTCAAAAATACTTTTATACCACTCCAGATCATCCCTGAAATACGAAATATAGTTCTTAAAATATGAATGGTTTATAAGATTTTCAGTAAGCCCTATATAGATATCAGTCTTGGCCTTTGGACTAAGATATGCCTCGGGGACAACATGCGGGAGATATCCTAAAAAAGTACGGTGGTATATCCTCAAAGAAGCCCCTGCACCCAAAAGTTTCCCGTTCTTTTGGTATATGAGATTTATTGCTATGGTAGGTTTGTCTTTAAAACTCTCTAACTTCTTTATGTAGTTCATAAACTCATTGTCATCATTCACATATAGATTTTTGGATGCATATTTAGCCCTATGAAACAGTTTCCATATTTCCTCCATATGATAATGAGAAAGAGCTTTCATATGCGGATAGGTTTTTTCAAACAGATAATTGAAGATTTGTTGACCTGTAGCCCATTCAACACTTACAATATTCAATCCGTATCTATACTGATTATCAATCTGTTTAACATACTTGACCTCTCCATCAACATAAAGAGCGGTTTTTTCATTCAGAATAAGACAAATATTCCTTACCAAAGAGCCCTGGGCAAATATCTCTTCTTTTGTACGAAAGGCGAACCCTGAGGTACTCATATCAATAACCTCGTATTTTATATCACTGCCTCTTAAGGTAACGTATACCTTTTCTTCTTCTGATAGCAGATATCTGGCTCTGTTCCTTAAAAAGCAAACTTTAATTTCTAAAGGTTTATTTATTACAAAAGAGTTTTCCTGTATTCCTGCAATCTTCGATTGGAAAGAAAAATAGCTCTCTTTATAAAAAAAGTCTATTTCTACAGTATCATCAATTCTTAAATCTCCCTGACCTATGTACTTGATTGTTGGAGTATTACCTGTTTTGTAGTTGAATACAATTTCTGTATGCACTTGTTGGTGCTTTAGCTTTAATAGTACAGGCAGTTCTTTGACTTTTGAAATATTTTTGTACAAATACTCAATAGTTGAAGGTTCATTGATTACACGATATGTATTCATATAGACACCACCTGGTAATTTAGTATGAAGAATTTATTTACATAACTACATGGATGACTAATCAAAAGTATGTTATACAGGCTTAACGAATTTAGTTTACTTCTTCCTTAATAGGTCAAAATTAATTAAAGCCCTTTACACTTTGCATATTCCCTTTAATTTAAATGTTTTGTGGAATTGATCAAGTATTTTTCGGAGTGTCAATACAACATGTATACCTATTATATCGTAAATAATTGCACTTAAGGATAGACTTTTTTTATGTATCTATTACACGATATTATCCAATATCTACAAACATCATTTATAAGCCTTGAATTTAGGCGTTTTCCTTGAGAATGCAAACATAAGAGTAAAGAAAACAGGGTTTAAATATCCTTGGCTCCAAAATGGTTCTACAATCTAAACCAATCCTTAACGGCTTATATCATAATTATGAAAAAGTTGCCTGATTAATTGTTTTATTGTCTCATTTAAGGCTTTTTTGACATGCCTTAAAAACGAAATTTCCCGGTTGTTTACCGAGAAATTTCGTTTTTTTAATATCAACTGTGCTAAGAATTTTTCTTACAGATGTTTAACAACGGAATTAATTCAATTTAGTTCTTTTAGAGTTCTAAGGCTTCTTTACTCCCAAACCTTCCAGACTTCCGGTTGAAATCCCACTGTAGCCTGCTTGCCATTCCTAACAATTGGCGTCTTATATAGCTTAGGATTCTTGAAAAGCACCTCCGCTGCTACATCACCTACTCCAAGGTACTGCATGTTAAGTAATTTATATTCTTTCGCCGCATCATTAATCAAGTCTTTTAAACCTACTGCAGCTTTAACACTCTCAAATTCGCCCTTACTTAAACCATATTCATGTACACTAACATATTGGTACTTAATCTTTCGCTCTTTAAAATATCGCTCTGTCTTTTTTGTATCAAAACACTTTTTTGTACCAAAAATTTGTATGTTCACAATAATCTTATCCTTCCATTCACTTTATATAAGGCAATAAAACCTGAAGTATAAATATTAATTTGCTAAAAATTATTCCAAAGTCTTTTTTATCTCACTTTCAGCTTTATATTGAACAAGAAGTTTTTCAAAATAAGCTTGTTTTTCCTGCTTGTCAAGTTCAGGTTTTATGCTGTCTCTTATATCAGCTAAAGTCAATTGGGTTTCAGGTAATTTCTCTTCGAGCTTTATAATATGATAGCCATAATCGGTTTCTACAAGATCGCTGAATTCACCGATCTTCATCGAGAATGCTTTGTCTTCAAATTCTTGTACCATTTCACCTCTGGCAAATGTATATCCATCAGGATAATTCACTATACCTGGATCTTCGGTGTATTTATTCATCAGTTCGTTGAAATCTGCACCTGTTTTAATCTGAGCAAGAACCTCTTCTGCTTTTTTCTTTATTTCGGCTTTCTTTTGTTCGTCATAGTTTTCATTGGTATACTGGTCTTTAGTCAAGAAAAGAATGTGCTTTGCTTTAACTTTTTCAGGTTCTATGAATGTTGCTTTGTAATCTTCATAGTATTTTTTTAATGTCTCTTCACTTGCGGTTATATCTTTCAAAATGCTATCTAAAAATTTGTTAATAAGCATGGAATTTCTTATGTTATCGGAAAACTGGCAAAGTGTTATCTGGTTTTCCTCCATAATGGATCTAAAGTTCTCGACTCCGCCGTACCCATTAATATAATTGTTAATAGTATCGTTAATTACTTGATAGTCACTTTCGTCTAAAGTTATGTTTGCTTTTGCAGCTTTCTGTATTAATATAGTCGTTAATACCAGGTTATCAAAGGCAGTATCCTTGATATATTTGATATCAACTTCAGAAGGTTCTGTAGAACTGCTGTTTTTCAGGTTAATATATTGAGGATTATAGAAATATTCGTAGTCTTTTCTAAAAAGTGCTTGTCCGTTTACTGATCCAATTAGCACATTTGGTACTGTACTTACTTTTACCATCTTTTGTTCTTGAAACCAGTCTACTTTTCTATCAAACATTTCAGAGAAAACCCCTATAGGTACGAAGGTTCTGCCTTTATAAATGATAGATTCCATATATGTATTTATACCATTGATTTTTATGTTGAAGCTACTTAAATCCAAATTAATTTCTATAGGTTGTAATATTTTTTCTTTATCGGCATAGACGTTTTCTTGAACGGTTTTAGGATTTTCCAAGATATTAATAATCTTTGTTTCATTATCAACTTCTATATTACACTTGAGATTGTAGCAGAGATCTCTGAGTTTTACGTAAATCCTGTCATTATATGCTATTGTGCTAAACTCCACAGATTTTCCGTCAAATTCAATTATATCATTTTTGAAAAGGCCGGTTTCTTGTATTTGAGGGCTTACAGATGCCTCAGTTGCTTGAGGATTTGAGTTTAATTCATTTGCTGTAGAACTTGGACTATTTTCTGCATTTACTGGGATAGAAAAAGAAATAGTAAATACAAGAGTAGCTACTATTCGTGCTAAAATTCTCATTACTTGACTCCCCCGTATAATTATTTTACCAGATCAATATTAGTTGTTTTTGATCGATATTACTTTTATTATACCATGCTTATTCACACAGTACCATTAATTGTAGAAACTTCATAATCTCCATTTGGACAATATATACCTGGATGAAATCCACTGTCTTTATTTTGATATATTTATTCAAAACTTATATAATGGAGAATACTTAATTCTTAAATCTTCTAATAAAAAACTGACAAACAACTCCCAAAACTGCAATCAAGAAAAATACAGCTGCAAGTAATAAAGAATTTGACAACTCACATGTTACAAAAATTGCTGTTGGTCCATCTGCTCCTCCTATGATTCCTATTGAACTATTTGGACTTAAACTATATTTTTGTGTCATGTATAATGGCAGTAGGTACCCAAGAATTCCAATAACAAGAGATATTAGAGCACTTACAACACTTATTATTAATATTACATTGGATATAAGCATCTTTTTTGATCTATTTATTAACAAGAATACATCAACCTTTCTTTAATCTCCCAGCAAAAAACATTATATCATAACGTTTTACAGCAAGAAAACAGCATTTATAAATAAATCCTCCAGTTTCCTTGTAGATGGATTCTGATACTTCGTTTTACTCTTCATCATCGAAAAGATAATAGTTTATATAATTGAGTGTCGCTCCTATAATAACTGGTCAATTGTCGTTTCAAAAAATTTATAGTAATTTTTTTAGGTTGAAAAAAACTTTCAAAATGTTAATATTGAATTATCTTTAAAAACCTTTTTAGGAGGACGAATGAATAATCTGAGATATATAAAAGATTTGATATATAAATACAGATTTAAGTACTTAATTGGTGTAATATCATTAATTATAGTGGATGCGCTTCAATTATTTCTACCCATAGTTTTAGGGGATATTACTAACAGTCTTAAATCGGGTACCTTGACTAGACAACAATTAACCTTATTTGCAATACTCCTGGTATGTATTGCAATTGGGATTGCACTTTTCCGGTTTATTTGGAGATACATGGTGTATGGCGTTTCTAAAATACTTGAAGCTGCCATAAGAGCCAGATTCTATGGACACCTTCAGAAACTGTCGGTCAATTTTTTTAACAACCACAAAACAGGTGATTTGATGGCCCATGCAACTAATGATATAAACAATGTTAGTGTTGCTTTAGGACAAGGAGTTGCTTTAGGTTTTGACAGTGCTTTAATTCCCATAGCAGCAATAATAATGATGTTTATCACTTGCGGAATTAAGTTAACCTTTTTTTCCTTGATTCCATTAGTAATTTTGGGCGGAATCATGTGGCTGTTTGTAGTCTTAATGGAAAAACGTGTTCAAAAAATGCAAGAATCCTTTTCTTTAATTACTGAAAACGCTCGTGAGAATTTCTCTGGAATAAGGGTTGTAAAAGCCTTCACACAAGAGCAAAAGGAAATAATTAAATTTGAAAAATCAAATATGATAAATAGACAAATGAATTTGAAGTTTGTAAGATTAATGAGCCTAATGTTTCCATTAGTCATGACCGTTTCAGCCTTCTCTTTTGCAATAGCCCTCTGGCTCGGTGGAATTGAGGTAATAAATGGGGAGATAACACTAGGGGCTTTTGTAGCTTTTAACAGTTTTCTGGGGATGTTGATTTGGCCGATAGCAGCATTGGGCTGGACAATGAATATGTTTCAAAGAGGTATCGTATCTCTTAAGAGGATAAATACAATACTGGATGAAAAACCTGAGATACTTGACAGTTCTAAAACTATTGATATAGATGTAATTAAAGGTAAAATTGAATTTAGAAACCTAAATTTTACTTACCCTGGAAGTCAAAAACCAGTGTTAAAAAATATAAGTATAAAGCTTGATAAGGGTAAGACCCTTGCCATTGTAGGACCAACCGGTTGTGGTAAGACTACTCTCATTAATCTAATCCAGAGACTTTATGAGGTTGACAGTGGTACTTTACTAATTGATGGTCATTCTATTGATACAGTTCCGCTTTCAAAGCTCCGGAGTAATATAGGGTATGTCCCGCAAGATACCTTCCTTTTCTCCTCTACAATAAAAGAAAATATCGACTTCTTTCTTGGTGAAAGTATGGAAAATATCGAAAAGGTTTCTAAGCTTTCAAAGGTATACGAAGATATTAGCGAATTTCCAAATAAGTTTGATACGGTTGTAGGAGAACGCGGTATTACACTCTCAGGAGGCCAAAAACAGAGGATTGCCATTGCCAGAGCAATTATAAGAGAACCTGCAATATTGATTTTGGATGATAGTTTGTCAGCGGTTGACACACATACCGAAGAGGAAATTCTAAGGGGTCTTAAAGAACTTATGAAAAATAGGACGAGTATTATTATCTCCCATAGAATTTCTACAATAAAGGATGCGGATGAAATTATTGTTCTTGAGGAAGGGCAAATTATTGAGCAGGGCACACATGAGACTTTGCTCAAAGGACAGGGTAACTACTACAACCTGTATCAAAAACAGCTTCTTGCAGAGAAGTTAGAGGAGGAGGAATAGATATGGCTGAAGATAATATAAATGAAGAAGAAATTCTTGAAAAAGCATATGATTCAAAACTAATGATGAGATTACTCAAATATGCCAAACCTTATTGGAAGCTTTTTGCTATTGCAACCATTATGTTATTGGCTTCAACATTGACGGACCTTTCCAGACCTATTCTTATGCAGATAGCCATTGATGATTGCATCAGCAAAGGGGATGCGGCTAAGTTAAGCAGTATTGGGCTTCTTTTTATAGGTACCATTATACTAGGCTTTATCTTTAACTTTATTCAGATATATACATTAACACATACCGGACAAACAATAATTTATAATTTGAGACAGCAGATATTCACGCATCTTCAAAAAATGTCCATTGCTTTTTTTGATAAAAATCCTGTCGGACGTTTAGTTACAAGAGTTACAAACGATACTGAGACGTTAAATGACATGTACACAAACGTTTTGGTGAGCCTTCTAAAAGATATATCAATATTAATTGGTACTGTAATAATAATGTTTAAAATGAACGTAAAGCTCTCTCTTGTAGTCCTTTTAGTGGTTCCAATACTAATTCCCATGACTCTGATTTTTAGGCTAAAGGTTCGTTCAATTTATAGGGAAGTAAGGGTTACACTTGCAAAAATAAACTCAATGTTATCTGAAAACATAACAGGTATAAGGATTATACAGATCTTCAACAGGGAAAGAGAAAAGCTTACCGAATTTGAAAAGGCTAATAATGACTATAAAAAGGCACTCATTAAGGAAGTCGTTGTATCAGGAGTATTTAGACCTTCGATAGAAATGCTTTCGGGCTTTTGTATAGCACTTATCATTTGGTATGCCGGTGGAAAAGTAATTGATAATACAATTAAGTTCGGGGTCTTATTTGCTTTTGTTAACTACATTGGTTTCTTCTTTCAACCGGTTAACGACCTAGCTGAAAAATACAATATTCTGCAATCTGCAATGGCATCTTCAGAAAGAATTTTTGCGATTTTAGATACCGAACAAGAGACTGACAACGGTATTATTTGTACTGATAAAAAGCTTTTTAAAGGTAATATTGAATTTAAGAATGTATGGTTTGCATATAAAAACGAGGATTGGGTATTAAGGGATGTCAGTTTTAGTGTGCCTTCCGGCCAAACAGTAGCCATAGTTGGAGCAACCGGAGCCGGTAAAACCTCTATTATAAATTTAATAAACAGGTTTTATGAAATCCAAAAGGGTGAAATTTTAATTGATGGCATAAATACAATTGATATTCAAAAAGAATGTCTTCGTAAAAATGTAGGGGTTGTTTTGCAAGATGTTTTCTTATTTGGAGGAACAATAAAAGACAATGTCAGACTTAATGAAGAAACTATTACAGATGATGCTATAAAGACAGCCTCAGAATTTGTAAATGCCAGCAAGTTTATAGAAGCACTTCCTTCTAAATATGAAGAAGAGGTCTTAGAACGAGGAGCAACCTTTTCATCAGGTGAGAGACAACTGCTTTCCTTTGCCAGAACATTAGCTTTTGACCCTTCTATTTTAATACTTGATGAGGCCACAGCAAGTATTGATACAGAGACAGAACTACTAATTCAAGATGCTCTTTCGAAACTAACTAAGGATAGAACAACAATTGTTATAGCTCACAGGCTATCGACTATTCAGCATGCAGACAACATTATTGTTTTGCACAAAGGCAAAATAAGGGAGATGGGCACTCATCAGGAATTACTTGCGAAGAAGGGTATGTATTATAATCTCTACCAGCTTCAGTATAGCAATATGTAAACTAAGTTAAATTAAATATACAAATTGCGGTGCCCAATTACCAAGTCCTTCACCTATTCTTTCAAGTACTACTGCACCTCCAGAATACGCAACAACTTCTGGACCTACTACTGCTATAACTCACTTCGATTATAGCATATTTTTTTATACTGGTTGTATAGGATGTTTATTTATTCACACATAATCGCATCTTTTTCAACATACTTATATGTCTCAATCAAATTGTAATCCGTGTTCTTATCAAAATCACCGATGCTTTTATTATATTTCATTGTTTGTCCACGGTATACTTTTGTCATGTATACCGGGAGAGGTTAAAATATTAAATCATCTTTGGAAATGCCAGTATACTTTTCGATAATATTATAATCCATTCCATCTAGAAGCATCTTTCTTGCTACATCATAGCTTTTTTTCTGTTCTCCTTGCTGTAACCCTTGCTGTATCCCTTGCTGTATCCCTTGCTGTATCCCTTGCTGTATCCCTTGCTGTATCCCTTGCTGTAACCCTTCTTCCTTAGCACCTTCTAATCTAGTTATTTCA
>JAEWSG010000209.1 GCA_023398495.1 Bacillota bacterium
TTTCGTCAGGATATTCCGGACTTATGGGAAGATAGGCACCGCCTGCCTTTAATACCGCCAGTATCCCTACCATCATTTCTATTGAGCGTTCAAGCATTATTGCCACAATGCTGTCACCCTTTACACCGTGCCGTCTTAACACTCTCGCCAGTGAGTTTGCTCTTTTGTTCAGCTCACCGTAGGTCAGCTTCTCATTTTCAAAGATTACCGCAACACTGTCAGGTGTTTTTTCAACCTGCTCCTCAAATACACGGCTGATAGTCTTATCCATCGGATACTCATAGCTTGTATTGTTGAAATGTAGTAGTATATGTTTCCGTTCATCTTCTGTCAGCATTTTTATCTCGGAAATCTCTACATCTGGATTCTTTACAATCTGCTCAAGGATATTTTCAAAATGTTTCGCAAGCCTTTCCATTGTTTCTCTTTTAAAAAGAGCCGTACAATATTCAAGGTTAAATCTGATACTTTCACTCATTTCTACTGCTTCTAGTGTGATATCAAACTTTGAAACTCGATTCTTAAACTCAAAAGGTATAAACTTTAGTCCATTAACATCTGTTTGAGGTATCCCCATATTCTGAAGTACGAACAGAGTATCAAACAACGGAGTTCTACTTAAGTCCCTCTTTAATTCCAGATCATCTATTAATTTTTCAAACTGATAATCCTGGTTTTTCAGTGCACTCAATACATTGTTCTTTACTTCATCGAGAAAACATTTGAAGTTCTTATCCCCTGAGACATAATTTCTCAATGCAAGTGTGTTGACGAACATTCCGGCAAGACTTTCCAGATCAGCATGCGGTCTGCCCGCTGTTGGTGATCCTACTATAATGTCTTCCTGACCCGTGTATCTATGGAGCAGGATATTATACGCAGCAAGAAGTACCATATAAAGAGTTGTACCTGTATTTGCAGCTACAGTTTTCAAATTTTCTGCCAATGCCCTTGATACAGAGAAGGTTATTTTGTCACCTTCGTAGCTTTGTATTGATGGTCTTGGATAATCTTGCGGCATGTTGAGAACAGGTAGCTCTCCTGAAAAAACATTTTTCCAGTATTCCTGCTGACCTCTGATAAACTCGGTCTCAAAAAGCTTATTTTGCCATACAGCATAATCTCTGTACTGAACCTTAAGTTCCGGCAGATTCTCTCCCCTATATAATTCAATAAACTCTTTTACCAGTATCACTGCAGAAACTCCATCCGATATGATATGGTGCATATCAAACATAAGCAGATGTTTTTCCTCACTGAGTTTAACAAGTTTTGCTCTAAACAGCGGTGCAGTGCCAAGGTCAAAGCCTTTTATAAACCCTTTTATTATTTTTTCCGAACACTCTTCGGTTGCTTGATCAAATTCCATTCTGAAAGCTACATCCTTGTAAACCTTTTGGACCGGCTCTCCATTTATAAAATCAAAAGAAGCCCTTAAGGTTTCATGTCTTTTAACCAACTGTACAAAAGCATTTTCAAATGCAACTTTATTTATTCTTCCCTCAACACTCATTATGCCTGGCAGATTATATGCTGTACCAAGGCTGCCCATACGTTCAACAATAAATATACGTTTTTGTGCTGATGACACCGGATATACGCAAAACTCCCCGCTTAAATCCATGTAATCCTTTTGTGCCAAAGGTATAATGGAAGAATATATATCTCTTTCCGATTTTCTTATCTTTTCTAAAATACCCTTAATAGTAGGAGTTTTAAATATTTCACCTAATGAAATCTGAACATTAAACTCCTTATGTATCTTAGACACAAGTGCAGCCGCCTTCAGCGAATGCCCTCCAAGTTCAAAGAAATTATCATTAATGCCTACTCTGTCGCATTCAAGTACATCCCGCCAGATCTGAGCCAGTTTCTTTTCAGCTTCGCTTACAGGCTCTATATACTCTACGCCGGTGTTTACATTACCTTCAGGCTCAGGAAGTGCCTTTCTGTCAGCTTTCCCGTTTGGAGACAATGGCAGCCTCTCAAGCCTTGTAAAATATGACGGCACCATATATTCTGGCAGGTTCTTTGTCAGATGCTCCCTTAACTCCGCCGGTGTTAGCTCCCTCTCTGATACCAGATAGGCACAAAGGTAGCTGCCGCCGTCTTTATCCTTTCTTGCTGTTACTACTGCCTCTTTTATAATTTCGTGCTTTAAAAGTTCTTCTTCTATTTCTCCAAGCTCAATTCGAAAACCCCTTACCTTGACCTGGTGATCCAATCTTCCAAGGTACTCTATATTACCGTCGGGAAGCCACCTAGCAAGGTCTCCTGTTCTATACATCCGTTTCTGACCGATTAAACTTTCTTCCTTTGCAAACGGGTCTGGAACAAACTTTTCCGCTGTAAGTTCCGGCCTGTTAAGATACCCTCTTGCCAGCCCATCACCAGCTATACAAAGTTCTCCCGGTATTCCGACCGGTTGAAGGTTGTTGTGCCTGTCCACTATATAAAGTTTAATATTATCTATTGGCTTGCCTATCGGTACAATTTCGATATCGCCGTAAGAAGGACAATCGTAGTAGGATACATCCACCGTTGCCTCGGTCGGTCCATAGAGGTTTATGAGCTTTGTCCCGAACTTAAGTCCTGCCTGCCTGTTAAACCGTTGCACCTGCTTTGTTCCTAATGCCTCTCCACTGGCAAATACCTGTCTTAAACTTGAAATCCTGTTTAAATTCTTTTTATCTTCCATATACTCTAAGAACATATTAAGCATCGACGGAACAAAATGCAGGGTGGTTATTTTATGCTTTTCTATTGCCTCAGTTATTGCACCGGGGTCCTTCTCTCCTCCCGGTTCTAAAAAACACACCTTTGCTCCTGCAAAAAACCACCAGAACAGCTCCCACACCGACACGTCAAAGGTAAAAGGTGTTTTTTGAAGTATTACATCCTGCTTTCCTATAGGATATTTTTTGTGCATCCAGTTAATTCTGTTTATCACGGAATAATGCTCTATCATTGCTCCTTTTGGCT
>JAEWSG010000210.1 GCA_023398495.1 Bacillota bacterium
TTTCGTCAGGATATTCCGGACTTATGGGAAGATAGGCACCGCCTGCCTTTAATACCGCCAGTATCCCTACCATCATTTCTATTGAGCGTTCAAGCATTATTGCCACAATGCTGTCACCCTTTACACCTTGCTGTCTTAACACTCTGGCCAGTGAGTTTGCTCTTTTGTTCAGCTCATCATAGGTCAGTTTCTCATTTTCAAAGATTACCGCAACACTGTCAGGTATTTTTTCAACCTGCTCCTCAAATACACGGCTGATAGTCTTATCCATTGGATACTCACAGCCTGTATCGTTAAAAGCTGATAGTATCTGTTTTTTCTCATCTTTTGTCAGCATATCTATCGCTGAAATATGCTTACCGGAATTATCAATTATTTGAAACACTATATTGCAAAAATGTTTTGAAAACCTCTCAGCCGTTTCTTTTCCAAACAACGAAGTATTGTACTCTATTATGCATTCCAGCTCACCGGACTTGCCGGTATAAACGTCAAGTTTAAAATCCAGTTTGGAAGTATGGGAATTAATCTTATTAAGCTTAAACTCAAGCCCATTTATACCAAGATTAATATCCTTTTCAAGCTCGTTATGGAAAATCAACATTGTATCAAAAAGCGGGTTTCTTGAGAGTTCTGTCCTGGATGCCAATTTTTCAACCATCACGTCATAGGGATAATCCTGATTTTCATAAGCTCCAACTACCGAACTGTTTACTTTATTTACAAGCTCTTTAAAGGTATTATCAGGTTTGAAACTGCTTCTTATGGGAAGAAAGTTATTAAACATTCCTATCATATTCTCCGAATCAGGATGCCTTCTTCCTGCTACAAGTGAACCGATTATAATATCCTCCTGGCCTGTATATCTATACAAAAAAACAGTATAAACCGATAAAAGCAAGGTATTTAAAGTAACTCCATATTCTTTGGACGTACTGTGTAATAATGACGAAACTTTTGTATCAAATTTAAACTCTACAACATCTCCATCGAAGGTCCTGTTATCCGACCTGTTAAAATCATAAGGCATATTAAGAACAGGAATTTCCCCTGCTAAATTGTTTATCCAATATTCTTGCTGCCTTTTAATTTCTGGACTTTCAAGAAAACTATTGTGCCAGTACGAAAAATCCTTATATTGTATTTTTAAATCCGATAGACAAGCACCGTTATAAAGCTCTCCGAATTCTCTCATTAGTACAGCAGTTGAAACACCATCAGATACTATATGATGCATGTCTAGAAAAAACACATGTTTAAACTCATCTATCTTCACCAATGCAGCACGAAGTAAGGGAGCTTTACTTAAATCAAACGGAAGTATTAGCCTTTTTAGTATACTATCAATACTCTCTTCCGATGCCTTCAAATAAATCAACTTAAACTCTGCTTCTTTATGCACCCTTTGGACTATTTCTCCGTTATAAATTTCAAAAGATGTTCGTAAGGGCTCATGCCTTTTTATAAGTGCTTCAAGAGTTCTACCCACCTTATCAGAATCACTTCCCCCTTCTACAGTCATTGCCAGAGGAATGTTGTAACTGATACCTACACCTTCAAACTGTTGCTGTACAAACATTCTCTTCTGTGAAGAGGATGCAGGATAAACTCCTTGAGGATATTTTGCTTTCAAATAATTCTCGTCTTTCTCAACAGACTTTATCTGTGAGTATACACTAGTTTCTGCACCGTCTAATAACCTTGCAAGCTCTCTGAGATTTTTAGTATTGAGTATCTGCCCTAGAGGCACTGACTTATCAAGTTCCTTATGTATACGGGCAGCAAGAAGTGTGGCCTTCAATGAATGCCCGCCCAATTCAAAGAAATTATCCTTTGCACCTACCCTTTCAACTCCTAATACTTCCTGCCACAATGCAGCCAGCTTTTTCTCTACTGCACTTTCAGGAGCCACATAATCCGCTACTCCTTCGGATTTCTGAGGCTCGGGCAATGCTTTTTTCTCAATCTTTCCGTTTGAGTTCAGCGGCATAATTTCAAGCCTTACAAAGTCAGACGGCACCATATAAACGGGCAGTTTTTTCAGTAAATGCTCACGAAGAGATGATAAATCAATGTCTTTTTGCACAGTAAAATATGCACACAAGTACTTGTTACCGCTTTTATCCTCTCTGGCAACAACCACTGCTTCCTTTATGCCTTCGTATTCCAAGAGCTTTGACTCAATTTCCCCCAGTTCTATTCTGAAACCTCTGAGCTTCACTTGGGTATCTATTCTATCAAGAAATTCTATACTGCCATCTGAGAGCCATTTTGCCAGATCACCGGTTCTGTACATTATTTGACAGTTATTCTTACCAGTCCACACATTCTGGCCAGTTTCATTTGTATATAAAGGATTTTGCACAAACTTTTCTTTTGTCAGTTCATCCCGATTCAAGTATCCCTTTGCCAGTCCGTCTCCTGCTATGCATAACTCACCTGGTGCTCCAAAAGGCTGTAAATTATTATTCTTATCTACAATGTAGATTTTAGTATTTGATAAAGGTTTTCCGATAGGTATAGTCACTGCGTCGAAGTCAATTTTATCTACAAAATGATATGATGCAAAAACTGTGCTTTCAGTAGGTCCATATACATGGATCAGCCTGCCCGGACCTACACATTCCAATACTTTTCTGACATGAGGCACCGATACCCTTTCACCACCGAAAAGTACCTTTCTCACATTTTTAAAACAATCAACATTCAGGTCTGCCAGAGTATTAAATAATGCTGTAGTTACAAAGAATACACTTATTTTTTCATCTTTGATAATTCCAGATAGCCTGGCAATATCCAACACTGTTTGCCTGCTTACCAGTACAAGCTTTGCTCCATTTAAAAGGGCTCCGAAAATATCAAAAGTAGAGCCATCAAAGGCATAGTTTGACAACTGCAGCAATGTATCCTTTTGTGTAATTTCTATATAGTTGGTACTTCTGACTACTCTGCTTATGTTATAATGAGTAGTAACAGTGCCTTTGGGCATGCCGGTTGAACCTGATGTATACATTACATAGGCTGGGCTTTCAGAATTGTTTACACATTCAATATTTCCGCCATCTTCATTTTCAAAACCGCTGTTCTGGTCATCGATTGCAAAACTCTCTATTGCAGAACCTTCCAATATGCCCCCGGTCAGAAGTTTTTGTTTTAGTTCCATACCCGTGACCAGAAAGCGTGCACCCGAGTCACCTATTATTGAAGCAATCCTCTCTTGAGGATAGTCAGGGTCTATAGGAAGATATGCCCCACCCGCCTTCAAAATTCCCATTATTGCAACCATCATATCTATGGATCTCTCAAGTAAAACCCCTACAATACTTTCAGACTTAACACCTTTTTTTCTTAAGTATCTTGCAAAACGATTGGCCCTTTCATTCAACTCTCTATACGTGATTTCCTTACCTTCATACGAAAGTGCTATATTCTCTGGGGTATTTGCGACCTGTTGCTCAAACAACTGGCTTAAAGTCAAATCACACGGGTATTTTGAAGAGGTATCGTTTAAACTCTCCAAAAGCATATGCCTTTCCGCTTTTGAGAGCATATCTATTTTTGCAACTTCAATGCTTGAGTTGTCAACCATACACTCAATTATATTTACAAAATGCCCTGCCATTCTTTCAATTGTTTCCTTATAGAATGAATCTCCGTTATATATGAACTTTATTTCTATCCCGTCAAACAGTGTGATTGCAACGGCTATATCAAAATTCGTCACCTCGAAGGTTGAAAAGGCTTCTAACGCTAAAATACCGTCTCTTTTACCCAATTCTTTATCAAGAGGATAATTTTCAATTACTACTATTGAATCAAACAGGGCTTCTTTACTGTCCATACCACTGCAGGATTTTATTTCTACAAGCGAAGTATTTTCAAATTCTCCCCGTTCCCTGATATTTATTTCGATCCTATCGAGCATCTCATTAACGCACTCACCAGCATTTAATTTCAATCTTAAAGGCGGTGTGTTTATAAAAAGCCCTGCCATATTTTCGATTCCCTTAATTTTTGCTGTCCTTCCCGACACTGTTGTACCAAAGATTACGTCATCAGTATTGTTATATCTTTGAAGCAAAACTCCCCAGGCCGCATATAGAATTGATGCCGGTGCTACCTTTCTATCCCTGGCGAAGCCATTAATCTTTTGAGCAGTATTTTCAGGTAATTCATATGTATATACATCCGCCTTTAAAAGATTCCCATGCTTTCTTCTGTCCCATGGCAGCATTGCCCTATTGTAAAACCCTTCAAGGTATTTCTTCCAATAATCTTTTTGCACACTTACATCCTGGGTCTGATGCCACTTTATAAACTCCCTGTACTTGTTTTTTACATTCCTTTCTGGCTCCCGTCCTTCATAAAATCTCTGGTATGCCTCAAAAAACTCCTTAATTAAGATACCGTTGCTCCAACCATCATATAGTATGTGGTGATTGGATATTATCATCTCACACTCTCCGGTTCCCAGTATACCCAGAGTTATCCTGAAGGGTTCGGTAGCAATATCGATATTTTCTTTTCTATCCAGCTCCCTTAATTCTTTTATCCGTTCTAAAAGCATATCATTAGTAATATCTGAAAAATCGTATACCCTCACTGGAATCTCATAATTCTTCAGTACAACCTGAACAGGCTTTTCAAGCTTCTCCCACCTAAAAAACGTTCTTAGTATTTCATTGTTTTGCACAACAAAATTCCATGCCTTTTTTATGAGTTCTATTTTCACCACGCCAGTGAGCCTCATGCTCAGTTGTTCAAAATATTGACTGCTGCCAGGATTGCTTAAATAGTGAAAGAGTATCCCTTCCTGCATTGCGGTCAGAGCCAGCACATCTTCGACGTTTTTCTTATCAATCTTATTAGTAATCATATGTAATGCCCCCCATACTCCTATTCAAAAAGGGCGTCTAAATCATCCTGCCCAATATCGAGTGTCTCAAAATCTGACGGTGTAAAAAATACATCTTCATTGGTAGCTGTGAAGCTTATTATATCTTTAAGATTCTTGAGATATTTATCTCTGAAATCCAATAAAGTCTCTTCCTTAAAAATTTTATTGCTGAAATTAATATCCAGTTCAAAGGAGTCGTTTACAACCATACAATTTATCTCAAGCTTAGCTGTGATAGAGTTTGCAGCAGATATATCACTGCCGCTATTGAGCAGTGAATAACCAAAAATATCATTATCAGCTTCTTTGTCAAAACATCCTAAATAATTAAGTCTCACCTCTGCCAGTCTAGGACGTGTAGACGAGCAGTGTAGCGGCAGCGGAACGACCAGCTTGTCACTTTCTGGTATCACTCCACAGAGATACTTAAGTATCCCGTAGCCTATACCATCTCCTGGAACTGACCTTATCTGTTCTTTTATCTTCATTATCTGTTCACCCAGATCGCCTTTGATAATCTCAAGCTTTAAAGGGTATATGGCAGTAAACCATCCAACCGTTCTTAAAACATCTATACCATCCACATTTCTTCCATGGTTCTCCATTTCAATAACAATCTCGTTTTGGTCAGTCCACTCATTTATTGTTTTCGCAAGTGCTGTAATAAGTAGTTCCTCTACACTTGTGTTATAAGCTTTATTAGCTTCTTTCAGAAGTTTTTCAGTCTCGTTCTTATCCAAACTTCCTTTTACCCTTGATACCAAGCCTGAATTATAGTTCTGTATTTCAAAATCAGCCGGAAGCTCAAATTTCACTTTATCAACTCCAAGCCAGTATTCTTTCTCCCCAAGTACTTTTGGGCTCTCACTCAATTCAACTAGCTTTTCATACCATTGCTTCATGGAGGCTGTTTTAGCCGGCAATATAGCTTCCCTACCCTCTTCTAAGGCTTTATACGTACTATAAATATCCTCCAGTATAATTCTCCACGAAACACCATCAACCGCCAGATGGTGAATTGTAATAAGCAACTTTATGTTGTTTTCTCCAAAATCTATAAGTGCAGCTTTAACAAGCAGTCCTTCAGCCAGATCAAATCCTGATTTTAGTTGTGCTCCTATACTTTCCAGTTCACGCTCCTGATCTTTTGGACTTAACTTTGAAATATCGAAGCTAGCTACTTTGAATTCCATATTTATGTGTTGATTATTGTAGAAAAGTTCTTTGCTGCCATCCGAGTAATTTATTCTTAAACCATCGTGATGTGCTATTATCTTTTTAAAAGTTCTTTCCAGTTTCTCAATACTTATATCCTTCTTAAGGTCAAGCAGAACCGATTGATTATAATAATCCGGCACACAAAATTCCTTGCTAAAAAACCAACTGATCACCGGGGTTTGACCAAAACTTCCCTGTACCACTCCCTGCTCATATTTAAGTGAGCTCTTTTTGCAATCCGAATTAAGGCAGATTTGTGAGACAGTCCGATATATCAAAATGTCTTTTACTTCTATATCTATACCTTCTCTTGACAGTAATGATGTAACCTGTATTGCTTTTATCGAATCACCGCCAAGTTCAAAAAAGTCATCATTAATGCCTACCTTCGGAACATTCAGTACATTTTCCCAAACTCTTGCCATTTTACTTTCTATTTCATTTCGAGGAGGAATATACTCAGCACCTGAAACCACATTGCCAACAGGTTCTGGAAGTGCTTTCCTGTCCACTTTTCCGTTTGGTGATAAAGGCAGCCTCTCAAGCCTTGTAAAATATGACGGCACCATGTATTCTGGCAGGTTCTTTGTCAGATGCTCCCTTAGCTCAGCCGGTGTTAGCTCCCTCTCTGATACCAGATATGCACAAAGGTAGCTACTGCTGTCCTTATCCTTTCTTGCTGCTACTACTGCCTCTTTTATACTTTCGTGCTTTAAAAGTTCTTCTTCTATTTCTCCAAGCTCAATTCTAAAGCCCCTTACCTTGACCTGGTGGTCCAATCTTCCAAGGTACTCTATATTACCGTCGGGAAGCCACCTTGCAAGGTCTCCTGTTCTATACATCCGCCTAGAACCACTTAAGTTATCTCCCTTCTCAAACGGGTCTGGAACAAACTTTTCCGCTGTAAGTTCCGGCCTGTTGAGATATCCTCTTGCCAGCCCGTCACCCGCTATACAAAGTTCTCCCGGTATTCCGACAGGTTGAAGGTTGTTGTACCTGTCCACTATATAAAGTTTAATATTGTCTATTGACTTGCCTATCGGTACAATTTCTATATCGCCGTTAGAAGGACAATCGTAGTAGGAAACATCCACCGTTGCCTCGGTCGGGCCATAGAGGTTTATGAGCTTTGTCCCGAACTTAAGTCCTCCCTGCCTGTTAAACCTTTGCACCTGCTTTGTTCCTAATGCCTCGCCACTGGCAAATACTTGCTTTAAGCTTGAGATCCTGTTTAAATTCTTTTCATCTTCCATGTACTCTAAGAACATGTTAAGCATTGACGGAACAAAATGCAGGGTGGTTATTTTATGCTTTTCTATTGCCTCGGTTATTGCACCGGGGTCCTTCTCTCCTCCCGGTTCTAAAAAACACACCTTTGCTCCTGCAAAAAACCACCAGAACAGTTCCCATACCGACACGTCAAAGGTAAAAGGTGTTTTTTGAAGTATTACATCCTGCTTTCCTATAGGATATTTTTTGTGCATCCAGTTAATTCTGTTTATCACGGAATAATGCTCTATCATTGCTCCTTTTGGCT